>NZ_JAPKNE010000009.1:0-142004 GCF_026344075.1 Enterobacter nematophilus | reverse complement strand
ACTGACTGGCTTTTTTTCGGGGCTGTGGGGTATCTCCAGGGCCTTTCCTTTACCACCCTCGGGAAGGCCCTTTCCCTTCTTGTCGGCAACTTTACCAGTTGCGCCATGCTTTCAAGATCACGCATCAGCTCCGGGATACGCCCTGGTGAAGCGCCCTGCAGTGTCATCAGCATTCTCATGACCATGCCGCATGATTCTGAGAAGCTCAGCTGATTCGGCCAGTATCCTTTCAGATGGCCCGCCATTTTAATCATCTGATATCGCACCAGATTATACGCCAGTAACACGCCCCATAACTCCTGCTCCACAAGCTCCGGCTTTTTACTTCTCAGCGTCAGCCTGCTCAGTTGCATCGTTTGTTTTATCTCCCTGTACCCCAGCTCTATTTCCCAGCGATGGCTGTACAGGTCTGCCATTTCTCCTCCGGGATAGCGCATGGCGTCCGTCATCGACGTCAGCAGATGGCTGACTTTCCCTTTGCGCGTTACGGTCAGCAGACGGGCTGTCACCTCATCTCCCAGACCCGGCCATTTTTTTCGTGCCTGTGGGCTGGTTTTCAGCTTCACCAGATAGTCGCCTCTACCCAGCTTTCTGACCTCTTCATACTGTGCTCCCTTTCTGAGAGGGAGCATCCAGTGACGGTGTTCTCCCGCCTGGCTCCACGCATTCAGCAGCCCCAGCGAGTAATAGCCTTTATCCATTAACGTCAGGGTGTTATCGCCGGTCTGCTCTATCAGTTGCTCCGCGAGCTCATTTTCGCTGTTTTTCATCGTGCCGAAGGCTGCTGCTGTCAGCAGATGGCTGGTCAGTTCCATCTGACAGACCATTTTTACCTGCGGGTAGAGTGCCGGGTTTCCGCCATGCGTCTGGCGGGGAAAGGCGCTGTCGTTTTCCGGTGTGTCCGGTGTTCGCCAGAACACACCATCGATGGCCAGCAGGGTCAGACCGCACCAGTGCGGATGCGGCGTGGTGTTATGCCAGAGCTGTGCTGTTTGCGTGAACACACGGCGGACAGCCTCGCTGCCCAGCCTCTGTCGGGCCTGGATAACGGCGCTGGGTGCGACAAAGGGACGACTGCCCGGCAGCATGATGTCCAGACGGTTCACGATCTGATGAAGGGGTTCTTTACGTTCAAGCGCCATACCGACAATGCACCAGACCATCATTTCCAGCGGCAGACGACGCTTGCGCAGGGTGACGATACCGGCTTCGGTCAGACATTGGGAAATCAGTTCCGGGTCCAGACAGTCGCCCAAAGAAGTCAGAGGGTTACGCAGAGAATCGTAACGGGATACCAGATCAAGAGCCTGTCCAATGTGCATAAAAAAATCCGGAAACGGGTAAGCATTTCCGGATTCTTACACAGCCACTGGATCGGTCAACCGATCCTTAACTGATCGGCATTACAGCTGAGGCTGCCTTTTTTATTTCGACCATTTTTACTCTCTCCAGGAAATGACGCTTCCCCTACTCCATTAATAGACTGGCGCTGCCTTGTTATATTCTAATTAATGGACGTAGAATGAAACTCTCTAAAATTGCGCTGGCCGTTGCCACATTAACGGCTGCTTCTTCAGCGCTTGCACACGGATATATTGAATCCCCCGCCAGCCGCGCTTATATGTGTAAGCTCGGTCAGAATATTGACTGCGGCTCCGTTCAGTACGAACCGCAGAGCGTAGAAAAAGCTTCCGGATTGCCGACCGGCGCGATGCCGCCCGACGGCCAGCTCGCCAGCGCCGGCATTGCCAACTACTCCCAGCTTGATAAGCAGAGCCTGAACGCCTGGACCAAAACCCCCATAACGGCAGGCCCGCATGAATTTGTCTGGCACCATACCGCGCCGCATAAAACCACCAACTGGCGTTATTACATCACCAAACAAAACTGGGACCCAAATAAGCCCCTGACCCGCGACCAGTTTGAATTAACCCCGTTCTGTACCATTAACGGGAACGGTCAGGCACCGGCGATGACGAAATCCATGGCCTGTAACGTGCCCGAGCGTACGGGCTATCAGGTAATTTATGGCGTGTGGGAAATTGCGGATACCGCAAACAGTTTCTATCAGGCCATTGACGTTGATTTCGGTAACGGCGGCAACGTGACCCCGGACGACACGCCTGCGGCGGTGTCCGAGTGGAGCAAAACGCTGAGCGGACAGATTGCCGGGAATAACCTGAACGCAGGCGATAAAGTCATCGCACGCTTCTTCAATGCCAACGGCGAAGTTGCCGCCATGCGCACCGAGATGACCATTAGTTCTGCTGCCCAGGGGGATGCGAACCAGTGGTCATACGATCTGGCGCAGAAGATCAACGCCGCGCACAGCGACGTCCGCGTCGGCGTGAAGGATGAAGCGGGTGAAATCAGCCCGATCCACGGGGCAAACAGCGTCTTCGTCAAAGACGGCAGCGCCCTGCGGTCCGTTGCGATCTCGTACGAAGAGCAGAAAGCGGAAGTGCATGAAACTATCGCCGTTTCTAATCTGCAGTACGGCAAAATCGAGAACGGCAAGGCAACCGTCACCTTCCACGTGAACACCAAAGGCGACGTGAACCTTGAAGCGCACGTGATGAACCACAGCGGTGCGGAAAAAGGCTACCTGAAGCAGGACATGAACAACGCCAGCCAGGACGTGACCATGACCCTGAATGACGTGACGCCGGGCCACCACATGCTGAAATACTACGCGACCAATAAAGACGGCACGCTGTTCGCCCAGGACGTGCTGAACCTGATGCTGGAAGGCGATGCCGCCGCAGACGGCACCGGTCAGCATGACTATATCTTCCCGGACAGCATCGCGTCGTACAAAGCGGGCACCGTAGTGTTACAGCCTAAAGACGGTAAGACCTACGAGTGTAAGCCTTTCCCGTACAGCGGCTACTGCGTGCAGTGGAGCCAGTTTGCAACCCAGTTTGAGCCGGGCGTTGGCGCACACTGGAAAGAGGCGTGGGTGTTGAAGAACTAGTCCCCTCACCCCACCCCCTCTCCCCATAGGGGCGAGCGGCTCGATCGGTTCCCTCTCCCCTTTGGGGAGAGGGTTAAGGTGAGGGGCTACTGATTCCGCGTCGCCCTCAGCAGCGTCTCCAGCGGATACACCGCCGCAATCACCACCTCGTCCTGCACCTTCGCCGCGTTATTCAGCTCGCTCTGGATCGAGGCGATCTCTTTGTCATCCAGCGTGCCCTGACGCGCCACCAGGTCGGTGAGCCGCAGGCCAATCGACGAAAGCTTGTCGACTTCCTGAATCACCGGTTTAATGGCCTTCAGCTGATAGCTGTTTCCGCTTAGCGCCAGCGCGTCGCTGGTGTTGCTCTGCCAGCGGTTAAAGACGTGGCGCAGGGCGTCGGCGCTTTCCGTGTCTTCCGCGTCGCTCACCAGACGATCGGCCCATTTTTGCATCTGGCGCACGGTGGCGCTTTCGGCGTTCAGCGCATCCGCAAGGCGGTTAAGCGGCTCAAACTGGTGGTAGTTTCCAGCCTGGAACTTCAGGTGCTGGCGGGTGTAATACTGGGCCGGTTCAAGCGCCTGGGCGAGTATTTGCAGCGGCAGGGTGTCGGCGCTGTTCGCGAGGCGCGTGAACTGCACCTGCTGCTGGGTATGCTGCTGTAGCCCGACGGACACCGTCGACCAGCTGTCCATCGCCTGCAGGCGGGTATACATGTTATCGACGTCGTTGACGTCCTGCGCGGACCACAGCCGCTCCGCCACCGCAAAGGCGCGCGGCCACAGGCGGATATCCAGCACCGGCGCGACCAGGTTTTCCGCCCACAGCGCGGCTTCGCCGCCGAGCAGGTTGGCCTGATTCGTCACGTCCGGCACGACCGGAGGGGTGCCTTTCGGCACGTCGTCCAGACGCGCGCCGCTAATCGGGTAGCGGGTGTTCCCCACCAGGAAATAGCCGGTGAGTTTGTCGTTATCAACGTTTACCACCGGGCGCGTTTCGCCCATCCAGGTGTCGACGGTAAAGGTCACCTGGTTGTCGTCGCGCCACTGAATGTTTTCCACCGCGCGGCGGGATTTCCCGGCAAAATCAATAAATCCGCGCCAGCCGGCATCCCCTTTTACCAGCGTAAAGCTCCCCTCTACCGGCTTGCCCTTCAGGCGCGGCATGGAGAAGGTCCAGCTCTGGGCGCTGTCGGTGTCCGCTATTACATCCACACCGTTTAAGCCCTGCGGCACGATTTCGTTGCGGTAGTGATAGGCGGTGGACTGAGGCTGGTCGAGATAGAAGCCCGTCGAGAGAATGCCTTTGTAGCCGTTCTGCGCCACCTGCCCCAGCGCGTCCTGCCCCTGCCAGGACTGGATCAGGATGCTTTTCGGCAGGTCGGGATGGTAGATCTCGTCCCAGCCGACCATCTGCCGGTGGTGCTTCTCAAGGATCGTCTCCAGCTTGCGGTTGAAATACGCCTGCAGCGCGTGGCTGTCCGCCAGCCTGTTGTCGCGCATGAAGTTCTGGATCGCCGGGTTCGCTTTCCACTGGCTGTCGTCCACCTCATCGCCGCCGATATGCAGATACGGATCCGGGAAGATCGCCGCCAGCTCGCTGACCATCGCGTCAGCAAAGGCGTAGGTTGCCTCTTTTGTTGGATCCAGCACCGGCTTCAGCACGCCCCAGCTGCGCTCCATGCCGTACGGCCCCGGCGCGCTCATCAGCTCCGGGTAGGCCACGGCAATCGCCGAAGCGTGGCCCGGCATGTCGATCTCCGGCACCACGCGAATACCGCGCTCGGTGGCGTAACGCACCACCTCGCGCATCTGTTCAGGCGTGTAGAACAGCCCGTCGCTGGCGAGCTGCGTCAGCTTAGGGTAGCGCTTTGAGCTGAAGCGCCAGCCCTGATCGTCGGTCAGGTGCCAGTGCAGGACGTTGAGCTTTGCCGCGGCCATGCCGTCGATTTGACGTTTGATATCCGGCAGCGGAATAAAGTGGCGCGCCGAGTCGAGCAGCAGCCCGCGCCACGGGAAGCGCGGGGAATCTTCAATGGTGACCCACGGCAGCGAGGTGTTTTCCGCGCCGTTCTGCATCAGCTGGAGCAGGGTTTCCATGCCGCGCAGCGCGCCGAAGCGGGTGTTGGCGGAGATGTTTACGCCGTTGGCATCCACCGTTAGCTTGTAGCTTTCATCGCTGTCCGGCAGCGGCTGCGGCTTCACCTTTTTAGCGATGGCGATGCGGATGGTCGGCTTTTCAGGCTTGTCGACCTGCGGCTGAAGCGTCCAGCCGGTTTGCAGGGCGATGCGCTGGCGCAGGCGGTTGACGGCCTCACCGAGATCGTCCCCGCTGACGCTAATGGATACGTTGTTGCTGAGCACCAGCGTGCCCTGGGTTGTCGGTCGTTCAACCTTCGCGGGCCAGGGCATTAAGGGGAGATCGCCTGCCGGGGCGGCAAAGGCAGAGGCGCCGAGCATCAGCCCGGCGGTTAAGAGACTGTACCGTAACATGAATGTTCCTTATCTGACGGGCAAAATATACCCGTCATACTTCAAGTTGCCTGTGCGTTGGCTGCACTCGTTCACCCCGGTCACTTACTTATGTAAGCTCCCGGGGATTCACTCCCTTGCCGCCTTCATGCAACTCGAACTATTTAGGGTATAAAGGCAAAACATTCTGTTAACATGCGCTCAAATTGTCGTCAAGCGAATGCGCCGACGGAGATCACAGGTTGTTGAATTTGGGAGGAAAGCCAGGCCCCCTCCCCCCAAAGGGGAGAGGGTGAAAAACTCACTGCCAACCATACCGACGCGCATAAATGCCTTTTACCATCTGCGTCAGCACCATGTAGCCCGCGAGGATCGCCACCAGCCACGGGAAGTAGCTCAGCGGCAGCGCCTGCAGCTGCAGGTAGCCTGCCAGCGGCGAGAACGGCAGCGCGATGCCCAGCGCCATCACAATGCCCGTCATGACAATCAGCGGCCAGGCGGCGCGGCTCTGGATGAACGGAATGCGGCGCGTGCGGATCATATGCACAATCAGCGTCTGCGACAGCAGGCCTACCACGAACCAGCCGGACTGGAACAGCGTCTGGTGTTCCGGGGTGTTGGCGTGGAACACAAACCACATCAGGCAGAAGGTCAGGATGTCGAAGATGGAGCTGATCGGCCCAAAGAACAGCATGAAGCGCCCCAGATCGGCGGGGTTCCAGCGCTGCGGCTTCTGGATCTGCTCGTCGTCCACGTTATCAAACGGAATCGCCACCTGAGACACGTCGTACATCAGGTTCTGGATCAGCAGATGCAGCGGCAGCATCGGCAGGAACGGCAGGAAGGCGCTCGCCACCAGCACGCTGAAGACGTTACCGAAGTTGGAGCTGGCGGTCATTTTGATGTACTTGAGCATGTTGGCGAAGGTGCGGCGCCCTTCGATGACGCCCTCCTCCAGCACCATCAGGCTCTTTTCCAGCAGGATGATATCCGCCGCTTCACGCGCGATATCCACCGCGCCGTCCACTGAGATGCCAATGTCCGCCGCACGCAGCGCGGGGGCGTCGTTGATGCCGTCCCCCATAAAGCCGACCACGTGCCCTTCGCGACGCAGCAGGGTGACGATGCGCTCTTTGTGCATCGGCGTCAGGCGGGCAAACAGCGTCGTGCGCTGGGCAAGCTGCGCCAGTTCGTCGTCGGTGAGGTGCTCAATGTCGCTCCCCACCACCACGTCGCCCGCGTCCAGCCCCACTTCGTGACACACTTTGGCGGCCACCAGCTCGCTGTCGCCGGTGAGAATTTTGACGGTAATACCGCTCGCCTTCAGCGCCTTCAGCGCCGGCGCGGTGGTCTCTTTCGGCGGATCGAGGAATGCGATGTAACCCTCAAGGATCAGATCGGATTCGTCGATACGCTGATAGTCTCCCTCGCGGGCGGGCAGGAACTTGCTCGCCACCGCCACCACGCGCAGCCCCTGACGGTTCAGGTTATCGGTGACGCGCTTGATGCGGCGCAGCATGGTCCCATCCAACGGGACAATCTCA
Organism: Enterobacter nematophilus; assembly: GCF_026344075.1. Lineage (NCBI taxonomy): Bacteria > Pseudomonadati > Pseudomonadota > Gammaproteobacteria > Enterobacterales > Enterobacteriaceae > Enterobacter > Enterobacter nematophilus. Next base: position 135,036 of record NZ_JAPKNE010000009.1, on the reverse strand, counting down.
CCGTTATAGCGCACCTGCGTGGAGACGTTCAGGATCTCCTGCAGCGCGCCTTTGCAGATCAGCTGGTGCACGTCCGGCTGCTCGCTCACCACCACCGACATGCGGCGGCGCTCAAAGTCGAACGGGATTTCGTCCACCTTCTGCCAGCGGCCGGAGAGCGTGCGGGCGGCCTCCTCGTCCACGCCTTCCAGCACCGCCACGTCGAGCAGGTTTTTCAGCCCGGTCTGGTAGTGGCTGTTCAGCCACGCGCTGTAGAGCACGCGCTCGCTGGTTTTACCGGCGATATCGGTGTGGTTCTCCAGCACGATTTTATCCTGCGTCAGGGTGCCGGTTTTGTCGGTGCAGAGGATGTCCATTGCGCCAAAGTTCTGAATGGCGTCGAGGTGCTTGACGATCACTTTCTGTTTAGAGAGCTTCACCGCCCCGCGCGCCAGCGTGGAGGTGACAATCATCGGCAGCATTTCCGGCGTCAGGCCGACAGCGACGGAGAGCGCAAACAGCGCCGCCTCCCACCAGTCGCCCTTGGTGTAGCCGTTGATCAGCAGCACGATTGGCGTCATCACCATCATAAAGCGGATCAGCAGCATGCTGACGCGGCCAATCCCTTTCTGGAAGGCGTTCGGCTCGCTCTCCTGCTCGCTGACGCGCCCGGCAAGCTGTCCAAACCAGGTGTTGCCCCCGGTGGCGGTCACAATCGCCTGCGCGGTGCCGCTCACAACCGTGGTGCCCATAAAGCACAGGGTGTCGCACTCGAGCGGGTTCATCTGCTGCGGGTCGCGGCTGCGCGCCACCTTTTCAACGGGCAGGGATTCTCCGGTCAGGGAGGCCTGCGCCACGAACAGATCCCGCGCCTGGATGATGCGTAAATCCGCCGGGATCATGTCTCCCGCCGCCAGCTTCACCAGGTCGCCCGGTACCAGCTGGTCAATAGGCAGTTCCAGCCAGGCGTTTTCGCCGAGATCGTTAATCACGCGCGAGACGGTCGCGGTGTTGCTGACCATCGCCTTCAGGGCGTCCGCCGCTTTGGTGGAGCGGGCTTCCTGAATGAAGTTCAGCAGCGTGGAGATGCCCACCATCAGGGCAATCACGCCCGCGGCGAACAGATCTTCCGTCGCGTAAGAGATAATGCCGAGCACGGTCAGCAGCAGGTTGAACGGGTTGCGGTAGCAGAGCCACAGGTGCACCCACCACGGAGAGGGCTTCTGCGCCGGGATCTGGTTATCGCCGTGCACGGCGCGGATTTTTTCCACTTCAGACGCGTTCAGCCCTTCCGGGTGACCGCCAAAGGCGCGCCAGACTTCGTTTTCATCCATCGCCGCCACGTTCAGGCAGCGTTCGGTCAGGGACGCGGGGATTGCCGCCCCCGCCATGTTTTTGGCATTGGGCAGCGGGTCGCGCTGAACAAGACGGTGTGGCAGGTGGCGGCTCAGCAGCGCCTGCAGCTGCCGGGTGATATTTTTAAACATAGACATTCCTCCGCATCCGCCAGGCGGACGCAGCATTCCCTCCAGGCGTGGCAAAGCCGTACCTGTCAGGCACTCAATTTTTCAAGCAGGAACGTTTAGGACGTTGCTGCCTCACATACCGGTGAGACAGCAAAAAGCTGGCTTACCGGAAAGAACGTGTTCTCCCGTTCAGGAGAGGTGTGGGATCGGGATCCATAAAGCCTCCGGTAAGTAAAAAAACAGGGTGTCGCCGCGCAGTATAAGGATTTAAGCGTACCCTTTGTGGCGATTCGGGCGGTATTATACGCGCCTGCAAATAAACAGTACGTAAACCAGACTTTGCCCATAGCGAAATCGCGCTATAGCATTAGGCTCAATTGACCATTTTGTCGTTGTTACAGGGAAAACAGCATGCAGAACCGCCTTACGATTAAAGACATCGCGCGTTTAAGCGGCGTGGGGAAATCCACCGTGTCGCGCGTGCTGAACAACGAAAGTGGTGTCAGCGAACGCACCCGCGAACGCGTTGAGGCGGTCATGAATCAGCACGGTTTTTCCCCTTCCCGCTCCGCGCGCGCCATGCGCGGGCAGAGCGATAAAGTGGTTGCGATCATTGTTTCGCGTCTGGATTCACTCTCAGAGAACCTTGCCGTACAGACCATGCTGCCTGCCTTCTACGAGCAGGGCTATGACCCGATCATGATGGAGAGCCAGTTCTCGCCACAGCTGGTGGAAGAACATCTCGGCATGCTCCAGCGGCGCAACATTGACGGCGTGGTGCTGTTTGGTTTTACCGGCATTGACGAGGAGATGCTGAAACACTGGCAGCCGTCTCTGGTGCTGCTGGCGCGCGATGCCCACGGTTTTGCCTCCGTCTGTTATGACGATGAGGGGGCGATTATCACCCTGATGCAGCGCCTGTACGAAGAAGGCCACCGCCACATCAGCTATCTGGGCGTGCCGCACGCGGACGTGACCACCGGCAAGCGCCGCCACGAGGCCTATCTGGCCTTTTGCAAAAAGCACAATCTCCCTGCCGTGGCCTCCCTGCCGGGTCTGGGCATGAAGCAGGGCTACGAGCAGGTCGCCAGCGTCCTGACGCCTCAGACCACCGCGCTGGTATGCGCCACAGATACCCTTGCGCTGGGTGCCAGCAAATATCTGCAGGAGCAGCGCGTCGATAGCCTGCAGGTGGCAAGCGTCGGCAGCACGCCGCTAATGAAGTTTCTGCACCCGGAGATCATCACCGTTGACCCGGGCTACGCCGAGTCCGGCAGACAGGCCGCCGCGCAGCTGATCGAGCAGATCAACGGGCGGAGCGAGCCGCGCCAGATCGTGATTCCAGCCCGTCTCTCATAACCCCTCTGAATTGTTTATTGTGATCTTCGCCCGATTTCGGGAACGTTCCCATTTTCGCCGTCACGCTGAAGGAGTAGGCTTGCGCTCAGGTCATTACCCCCCTCAACATCTGTCATGAGGTTTCATGATGAGTAAAGTCAAACAAGCAGATATCGATCGGCTGATCGTCCTGGTCGGCGGCCGCGAAAACATCGCCACCGTCAGCCATTGCATTACCCGCCTGCGCTTCGTGCTGAACGATCCGGCCAAAGCCGACCCGAAGGCGATTGAAGAGCTTTCCATGGTCAAAGGCTGCTTCACCAACGCCGGGCAGTTCCAGGTGGTTATTGGTACCGAAGTGGGCGATTACTATCAGGCTCTGCTGGCGACAACCGGGCACTCTTCTGCCGATAAAGAGCAGGCGAAGAGGGCCGCGCGCCAGAATATGAAGTGGCACGAGCAGCTGATTTCCCACTTCGCGGAGATCTTCTTCCCGCTGCTGCCGGCGCTGATCAGCGGGGGCTTAATTTTAGGCTTCCGTAACGTCATCGGCGACGTGCCGATGAGTGACGGCAAAACCCTGGCGCAGATGTATCCGGCGCTGAAAACCATCTATGACTTCCTGTGGCTGATAGGCGAAGCGATCTTCTTCTATCTGCCGGTGGGGATTTGCTGGTCCGCGGTGCGCAAGATGGGCGGTACGCCGATTCTCGGTATCGTGCTGGGCGTCACGCTGGTGTCTCCGCAGTTAATGAACGCTTACTTACTTGGTCAGCAGGTGCCGGAAGTGTGGAACTTCGGCCTGTTTACCATCGCCAAAGTGGGCTATCAGGCGCAGGTCATTCCGGCCCTGCTGGCGGGTCTGGCGCTGGGCTTTATTGAAACGCGCCTGAAGCGCATCGTGCCGGATTACCTCTACCTGGTGGTGGTGCCGGTCTGCTCGCTGATCCTCGCCGTCTTCCTGGCGCACGCTTTTATCGGTCCGTTTGGCCGCATGATCGGCGACGGCGTGGCCTTCGCGGTGCGTCATCTAATGACCGGCAGCTTCGCCCCGATTGGTGCCGCGCTGTTTGGCTTCCTGTATGCCCCGCTGGTGATCACCGGCGTGCACCAGACAACGCTGGCCATCGATATGCAGATGATCCAGAGCCTCGGCGGCACGCCGGTCTGGCCGATTATCGCCCTGTCTAACATTGCGCAGGCCTCTGCGGTTACGGGCATCATCATCGTCAGCCGTAAGCACAACGAGCGTGAGATCTCCGTTCCGGCGGCCATCTCCGCCTACCTCGGCGTGACCGAACCGGCGATGTACGGTATCAACCTGAAATACCGCTTCCCGATGCTCTGCGCGATGATCGGCTCCGGCCTGGCGGGCCTGCTGTGCGGCCTGAACGGCGTGATGGCGAACGGGATTGGCGTCGGCGGCCTGCCGGGCATCCTCTCCATCCAGCCCGCTTTCTGGCAGGTGTTTGCCCTGGCGATGGCGGTGGCGATTATCGTCCCCATGGCGCTCACCACCGTGGTTTATCAGCGTAAGTTCCGTCAGGGCACGCTGCAGATTGTTTAACTTCATCTTTCGGGGCGCAGTTGCGCCCCTTCGCATTTGCAGGAACGCACTATGAATACCCTTCCTCACTGGTGGCAGAACGGCGTCATCTATCAGATTTACCCAAAGAGTTTCCAGGATACCACCGGCAGCGGCACCGGCGATCTGCGCGGCGTGACCCAGCGTCTGGACTACCTGAAAACCCTCGGCATCGACGCCATCTGGCTGACGCCGTTTTATATCTCCCCGCAGGTGGATAACGGCTACGACGTGGCGAATTACACCGCCATCGACCCGTCCTTTGGCACGCTGGATGACTTTGACGAGCTGGTTGCCAGGGCGCACGAACGCGGCATTCGCATCGTGCTGGATATGGTGTTTAACCACACCTCCACGCAGCACGCCTGGTTCCGCGAGTCGCTGAACAAAGCGAGCCCGTACCGCCAGTTCTACATCTGGCGCGACGGCACGCCGGAGCAGCTCCCCAACAACTGGCGCTCCAAGTTTGGCGGCAACGCCTGGCGCTGGCACGCCGAGAGCGAGCAGTATTATCTGCACCTCTTCGCCCCGGAGCAGGCGGACCTCAACTGGGAAAACCCGGCGGTGCGCGAAGAGCTGAAAAAGGTGTGCGAGTTCTGGGCCGATCGCGGCGTGGACGGCTTGCGTCTGGACGTGATTAACCTCATCTCTAAAGATCAGGATTTCCCGGACGACACCCTTGGCGACGGTCGCCGCTTCTACACTGACGGGCCGCGCATCCACGAATATCTTCAGGAGATGAGCCGGGACGTCTTTACCCCGCGCAACCTGATGACGGTGGGCGAGATGTCGTCAACCTCGCTGGAAAACTGCCAGCAGTACGCGTCGCTCGACGGGCGCGAGCTGTCGATGACCTTTAACTTCCACCATCTCAAGGTGGACTACCCCGGCGGCGAAAAGTGGACGAAGGCGAAGCCGGACTTCGTGGCGCTGAAAACCCTTTTCCGCCACTGGCAGCAGGGGATGCACAACAAAGCCTGGAACGCGCTGTTCTGGTGTAACCACGACCAGCCGCGCATCGTGTCGCGCTTTGGTGACGAAGGGGAACACCGCGTTCACGCTGCAAAGATGCTCGGCATGGTGCTGCACGGCATGCAGGGCACGCCGTATATCTATCAGGGCGAAGAGCTGGGGATGACCAACCCGCACTTCAGCCGCATCACCGACTACCGCGACGTGGAAAGCCTGAACATGTTCGCCGAACTGCGCGCCAGCGGCCGCGAGCCGGATGAATTACTGGCGATTCTGGCGAGTAAATCTCGCGACAATGGCCGCACGCCGATGCAGTGGGACGCGTCGCACAATGCGGGCTTTACCGAGGGCGAGCCGTGGATTGGCGTCTGCGATAACTACGAAACCGTGAATGCCCGTACGGCGCTGGACGACCCGGATTCAGTGTTCTACACCTATCGGTCGCTGATTAGCCTGCGTAAAACCCTGCCGGTGCTGACGTGGGGGGATTACGACGATCTGCTCCCTGAACACTCTTCCCTGTGGTGCTATCGCCGCCGGTGGCAGGGCCAGACGCTGATGGTGGTGGCGAACCTGAGCCGCGAGCGCCAGCAGTGGCAGCCGGACCCGGTACAGGGCGAATGGCAGGTCGCACTCAGCAACTATGAGGACGTCCCCTCCAGCCCCGATACGCTGCTCTTGCGCCCGTTTGAAGCCATCTGGTGGGTGCAGGAATAAACGTCAGGAGATACAGCATGCTGTATCTCCTTTTTTATGTTTAGCGATACGCTAAATGTACGACGATAACTTTTACATCACGGCATACCCAAAATAAAAATAGCCCTGCCAATTAAATAACCTCGGCAGGACATTATGAAAAAGACAATTATTAAAGCAACGTGTATTAGCGCATTATTATTAAGCACACAGGGATGGTGCGGAAATACGTCCGTCGACCTTCGCTTTGGTCATAATACGCGCTCAGACGTAAATGATTCTCGTATTAAGGTCATGCATCAGGCGAATAACGGTTTTTACTTCTCCGTTGAAGCCGCACAAAACCACAACGACACCTTTTTTGGTGATACCGACCGATATAATTCCGACGATAAAGGGTTAACGGAGGCGGCGCAGGAGATCGAAACGCGCTGGCGCTTCGATCTGGGCAATGGCTTCGCCGTAGCGCCTGGCATAGTGACGGTTTTCACCGCCAGCAATACCCATTACCGCCCCTTCATTCAGGGGTGGAAAGCGTTCGATAACGGTCTGAACCTCTCCGCCCGTTACCGTTATAACACCGTCAATGACGCGCACAGCGACAAAGAACTCGACGGCAGCGGCTACACCCGCCGCCAGTCACATCAGTTCGATATTTGGTTCGCGTACAACATTGGAAAATTCGGTATGTCCTACAACCCGCGCTTCCGCTGGCAGGATAATGTCGATCAGGGAACCGGGGATGATACCTACTGGGAGCATACCGTCGCGTTCAACTACAAGCTCGACGATGGCTGGACGCCTTACGTCGAGCTTGTATCGCTGGATAAAACCTATATCAACGATGACGGCAACCATGAAAATGATTATGCCGTGCGTCTGGGGATAGTGAAGCAGCTCTGACGGCCTGACTACACCGTATCGTGCTGCAGCAGCCGGCAGCCGATACGGTCCACGGCGCTTAACAGTTCAAGCTGGCCCTCCCGCTGATACAGCGATACCGCGTTAATGTCGATCGGTAACGGCCAGCATAGCGTTGAGATCGACGCCAGCGTCGACCCCTGGCGGGTAATCGCAATAATCTTTAAGCCTTTGCGCAGCGCGTTTCGCGCCATTTCTATCAGCGACTGCGTCTCCCCGGATTTACTGATCAGCACCAGCGTCCCCTTCGATACCCGTGTCAGTTGGTGCATGTCATTCAAAATAAGATGCGGCAGGCTCGCCAGCGATAAAAAACGCGACAGGTAGTTGAGGCTGGTAAGCGAGGCGCCCCGTGCGTACAGATAGATATGGCTGGAATGGGTGAGCAGCCTGGACACCTCCGCCACAATGTCGTCCGCCTGCGGACCCGCGTCGGGCACTACAGGCGCAGGGGTAAAGTGATCGCGTAAAAAACGATACCGAAGCTCGGTATAGCTTTTATACCCCATTTTTTTACACACACGATTAACGGATGTCGTCGTTGTAAAGGTATCACGGGCAATCTCTTTTGCCGATATATTAGAAATATTACACGCGTGATGCTGAATGTATTCAAATATCAAGCGTTCACTTCCCTGGAATGAATTCATATATTACACCCTGTTTAATCCCGGCATGATATTAACATACCAGGAAAATAGTCACTGGAAGGCGCTTCACACATTGCATTTACGCGTATCACGATACGTAATTAGTATTAGCAAACGTTAAAAACTGTTTTAGGTTCTCTTTATACTTTCCCTGTTTTCACATCCAGGGAATTATGACAATGACGAAACAAAAAGTTGTCGCGGTAACGGCCTGCCCGACGGGCATTGCACATACCTTTATGGCGGCGAATAAAATTATTGCATGGGCTAAAGCGCACAACATCGAGGTAAAGGTTGAAACGCAGGGCAGCGACGGCGTTAAAAACCGCTTAACGAAGCAGGATATCGCCTCCGCCACGGCCATTATTCTGGCAACCGACGTCCCCATTCAGGATGCCGAACGCTTTGAAAACATTCCCCACCTTCAGACCCGTACGCAAGAGCTGATCAAGCATACCGATCGCTATCTGCGTCAGGCGCTGGCCATGGAAAAAAACGTCACCACGGTCGTACATGAAGACGAACTCCAGCGTTCGGCTTACAGATTTTCATCGGCCATATCATGGCGGCCATCAGCTATATGCTGCCGGTGGTGGTCATGGGCGGTCTGATGATGGCAACGGCTAAAATTACCGGCCAGTTTATTAACATTGAACATTCGCCGTTCAGCGTGCTGGATAAAGTGGGCTTTATGACCATTAAGTTCATGTATCCGGTTTTCGCCATGTATCTGGCGTTTTCCATTGCCGGCAAACCGGCGCTGATCCCCGGGCTTATCGGCGGCATTATGTCCGATGAAGTCTACAAGCGCTTCTTTGATATCGAAGGCTTTATGCCGTCCGGCTTTTTCGGCGCGATCGGCATTGGCTTTTTTGTGGGCTACCTGGTGCGCTGGCTCAATGATTCGATTCACGTCCGCCAGCAGCTGACCACCATTAAGACCATGCTGATCGTCCCGCTGATCACCGCCATTACGCTGGTGATGGTCATGGAATATTTGATCAACCCGATTTTTGGCTCGCTTAACCAGCTGATGGTGGTCTTTTTTACCTCGGCGGGTGGCACCGGGCGCGGGTTCTATTCCGCGATGATTGCCGCCGGCACCGCGTTCGACCTGGGCGGCCCGGTCAACAAGGCGGCAGGCTCGGTCGCGCTCGGCCTGAATGGCATAAGCGAGACGTTTGATTTAACCGCCCGCGAACTCTCGATCGTCATCCCCTCTATTGGCGTCGGCTTTGCCGCGTTCCTCAATGGCCGCTTTGGCCTGCCGGATGTCTTCAGCCGGGAAGAGAAAACCGTTGGCAGCACCTCGCTATTGCTGGGCGTTATCGGCATCTCGGAAGGCGCTATCCCGTTCATCCTGAAAAACCCACGCCTGATCCCGGTGTTTATGGCCGGTGCCGTCGCCGGCGCGCTGGTCGCCATTGCACTCGGCGTGAAGCAGACGCTGCCGCTGCCGGCCATCTGGGGCTGGCCGCTGGCAACCAACGTGGCGGGCTACCTGGCGAGCGTCTTTATTGGCGCACTGATTTGCGCCCTGGGCGTGCTTTACGTCAGCCCAAAGAACGCCAGGTAAGGGGAACGTCATGAATCAGATCCACGTCATTGCCCACACGCACTGGGATCAGGAGTGGTATTTCACCCGTCAGGACAGCATGGTGCTGGCGTCATATAACTTTGCGGACGTCATCGATACGCTGGAGCAGGACCCGGCCTACAGCTGCTATCACCTTGACGGACAGATGGCGGTGGTGGAGGACTTTCTCGCCGTCAATCCTGATTATCGCACCAGGCTGGAAACGCTGGTCAGAGAGAAAAGGATTTTCGTGGGGCCGTGGTATACCCAGACGGACACCTACAATGTGCATGGCGAATCGATTATCCGCAACCTGAAGTACGGCATCTTCGCCGCCCGTAAGCTGGGGCACGCCATGCAGGTTGGGTATCTTCCGGATACCTTCGGCCACAATGCGCAGATGCCCACCATTTTGCAGGGCTGCAATCTCGACAACATCGTCTTCTGGCGCGGTATCGATCACGACAGGCACGCTAAAAGCAGCCAGTTCCTCTGGCGCGCGCCGTCAGGGGCGACCGTTATCGCCTGCGCCATGGCGCTCGGCTATGGCGCGGCTAAAAACATGCGTTCGGAGCCCTGCCATCTGCAGGGTAAAATCTATCCGATGGTCAATCTCCTGCGCTCGCGGGCCGGAATAAACGACCTGCTGCTGCCCTGCGGCGGCGATCAGGTCAGCATCGACCCGGCGCTGCCGAAAATCCTGCAGGTCGCCAGCGCACAGTCCCCGGACGAGGACCGTTACGTTATCAGTTCGCTGGAGCGCTACGTCGACATTCTGCGCGCGCAGCGTGAGCAGTTTGAACGCTGGGAAGGAGAGCTGAAATCGCCGCGCTACACCCGCATCCATAAAACGATCGGCTCCGTGCGCTACGACATCAAAAAGAAAAATGATGACGTTGAGCAGTTCATCCTGCGGCAGCTTGAGCCGACAATCGCCATGGCGCGTCATCAGGGGATCCCGGTCAACCTGTCAGTGGTCGATACGCTCTGGAAGAAGCTGTTGCGAAGCCATGCCCATGACTCCATCGGCGGCTGTAACAGCGATGCCACCAACCGCGACATTCTGCATCGGCTGGAGCAAACCGAACAGCTGTGCCACAGCCTGTGGAATCTGGTGGTGAAAACCCTGGCTGCTACCTGCGCTCGGGAAGGCGACGTGATGATTTTCAACCCGCTGGCCACGCAAACGCAGCGCGTGGTGAAAGCCACGCTTTATAGCCGCGCTGACAATATCGCGCTGACGTATCAGGGGCAGACCCTCCCCTTCGACGTCCTGAAAAGAGACGTGTTGCCCGGCGGAACGGCGATCTCCCTTAGCGCCGAAGGCGAGTGTGAAACGCCCCTTCCCCCTTACTTCCGCTGGCAGGTTGCGGTGCAGACCCCGGTTCTGCCGTCGGTCGGCTATATCGCCGTTAACGTGGAAGATAACCCTGCACCGTTCCGCCAGCCTGAACAGGTAAAGGGCAGCGAGATAGAGAATACGCATTATCGGCTGTCGCTGGATGCCGGAACGCTTACCCTGAAAGACAAGCGCAGCGGCAGACGCATCCCCTCTTTCTTTACCCTCGAAGACTGCGCGGACGCGGGCGACAGCTACGATTTCTCGCCGCTTGCGGGCGACGCGCCGACGCGCTGTTCCCATTTTACGCTCGTCGAGTGCCTGAAAACGCCGCTTGTCGAAAAGCTGGTCGTCGAAGCCACGATGCATCTTCCGCAGGATCTCGCAGGCCGTCAGGATACCGCCCGAACGCCGCTATCCCTTCTTCTGACGTGCGAATTACGCCATGACGATCCGAACCTGTATGTCGAGAGTACGCTTGAAAACAGCCACTGCGATCACCGGCTACGTTTACTGATCGGCAGCGATATTCACACCCGTCACGCTATCGCCTCCCAGCCCTTCGCGATAATCGAGCGCGAAACGGGATGTGAGAGTGAAAACTGGCAGGAGCGCTATCGCGAGATGCCCGTGGATATCGAAACCACCGAAGGCATTATTGCTGTCGCGGGAGCGGGCAAAGCGCTGGTGATAAATAGCCGCGGCATGAAGGAGTTTCAGGTCATTGGCAGCGAACCGGCGGCGATTGCCCTGACGATGTTTAAAGCGACGGGCGTGCTCGGGCGCAACGATCTCGACTGGCGGCCGGGCCGGGCGTCGGGCATTAATAATACGGTGGTTGAGACCCCCGACGCCCAGTTGCTGAAACCGCTGCACTTTTCATTTACCGTCGCACTGGCCGACAGCGCCGACCACCTCACGCTTCGCCAGCTGGAAAATCAGGCGACCGGGCAGCCCTTTTCCTACCAGCGGCAGTCATTACACACGCTCGATCACCGTCTTGAGCGCTTTGCGTTGCGCCTGCCCGACAGCCAGCTTCCGGCACAATTCTCATTATTGACCCTGCCAGAGCCGCTAGTCCTGTCTGCCCTGCCCCATGCGCAACGGTCGAATGGCACGGTCGTCCGGGTGTTTAACGCCGGGACGCAGCCGGCTCCCGTCCCGGCAGCGCTGGCAGGGCTTCGTCAGATCAATTATCTGGAAGAGCCCGTGCAGCCGGTAACGGCAATCCCCCCTTCCGCAACCTGCGATTTTTTGATGGAGGCTTAATATGAACTTGCTTGCATTGACGCACCCCGATCTGGTTTTTATCAACCCGCCGCACCGTACGCCTGAAGCGCTGATCCGCTGGCTCGCCGAACCGCTCGCCGGGCGAAATATCATCAGCGACGAAGAAACCTTTATCCAGAGCGTTTTAAAACGCGAAAGCGAAGGTCCTACCGCGCTGGGTGAAGCGCTCGCCGTTCCGCACGGTAAAAGCGAGGCGGTGCAGCAGGCGGCGTTTTGTCTGGCGCTTTTTGACGACCCGATACGCTGGCCGGGTCTGGACGGTGATGAAGAGGTGAGAATGGTTTTTCTGCTCGCCATTCCGCCCGCAGAAGCAGGCAGTACCCATATGCAGCTGCTGACGACGCTGACCAGTTTATTGACGGAAGATCGAGTGCGCGAGCGGCTTCTGGCGGCGCGCACCCGGGAAGAGGCGATGTCCGCCCTGAGTGCTGAAGAACCGCAAAAACAGGATGCGGCCCCCGACCGCTCCCTTCTCATTCCGGTGATATTGGGCAGTATCGCTACCGCAGCCTTTTTACAGGCAGGATTGAGCTGGGCCTGCGCGGTGGGTTAATCGAACGGCGCTCAGCTCGTACCGTGCTGAGCGCTTGTTTTTGTTGAATAATTAATCAGATTTTTCCTCCGCGTCTTTACAAAGGCTGAAGCGCCCGCCGTTTGTACTCTCGTCTTTTTACTTTGTTCTGCGTCAAATAAATCGCAAACTTGTTTGATGCAAATCACTATATGTAGAACTTAAAATGCACGCCGACCCAACATCTTGTATTAATCGTCTACTATTCCAACAACAAGACGGCGCTTACGCTGGCCGGAATTGTGGATAACACGAGCTGGGAACGCGGGAAGTCTTTGGCCTGGCGGGGAATACGTCCGGTGAATACTTCTCCACCTCTGTGGATAACCTGTTTTTAAAAATGGAGTGATCATGACACCGCATGTGATGAAACGTGATGGCTGTAAAGTGCCGTTTAAATCAGAGCGCATCCAGGAAGCCATTCTGCGTGCAGCTAAAGCAGCGGGAGTCGATGACGCAGATTACTGCGCCACCGTCGCAGAAGTCGTTAGCAGCCAGATGACTGAACGCAGCCAGGTCGATATCAACGAGATCCAGACCGCGGTTGAAAACCAGCTGATGGCGGGCCCCTACAAACAGTTAGCCCGCGCCTACATTGAGTATCGCCACGATCGCGACGTGCAGCGCGAGAAGCGCGGACGCCTGAACCAGGAGATCCGTGGCCTGGTGGAGCAAACCAACTCTGCCCTGCTCAATGAAAACGCCAACAAAGACAGCAAAGTGATCCCGACCCAGCGCGACCTGCTGGCCGGTATCGTCGCCAAACACTATGCCCGCCAGCATCTGCTGCCGCGCGACGTGGTCTCGGCGCACGAGCGCGGCGAGATCCACTATCACGATCTCGACTATTCGCCGTTCTTCCCGATGTTCAACTGCATGCTGATCGACCTGAAAGGCATGCTGACCCAGGGCTTTAAAATGGGTAACGCCGAGATTGAACCGCCTAAGTCGATATCCACGGCGACAGCGGTAACGGCGCAAATCATCGCTCAGGTGGCGAGCCACATTTACGGCGGGACCACCATTAACCGCATTGACGAAGTGCTGGCCCCGTTCGTGACGGCGAGCTTCAACAAGCATCGTAAAACGGCGGAAGAGTGGCAGATCCCGGACGCTGACGGCTACGCGCACTCCCGCACCGAGAAAGAGTGCTACGACGCGTTCCAGTCGCTGGAATATGAAGTGAACACGCTGCACACCGCCAACGGGCAGACGCCGTTTGTGACCTTCGGTTTTGGCCTGGGCACCAGCTGGGAATCACGCCTGATCCAGCAGTCCATTCTGCGCAACCGTATTTCCGGCCTCGGCAAGAACCGCAAAACCGCGGTGTTCCCGAAACTGGTGTTCGCCATCCGCGACGGTCTGAACCACAAGTTTGGCGATCCAAACTACGATATCAAACAGCTGGCGCTGGAGTGCGCAAGCAAGCGCATGTACCCGGACATCCTGAACTACGATCAGGTCGTCAAAGTGACCGGCTCGTTTAAAACGCCAATGGGCTGCCGCAGCTTCCTCGGCGTGTACGAAGATGAAAACGGCGAGCAGATCCACGACGGGCGTAACAACCTGGGTGTCATCAGCCTGAACCTGCCGCGCATCGCGCTGGAGGCCAAAGGCAATGAAGCTGAATTCTGGACACTGCTGGATGAACGCCTGCAGCTGGCGCGCAAGGCGCTGATGACCCGTATCGCACGCCTTGAAGGGGTGAAAGCCCGCGTGGCGCCGATCCTTTACATGGAAGGGGCCTGCGGCGTGCGCCTGAAGGCGGACGATGACGTGTCTGAGATCTTTAAAAACGGCCGCGCGTCGATTTCGCTGGGCTATATCGGCATCCACGAAACCATCAACGCCCTGTTTGGCGACGCGCATATGTACGACAGCGAGGCCCTGCGCGAAAAAGGCATTGCGATTGTCCAGCGCCTGCGCGACGCGGTTGACCAGTGGAAAGAGGAAACCGGCTACGGGTTTAGCCTCTACAGTACGCCGAGCGAGAACCTGTGCGACCGCTTCTGCCGTCTGGACACCGCCGAGTTCGGCATCGTGAAAGGCGTGACCGACAAAGGTTACTACACCAACAGCTTCCACCTCGACGTGGAGAAAAAGGTGAACCCGTACGACAAGATCGACTTCGAAGCAGCCTATCCGCCTATCGCCAGCGGCGGCTTCATCTGCTACGGCGAGTACCCGAACATCCAGCACAACCTGAAGGCGCTGGAAGACGTGTGGGATTATAGCTATCAGCACGTGCCGTATTACGGAACCAACACGCCAATCGACGAGTGCTACGAGTGCGGCTTTACCGGTGAGTTCGAATGTACGAGCAAAGGCTTCACCTGCCCGAAATGCGGCAACCACGACGCGGCCCGCGTCTCCGTGACCCGTCGCGTGTGCGGCTATCTCGGCAGCCCGGACGCGCGTCCGTTTAACGCCGGCAAACAGGAAGAGGTGAAGCGCCGCGTGAAGCATTTGGGGAATGGGCAGATAGGGTAAGTTCTGCGCAGGGTTCTCACCCTACCCCTCTCCCTGTGGGAGAGGGCCGGGGTGAGGGCATCAGCGCGCACACATTCTCTGGACATTTTCTATGCGATACCATCAATACTACCCCGTCGACATCGTCAACGGCCCCGGCACCCGCTGCACCCTGTTCGTTTCAGGCTGCGTACATGAATGCCCCGGCTGCTACAACAAAAGCACCTGGCGCGTAAATTCCGGCATGCCGTTTACCGCCGAGATGGAAGACCGAATCATCAACGACCTGAACGACACGCGCATCAAACGCCAGGGAATTTCCCTCTCCGGCGGCGACCCGCTGCACCCGCAAAACGTGCCGGAGATCCTGAAGCTGGTGAAGCGCATTCGCCGCGAGTGTGTGGGAAAAGATATCTGGGTCTGGACGGGATATAAGCTGGAAGAACTGAATGCAGCTCAGAAGGAAGTCGTGGATTTGATTAACGTCCTGGTCGACGGTAAGTTCGTGCAGGCTTTAAAAGACCCTATGCTGATCTGGCGCGGCAGCAGTAACCAGATTGTGCATCATCTGAGATGATCGTTAGAGCCGTTTGTTTGCATCATGATAAACGGCTGCTTTCTCTCTTTTTCCGATAGCGATAACAAATACCGTTACTACGTTATCCTGAACCTGATAAACCAAACGATAACCCTGCGATCTGAGTTTTATTTTGTAGCAATCCGGCAGGCCATGCAGGCGGGCCGATTCGATTCTGGGGTTCACTAAGACGTCAGCAAGTTTCTTTTTAAACTGGCATTTCACCGTATCGCCCAGCTTATGCCACTCCTTTAAAGCCCTCGGGTCGAATTCCAGTTCATAAATCATCCAGACTAACCTTAATTCCCTTTTGCGGATTCGCCAGCCGCTCCCGGACTGTCTGTATCAGTTGATCTTCACTGTCACTGATGGTGACAGTTTTCACCGGCATACGCCCCGTTTCCGCGACGTACTGAAACAGTAACCGCACGGCTTCCGTTGGGGTAATATTGAGTTTTTCAAGCACGGCATAAGCCTCGTTTTTGAGTTTGTCATCCAGACGGACGTTCAGCGTGGCCATTATGCCTCCAGTAAAATCGAATGTGTAATGCAGTTTAGCATTACATTCGCATTACATCGAATTCTGGATAACGCCTCTCAAAACCGGCTCAAACTCTCCATCGCCACCGCCTTAAACCCAGCAAAATCTCCGCACTGGCACAGGCGTGCCATCGCGCGTTCTCGCAGGAAGGTGACGAAGATGTCGTAAATCGCCATCGCCTCTTCGTACTCGCTTTTGCTGATGGCGAGCAGGAAGATGACGTGCGCCGTTTCATCCCCCCACTGAATACCCTGCGGAGCCAGCACCGTGTAGACCACCGTTTTCTGCGCCAGCAGGCCGAGGGAGTGCGGCAGCGCGATGCCGTCGCCGAGCATGGTGCTGACGATAGCTTCACGCTCTACGACGGAATCCAGAAACTCCGCGCCAACAAAGCCTTCGCGTTCAAGCTGGTCACACAGCTCGCGGAACAGCGTTTGCTGGCCAACAGGCTTGTCGAGAATGCGGAAATGGGCCGCATCGAAGTATTTCTCCAGCATCCACGGGCGGGTGCGGTCCACCAGCACCAGCTTGCCGATCTGCTCTAACTGATAGTCGGTTGGGAACGGGGCGATCGTCACCACCGGTTTGGATTTTTCACTCACGCGAGCGGTGGAGATAACAAAGTCTTCGCCGATGGCATCCGCCAGCTCGTACTCGCGCAGGGTGAGCGTGCGCGTCACCTCGATCTGCGGGTATTTGCGCTGGAGCACCGCCTCAATCATGCGGACCATCGCGTTACCGGCATCGCATACCAGCAGCACGCGCGGCTGGCGCTGGTAGCCGATGTTGTAGTGGCGCTCCAGCCCGACGCCGATATGCAGCACCAGAAAGCCAATCTCGTTTTCGCTGATCACGTACGGCGTGTATTTGCCCCAGCTCGACACCGCCGCGAGGGTCATATCCCACGCCATCGGGTAGTGCTGCTTGATGTTATCCAGCAGCGGATTGGGGATCATGATTTGATACCGCACGCGGGTGATCATGGTTTTAATGTGCGTGAGCAGATCCGCGTGCAGCTGCGCGTCGCTGAGCAGGTTGTAGTTATAGTGGGTGTTGATGTAGCGCAGGATGTAGTTGACCAGCGCTTCGTCGTCGTCGGCGTTAATCGCGCTGGGGGCGATCTCCTGGATCTGCCGCGCCGCAATGTGCACGCACAGCCAGCTCTCTTCGGACGGCGACAGCACTTTGCCCGCCAGCTCCTGAATGGCCACCGCAATATCCTTCGCCGCTTCCCGCACGTTCTCTTCCACGTCTTCGGCGTGGAATTCCGGCAGCGGAAAACCTTCGCTGATACGACGCACCGACACCGCGCAGTACAGGCGCAGGAACAGCTCGCCTTCGTCGGTCAGGCGAATGTGGTGCCGGGTGAGCGCGTCGTGCAGCACGACCACCATCTGCTCCGGTACCCCGGCGTTGAGCGCGACCTCCGTCACCAGCGGGTTGAGGCTGTCCTGCTGCGCCAGCTCCCACAGGAGATCGGTCAGGCAGGCGCGGACCGACATCTCGCTGCCAAACAGCTTCATGCCGTGGCGCGGGCGGGTTTCCAGCGTCAGGTTATAGCGCTGAAACCACTCGCGCACTTCCACCATGTCGCTCTGCAAGGTGGCGCGGCTGACAAACCACTCGTCGGCCAGATCTTCAAGCTTAAGTGAAAACGCCGACGTCAGGAAACGCACCACCAGATAGTGCACGCGCTCCGGTCCCGTTCGGGGAATACGCAGCGCGCGCGGATGCGATGCCTGCAGCTGCTGATAGCGCTCGGCATCGTCAATTTTAAGCTGGTAGCCGTTGCCCCGGCTCAGAATAAACTGCGCGCCGTGGCTCGCCAGCAGCGCGTTCAGGGCGGTGATATCTGCGCGGACGGTTCGCGTGGAGACCGACAGCCGCTGCGCCAGCTCGTCCTGCGGCAGCGTCTCGTTTTGCAACAGATCGAAAAGTTGCGCTAAACGTTGGTTCGGAAATCGCACGTCGTTGTCCTCTTACTGCTCAGGGTGAAATGACCATCAGGGATGGGCTGCCGACCGGGGTATAGTCAGGCTCGAAGCTCAGCTTGCCGTCCTGCGCCACGCGGAAACGGGTAATGTTGTCGCTGCGCTGGTTCATGACGTACAGCCAGCGTCCCTGTTTATCGAGCGTCAGGGTGCGCGGGTAGTCACCGCGGGTCCAGACATCCTCCTGATGCGTCAGCGTGCCCTCCGCTGTTACGGTAAAGTGCCCGATGCTGTTATGCAAACGGTTCGCCACATACAGCTGCTTACCGTCGGCGCTTAATGCGAGCCCGGCTGCAAAGCTGGTGCCTTTATAGCCGTCCGGCAGGGCAGAGACCGTTTTGCCCTCTTTCAGCCTGCCGCTGCTGTCCAGCGCATAATGGGTGAGCGTAGACGCCTCTTCGTTTATCAGCCACAGGGCATCCCCCTTCGGCGTAAAGACAAAGTGGCGCGGGCCGGCGCCTTTTGAGGAGGCGCTGATAAACGGCGGATCGTTCGGCGTAAGCTTTCCTGTTCGATCGTCAAAGCGGTACTGATAGATGCGATCCAGCCCCAGATCGGTAGAAAAAACGTATTTCCCGCTCGGATCGGCGGCGATCATGTGCGCATGGGGGCCGTTGTGATCGCTAATGGCAAAGCTACCCTCAACAGCCGCTTCCGGCTTCGCCGCGCCCGGTTCTCCCTGGTCCTGATGTTTGTCCGTAGCGTCACCCAGGCTGCCGTCCGCGTTGACGGGCAAAACGGCAATCGATCCGCTGACGTAGTTCGCCACCAGCAGATGCTTGCCGTTTGGCGTCAGCGAAAGATACACCGGCCCCGCGCCGCCGGAGGCCACCTGATTCAGCTCGCTCAGCGCGCCGTCATCGCCGATGCGCAGCGCCTTCACCACGCCCTGCTCCACTTCGCTTGCCAGATACAGCGTTTTGCCGTCTTGCGAGACGGCCAGCTGCGCGGCGTTCGGCAGCGTGCTCACCAGCATCTTGTTATCGAGCGCGCCGGTTTGCGGGTCAACCGTAAAGCGGTACACCCCTTCCCCGTTGGGGTTGTAGGTACCCACCCAGGCGTATTGCGTCTGGGCGACAGCGGCGGTGGCAAGCAAAGAGAGTGAAGCGACAAGCAGGTTACGGGTGTGCATGGTGGCTCCTTCAGGTGTGTGCGGTGTTTCATCCCCCTCACCCTAACCCTCTCCCCAAAGGGGAGAGGGCCGGGGTGAGGGGTGTTGTTTTTTTTTGTTACTTCACCAGTTTTTTCGTCATTTCCAGCAGCGTACGCACGTCTTCCGGGCGAGTATCGCCGCTGGCTTTGTCGATAATTGAACTGTAGATGTGCGGGATGATCTTGCTTACGCCCGCGTCGAGGGCGATCTGCAGGATCTCCTCATAGTTTTCCAGATCGATACCCCCCGTCGGCTCCAGCCAGAAGTCGTGACGGGCGCAGGCTTCCGCCACCGCCTGGTACTCGTCGCGGCACTTCAGGCCGCCCATCGGGAAGTACTTGATGGAGCTGCCGCCGAAATCTTTCAGCAGGGCAATCGCGGTTTCAACCGGCACGATGCCGTCCGGCGCACTGCTGCTCAGCGGTCCGGTGGAGATTTTGACCATGCCCACGGTGCCGGTCGGGGAGACCAGACCGTTAACCACCGATTCATTCTGCCCCAGCAGCGCGCGGCTGGTGGCCACGCCGGTGAAGACCTGGTTGACGTGCTGCGGCTGCACCTGGCGGGAGATCTCGCTCACCATTGCCGACTGGTTCGGGTCACCCGCGCCCAGCCCTACGGAGAGCGCGTTATCAATCAGCGCGGCGTATTCGCGCATATCGGCAACAGCGCTCGCCACGTCCGGGTAGTTTTTGGAGAGCACGCCCACCAGCACGTGACCTTCCGCCGCCTCGTAAATGGCGCTGGCGTTGGCTTTCGAGCCTGCCAGCACGTTCAGGCAGACGCGGTCACGGTAAAAATTGGGGGTCAGTTTCATGCATTTTTCTCCTGTCCTAATACTTCGCTAATGCGGCGGTACACGATATTCAGCTGGTCAGCGCTCACGCTGCGCACGTCCGCTTCGATAATCCCTTCGTTGGCCTTGTAGCCACGGAAATAGATGGCGTATTCGCCCTGCTTCAGCTTCGCCACCAGGTCACCAGTGCCGACGCCGGTCGTGGCTTCGTCGAACTTAATCTCGGTGCGGGCGATATCACGACCCGCGCTGTCCCAGACCACGCGCGCGGTGACGCCGTTCAGGGTGTTGAGCGCGTCGATAAACGGCGTCATCTTCGCCACCATCTCGGCGCCGCTCTCTTTGGTGGCCGTCAGGTAGTGTTCGATGGCGCAGGTCAGGCCGAGGATCCCCTCTTTGCCGACCTTCATCGCGCGGCCAATGCCCGCCGTCTGGCGCTTCACCCACTCAACGTACTGGGTTTTGCCGATCACCAGCCCGCTGGTTGGCCCTTCAATTGCCTTCGCGCCGCTGTAGATCACCAGATCCGCGCCGGAACGGTAGTACACGTGCAGATCTTCTTCCGCCGCGGCATCGACGATCAGCGGCAGGGAGTGTTTACGCGCCACCACCGCCGCCTGCTCGACGCTGAGCATACTTTTCTGCACGCAGTGGTGCGATTTGATGTAGAGGATCGCCGCCGTGCGCGGGGTGATTGCCGCCGCCAGCTGATCGGCGGAACATTCGTTGGCGTATCCCGCCTCCACCAGCTTTCCGCCGCCCAGCGCCACCATGGTGCCGACCGGCGCGCCAAAGTTAACGTTGTGGCCTTTCGGCAGCACGATTTCGTTGTTCTCGATTGGGGTGACGTGCAGGTTTTCCAGCAGCCAGTCGCTGTCTTTCACCAGCACCGCCGCCACGGACTGGGCAATGCCCGCCGACGCGCAGGAGACCACCGTCGCGCCTTCCACATCCAGCAGCTTCGCAATGTATTCCCCGGTTTTGTTGACCAGATCCTTCATTTCGAAATAGTGATTCATGCCGTCCATCGCCGCCTGCACCACTTCCGGGCGCGGCGTGGAGACGCCCAGCGCCGTCATGCGGCCTGAGGTGTTAATCACCTGCTTTAAGTTGTACTTCTCATAAATCGAAGGCATGTTCCGTGCTCCCTTGTTCGGTCATGTAGCCCTTGCCCGCGCGGATCGCGGCAAGCGGCACCAGAATGTGTTCAGCCTGCAGGCTGTCGTTTTCGGCATCCGTCAGCACCGTTGGCTGGCGTTTAATCGTGAACAGCGTTAAATCCGCGTCGAGACCCGGCTGGATGCGGCCCTTCCGCGCCAGGCGCAGACCGTCGGCGGCGTTGGCGGTCACGCAGTCAATCACCTGCGGCAATGACATGCCGATGGCGAGAAACTTCGACATCACGCTCGAAAGCGAGCCAACCGGGCCGTTAATGCGGTTGCGGCAGTAGATATCCGAGCTGATGGTGTGCGGCAGAATGCCCATCGCGATGGCGCGTTTCGCCACCTCAAAGCTGAAGCTCGCCGTGCCGTGGCCGACGTCCAGACGCACGCCGCGCTTCAGGGCGGAGGTGATGGAGGCGCGCAGCTCGCCGGAAGGCGTCAGAATGCGGTTGGGCTTGCCGTTGTAGCAGTGGGTAATGATGTCGCCGGAACTCAGCAGTTCAGCAATTTCGTCGAGGTTTGGCGGGTTGTTGCCAATATGCACCATCAGCGGCAGGTCGCCGTTCTCTTTCTGAATGGCCTTGGCGCGCTCCAGCGGCGTGATGCCGTTTTCACCGACCACGCTGCTGCTCATGCGCGCCTTCAGGCCGACGATAAAATCCGGGTGGCGCGTCACCGCCTGCTTCACCGCGTCGGCGTCAATATTCGCCATATTGGCTAGCTCGTTCTGGGCAATCAGCCCCACGCGGGAGATGTTCAGCAGGGTAAAGACTTCGGTGGAGGCTTTGCGGGTGATGTCGTAAAAATCGTCCACGTCGTCGGCCCCGGTACTGCCCGCGTCCACCACGGTGGTGACGCCGGTGGCAATGCCCACGCTGTCCGGCTCGTCGTGGTAAATCGGGGAGTTCGGGTAGCAGTGAACGTGGGAATCAATCCAGCCTGCGCTGACGTACACGTCACCGTGAAGCTCAACCGTCTTGCGGGCGGGAGCGTCAATTTCGCCCGTCGCGGCGATCTTCCCGTCCTGAATGGCGATATCGGTCAGGGTATCGTCGGCGAGGCGCGCACGGCGCAGGAGTAAATCAAACATGAGGATCTCCTGATAAGGCGGGCGCCGGAGCGCCCGCGGGTATTAAAGGGCGACCGGGAACAGCCAGCCCAAAATCATTGCGCCGAGGATGGCGCCACCGGTAATCGGCTTCTGCCAGATGTAGAACAGCAGCGCACCGACCAGAGAGCCAACGCCGATTGGAATGGAGGCGGTCATGGCGCTGAGGATAATCAACGGCCCGAGGAAGCGGCCGGAGGCGTTGCCCGCGCCCATCATCACGTCTGCGCCGTAGGTGGAGTTGCTCTGGTTGATGGTGAACTTACGCGCCAGGATGATGACGTAGCCGATCGCCAGGCCAATCACCAGGCCGGTAATCAGCGAGGCGATGAAGTTAGTCACCGGGAACATGATCCCCGCGCCCAGCAGCAGCGCCGGTACGCCGAGGCCCACGCCGGTCTGGATCGCCCCGCCGATGTCGAGAATACCCACCAGCGACCCTTCGATAATGCGGGCGAACAGGAAGCTTGCGCCGAACGCCGCCACCGCGCCGTAGACGCCGGTATCGATCCCCGCTTTCAGCATCGCCACGAAGGCCACTTCGTTAAACGCGCCGATGCCGTAGAGGTAGTACATGTGCGTCCCGGCGAAGACTCCGGAGGAGAGCAGGCCAACGAAGATCGGGAACGACCAGTCGGCATACCAAAAACCTTTATTCTGTTCCATGTAGAGGCTCCTGTTATTTACCGCTGAGCGAGTTGTGGATCATGTCGAGCCAGTTCGGCACGGTCAGATGGAAGGATTCGATCATCTTCATGTCGAAGCCGCGGAAGAAGCCGCTCAGCACGAAGAGCAGGACGATGGCCGCCATCATCACTTTGGTGACGTGGTTCCAGCCGCTCTCTTCCACGCCTTTACCGATCAGGATCCCCAGCACCAGGCCCGGTACGGCGTTGCCCATGATCAGCTGCGCCGCGCCGCCAAAGATGGTGGCCCAGAAGCCCGATTTTTTACCCGCGTCGATGGCCGCCAGCCAGAAGATCACCGGCATTACGGTGTTAACCAGCAGGTTAGCCGCAGGCACCAGCACCTTCACGGCGGTGACCTGAAGCGCTGCCGGCACGGAGGAGGCGGTCAGGTTCAGGAAGGTGACGACGAGCATGCCTATCACGCCGCAGGCAATCGCCATTTTGCGCGGGTCGTGCAGCGTTTCGCCGACGTTACGGTTTTTGATCATCAGTGCAGCAGCACCCCAGTTCGGGATGATGCGGTGGTCTACGTCCTGTGTGAAGGCACCCGCAGCCACGGAAGAGGCCCAGGCGTTAAAGAAGAAACCTAACCCAAAGGAGAAGTGGGACGCCGGATCCCCTTCACAGGAGTTCAGTTCCCCCAACGTACGAAACGCGCCCATACCCTGAGTGGTAGGCGCATGAAACATGCGTGCAGCCCCGGCTCCGACACCGACGCCAACCAGGCCGCCAATGATGAGCGATTTTATTAATATAATTAAGAACATCAGTCTGCCCTTTTTATGAATAATCAGCGTTGCGTGACGAAATCCACCTGGTCGAGATTGATGGCTGTCACGTTGACGGTCACATCCAGCTCCACGCTGTAGGTGCGTCTTTCCCGGCGCAAAAAGAAGAACAGAAACGCTTCTTTACGCACCGCTTCTTGCGCCTGAACAACCTGCACATCCTGTGGCTCAATACGCAGTAAGATATGCGGTGAGGCTTTCATCACCGCGGCCTGAACGTGGTTGAGCGCGTCGGCAAAGGCGCGCGCTTTGGCATCGCCCTTCCCCTTCACTCTCACCGTGGTTGTGAACTGTTCTTTCATGCTTATGCGCCGTATTTTTTCTGCCACGCCTGCACAAGACGCTCGCCCAGCTCTTCTTTATCCATAAAGCCGAAGCCCAGCACGTTGCAGCCTTCGTTGATGGCGGTCACGCCCTCTTCAACCGAACGCATGCCGTATTTGGCCTTGTAGCCATATTTGGTTTGCGCGGTGATAGCGCCCGCGCCGCCGCTGCCGCAGAAGGAGATACCGAAGGTGGCGTTTTCCGCTTTCATCACGTCGCCGAGCTTCATATCCGCCGCCATGCCCGGCACGACAACCGCGCGTCCGCCTGCTTTTTCCACGCCGGCAGCCACTTTCTGACCTTTGCCCAGGCGATCGCCAATCACGACTGTAATCTGTTCCATGTGTTGCTCCTTAAAGGTTGTCTTTCGCGACTTCAAAGTGAACGGAGAGCAGCCAGGCCTCTTCATCAGGAAGGTTGCCAAACTGCGCCACCACTTCACGGGCAAGCTGCATTGAATCTGGTGAAATTTCGTCGAACAGCTCTGCTTCTACCTCCGGCAGCG
Source organism: Enterobacter nematophilus (assembly GCF_026344075.1). Taxonomy (NCBI): domain Bacteria; kingdom Pseudomonadati; phylum Pseudomonadota; class Gammaproteobacteria; order Enterobacterales; family Enterobacteriaceae; genus Enterobacter; species Enterobacter nematophilus. The sequence continues at coordinate 110,549 of NZ_JAPKNE010000009.1, read as the reverse complement.
GCTCGCCGGTTACTGACCGGTGCGCCATTGCGCGCACGTGGGAGGTGAGCATCTGCTCCTGTACCGCATTGGGGATGATGTTGTGCCGGGCCAGCAGGGCATAAACCTGCTGCAGCATGGTGGTCGCGAGCTGTTCTGTTTGCACCGCCTGTTCCCCAACGTCGTTCATTACCGCTCCGTTAATCACTCGTCTTACCCCGTTAATGGCTCTGGAATAAAACTAACGTTGCAAGGGAATGGTTTGTAGCGAGTTGTTTTCCACTTCGAAGTGGAAAGGCGAGCCGCAGCAGTGATCTGTGCCACATAAATGTGGTGAATATGGTTAAACCGATGTATTTACGTGATGAATATCACGCTATTAAGCGGTACTAAACAGGTAAGCAGAGTGGAAAAGTTTACGAGCAGGCTCGTAGAAATGTGACGTGGATAAGGTTTTCTTATGGGGATTCGCTAGAGTGGCTGCGGGTGCTTGAGACTGACCGTCTCAGGCATGGGACGGAAAGTGGAAAGCCCCGCTTGATAGAAAATCAGGGCGGGGGCTCGAAACGACACGTCACGACCGTGGAGTTCGCTACCTCGCCCGCTTTAAAGCAAGGAGGCATCCATGAAACGCCAATCCCCAATTATCCGGGTTTCGATGATTGTTGCTTTGACAATAATCATTTTAACGCTGGTGACGAGGAAAACACTGTGCGAGATCCGTTTTCGAAACGGCTCGCTTGAAGTGACAGCGCGGATGGATTGTCGCTCCGGCCAGTAGGGAGCAAGGATGCGGGGGCGCTTAGTGCGCCTCCGCATACGGGGAAAGGACGTACAGCTCAGGCACCCAATTAACGATATTTCTTGTGATACGTGTTACGCGTCGCCACAAACTGGTCAGCCGCCGCCTGGGCTTCCTTCACTTTGCCTTCGTTAGCCAGCTTCAGCGCGCCGTCGATCTGGCCGACCAGCACGTCAAAGCCGTGGCGATAGTCCTTCATCTCTGCGCTGTCTGCCGCTTTGCTTTCCAGCTTTGGCGGCGTCGCTTTTTGCGCGTCCAGCGCCGCTTCACGCATTTTGGTCAGTGCGCCTTTCATTTCCGCCGCATTGTCCGTTTTCTGCACGACCTTCAGGTTTTGACTGAGGATGTCCATGTTGTCTTCGAGATCGGCAGCAAACGCAGAAGAGCCAAGAACCAGCGTTGAAGCCGCGACGATCGCTAACAGGTGTTTACGCATTGCTCACTTCCTTTTTTATTATTAAAACGCTTTTCGGGTATTACTGGCCGGCGATTTTCATTTCCGGCAGTAATACAGAACCACACTGTATATTGCTACGTGTTTCAATATCGTTACCGACCGTAACGATGTTGCGCCACATGTCCTTCAGGTTGCCGGCGATGGTAATTTCGCTCACCGGATACTGAATTTCGCCGTTTTCGACCCAGAAGCCCGCCGCACCGCGCGAGTAGTCGCCGGTGATGCCGCTTACGCCCTGGCCCATCAGCTCGGTGACGACCAGGCCGGTGCCCATCTCTTTCAGCATCTGCTCAAAGCTCAGGCCCTGACCGGCAATGCGCCAGTTGTGGATCCCGCCCGCATGTCCGGTGCTTTTCAGCCCCAGCTTGCGCGCGGAGTAGTTGGTCAGCAGCCACTGGGTCAGAATGCCGTCTTTAACGATATCGCGGCGTTCCGTACGCACGCCTTCGCTGTCGAACGGCGTGGAGGCCAGCCCTTTCAGCAGGTGCGGATGTTCTTCGATAGTCAGCCAGTCCGGCAGGATCTGCTTGCCCAGCGAGTCGAGCAGAAAGGTCGATTTACGATAAACCGAGCCGCCCGCGATAGCGCCCACCAGATGGCCAAACAGGCCGGTCGCCACTTCATTGGCAAAAATGACCGGGGCTTTCATGGTGGAGAGCTTACGCGGCGACAGGCGAGACAGCGTGCGTTCGGCACACTCTTTACCCACCCACTCAGGGGACTGTAAATCCCCCAGCGCGCGGCCAATGGTGTAGGCGTAGTCTCGCTCCATGTCGCCGTTCTCTTCGGCGATGACGCAGCTTGAGAGCGAGTGACGGGTTGAGCAGTAGCCCTGCAGCATGCCATGCGAGTTGCCGAAGACTTTGATGCCGTAGTGGCTGTTGAAGCTGCCGCCTTCAGTATTCGTGATGCGCTTGTCGGCCTGCAAAGACGCCTGCTCGGCGCGCGCGGCCAGTTCAATGGCTTCATCCGGCGTCACTTCCGCCGGGTGGAAAAGATCGAGATCCGGCGCGTCAAACGCCAGCAGATCTTTATCCGCCACGCCTGCGTAAGGATCCGGCGAGGTATAGCGGGCGATATCCAGCGCCGCCTGCACCGTGCGGGCGATGGCATCCGGGCTGAGATCGGTAGACGACGCGCTGCCTTTGCGGTTCTGGTGATACACCGTGATCCCAAGCGCGCCATCGCTGTTAAATTCTACATTCTCCACTTCGCCATAGCGGGTGCTCACGCTAATGCCGGTGGTTTTGCTGACCGCCACTTCGGCGCCATCTGATTTACCTGAAGCGAGCGTCAGCGCGGTGGAGACGGCTTCTTCCAGAATCTTACGCTGCGCTTCAACTTGTGAGGTTACTTTCATCGCAAATGCCATACTGTAAGAGAGAGTGAAGTGAAGTCTAACAGAGAACCGTTTTTCAGTGCGCGTCTTAACTGGTAACATTAGCCTCTTTTTTTTAAGGAGCCTGACATGACTAAGCAGCCCGAAGACTGGCTCGACGACGTTCCCGGTGATGACATCGAAGACGAAGATGATGAGATCATCTGGGTCAGTAAAAGTGAAATTAAACGTGACGCCGAAGAGTTAAAACAGCTTGGCGCGGAAATGGTAGAACTGGGTAAAAACGCGCTGGATAAGATCCCGCTCGACCAGGATCTGCGTGATGCCATTGAACTGGCACAGAAAATCAAAAAAGAAGGCCGTCGTCGCCAGCTTCAGCTTATCGGTAAAATGCTGCGTCAGCGCGACGTGGATCCGATCCGTCAGGCGCTGGACAAGCTGAAAAACCGCCACAACCAGCAGGTTGCGCTGTTCCATAAGCTGGAGCAGATCCGCGATCGTCTGATTGAACAGGGTGATGATGCGGTACCGGAAGTGCTGAACCTGTGGCCGGATGCCGACCGCCAGCAGCTGCGTTCTTTGATCCGCAACGCGAAGAAAGAGAAAGAAGGGAATAAGCCGCCGAAGTCCGCGCGCCTGATTTTCCAGTATCTGCGCGAGCTGTCTGAGAACGCAGAGTAATATCGAACCGCCTGTTTCCCCCTCACCCCAGCCCTCTCCCCATAGGGGAGAGGGAGAAGAGTAATGTAGGCCCGGTAAGCGCTAGCGCCACCGGGCTTTATTTTACTCTGCGGCCTCGGCTTTCTTCGCCAGACCGTCCAGCAGCTTCTGATGGATCCCACCGAACCCGCCGTTGCTCATCACCAGAATGTGGTCGCCAGGCTGTGCGGCTTTCACCACCATATCCGCTAAGACATCCACGTCCGCGCTCCAGTGCGCAGGCTGAATGCAGGCGTCGGCCACTTCAGCCACCTGCCACGGAATATGCTGCGGCTGCAGCAGGAAGACTTCGTCGGCGCGTCCCAGGGACGGCGCGAGGTCGTCTTTGCAGATGCCCATTTTCATGGTGTTCGAGCGCGGTTCCAGCACCGCCAGAATGCGCGCGGTGCCGCCAACCTTGCCGCGTAACGCCGCAAGCGTCGCCAGAATGGCGGTTGGGTGGTGCGCGAAATCGTCATACACCGTCACGCCGTTCGCTTCACCGCGCAGCTCCAGACGACGGCGGGCGTTGATAAACGTCCCCAGCGCATTAGCGGCATCCGCAGGCAGCACGCCCACGTGGCGCGCCGCAGCGATCGCCATCAGGCCGTTGTGCATGTTGTGCTCGCCCACCAGGCCCCACTTCACCTCGCCCACTTTCTCACCGTCGAGCAGCACTTCCCACTCGGAGGCATCCGCGTTGAGCTTTTTCGCCTGCCAGTGACCCTGCTCGCCCACCAGCTCCTGCTCGCTCCAGCAGCCCATCGCCATGGTCTGCTTCAGATTGATGTCGTTCTCCGGCAGGATAATGCGGCCCTGGCCCGGAACAATGCGCACCAGGTGGTGGAACTGTTTCTGAATCGCTTTCAGGTCGTCAAAGATGTCCGCGTGGTCAAACTCAAGGTTGTTGAGGATCAGCGTGCGCGGGCAGTAATGCACGAACTTGGAGCGCTTGTCGAAGAATGCACAGTCATATTCATCCGCTTCAATCACGAAGAACGGGCTGTCGCCGAGACGCGCAGAGACGTCGAAGTTACCCGGCACGCCGCCAATCACGAAGCCCGGCTTGTAGCCGCAGGCTTCGAGGATCCAGGTCGCCATGCCGGCGGTGGTGGTTTTGCCGTGGGTACCGGCAACGGCAACCACCCAGCGGTCGCGCAGGACGAAGTCATGCAGCCACTGTGGGCCGGACATGAACGGAATATTGCGTTCCAGCACCGCTTCAACGCACGGGTTGCCGCGGGTCATGGCGTTGCCAATGATGACCAGATCCGGCTCCGGATCCAGCTGGCTGGCATCGTAGCCCTGAATCAGCGAGATGCCCTGTTTCTCCAGAAGCGTGCTCATCGGCGGATACACATTGGCGTCCGAACCTGTCACTTCATGGCCCAGCGAGCGCGCCAGCATTGCCAGTCCGCCCATGAAAGTGCCACAAATCCCCAATATATGAATGCGCATACGTCACTATCCTTCTTCAATGTGGCGCACATTTTACTCACATGTTAGCGGCTGTGAAACGCATTTCAGGTAAATCCGTATATTGCTGGCGCGATTCACCTCTGCGCTACTATTTGAATATTTGTTAAGATTGTTGGGCTTTAGTCGTTTTAGTGAACATACAATCGCTCTACTCACAAAGATGCAGGGAAAGTGTTATGAAAACGTTAGGTGAATTTATTGTCGAAAAGCAGCACGAGTTCTCTCATGCTACCGGTGAACTCACTGCTTTGCTGTCGGCAATAAAGCTGGGCGCTAAGATCATCCACCGTGATATCAACAAGGCCGGTCTGGTCGATATCCTGGGTGCCAGCGGTGCCGAGAACGTTCAGGGCGAGGTTCAACAGAAACTCGATCTGTTCGCAAATGAAAAACTGAAAGCTGCACTGCGCGCGCGCGACATCGTTGCGGGTATCGCCTCCGAAGAAGAAGATGAAATTGTTGTTTTCGAAGGGTGTGAACACGCGAAATACGTCGTACTGATGGATCCGCTCGACGGCTCCTCCAACATCGACGTTAACGTTTCTGTCGGTACCATTTTCTCCATCTACCGCCGCGTTACGCCTGTTGGCACGCCGGTAACCGAGGAAGATTTCCTGCAGCCGGGCAGTAACCAGGTTGCGGCCGGTTACGTCGTCTATGGCTCCTCCACCATGCTGGTCTACACCACCGGCTGCGGCGTTCACGCCTTTACCTACGATCCGTCGCTGGGCGTGTTCTGCCTGAGCCAGGAACGTATGCGCTTCCCGGAGAAGGGCAACACCTACTCCATCAACGAAGGCAACTACATCCGATTCCCGAGCGGCGTGAAGAAGTACATCAAATTCTGTCAGGAAGAAGATAAAGCGACCCAGCGCCCGTACACGTCCCGCTATATCGGTTCTTTGGTCGCGGATTTCCACCGTAACCTGCTGAAAGGCGGTATCTACCTCTACCCAAGCACCGCAAGCCACCCGGACGGGAAGCTGCGCCTGCTGTACGAATGCAACCCGATGGCGTTCCTGGCCGAACAGGCGGGCGGCAAGGCGAGCGACGGTAAAGAGCGTATTCTGGACATCGTGCCGGAAAGCCTTCACCAGCGTCGTTCGTTCTTCGTTGGCAACAACCATATGGTTGAAGACGTTGAACGTTTTATCCGTGAGTACCCGGACGCGTAATACCTCTTTCCCGGGGAGCCAGTCTGGCTCCCCAACACATTTATATATTTTACCGTATAAGTGTTTATAAAAAACACGCTTTAATATTCACCCCTGCTCCTGCATTATTTCCATAACAGTTTGACAATTATTTCCTGGAGCAGAATTGCAATGAAAAATTATTCCCGGGCTAATACCGGCATTGATTTAAATCTTATTCCTGTATTTATTGAAGTCGTCCGCTGCGGCAGTATGGCAAAAGCCTCTTTGCGCCTGGAGATGTCCCGTCCTGCGGTGAGCCTGGCGTTGAAGCGCTTTAATCAACTGTTTGATGAGCCGTTATTTTTCCGCAAAGGTTTATATCTTGAGCCGACTGAAAAAGCGTTAGCGTTAACCAGCTCGCTGGAAATATTAATGGGTGATATTCACGATAATATTGCGGCGATAAATTCTGCGAGAAATAAAACCCCGGCACAGAACGCCCCGGGGCTGGGGAATATTATGCCGCAGTCTGAGCCGTCACTTTAAATGATGACATGGCTTCCATCAGCTGACGCGACTGCTCCTCAAGGGAGCGGGTCGCGGCGGAGGATTGCTGCACCAGCGCCGCATTCTGCTGCGCGGTTTCATCCATCTGGTTCACCGCAATATTCACCTGCTCGATGCCGCGGCTCTGCTCCTGAGACGCGGTGGCAATTTCGCGCATTAATTTGGTCATGCGCAGCACTTCGGTAGCAATCTCGTCCATCGTTTCACCCGCCTGCTGGGCCAGCTCGCTGCCCTCGTTAACGTGGGTCTGCGAATCGCTGATAAGAGAACGGATCTCTTTCGCCGCGTCGGCGCTGCGGCTGGCAAGGTTGCGGACTTCACCCGCGACAACGGCAAACCCGCGCCCCTGCTCGCCCGCGCGCGCCGCTTCCACGGAGGCGTTAAGCGCCAGAATGTTGGTCTGGAAGGCAATACCGTCGATCACGCTCAGGATGTCGGCGATGCGCGCCGAGCTGCCGGAGATATCGCGCATTTTTTCAATCACGTAGCAGACCATTTCGCTGCCGTGATCGGCGGTGTCGGAAACGGACTTCGCCAGCTGGTGCGCCTGCTCGGCGTTGTCGGCGTTGAGCTTCACCGTGGCGGTGATCTGCTCCATGCTGGCGGCGGTCTGCTCCAGCGACGTGGCGGTGGATTCGGTGCGCTCGGCAAGATCCCGGTTCCCCGCCGTCAGCTCGCGGCTGCCGGTGTCAATTTGCGAGCTTGCGTCACGTACCCGCAGAACCGAGCTCATCAGCGACTGACGCATCTCCTCTATCGCCGCGTTGAGGCGGTTAAACTCCTGGCTCGCCGGGGCATTCAGCGTGTGGGTTAAATCTCCCGCCGCCACGTTCTCCAGCTGCGCAATGGAGGCCGACAGCGGCTTAAGCAGCATATGGCGCAGCACCAGCCAGGCGAGCACGATAATGCCCGCCGTCAGCAGCGCGGCGACGATAATCAGGATCAGCACGCGGGTTTTGCTCGTCTGCACGGCGCTCACTTCCGCCTGGCCTCGCGCTTCGCTCCATTTCTGAAACGCCTGCATATCGTTATCGAACTGCTTCGCCACCGGGATCAGCGTGTTCTCCAGCAGATCGTAATAGCTGTCCGCGCTCTGGTCATTCAGAGTTTTTAGCATCGGGCCGATCCCCTGCTGGTTATACGTCGCCAGGCTGGCCGCGACTTTATCGAGAAGCTGCTGCCCCTGCTCGTCAGCCACGCCGCCGTCAATCACGCCTTTTAACGTTTTCTGGGCCAGGGCGACTTCCTGATTGATGTTTTTTACCGCTTTGGCCGCATCGTCCAGCATGCCGATTTCCATCATGCGGACGGCCTGCCCCGCCTCATTGCGCGCGCGCAGGATCAGCGTATAGCCGGTATTCAGCTGCACCATCTGCTCACCCTGAAGGTGATTAATGCGCTGCAGTGAAGAAGAACTCTGTGTGAGGGCATAAATGCCGATGCCGCTGACGATCAGCAGCAGAAGGGTCATAACGGCCAGTAAAGAGAGCAAGCCGGTACGAATCGATAGCGTTTTAAGCATGATGTTATTTCCGGTAGCGAGATATTTCTGGGCATAAAAAAAGAGTATCGGCCGCTACCGGAAAATGTTTAGAGTTTAAGCAATTTCAGCATGTTATGGCTCTGTTACCGATGTGTTCACGCGGGTAACAGGTGAGCTTTGCCGGTTCTCCCAGAGCACCGTCAGGCCGCGCTGCAGGGCAATAAAAATAAACAGCAGAATGCCGATGGCGATTTTGGTCCACCAGGAGCTGAGCGTGCCGTCGAAGTTGATATAGGTCTGTATCAGCCCCTGGATCGCCACGCCGAACAGCGTGCCGAGCACCGTCCCTACCCCGCCGCTGAGCAGCGTGCCGCCGATAACCACCGAGGCAATCGCATCCAGCTCCACGCCGACGCCTGCAAGGGCATAGCCCGCCTGGGTATACACCGAGAAGACAATACCTGCCAGCGTCGCCAGGCCGGTCGAGAGCATATAGATGCGGATGGTGGTACTGCGGGTTGAGATCCCCATCAGGTTTGCCGACGTAGCGTTGCCGCCGATGGCGTAAACCTGATTGCCGAACCGGGTGCGGTGGGCGAGGAAGATGCCAATCACGACCACGCCCAGCATCAGCAGCCCCATCGCGCTTAAACGACCGCCGCCGGGGATTTTCCACGCCAGGCTGGAGAGCGTGTCGTACACCGGGTGGTTAATCGGAATCGACTCTTCCGATACCAGATAGCTCACCCCGCGCAGGAAGAACATTCCCGCCAGGGTAATGATAAACGCCGGGATTTTCAGCGCGTCAATCAGCAGCCCCATGAAGGCACCAAACGCGCAGCCCATCGCCAGCACCAGCGGAAACGCCACCAGCGGAGAGATGCCCCAGAAGCCGATCGCCTTCGCGAGGAATACCCCCGTGAACGCGATCACCGAGCCAACGGAGAGATCGATCCCGCCAGAGAGGATCACAAAGGTCATACCGACCGCGATAATGCCTAAAAAGGCGTTGTCCGTCAGGATGTTGCAGATCACGCGCGTCGAGGCGAACCCCGGGAACTGGGTCAGGCAGTAGAGATAGCCCAGCACAAACACGCCCAGCGTGATCATTAACGGTAAATTACGTTTTATCATGGCCACGGATCCCCTTAATGATGCTGACAAAGCGCGGCGACTGGACGATCAGCACGCAGAGTACAACTACCGCTTTTACCACCTGGTTGAGTTCCGGCTGGAACCCCGACAGCAGGATCCCGGTGTTCATGCCCTGAATAATCAGCGCGCCGATCACCGAGAGCAGCAGGTTAAAGCGCCCGCCCATCAGCGACCCACCGCCAATAACCACCGCGAGGATCGCATCCAGCTCCAGCCAGAGTCCGGCGTTGTTGGCATCTGCCCCGCGAATATCGGCGGCGACGATGACACCGGCAATGGCGGCGCAGACGCCGCTCAGCACGTAGGTCAGCATCACCATCAATCGGGTGTTGACCCCGGCGTTGCGCGCGGCGCGGATGTTGATCCCCACCGCCTCAATAAACATGCCGAGTGCCGTTTTGCGGGTGAAGAGCCAAAAGACAACGAGCGTGACCAGAGCAATAATCACCGGCGTCGGGAAGAACAGAAGGTTGCCGCTACCGAGCCACGCCAGGCTCGGGGAGTTGAAGGTGACAATCTGTCCGGAGGTAATCAGCTGCGCCACCCCGCGCCCGGCCACCATCAAAATGAGGGTGGCGACGAAGGGCTGAATTTTCAGTACCGCCACCAGAATACCGTTCCATAGTCCGGCCAGCACGCCGGTGCCTAAGGCCGCCAGCAGCACCACCGGCAGGCTGTGACCGGCCACGGTCATGGAGGCTGCCGTGGCGCCGGCGATAGCCATCACCGCGCCGACGGAGAGATCAATCCCGCCGGTGGCGATCACCAGCGTCATCCCAATCGCCAGCAGCGCCACGGGCGCGGCGCGGTTTAAAATATCGATCGGACTGCCAAACAGGCGGCCATCCTGAACAATAATCTGGAAGAAATGCGGTGCGACAAGGCTGTCTACCAGCAGCACCACCAGCAGCGCCGCAATTTGCGGCGTGCCGGTTGGCCAGCTAAAGCGGCGCTTTGACTCACCGGTTTGCGAAAGCGAACGGGACATCACGATTCACTCCTTACGCCGCGATGGCATTCATGATTGCCGGAACGGACAGTTTATCCAGCGGGATCTCTGCCACCTGTTTGCGATCGCGCATGATGATGACGCGATCGGCATAGCCCACCAGCTCCTCCAGCTCGGATGAGATAACCAGCAGGGCCAGCCCGTCCGCACAGAGCGTTTCGATAAGCCGGATAATTTCGGCGTGCGCGCCCACGTCGATACCGCGCGTCGGCTCGTCGAGGATCAGGAACTGGGGTTTGGTCAGCAGCCAGCGGGAGAGCAGCACCTTCTGCTGGTTACCGCCGGAGAGAAATTCAATTGGCTGTTCCGCGCTCGGGGTGCGGATGCCGAGCTGGCGGATAAAGCGCTCGGCGATGGCGTTTTGCTCTTTACGGGGGATCGGGCGTAGCCAGCCACGCTGCGCCTGAAGCGCCAGAATGATGTTTTCGCGCACCGAGGCGGCGGCAATGATGCCGTCCGTTTTCCGGTCTTCCGGACAGAAGCCGACCCCAAGGCAGGAGGCCTGATGCGGCGATCGCAGCGTTTGCGGTTTGCCCTTGATCAGCGCGGTGCCGCTGTCGGCAGGCTTGATCCCGAAGATCACCTCGGCGGTTTCGGTCCGGCCGGAGCCCAGCAGGCCCGCCAGCCCGACTATTTCGCCGGGACGCACTTCCAGGTTAAACGGCGCGATAGTGCCTTTTTTGCCGTAATCGCTGAATGCGGCGACCGGTTTCTCGCTCAGCAGCGTGCGGCCCGCGCGCTGGAGCGCGTTGGTTTCCAGCTCTCGGCCCAGCATCATTTTCACCAGCTCGATCTGCGGCAGCTCGCGGGTTTCGCGGCAGCCGACAAAGCTGCCGTTGCGCAGCACCGTAATGCGATCGCTCACCTCATACACCTGATCGAGGAAGTGCGTAACGAAGATCAGGCTCACGCCCTGATCGCGCAGCTGGCGCATCAGGGTGAAGAGCATCTCCACTTCCTGGGTATCGAGGCTGGCGGTGGGTTCGTCGAGGATCAGCACCTTCGCAGAAAGATCGATAGCCCGGCAGATGGCGACGATCTGCTGCATCGCCACGGAGAAGCGGTTCAGCGGCTCGCGGACGTCGAGGGAGAAGCCGTACGATTCCATCAGCTTCGTGGCGCGCGCCTCCATCTCTTTGCGGCGGAGCAGGCCAAAGCGGCGTGGCTCGCGGCCAATAAACAGGTTATCCGCCACCGACATATTCGGCAGCAGGTTCACTTCCTGGTAAACCGTTCCGATCCCCAGCTGCTGGGCATGGGCGGTGTTTTTTGGCGAAATGGCGTTGCCTTCCAGCCAGATGGTGCCGCGATCGGCGTGATACACGCCGGTCAGCGATTTAATCAGCGTCGATTTTCCCGCGCCGTTCTCGCCCAGCAGCGCCATGATCTCACCGCGCCGCAGGCTGAAATCAACGCTATCCAGCGCCTTTACGCCGGGGAAGAATTTGCTTAAGCCCTCTGTGCGGAGGATTTCCTGGTGTTGTTCAGTGGTCATGGTTTTCCCCCTCACCCTGACCCTCTCCCCGGAGGGGAGAGGGGACTATTCGTGCCAGTCTTTCATTTTCTGCCCAAACCGCCCTTTTCCCTCTCCCCTCCGGGGAGAGGGCTAGGGTGAGGGAGACTGGGGCTTAGTAGCCCATATTTTTCTTCTTCTCTAACTCTTCTTTCGCCGTATCCGGCAGGTAGAGGGTGGATTTGGTGACCGTCACCTTCTCAGGCATCGTGCCGTCTTTCTTGAATTTCTCCAGCGCGTCGAATGCCGGGCCCGCCATGTTCGGCGTCAGCTCCACGCTGGCGTTGGCTTCACCGTCGATCATCGCTTTGTAGATGTCCGGCACGCCGTCGATAGAGCCGGTGAGGATATCTTTGCCCGGCTTCAGGCCCGCTTCTTTAATCGCCTGAATCGCCCCGATCGCCATGTCATCGTTGTGGGCGTAAACCATGCAGATGTTCTTGCCGTTGTTTTCAGCCTTGATAAAGCTCTCCATTACCTCTTTACCCTTACTGCGGGTAAAGTCGCCAGACTGAGAGCGGATAATCTTGATGTTTGGCGCTTTGGCAATGGCCTCAGCAAAGCCTTTCTTACGGTCGATGGCCACGCTCGCGCCGACGGTGCCCTGCAGTTCAACGACGTTGCACGGCTTGCCGTCGACCTGCTTAATCAGCCAGTCGCCAATTAACTGCCCTTCAAGCACGTTGTTAGCGGTGACGGTGGTCATATAGAGAGATTTGTCTTTTACGTCGATGGAACGGTCGAGCAGGAAGACCGGAATTTCAGCGTCTTTCGCTTCCTTCAGAACCGGTTCCCAGCCGGTCGCCACCACTGGCGCAATAAAGATGGCATCCACGCCCTGGGCGATAAACGAGCGCACGGCTTTGATCTGGTTTTCCTGCTTTTGCTGACCATCGGCGATTTTCAGGGTGATGCCGCGTTTCTGGGCCTCGCTTTTCGCAACGTTGGTTTCTGCCGCACGCCAGCCGGATTCAGAGCCAACTTGCGAAAAACCTACGGTTAAGGGAGCGGCCATCGCCATAGACGACATGGCTGCCGAAACTGCTGTGACAAGAAGTAAGCGCTTCCACATATGAGCGTCCTCGTAGGGGTGTTTATTGTTGGTTAAAAGATGTTCTGCGAAATGACTATAGCCAATGAAATATGTAACGAATTGCGTTACATCACACTTCAGAAAAGTGAATAAAACGTTAATCACAAGTTTGTAATCGCTTTCATTTCACCATTAAAAATGCGGCTGAGTTTATGGATTTTCCTGTCATGGAAACGGTCTGAAAAGTGGGGCTAGCGGGGAGAGAAAGCGAAAAGAGGCGGAGACATTCAGCGTGAGTTGGCTATAATACCTGCCACTTGTTTACCATCCATTTTAAAGGACACCGACATGAGCTTACTCAACGTCCCAGCGGGTAAAGAACTGCCAGAAGACATCTACGTTGTTATCGAAATCCCGGCCAACGCAGATCCAATCAAATACGAAATCGACAAAGACACCGGTGCGCTGTTCGTTGACCGTTTCATGTCTACCGCCATGTTCTATCCGTGCAACTACGGCTACATCAACCACACCCTGTCTCTGGACGGTGACCCGGTTGACGTGCTGGTCCCAACGCCATACCCACTGCAGCCAGGCTCCGTCATTCGCTGCCGTCCTGTCGGCGTGCTGAAGATGACTGACGAAGCGGGTGAAGATGCGAAGCTGGTTGCGGTACCGCACACCAAGCTGAGCAAAGAGTACGATCACATTAAAGATGTGAATGACCTGCCAGAGCTGCTGAAAGCGCAGATCGCCCACTTCTTCGAGCACTACAAAGATCTCGAAAAAGGCAAATGGGTTAAGGTTGACGGCTGGGACAACGCAGAAGCGGCGAAAGCAGAAATCATCGCCTCCTTCGAACGCGCTGCTAAGAAGTAATTCTTACTGCTGCTAAGACACAAAAAACAACGCCACCTCACGGTGGCGTTGTCGTTTTTCAGTACTGGTCTCTGTCTAACCAGTTACCGCTTACAATCCGCGTTAACCCGTCGACCGGACGCTGGTAGACATACATCCACGCGCTTCCGTACGGTGTCTGGATCAACTGGCGAGCGTATTCACCGCCCCTGGTGCGCAAGGCATCAAGTTCGGCAAGTGTCGCATTATCAATACGATAAACTTCACCCTGTACTGTTCCTTCGCCGGGAACCGCGCCTGGATAGTGGCCCAGGCTGTACAACTGGTAGTTCTCGATATTGTAATTCCCCAGTAGCTGGGCATTGGTCATCCAGTGACTGTTGCCTTGCCTGGTTCGTAAACTGCCGTAGACAAATATTCGCATTGCTAAAACTCAAACTGATAGAGCAGATCAAGTGCCTGGTCTACGCCGGACACTGCTTCCAGATATAGCTTAGGCATCAGGCGATAGCGTAACGTGAGTGTTGCCAGTGAGTCAAAGATCCCCACACCATATTTTACCTGCAGACCCGGCAGTACATAGCCGCTGACCACCACCTGCGAGGAGTCACCCACGCCCTGGGTGTCCAGCGCCAGATTGCTTACGCCGAACGTCTCGCCGATTTTACCCACAACCTGCCCACTTTGTGCAACCCCCAGACCGACCAACATTGAGGTCATCGCCGCGCTGTCGCTTTGTCCGCTGTCCAGCCCTTGTCCGCGCAGCAGATAAGAGAGGGCTTCCTGCTGCGACATCGCCGGGTCAGAGAAGATCTCCGCCTTCGGTTCATCGGCAGAGCCGGTGACGCGTACGCCAGCAATGACGTCGTTTTCCGTCGCTTCCGGGTTACGAATTGCTTCGATGTTCAACAGCGGCTGATCCGGTGGGCCGGAGAACAGCAGCTCGCCTTTACGGACAATCAGATCCTGACCATAGGCATGGAAACGCCCTTCAGGAATATTGATCTGCCCGTTGAGGCCAAGCCCTTGTTTATCCTGCGCCACTTTCAGGTCGCCCGTGAGCCTCGCCTTCAGCCCAAACGCATCCAACCGCACGTTATTTCCCACGTGCACGATAAGGTTACTATTAATCGGTATGCCAGCGCTCTTCTCTTCGGCAGGTTTCAGATTTTCATTGAGCATAACTTCATCACTGGAGACGCCGACCGCGCTTTCCGGCACCTCGTGAACCACGATGCGCGCCCACGGCACGTCCACGCGGCCATCCAGGGTGAAGAGGCTTGGCGTCGCCTCAAAGACGACGTCTGGCGAGACGTCCAGGCGCACCATTGGCGGTACGGTGATGCGCACCTTACTGCCTTTCGCGGCAATACGGGCGCGCCAGTTGTCGAGCTGGCTCCAGTCCGCGTCGCCGCTCAGGTTGATTTGCCCCTGCTGAGTTAATACCGAGCCGTTCAGCGTTGAGCTCATGCCGTTGAAGTTCATCGCGATCTGGCTGGGCTGCATATCAAACGGCATGAAGTTACCGTCGATATCCACGCCGCTAAGCCGCAGCTGGCCGAACAGCTGCGGGCTTTGCGCGTCGCCGGCCAGACGCAGATTGGCATTCACCATGCCCTCGGCTTTTTCCCCGCGGGCGAAAATCGGGTTGACCATCGCCAGGTTGAAGTTGCGGATATTGACGTTACCGCCCAGATTGCGCCGCCCCTGCGGATCGGTAATCTGTATCTGCCCGTCCATCTGGCCGTTGTTGGTCAGGCGGATAAGCCACCCCAGCTCCGCACGGTTGTTATGCAGGTCTGCACTCAGGTTCAGGGTGTCGAAGGCCACCGGCAGCGGCGCGTCGTTCACCTCCTGCGTCACCTTCACGTTGCGGCCGGAAAGCGTGACGCTGCCCTGCGGCAGCCCCTCTTTGGTGGTGTCCCAGGCAACATCGGCTTTCCCGCTGAAGACGCCGCTGGCCTGCGTGGTATCCGGCATAAACGGTTTCAGCATCGCCAGATCGAAGCGGTTGAGGTTGATCTGCGCGCGCCCTTCCGCGCCCGCATCAATGGTCTGCGGCACGCACAGTTCCGCGTTCGGGTTGGTCCAGCAGTGCGGCCCAATGCTGATCTTCTGCTCGGCGTTGCGGTAGTCCAGCGCAATGGAGCGCGACAGCACCAGCGGCCCCACCGGGGTGTTGAAGCGGGTGTTGTCCAGCGTCCCTTTCCAGCGCGTGTCTTTGCGGTCGAAGCTGCCGGTCAGGTGAAGCTGGCCGGAGACGGGCTCGCCCTGCACGCGCAGCTGGAGATCGTGCTGCTTCTCGTTCCCTTTGGCGTCCAGAGTGACCAGGCTAATGTTCACGTCCGGCTGGGAAATGCGCTCCACGCGCAGGTTCAGGTTACCGCCGATCTGATCGGTGGATTTCACATCCCCTTCCACGCGGACGCGGGCGACGCTCAGCTCCTGCCAGCGCAGATTATTGGCGGTGATATCCGCCAGCAGCTGCGGCGCCTCCACGGTGCCGCGCACTTTCACGAGCCCTTTCGCCGTGCCGCCCAGACCCGGCAGGGCGTTATCCAGATTCGGCGCGTCGATGGTGGCGTCAAGATTGAGATCTTTCACCCCCAGCTCGCCTTTGATATCCGCCGTGTTGCGGCCCAGCGCCACGTGCAGCCCCGGAATTACCCACTGCAGATAGCTGTTGCCTTTCACCGAGCCTTCAACGTTCACCTTGTTCTGTTTCACGTTCCCGGTGAGCTTGATTTCCGGCACGTCCATCTGCCACGTGCCGCCGTAGAGGCTGCCGCGGGTTTTGATTAGCCCGTCCAGCTTAGACGGCCAGTCCGGCACCTCTTTGGCGGTGTTAATCCCCGTCAGCTTCAGCTCGCCGCGCCAGCTGATTGCCTGCTGCCAGTCGAGCAGCGCGGTCAGCTCGGTTTTGCCCTCCAGCGCCGCAACGGTCAGCTTGTCGAGGTTAACCTGCTGTTCGTTACCTTTTGCATCCAGCGTGATGGTGGCCGGCGGCACGCCCTGCCCCTTCACCGCGGTGCGGAACGAGAGCGTGTAGTCGGTCATTTTGCCGCTCAGCTTCAGCTTCAGATCGTCGGCCTGGTACTGTTTTTCGCCGGTAAACGGCCAGTACAGCTGCTTGCTGACCACCTCAAGATTGAGCGGCAGTCCGGCTTCCGCCAGCTGGGTTTGCGCACGCAGGGCCATGTCTACCGGGCCGGAGAGATTGACTCCGATATCCAGCTTCTCGCGCAGCGCCCCGCCCACTTTGACCTTCACTTTTTCGCCTTTGAGCGGGTCGATGTTCAGGGCGCTATTGAGGGTGATATCCACCGGCCAGCTGTCGCGCAGCAGGGCGTTGCCTGACGCGTTAACCGAGCCCTGGTTGGTGTCGATGTCCAGCGCGTCGAGCTTCATGTTGCCGTCAATGCTGCTGACTTTCAGCAGCATGTTAAAGACCGTCAGATCCGTATCGCCGGTCAGGCGCAGCTGTTCGCCTTTAAACTCCTCAATGTTGAGGTTCAGCGGCAGATGAACGTCGGTCATTTCAGGCAGGACAGGCTTCGAGAAGAGGTCTTTCAGCGTTTCGCCCAGCGGCTTCTCTTCCGGCTGCGGGTTCTGGATTTTTGGCTCGACGATCTCTTCCTGCGCCACGTCCGCCACTTTTGGCAGCGCGATCAGCAGCCCCTGCAGCGAGGTTGGCGTCAGGGTGAGGTTTTTCTCCTGCCAGCGCAGGCCGGAGGTGAAATCCATCACGGAAACGGTGGTGTCATCAATTTTGATATTGACGTTATCCAGCGCCACCCGATAGAGAGCAATCGGGTACGGCGTGGAGAGATTCAGCGGGCCGCTGTCCTCTTCCTCGACCGGCGCAGACGGCGGCATTTTTTTCGAATCTATCGCGACGTTAACGTCTTTTAGCGACAGATCGTTTACGCAGAGCTTGCTGTCCCGCAGGCAGCCCAGCTTCACCGCGAGGTGGAATTCCCCGGCGTTGACCGCCACGCCCGGCTGCTCGTAGCGGATGTTCTTCAGACGCAGGTCGCGCCAGCCGCCCGTCACCTGGCCAATCTCCAGCCCCGGCACCCAGCGGTTCGCGGCGTTAAACAGCAGATGCAGCCCGGTCGTCGTTCCCACCAGAAACGCCACCGTACCGAGCAGCAGCACGATAAAAATCAGCACCCCGAGGCTTATTTTCTTCCATAAACTCATAATTCAGGCCCCAGACCGATGTAAAACTGTAATCCGTGTTCGTCTTTGTCGCCGACCGGCACGGCGAAGTCGAGCTTGATGGGCCCGACGGGTGACTGCCAGCGTACGCCCACGCCTGCACCGGTTTTGAAATCGCTGCGGCGGATATCGTTCACCGCTTCACCGCCGTCAACAAACATGGCGCCCCACCACTTGCCGCTGACGTTGTACTGATACTCCAGCGAGCCGGTCGCCAGTTTGGATGCCCCAGTCAGCTGGCCCTTTTCGTTTTCGGGTGAAATCGATTTGTACTTATACCCGCGGATGCTGCGGTCGCCCCCGGCGAAGAAGCGCAGGTCCGGCGGAACGCGCTCGAAATCACCCGTCTCAATCCAGCCGAGATTGCCGCGCATCACAAAGCGGTGTTTGTCATACAGCGTGCGGATCCAGACGTTTTGCGCCTGAAAGACGGAGAAGTCCACGTCGGAGCCCCAGGCGGTGTTGGAATAATCGATGGAGTAGCGCTGGGAGTCGCCCCAGGTTGGCATCAAGCCTCCACGCGAGCGGGTACGGCTGATCATCACCCCCGGATAAAGCAGCATGGTGGTGTTGGTGACGTTGGCCTGGGTAAAGTGATCGAGGCTCCAGCGCAGGTTAATGGCGCGCTGCCAGCCGCTGGAGAGATCCCAGAAGCGGGAGACCGCAAGCGTCGTCGAATCCTGCTCGGTGTCGTTCAAATCGGTGCGCTTAAAGCCGCCCTGCACAAGGTAATACTGCTCAAGCGGATTTTTCAGCAGCGGCATTTTGTAGCTGAAATCCAGCTGCTGCTCGGGCGCAGAGAGGCTCAGGCTGGTGGTCAGGCTGTGACCGTACGAGTTCATCCACGGTTTTTTCCACGAGGTTTTCACCCGTGGCCCAACGTCCGTCGAGTAGCCAACACCGGTCTCAATGGTGTTCTCGGTGCGCGGCGAGACAACGCCATGCAGCGGCAACACCTTGGTTTTGCGAGACTTATCAAATTCCGGTGCGACAACCACGGAGTTAAACCAGCCGGTAGCGGAAAGACGACGGTTCAGCTCCGCCAGATCGCTCGACTGGTAGTAATCGCCTTTTTTAAACGGCACGAGGTTTTGCAGATACTCTTCACGAATTTGCGAACCTTCAAACGTTACATCGCCAAAGCGGTAGCGCTCACCGCTGTCGTAGTCGATATCCCAGAACGCCTGACGTCGCGCCAGCGCGATGCCCAGCTGGCTTTTATTAAACTGGCTGTCGAAGTAGCCCTTGCGCAGGGAGACGCTCGTCAGCTCTTTTTTGAAGCGATCGTAGTCGCCATGGTTGAGCACGGTGCCGATTTTTGGCCGCGTGCTGAGCAGATCCAGATAGTCACGGTCGGTACGCGCGCCGCCGCGCAGGATGACGTTCGTGCCGCCAATCAGCACCGGCTCGCCCGGCGAGACGCGGGCAATAAGCACCTGACGCCCCTTCTTTGGCGGCGGGCGGAGATCGAAATCAATGGTGGGTTCGTAATACCCCAGCGCTTTTAGCCCTTCACGGATCGCGTCATCCACGCGCGCGCGAAAACGCCGGTCCGGCGTCACCTCATCGCTCTGGATGGTCGACAGCTGCGCACGCACGTTTTTTTCCAGCGTCCCGGATAACCCCTCAACCTGCAAACGGACATTCGCCGCGCTGGCAACCCCGCTTGTCAGCAATAGACTGACTAAACATAACTGGCGGATTTTTGTCACGTTTTCTCCTGAATATCCCTTTTCCACCCTGGAAGCAAATGAAGTGCCGCGGTGCGGCAAAATACGGCCCGGAAGCCAAAAACCCAAATCGTGGGTTGAAAACGGGTGTAACACCCAAATATTTCTTATGATTAAATCTAGTCTCATTCAGCGCATTTATTGTGTTCAATTAAACGCTTCGTGACAACCTTAACCGAAACATCGCACCCCGGGAGGCCCCACCGTGAGTTTATTCGACAAAAAGCATCTGGTTTCACAAGCTGATGCATTACCGGGACGCAACACCCCTATGCCCGTGGCGACCTTACACGCCGTCAATAACCATTCAATGACCAACGTTCCTGATGGAATGGAAATCGCCCTGTTTGCCATGGGCTGCTTCTGGGGCGTTGAGCGCCTCTTCTGGCAGCTACCCGGCGTTTACAGCACCGCGGCCGGCTACACGGGCGGTTACACGCCGAATCCAACCTACCGCGAAGTCTGCTCCGGCGAAACCGGTCATGCGGAAGCGGTCCGCGTGGTGTACGACCCTGCGGTCATTAGCTACGAACAGCTCCTGCAGGTCTTCTGGGAAAACCACGACCCGGCGCAGGGCATGCGTCAGGGCAACGACCACGGCACGCAGTACCGCTCGGCGATTTATCCGCTCACACCTGAGCAGGATGCCGCCGCCCGCGCCAGCCTTGAGCGTTTCCAGCAGGCCATGCGTGAGGCGGGCGATACGCGCGACGTGACGACTGAAATCACTACCGCAAAACCGTTCTACTACGCCGAGGACGATCACCAGCAGTATCTGCATAAAAATCCGTACGGCTACTGCGGTATCGGCGGTATCGGCGTCTGCCTGCCGCCACAGCTGGCCTGATCAGCGCTCCAGCGCCACGCGAGCCGCGTGGCGCGTCGCGTTGCTGACCGAACCGTAATCCATCACCTTTCCCTGCAGCAGCAGGTTAAAGACCGGCGCCTGCGGTCGGTTGAGCCGCGTTTGCAGCAGGTGTACGGCTTCAATCCCCAGCTCGCGGCAGGGCACCGTCACGCCCGTGACCGGTTTTTCCAGACGGTGCGCCAGGTTCCATGCAAAATCGGTCGTAATGAGCGAAATGTCTTCCGGAATGCGCAGGCCGTGGCGGGTTAACGCCCTGATCACCCCTTCCACCATGCTGGTGCTGTTCGGGAAAATGACCTCCGGCCACTGGGATCTGTCATGACTCATCAGCCACGCGTCCAGTGCCCGCTCGGCCTCCTCTGCGGTAAACCACTCCGTCACCAGCAAATCGCGTTGGGGATCAAAAGCCACGTGAAAATGGCGGTACGCCTCTTTGATGCCGTCCAGCCGCGCATACAGCGTCTCACGCCGCAGGCAGGTGAGGGTTAATACTCGCCGGTGTCCCTGCTCAAAAAGATACTGCATGGCGGTGAAGCCAATCGCCCGGTGGTCGGGTGAGACGGCATCCAGCTCCCGATCCCGGTCAACGGAATTAATTAATACGCAGGGCTTATTCAGCGTGCTGGCGAGTTTAAATATGGTGGAATCATCAGTCCCAATAATAATTATCGCGTTAATATTCTTCTGACTGGCCTTTTCCATAAATAATTTCACATCGGCGTGCTGCTCTTCTAATCCACAGCAGCTGACCCACACGTTGTGTCGCGCGCAGGCTTCAGCAATCCCTTTCGTCACCTCCAGATAAAAAATATCCCCGCGTCCCTGAAAGGTTCTTTCTGGCGCAAAAACAGCGATTCCGTTAATTAATAGTCTGCCGCTCGCCATGGACTCCAGGACGCCTAATTCTCTGGCGGTGCGAACGATCGCCTCCCGGGCTTTATCGCTGGTATACGATTTGCCGCTTAATACCCGCGACACAGTACTGACGGAATAGCCCGTCAGGGCCGCAATTTCCTCCATTTTTAACCTGCCGGGCATAGTGTGACCTCGCTCTCATTCAGTTTTTGCAAATATTTGCAGAAACAGCCTTTTGATTTTAAAACTAAATTTCAGAAAGCCTGGAGATTACTTAATCACCTTGCGAGTATTCTCACAAAAACACATTGTCGCTGCGGCTCGCCTTTCCTATTTTCCGGTCATCACTTCTTTTCAACAGAAATTAAGGTGTGACATGGAGAAGGTACGTTTTGGCATTATTGGAATAGGTAATATCGGTACGGTCCACGCACGCTATTTGCTGGCGGGTACCGTCAGCGACGCCTGCCTGGCGGCGGTTTGCGATAATGCCGTCGAAAAGCACCCGGCGATTCGCCAGCTGGTCGGCACCCTCCCGTTGTTCAGCGACGCGCAGGAGATGCTCCAGAGCGGGCTTATCGACGCGGTAATTGTCGCCACGCCGCACTACGAGCATCCGCGCCTGTCGATGCTGGCGATGCGCAACGGCATCCATACCCTGTGTGAAAAACCGGCGGGCGTGTATACGGCGCAGGTGCAGGAGATGAACGCCTGCGCACGTGAGTGCGGCGTGGTGTTTGGCATCATGTACAACCAGCGCCCCAACCCGCTTTACCAGAAGGTGAAAGATCTTATCGACAGCGGCGAGCTGGGTGAGATCCGCCGCTCCAACTGGATCATCACCAACTGGTATCGCTCGCAAAGCTACTACAACTCCGGCGGCTGGCGCGCCACCTGGAAAGGTGAAGGCGGCGGCGTGCTGCTCAACCAGGACCCGCATCAGCTCGATCTCTGGCAGTGGCTGGTGGGGATGCCGGTCCGCCTGCGGGCGTTCTGCCAGTTCGGCAAGCATCGCGATATCGAAGTGGAAGACGAGGTCACCGCCTACGCGGAGTATGCCAACGGCGCGACCGGCGTGTTTATCACCACCGTGGCGGAAACGCCCGGAACCAACCGGCTGGAAATCGTCGGCGACCGCGGCAAGGTGGTCGTCGAAGAGGGCAAGCTGCGCTACTGGCGGCTGCGCGAATCCGAAACCGCCTTCAACGCCCGCTGGCAAAACGGCTTTGGTGAACCCGAATGCTGGGAGGTGACGCTCCCCGTTGCCCCGGAATGCAGCGAACACCACGTCATTACCGCCAACTTTGCTGCCGCCATCCTGCGCGGTGAAACGCTGATTGCGCCGGGTCTGGAAGGGATCCGCGGGCTGACGCTCTCCAACGCCATGCACCTCTCCACCTGGACAGACGACTGGGTCGACCTGCCGCTCAACGAGAAACAGTATCTGCGCCTGCTTCAACAGCGTATCAGCACCTCAGTGGCTAAAGAGACCGCCAGCATCACGCTGGACGCCTCTGGCACCTGGTAACTTCGGAGATAAACGATGTTAAATGTCGCCATCGTGGGAACAGGGAATATCTCGCATAACCATATTCAGGGCTATTTGCAGTTTGGCCAGCGCTGCCGGATCGTCGCGCTGGTCGATATCTACCCGGAAAAAGCCCACGAGAAAAAAGCGCGCTACGGCCTGACGGACGCCCGCGTGTATGCAAGCCACCAGCAGATGCTGGCGTCAGAGACGGATATCGACATTGTCGACGTTTGCACGCCGCCCTACGTCCATGCAGAGATCGGCATTGATGCCCTGAACGCGGGGTGCCACGTGCTGTGCGAAAAACCGATGGCCGCCTCGCTGGAGGAGTGCGACGCGATGATCGCCGCGCAGCAGGCCAGCGGCAAGACCCTCTCCATCATTGCCCAGAACCGCTTTACCGATGCCTTCTGGCGTCTGAAAGCCGCGCTCGATTCCGGCCTTGCGGGAAAAACCTGCCACGCGCAGGTGGATTCGTTCTGGTGGCGCGGGCACTGCTACTACGACCTGTGGTGGCGCGGCACCTGGGAAAAAGAGGGGGGCGGCTGCACGCTTAACCACGCGGTACACCATATCGACGCTATGCAGTGGATGCTCGGCTTCCCGTCCGAGGTGGTGGCGATGATGACCAACGTGGCGCACGACAACGCCGAAGTGGAAGACCTCAGCGCGGCAATTTTCAAATATCCCGGCGGCGCGCTCGCGCAGCTTACCGCCTCGGTCGTGCACCACGGCGAAGATCAGAAAATTATTATTCAGGGCGATAAGGCGCGCATCTCCGCGCCGTGGCAGGCCTTTGCCAGCGTCAGCGCCGATAACGGCTTCCCGCAGGAAACCAACGACCAGCAGCGAGAAGCGCAGCTCAACGCCGTTTTTCAGGACACGCCGAAGCTCGAGTGGACGCTGCACGCCGGGCAGATTAACGACCTGCTTTATGCCATTGAGCACGGCACGGCGCCGTTAGTGGATGGGCTACAGGGCAAACGCTCGCTGGAGCTGATCGCCGCGATTTATAAATCCGCCATTACGCGCAGCGTCGTCACGCTGCCGATTCAGCGCGATGACCCGTTTTACCGTACCGGCGGGATCAACGCCGTCGCCCCCCGTTTTTATGAGAAATCCGCAAGCGTCGCCAACTTCAGCGAAGTGGGCGCTATCCCCCTGGGCAAAGATTTGGATCGAGGAGTGTCAGCATGAACAAGAATGACGGAATGAACTATGCGCCTGTCGGCAAACCCCAGCCGGTGGTTCGCGAGGGGGAATTTGTGTTTGCCGCCGCCGCGCTCGACCACGGCCATATCTACGGGATGTGTAACGGCCTGATTGAAGCCGGGGCCACGCTGAAGTGGGTGTACGACCCCGACCCGGCGAAAGTGGATAAATTCCTTCAGCAGTATCCGCAAGCCAAAGCGGCGGACTCGCTGGACGCGATCCTTAACGACGATGAGGTGCGTCTGGTGGCGGGAGCCGCCATCCCGTCCGAGCGCTGCGCGCTGGGGCTGAAAGCGATGGCGGCGGGCAAGGACTACTTCACGGATAAAGCGCCGCTCACCACCCTTGACCAGTTGGCGGACGCCAAAGCGATGGTGGAGAAAACCGGGAAGAAATACGCGGTGTACTACAGCGAACGCCTGCACGTCGAGAGCGCGGTTTTTGCCGGACAGCTGGTGCAGCAGGGCGCGATTGGCCGCGTGGTGCAAACCCTCGGAACCGGCCCGCACCGGGAAGGCACCGGTCGCCCCGACTGGTTCTACGATCGTCGTTACTTCGGCGGCATTCTGTGCGATATCGGCAGCCACCAGATTGAGCAGTTCCTGTTTTACACCGGAAACAGCGAGGCCTCCGTGGTGGCAAGCCAGGTTCGCAACGTTAAACACCCGCAGTACCCGGCATTTGAAGATTTTGGCGATGCCATGCTGAAAGGGGAAAACGGCGCCAGCGGCTATTTCCGCTGCGACTGGTTTACGCCGGACGGGCTTTCTACCTGGGGCGACGGTCGCCTGACGCTGCTCGGCACCGAAGGCTATATCGAAATCCGTAAATATGTCGATCTCACCCGCGGCGAGCAGGATGTGGTTTACCTCGTCAATAAAGAGGGGGAATTCCGTTATCCGGTGGCCGGGCAGGTCGGCTTCCCGTTCTTTGGCGAGCTTATCCTCGACTGCCTGCACCGAACCGAAAACGCCATGACGCAGGCGCACGCCTTCAAGGCGGCGGAGCTCTGCGTGAAGGCGCAGATGCTGGCCAACGCGACGGCATAACGGGAGGTAACGATGACGATCCTGAACACGGCGGTTATCGGCGCCGGCGCGATTCACGGCTGCCATGTGAACGCCTTACGCCAGATCCCCAACGTCGCGCTGCGCGCGCTGGTAGACATCGACAGCGTCAAAGGACTGAAGCTGGCGATGGATTACCAGTGCCGTTTTTATCAGGATTACCGGGAAATGCTGCTGGACGATGCCATCGACGTGGTCCATATCTGCACGCCGCATTTCGAACATAAGCGCATGATCCTGGACGCGCTCTCTGCCGGGAAGCATGTGTTCTGCGAAAAACCGGTAGGGATGAACAGCAGCGAACTCGACGATATCGCCCGCGCCGCTGAGCAGGCTCCGGGCCTGCTTGGCGTTTGCTATCAGAACCGGCTCAACCCCAGCAGCCTGCGCATCCGGCAGGCGCTGAGCGATGGCGAACTGGGGGAAGATGCTCAGTATGAAAGCGGTGCTGACGTGGTCACGCTCGGGGGCGTACTACACCGAAAGCCCGTGGCGCGGGCGGCTGGCAACGGAAGGCGGCAGCCTGCTGATCAACCAGGCGATCCATACCCTTGACCTGATGCAGTGGTTCGCCGGCGGCGTGACGCGCCTGAAAGGCGTGGTGGATAGCGGTGAGCTGGCGGACGTCACCGAAGGAGAAGACAGCGCGATGGCAACGCTGCACTTTGCCAACGGCGCGCGCGGCCTGTTTTATGCCAGCAACTGCAATACCGTGGATTCCCCTCTCTGGCTGGAAATCCACTGCGAGCGGGGCTCGCTGTTATTGAATGACAACGTGCTCTGGCGCATCACCCCCGGCGAGCGTCGCAGGCTGGTGAGCGATGACTCCCCTGACGGCTCGGTCAAAAGCTACTGGGGGCTGGGACATCAGCAGGCGATCCGCCGTTTTTATCACGCCATTAATCACTCGGGAGAAACGGACTACACCGATATCCATTCTGCCGGAAAATCACTCACGCTTGTGGAGGCTCTCTATCGCTCATCTCAATTAAGACAATGGATAGATATCAATAATTAGAACGTAATGTGTCGTCCAGCAGTAAATAAAAATACGACCTGAAAAACAGGTTAATCATTACCCTACACTGGATATTATTATGGTCAAACCAACTGAACGTAGAGTTGGTTATGGCGTAGCGCTTGGCTACGGCATAACCGATCTGTTTGGCGGAGGCGCTTTCGCCATTATCGGCACCTGGCTGCTATTTTTTTACACCACCTATTGCGGGCTCTCGGTTATTGAAGCGGGTTCGATATTCGCGATTGCCCGCGTCATTGATGCAATCTTAAGCCCGATTATGGGCTATATCACCGATAATTTCGGCAATACGTGGCTCGGCCGTAAATT
The DNA here is from genome assembly GCF_026344075.1 of Enterobacter nematophilus. Classification (NCBI taxonomy): domain Bacteria; kingdom Pseudomonadati; phylum Pseudomonadota; class Gammaproteobacteria; order Enterobacterales; family Enterobacteriaceae; genus Enterobacter; species Enterobacter nematophilus. Next base: position 84,208 of record NZ_JAPKNE010000009.1, on the reverse strand, counting down.
TGGCCGTCGCCGCTTCTTTTTATTACTCAGCTCCCCATTAATGTTTTTGTATGCCCTGCTGTGGCTGACGGATATGGGCTACTGGTATTACCTGGGAACCTATCTCTCGATTGAACTGCTGTCGGCGATGGTGCTGGTGCCCTGGGAGACGCTGGCGGCGGAAATGACCAACCGCTATGAAGAGCGTAGCCGCCTCTCCGGCGTGCGTATGATCTGCTCCCAGTTGGGCGGTTTCCTTGCGGTTTCCGTCCCCGGCGTGATCATGCAGTTCACGGGGAAAGACAATCCGTTTACCTATACCCTCACCGGGCTGATATTTTCCTGCGTATTTTGCATCGCGGTATTTATTACCTGGTACACCACCTGGGAAGCCAAAGATGTGCAGCAGGAGTCCGATTTTAAAGTGGATAACCAGCGCAGCAGCGGGATGCTTAATCATCTGAAATATCTGGTACTGGATCTCTTTTCCTCATTCCGCATTCGCGCGTTCCGCCTGCACATTATTATTTATATCTTTTCGTTTACGGCGATGGACGTATTCGGGTCGGTGTTTACCTATTATGTCGTGTACTGTCTGAGCCAGGATGCGGCTGCGGTATCCGGCTGGTTGAGCATTGCGGCCTTCGCCTCGGTGCCCGGCACGTACGGGTTTATGCTGCTGCTGAACCGGCTGAATGTTACCCCTTCGGCCGCTCTGCGCCTCTCCTACGGCTGTATTTTCTGCGTGCTGGTATTCCTGTTCACGGTCTATCTGACCAAAACGCAGGTGCCGACGCTGCTGTTCTCGGCGGTCTTTATTCTGCTGGGGGCCGCCCGTTCCGGGCTCTACTATATTCCGTGGAATATTTATAGCTTCATTCCGGATATCGACGAGATGGTGACGCAGCAGCGCCGCGAAGGCATTTTTGCCGGCGTGATGGTCCTGACCCGCAAAAGCACCGTGGCGATTGCCATCATGATTATTGGCCTGGTGCTGCAGGAGTCCGGTTTCGTGAAGGGCAGCGGCGCACAGCCAGAAAGCGCGCTGGGGGCAATTATCGGCCTGATGATCTTCGCAACGGCAGCCCTTCTGGCGGTGAGCTTCTTTACCACCTACAAATTTAAGCTCACCCGCGAGACGCATAAGCTGCTGCTCAAGGAGATCGCTCGCCGGAAATTGGGCGGAGATTACCGCGACTGCGATACCAATACCCGCGTGATCATCAAGCAGTTAACGGGTTATGAGTACGATAAGGTGTGGGGAGGCGATGCCACGCGAAGGACGGTGGGGAGTGCCCACTTGTCTCCCGTGAAATAGCCTTGCGTACCGGGCAGCGCCCCGCTGTCCGGTCTGTTTTTATGCCAAAAACGTGACCTCTGGCAGATTTACACGCCTTTACGCTATACTACCGCTGAAATAATCGGCTCAACGCTACGAGCTGACGTTCTACGTGTTTTCACACAAATGGTATCAACTCCCCTTCTGAGGATCTGGCGAGAAGCCGGATAAACTATGTTAAACAGTATTTTAGTAATACTTTGTCTTATTGCCGTCAGTGCATTTTTCTCGATATCTGAGATCTCGCTGGCCGCGTCCCGAAAAATCAAACTTAAGCTGCTTGCCGACGAGGGCAACATCAATGCCACCCGCATCCTGAAAATGCAGGAAAACCCCGGCATGTTCTTCACCGTGGTGCAGATTGGCCTTAACGCGGTCGCCATTCTCGGCGGTATCGTGGGCGATGCGGCCTTTTCTCCGGCGTTTTATAGCCTCTTTGTGAAGTACATGTCCGCTGAGCTTGCCGAACAGCTGAGCTTTATTCTCTCCTTCTCGCTGGTAACCGGCCTGTTCATCCTCTTTGCAGACCTGACCCCGAAACGCATCGGTATGATTGCGCCAGAAGCTGTGGCTTTGCGTATCATCAACCCGATGCGCTTCTGTCTGTACGTGTTTCGTCCGCTGGTGTGGTTCTTCAACGGCCTGGCGAACGTGATTTTCCGCATCTTTAAGCTGCCAATGGTGCGTAAAGACGACATTACGTCTGACGATATCTATGCGGTGGTGGAAGCCGGCGCGCTGGCCGGGGTGCTGCGCAAGCAGGAACACGAGCTGATTGAGAACGTATTTGAACTGGAATCCCGTACCGTGCCATCTTCCATGACGGGCCGAGAAAACATTATCTGGTTCGATTTACATGAAGATGAGCAGAGCCTGAAGAACAAAGTGGCGCAGCATCCGCACTCCAAGTTCCTGGTCTGTAATGAAGATATCGACCACATCATCGGCTACGTCGACTCCAAAGACCTGCTGAACCGCGTGCTGGCAAACCAGAGCCTGGCGCTCAACAGCGGCGTGCAGATCCGCAATACCCTGATCGTGCCGGACACCCTGACGCTCTCCGAAGCGCTGGAAAGCTTCAAAACCGCCGGGGAAGACTTCGCGGTGATCATGAACGAATACGCGCTGGTGGTGGGCATCATCACCCTGAACGACGTCATGACCACGCTGATGGGCGACCTGGTAGGCCAGGGGCTGGAAGAGCAGATAGTTCAGCGTGACGATAATTCATGGCTGATCGACGGCGGTACGCCGATTGAAGACGTCATGCGCGTGCTGGATATCGACGAGTTCCCGCAGTCCGGTAACTATGAAACCATCGGCGGCTTTATGATGTTTATGCTGCGTAAAATCCCGAAACGCACCGACTCGGTGAAGTTCTCCGGCTACAAGTTTGAGGTGGTGGATATTGATAACTACCGCATCGACCAGCTGCTGGTGACGCGCATCGACAACAAGCCGACCGTGCTGGTGCCGAAACTGCCGGACGCGGAAGAGAAAGTGTCAGCGTAACGTTCCTGCCCCCACAAACATCAACGGCTCCCATCGGGAGCCGTCTTTTTAACTACTTACTGCATAGCACGTTGGTTAAGCCATCTCAGTTTGCAGACGCATAACCTGACGGTTGACTTCGGACATCACAGACAGGTGCTGTTTGTCCTTCACTTTTGGGACAAGGATCTTGCCCTTATCAAACTCAAAAGCGCCAACATCCTTGATGTACAACCGTCCACGGAACAGGATCTTCACGTACTTCGCCACCTGAAGCGGGTTGTAGCGTTGGAAAATTTTCATTCTTGTATCTCCTGCGAATCATACGCTCTTGCGGTGCCACAATCGGCCCGACTGTCCTGAGCGCAAATTTTGATGCCCAATGACTATAGACCAGAACTACGGTGTTACCCAGTGTGCATAAGTTTATTTACCGTTTGATTACAATTATTCAGAATAATCTTTGCAAAGCGTGACAGGGAGCAGTATAAGCCGTCGTTTTTTCATGGATATGTGCGTTCACCCGCAAACTGGCATCGGGATTGCGGGAAAACCACATTGATCGCACTTATGATTAAAAGCGTATGACCAAGTGGTCGGATCACCTGCAAACAATAAGGAAACGCCATGACCCTACGTAACATCCTTGCGGCAGCTTGCCTGCTGCTGCCCCTGTGGGCTTCCGCTCACAGCATTGAAAAAGGACAACGTGTACCGCCAGTCGGCATTGCTGACCGGGGAGAATTGATTCTCGACAATGATAAGTTTAGCTATAAAGCCTGGAATAGCGCACAGCTCGCGGGCAAAGTGAGAGTTGTACAACATATTGCCGGTCGTACATCCGCAAAAGAGAAGAATGCCAACCTCGTGGAGGCGATCAAGGCCGCAAAATTCCCCCATGACCGCTACCAGACCACCACGATTGTGAACACCGATGACGCCATTCCAGGTTCCGGAATGTTTGTGCGCTCAAGCCTTGAGAGCAACAAAAAGCTCTACCCGTGGTCGCAGTTTATCGTCGACAGCAACGGCGTGACGCGTAAGGCCTGGCAGCTAGAGGAAGAGAGTTCCGCGATTGTCGTGCTGGATAAGGACGGCCGCGTGCAGTGGGTGAAAGACGGCGCGTTAACGCAGGAAGAGGTGCAGCAGGTTGTCGCCCTGCTGCACAAGCTGCTGGCTCAGTAAAGAGAGACGCGGAAGCCGGGGTTGAGGAATGATTCGCGCGGGGTATAGTCCAGCGGCTTGCCCTGCCAGTCATGCACGTGCGCCCCGGCGGCCGCAGCCACGGCGTGACCTGCCGCGGTATCCCAGACGTTGGTTGGCCCAAAGCGCGGATACAGCTGCGCCTGACCTTCCGCCACCAGGCAGAACTTCAGCGACGAGCCAATCGAGGTGGTCTGGTGTTCACCCAGCTGTTGCAGGTATTCCTCCAGCTCGCTGTCGCTGTGCGAGCGGCTAATCACCACCAGCGGCGGACGCGCATCGCGCACCTGGATCTGCTTGCGTACGCCGCACTCCTCTTTCCAGGCCTTGCCTTCTGCGGCGCTGTACATCACGTTCATTACCGGCGCGTAGACTACGCCGAGCACCGCTTTACCCTTCTCAATCAGGGCGATATTGACGGTGAATTCACCGTTGCGCTTGATGAACTCTTTTGTCCCGTCCAGCGGGTCGACCAGCCAGTAACGCTGCCAGTGCTGGCGTTCATCCCAGCTTTGCGGCGCTTCTTCTGACAGTACGGGGATCTCCGGCGTTAAGGCCTGCAGCCCCTGCAGGATCACCTTATGCGCGGCGATATCGGCCGCCGTGACCGGGGAGTCGTCCGCCTTGCTGACGACCTCCATCGGTTTTACACCGTCATACACCTGCATGATGGCATCTCCCGCATCCCGTGCGAGCTGACAAATCTTATCTAGCATTTTCCACCTCTTTGTTAACGCAGTGAGGTTAACTCTTTGTTTTAGTTATATCGTAATGTGAACAATTCCGCTATCTGTGAAGCAATTCCGGTTTCAGTGCGCTTTTTTCTGTCAGGATTCACATTTCTGTAAGCAACAAGCGATAGATACATACTCTTTTGTGGAACGGATCGAAAAAAGGACTCCTCTGATGATTAAGTTTAGTGCAACGCTTCTGGCGACGCTGATTGCAGCGAGCGTGCAGGCGGCGACGGTAGATCTGCGTATTCTGGAAACGACCGATCTGCACAGCAATATGATGGACTTCGATTACTACAAAGATACCCCTACGGAAAAATTCGGACTGGTACGCACAGCAAGTTTGATTAACGCCGCGCGCGGTGAAGTCAAAAATAGCGTGCTGGTGGACAACGGCGATCTCATTCAGGGCAGCCCGCTCGGCGATTACATGGCGGCGAAAGGCCTGAAGAAAGGCGAGATCCATCCGGTTTATAAAGCGATGAACACGCTGGATTATGCCGTCGGTAACCTTGGAAACCATGAATTTAACTACGGCCTGAAATACCTGCATGATGCGCTGGCCGGCGCGAAGTTCCCGTACGTTAACGCCAATATCATCGACGTTAAGACGCAAAAGCCGCTCTTTACTCCTTACCTGATTAAAGAGACTAAAGTTGGCGATCGGGACGGGAAAAAGCAGACGCTGAAAATCGGCTATATCGGCTTCGTACCGCCGCAGATCATGACCTGGGATAAAGCCAACCTCGACGGCAAAGTGACCGTTAACGACATTACCGAAACCGCGCGCAAGTACGTGCCGGAAATGCGTGCGAAAGGTGCGGATGTCGTTGTCGTGGTGGCTCACTCAGGACTGTCAGCCGACCCGTACCAGGCCATGGCTGAAAACTCCGTTTATTACCTGAGTGAAGTCCCGGGCGTTGACGCGATCCTGTTCGGCCACGCTCACGCCGTTTTCCCGGGCAAAGATTTCGCCGGCATCAAAGGGGCGGATATCGAGAAAGGGACGCTCAACGGCGTGCCGTCCGTGATGCCGGGCATGTGGGGCGACCATCTCGGCGTGGTGGATCTGGTGCTGAATAACGACGGCGGCAGCTGGAAGGTGACGCAGTCAAAAGCCGAAGCGCGCCCGATTTACGACGCGGCGGCTAAAAAATCCCTGGCGGCTGAAGATAAAAAGCTGGTCGACGTGCTGAAGCACGACCATGACGCCACCCGCGAATTCGTCAGCAAGCCGATCGGCAAATCCGCCGACAATATGTACAGCTTCCTGGCGCTGGTTCAGGACGATCCGACCGTCCAGGTGGTCAATATGGCGCAGAAAGCCTATGCCGAACACTTTGTTCAGGGCGATCCGGATCTGGCCAAACTGCCGGTGCTGTCTGCCGCTGCGCCATTCAAAGTAGGCGGACGCAAGAATGACCCGGCAAGCTACGTTGAGGTCGAAAAAGGCCAGCTGACCTTCCGTAACGCCGCCGATCTCTACCTCTACCCGAATACCCTGGTGGTGGTTAAAGCCACAGGGAAAGAGGTGAAGGAGTGGCTGGAGTGCTCCGCCGGGCAGTTTAACCAGATCGATCCGAACAGCAGTAAACCGCAGTCGCTGATTAACTGGGACGGCTTCCGCACCTACAACTTCGACGTGATCGACGGCGTGAATTACCAGATTGACGTCACCCAGCCGGCGAAATATGACGGCGAGTGCCAGGCCATTAACCCGCAGGCGGAGCGCATTAAAAACCTGACCTTCAACGGCAAGGCGATCGACCCGAATGCCACTTTCCTGGTGGTGACCAATAACTATCGCGCCTACGGCGGCAAGTTTGCCGGTACGGGAGATAGCCACATCGCTTTTGCGTCACCGGACGAAAACCGCTCCGTACTGGCGGCGTGGATCGGCGCGGAGTCGAAGAAGGCGGGCGAAATTCACCCGGCGGTGGACAACAACTGGCGTCTTGCGCCAATTCACAGCGAGACGAAACTGGATATCCGCTTTGAAACGTCACCGTCCGATAAGGCAGCCGCGTTTATTAAGGACAAGGCGCAGTACCCGATGAAGAAGGTTGCGACGGATGATATCGGGTTCGCGATTTATCAGATGGATTTAAGCAGGTAGCGATGATTGTGCCGGGTAAGGCGAAACCGCCCCCCGGCTTTTACGCCGCCCGCTCTTCCCGATTCGCCATCACCTTCGGCGTATTGACCTCAATCCAGTCCGCCAGCGCGGCGACTTTCTCACTCACCTCAACACCCATCGGCGTCAGGCTATACTCAACGTGCGGCGGTACGACCGGATACGACACGCGGTCGACAAACCCGTCCTGCTCCAGCGCCTGAAGCGACTGGGACAGCATCTTTTCGCTCACCCCACCCATTTTACGGCGCAGATCGCTGAAGCGGTGCGTTCCCTCCCGCAGGGCCAGCAGAATCAGTACCCCCCAGCGGCTGGTCACGTGCTTGAGCACCTCCCGTGAGGGGCACTGTTCCGCGAAAAGATTGCCATCGCGCATTTGTTCGCTGAGCGTCGGTATCGTTGTTTTCATACTTACCTTTTTGTACGTACTTACTAAAAGTTAGCTATGGTGATAGTGTGCCACAACACCAGACAAACACGAAGGAGATTCATCATGATCGCGATTACCGGCGCTACCGGCCAGCTTGGCCATTTCGTTATCGAGCAGCTGTTAAAAACCGTACCGGCCAGCCAGATTGTGGCCATCGTGCGTAACCCGGCGAAAGCTGAAGCGTTGAGCCAGCAGGGTATTGTGGTTCGTCAGGCGGACTACACCGACCAGGCGGCGTTCACTGCCGCACTGAACGGCGTGGATAAACTGCTGCTGATCTCCTCCAGCGAAGTGGGCCAGCGCGCAACCCAGCACCAGAACGTCATTAACGCCGCCAGGGCGGCAGGCGTGAAATTTATCGCCTACACCAGCCTGCTCCATGCGGACAAATCACCGCTGGGTCTGCACGTTGAACACGTTGCCACTGAAAAAGCGCTGGCGGCGTCCGGCATTCCTTATGCCCTGCTGCGCAACGGCTGGTATACCGAAAACTACCTGGCGAGCGCGCCGCCCGCGCTGGAGCACGGCGTATTCATTGGTGCCGCAGGCGAAGGCAAAATTGCCTCTGCGACCCGTGCAGACTATGCCGCGGCGGCCGCCAAGGTTATCGCTGAAGAGGGTCATGCGGGCAAGGTATACGAGCTGGCGGGGGATCACGGCTGGACATTGAGCGAACTGGCGGCGGAGCTCAGCAAGCAGAGCGGGAAGCCGGTAACCTATCAGAATCTCAGCGAGGCGGATTTCGCCGCCGCGCTGAAGGGCTTTGGCCTTCCTGCAGGGCTGGCGGATATGCTGGCGGACTCCGACGTGGGCGCGTCCAAAGGCGGCCTGTTTGACGACAGCCGTACCCTGAGCAAGCTGATCGGCCGTCCAACCACGCCGCTGGCGGATAGCGTCAAAGCCATTCTGTAATTGTTACGGATTGGTTATTTTTTGTGGCATCCCCTCGGGTCATCTCTGATAATGAAGCGATGACCCATGAGGAGGCTCAACGTGCAAGGCGTACCGGAACAGTTCATTGATGAGAGAGACAGCGCGCGCTTTCGCCATCTGGCGCAGCTGCCGGGTCTTGAACTCTATCACGCGCATATCTCTGACTACGCCTTTGAGCCCCACACCCATGAAGCCTTCGGGATCGGCACGATTGAAACCGGTGCCGAACGCTTTCGCTATCGCGGCACCCAGCATCTCGCACCTGAAAAATCCGTTGTGACCATGAACCCGGACGAGATCCATACCGGGGAGTCCGCGACCGAAGACGGCTGGCGCTACCGGATGGTTTACATCGAACCTGACCTGCTGGAAGAGGTAACCGGCCTGCGCCACTGGTGGTTCAGCGACGTAACCCGCTATGACCCGCTGCGCTCGCAGCAGATCGGCCAGCTGATTTACGGCCTGTGGCATACGGACGATCCGCTGGCGCAAAAAGGCCTGTTGCTGGATCTGATCGAGACCTTTCAGCCGCTAGCCCATCACGCGCCGGTGGTTCAGGAAGGCGCACACCGGTTCGAACGCGTGCGCGAGTATCTGCACGACAACTATATGCACGCCCTGACGCTGGACGAGCTGGCGAACGTTGTCTCGCTCAGCCCGTACCATTTCCAGCGCCAGTTCAAAGCCCACTTTCACGTTACGCCGCACCAGATGCTGATGGCGATTCGCCTGTGGCGCGCCAAAGCGTTCCTCACCCACGGCATGCCCGCCGCCGAAGTCGCCGCCGCAACGGGGCTGACCGACCAGTCTCATTTAACCCGCGCGTTTACCCGCCGCTACGGCATTACTCCCGTTCGCTACCAGAAGCAGGTCACCCGGCGCTAATGAGCAATCTCATACAATACGCGCCTGTTTGCCCCTCCTACACTGACTGCAACGTGAATCACTCTGGATGGAAAAATGATTAGCGGCGTGTTGTATGCCCTGCTTGCGGGTTTAATGTGGGGGCTGATCTTTGTCGGCCCTCTGATCGTGCCGGAATACCCGGCGATATTGCAGTCGACCGGACGTTATCTGGCGCTGGGGCTGATTGCCCTTCCTCTGGCATGGCTGGGTCGCACGCGCTTGCGCCAGCTCAGCCGTCAGGACTGGGGCACCGCGCTGGCGCTGACCATGATGGGCAATCTCATCTATTACGTTTGTCTGGCAAGCGCCATTCAGCGTACCGGCGCGCCGGTCTCTACCATGATTATCGGCACGCTGCCGGTGGTCATCCCCATCTTCGCGAATCTGCTCTATAGCCACCGGGACGGCAAGCTGGCGTGGTCAAAAATGGTGCCCGCCCTGGCCTGCACCGCAGTGGGGCTGGTGTGCGTCAATATCGCCGAGCTGCGCCACGGGCTGGGCGATTTCAGCTTGTGGCGTTACGGTTCGGGGATCGTTTTAGCGTTCATCTCTGTGGCGTGCTGGGCCTGGTACGCCCTGCGCAATGCGCGCTGGCTGCGGGAAAACCCGGACAAGCACCCGATGATGTGGGCGACGGCGCAGGCGCTGGTCACCTTGCCCGTTTCACTGGTGGGGTATATCGGCGCGTGCGTCTGGTTAGGCCATCAACAGCCAGACTTCGCCCAGCCCTTCGGGCCAAGACCGTGGATATTTATTGGCTTAATGGTTGCGATTGCAGTGCTGTGTTCCTGGGTGGGTGCGCTGTGCTGGAACATTGCCAGCCAGAAGCTGCCGACGGTGATTTTAGGGCCGCTGATTGTCTTCGAAACCCTGGCCGGGCTGCTGTATACCTTCCTGATGCGCCAGAGCGTGCCGCCTTTGCTAACGGCCTGTGGGATTGTGCTGCTGGTCATTGGAGTGGTGATGGCGGTGAGGGCGAAGCCGGAAAAACCGAGGGTCGTTCCGGCGTCGGAGATGTGATTTTTGCCGGGTGGCGGCTACGCCTTACCCGGCATGATGTTAAAACGTTTCCCAGTTCGCTTCAGCTACGGTCGCAGCAGGCTGCGCTTTTGGCACATAGGTTTTCACCGGCGCCGCTTTAACCGCCTGGCTGCGGGTGATTTTAAACACCGCCACCGCTTCGTTCAGGCGTGCCGCCTGATCTTCCAGCGCCGCCGCCGCGGCCGCAGACTCCTCCACCAGCGAGGCGTTCTGCTGGGTCACGCGGTCCATCTCGGCCACCGCCTGACCTACCTGGTCGATACCGCGGCTCTGCTCGTCAGAGGCAGAGGCAATTTCGCCCATGATGTCGGTCACGCGGGTGACCGCATTGACGATCTCCGCCATCGTCGCGCCCGCTTCGTTCACCAGCTGCGAGCCGGCGTTCACGCGCTCGCCGGAATCATCGATCAGCGCTTTGATCTCTTTCGCCGCCTGGGCGCTGCGCTGGGCAAGCGTTCGTACTTCCCCTGCGACTACCGCAAAGCCACGACCCTGTTCGCCCGCGCGCGCCGCTTCCACCGCCGCGTTCAGCGCCAGAATGTTGGTCTGGAAGGCAATACCGTCGATCACGTTAGTAATTTGCGCAATTTTGCTGGAGCTGGTGGCGATTTCGTCCATCGTACGCACCACGCCTTCCACCACGTTGCCGCCCTTCTTCGCGGTTGAGGAGGCATCCAGCGCCAGACGAGACGCCTGACGCGCGTTATCGGCGTTCTGCTTCACGGTTGCCGTCAGCTGTTCCATGCTGGCTGCCGTTTCTTCCAGAGACGCGGCCTGCTGCTCGGTGCGGGAAGAGAGGTCGTTACTCCCGGCAGAAATTTCACCGGCACCGGTGTAGATGGTGTCCGCGCCTTCACGCACCACGCCCACGGTGTTCGCCAGCGAGGTCTGCATCTCCTGAACGTTACGCGCCAGGATCGCCATTTCGTTTTTACCTTCAGCCTGAATCGGCTGGGTTAAATCCCCCGCCGCGATGGCGCGAATATGGTTGATCACCTCTTCCAGCGGCAGGAGCAGCACGCGGCGCATGGCGATCCAGCTGGAGATAATCACCACAATCACCAGCAGCATCACCGCAGAGAGGATCCACAGGATGCGCTTGTAGTCGCTTTCGTTATCCTGAATGCCTTTATCGGTAAGCGTCGCCTGTGCTTCGCGCCACTCGCGGTAAACCGCCTGCATCGCGGTCTGTTTCTGCTCCGCGTTCTGCTTGAACATGTCTTCCAGATTGCCCTGGCTCAGCAGGACGTTCATTTGCGTCAGCGTGGAGGAGTAAATGCGGTACTGCTCTTCCAGACGCTTGGCCAGGTTCTCGTCCAGACCCGGCGTATTCGGCAGGGCGTAGTATTTATCGTAATGGACCTGCGCATCGGCCAGCAGATTTTTCGCGGTGTTAACCAGCTCGTTCAGCTGCCCACCGTTAATCTGGGAGGCCATGCTGCTTTGCAGGCGCAGCATGCCGCGGTTTAGCGTCACCCGCGCCTGGTTGAGGCTGATCCACGCATCGGTAAACTCCGCCACGTTTTTGCTGGAGAGCTGGGATACGGTGAAGTTGTCTTTATCGTTATTCAGCGCGTTGATAAAGATACCCGCGGAAATCACTTGCATGATGCCGAGCACAAGCAGCACCGAAATAAGAAGAGTAATGACTTTTATACGTTTAAACATACGTTGCCTTTGTTATATGCAGGTTTCTCTGACGAGTATCTATCGGCACGCGCGGCGGGTTGTTTACTGTTTCTCCACCTTTAAAAAGTTTCTAAACCACTTTCCTAAGTCCATTCAGGGAGTTAAATGGGACATTTTTTTGTGACCGGTATCGCACTTTTCCCCTTCCCTCTAAAGGGTTATAGCGCCACCTTAAAGATGTATTTAATATACATCTTATATTCTTAATGACGAGGTAACTGCTATGGCCTTTCGCGACCAACCCCTCGGCGAGCTGGCGCTCTCCATCCCTCGCGCTTCCGCGCTGTTCCGCAAATACGATATGGATTACTGCTGCGGCGGTAAACAGACCCTGGCGCGAGCGGCCTCTCGCAAGGAACTGGACGTGGAGGCTATCGAAGCGGAGCTGGCACTTCTGGCCGAACAGCCTGTCGACAAAGACTGGCGCACCGCCCCGCTCGCGGAAATCATCGACCATATCATCATGCGTTACCACGACCGCCACCGTGAACAGCTGCCTGAGCTGATCCTGCAGGCAACGAAAGTTGAGCGCGTACATGCCGACAAGCCTTCCGTACCGCGCGGTCTGGCAAAATACCTGACCATGCTGCACGAAGAGCTTTCCAGCCACATGATGAAAGAAGAGCAGATCCTCTTCCCGATGATTAAACAGGGAATGGGCAGCCAGGCGATGGGGCCTATCAGCGTAATGGAAAGCGAGCACGATGACGCGGGCGAACTGCTGGAGGTGATCAAACATACCACCAACAACGTCACGCCGCCGCCGGAAGCGTGCACCACCTGGAAAGCGATGTACAACGGCATTAACGAGATGATCGACGACCTGATGGAGCACATCAGTCTTGAGAATAACGTGCTGTTTCCGCGGGCATTGGCGGGGGAATAAAAAAGGCCGCTGCGGCCTGCAGATGCCCTCACCCTCTGGGAGAGGGTGCAAAAACCAGAAACGGCAACCGAAGTTGCCGTTTTGCTTTTATCTTACGCCAGCCATACGCTTCTTGCCGATAAACAGCCAGCCCAGCCCCAGCGCGATAAACCACAGCGGCGTGACGATCAGCGCCTGACGGGTATCATCTTCCAGCGTCAGCAGCACCAGCACAAACACGAAGAACGCCATGCACACCCAGCACATCAGCTTGCCCAGCGGCATCTTGTAGCTCGATTTCTCGTGCAGGTGTGGACGCTGTTTGCGGTACACCAGGTACGAGCACAGGATAATGGTCCAGACGAACATGAACAGGATCGCAGAGACCGTGGTGATCATGGTGAACGCGCCAATCACGCTTGGGTTCACGTAGAGCATCACCACGCCACCCAGCAGGCACATGCAGGAGAAGGTCAGCCCTTTCGCCGGCACCGCACGTTTAGAGAGCTTCGCAAAGGCGCTCGGTGCCACGCCCTCCTGCGCCAGACCAAACAGCATACGGCTGGTTGAGAACACGCCGCTGTTCGCAGACGATGCCGCAGAGGTCAGCACTACGAAGTTAATCAGGCTCGCGGCAGCAGGCAGCCCTACCAGCACGAACAGCTCAACGAACGGGCTCTTGCTGGGCACCACGGAGCTCCACGGCGTCACGGACATGATGATGATCAGCGCGAAGACGTAGAACATGATGATGCGCAGCGGAATGGAGTTGATTGCGCGCGGGAGAGATTTCTCCGGATCTTTGGTCTCCGCAGCCGTGGTTCCCACCAGCTCAATGCCCACAAACGCAAACACCGCAATCTGGAAACCGGCAAAGAACCCGCTGATGCCTTTCGGGAACCAGCCGCCGTCGTTCCACAGATGGGTGAAGGACGCCTGAACGCCCGTTGGCGACTGGAAGTGCGTCAGGACCATCACCAGGCCCACCACAATCAGCCCCACGATGGCGACAATCTTGATCATTGCGAACCAGAACTCCATCTCACCGAACATTTTCACGGTGGCGAGGTTGAGGCTCAGCAGCAGAATAATCACCGCCAGCGAGGCGACCCAGTCCGACAGCCCGGGGAACCAGAACTGCGCGTAGGCGGTAATCGCCACGACATCCGCCATGCCGGTGACCACCCAGCAGAACCAGTAGGTCCAGCCGGTAAAGTAGCCCGCCCACGGGCCGAGCAGGTCAGACGCGAAGTCGCTGAAGGATTTGTATTCGAGGTTCGAGAGCAGCAATTCACCCATTGCGCGCATCACGAAGAAGAGCATAAAACCGATGATCATATAGACGAAAATGATCGACGGCCCGGCAAGACTGATGGTTTTGCCCGACCCCATAAACAGCCCGGTGCCGATGGCACCGCCGATGGCGATAAGCTGTATATGACGGTTTGTGAGATTGCGCCGTAGCGACTGTTCAGACGTCGCCTCTTCTGCAGCGGCGACTTTGACCTGATCTACCATGTAATTTTCCTGTTTATGCCTGTCTGTGTTGTTAAGGCTCTTCTGGCCTTTAAAAACGTCAAATAAATGACGGTCCCTTTGTAAGGGTTTATCGATATTAGGTAAGAATCGGCGGGATGAATACTATGATTTAGATATTATGTTAATAATATGTTGGAAGTGAGTGTCATATCACTCATACAGCGCGAAACAGCTCACAAAAATACACGCAACAGTTTCGTTTGCAAGATAAAATGTTGATTCTGTCGTAACTATAGGTTTTATCACTACTTTCCTCTCCCCGGACGGAGAGAGGAAATAAGAAAAGTCGATTACAGGATTTCCAGCAGCTCGACTTCAAATACCAGAGTGCTGAATGGCGGAATGGACGCGCCGGCGCCACGCTCGCCGTAAGCCAGGTTGTGTGGGATGGTCAGTTCCCATTTGGAACCCACTGGCATCAGGGTCAGGGCTTCGATCCAACCCGCGATAACGCCGTTGACCGGGAATTCAGCCGGTTCGCCGCGCGCCACGGAGCTGTCGAACACGGTTCCGTCGATCAGTTTACCGGTGTAGTGCACGCGAACGTGGTCGGTACGCGCCGGGATAGCCCCGTCGCCCTGATTGATCACGCGGAACTGAAGGCCAGACTCGGTGCTATTCACACCTTCGCGCTCGCGGTTCTCTTCCAGATATTTCACGCCTTCGGCTGCCATCTCTTCGAAACGCGCGCGACGCACGGCGTCAGCACGTTCGTGGATTTCACGCAGCGCACGGTGCACAACGTCAACCGGAACGGCAGGCTGTTTACCTTCCAGCGCATCAGCGATACCCGCCACCAGCGCTTCAGGTAACAGACCTTCCAGGCCGGATTCGCTCAGCTGCTGTCCTACCTGCAAGCCGATACCGTAACTTGCCTGCGCTTCGATAGTGTCAAAAGTCGGGGTGGTCATGGGTTTTCCTTCCATCACATTTAAAGTAGCGGGCAGCATATCAGCCATGCCCTTATGGGTAAAACTTTGTCTTAAGTTAAGGTGACAAACCGCGACGAAACAGAAACAATAGAGACAACCAGGATTAATCCCGAACTGATGTCACGGATGTCGGGTTTGCTACGTCGTTCAGGCAGTTAGCGAACTATACTTCGAAGCACAGGATATAAAAGACGCGGAGCAGGAGGAGAGCCATGCCCGGGCGATTTGAACTGAAACCTACCCTGGCGAAAATCTGGCAGGCGCCGGACAATTTTCGCATTATGGACCCGCTGCCTCCTCTGCACCGCAGGGGGATCATCATTGGTGCGCTGATGGTCATCGTGGGCTTCCTGCTTCCATCCGGCGGTGATGATGTCGATACCGCGCCTGTCACCCGCAATGCGCAGCTGGATATTCAGTCGCAGACGCGGCCACAGCCTGACGCGCAGCCCATGCAGACACAGCTGGTGACTCCGTCTAACGATCCGGGCCAGGTCGCGCCGGTTGAACCTGAACCCGTTCAGGATGAACAGCCGCAGGAGCAGGCCGCAGCCCCGTCTGAGCCGCAAACCCAGCAGCCGACCGGCATTGAGCAGCAGTGGCGTTCCTATCGCGTGGAGCCGGGCAAAACGCTGGCACAGCTTTTCCGCGACCATAACCTGCCGCCGACCGACGTGTATGCCATGGCAAAAGTGGAAGGCGCAGGCAAGCCGCTCAGTAACCTGCAGAATGGCCAGATGGTGCAGATTCGTCAGAACGCCAGCGGGGTGGTCACCGGGCTAACGATTGATACCGGGAATGGGCAGCAGGTGCTGTTTACCCGCCAGCCGGACGGTAGTTTCATCAGAGCACGTTAATGGCACAGGCCGGGTATGGCGAAGCCGCCACCCGGCACTTTTGTTCTCAGGCACTCCGTTTATTCACCCACCAGATCCCCGAGCAGACCAGCACCAGCGCAATCGCGTATTTGATATCCAGAATGTTTTCCCCGAGGAAAATGGCGGAAAGCACCGTCCCTGCCACAGGAATGACAAAGTTGAACGGGGCAATCATGCTTACGCGGTTCACTTTCAGTAGCGCGCTCCACAGGGCGAACGCCACGGATGAGAGCAGCGTCAGATACCCCAGCACCGCAACGGCCTTCATGCTGTGCACTTCCAGCGTCCCGCCCGTGGCATAACCTCCCGCAACCAGCGCAGCCCCGCCTATCGCCAGCTGCCAGCCTGTCATCACCGTTGGGTCAACGGTCTGGGAAATACGTTTCCCGTAAAGCGTGGCGGCAGAGAGAATAAAGGCCGCCAGCACCACAAAGCCGTCGCCTTTCCAGATAAACTGGAAATCGCTTAACCCGCTGTGGAAGTTCACCAGCATCACCCCGGCAAACCCGAGAATACAGCCCAGCGTTTTGTTATAGCTGAGTTTGTCGTTGTGGTAGATAAAGTGCGCCAGCAGCACGCTGAAGAAAGTCCCGGTGGCGTTCATGATTGAGCCATTCACCCCCGTCGTGTAGGCCAGCCCTATATAGAAGAAAGTGTACTGAATGGTGGTCTGGGTCAGCCCGAGGATCGTGAGCTGGCCAAACTGCGCGGACGTGAGCCTGCCAATCGGCTTGCGCTGGGCCAGCGCAAACAGCAGCAGCAACGCACCGGCAAACAGAAAACGGTATCCGGCAAAAACAACTTTGGACGGGATGTCATCGGTCGCTATCTGAAAGAGTTCGTAGCCATTTTTAATGGCCGGGTACGAGCTACCCCAAAGCAGGCAGCAGAGCGTGGCGCAGGCGTAGGCCACATGTCGACGGGCAAAGACGGGCGTGGGCAGAGCGGTATCCATGACAAATCTCATAAATAAAATTGCGTTTCATTTTATTATCAAAGAATGCGTCAGGAATAGCGATCGTACAAGACAAAAAGAGAATGTTCGGTAGCCTTAAAAAAGCAAAACGCCGGCACAAGGCCGGCGCTTCGACGCGAGCAGAGTAAAAATTACTCAGCTACAACGTTAACAACCAGTTTAGCGAACACTTCGCTGTGAACCTGGAAGTCAACTTCGTGCTCACCAGTGGTACGCAGAACGCCGTTCGGCATGCGAACTTCGCTCTTAGCCACTTTAACGCCTGCTGCAGTAACTGCATCAGCGATATCGCGGGTACCGATGGAACCGAACAGTTTACCTTCGTCGCCAGCTTTGGAAGCGATGGTAACAGTGCCCAGTGCGTTGATTGCTTCAGCGCGAGCGTTAGCAGCCGCCAGAACGTCAGCCAGTTTGGCTTCCAGTTCAGCGCGACGTGCTTCGAAAAACTCTACGTTTTTCTTAGTAGCTGGAACAGCTTTACCCTGTGGAACCAGGAAGTTACGAGCGTAGCCCGCTTTAACGTTTACCTGATCACCCAGGCTGCCCAGGTTTGCTACTTTATCAAGCAGAATAACTTGCATTACCTTATCCTCTTAAAGTCGTATTAATGGACCGTGCCCGATTACTGATGACGATCAGTGTACGGCAGCAGGGACAGGTAGCGAGCGCGTTTGATAGCGCGAGCCAGCTGACGCTGATATTTTGCACGAGTACCGGTGATACGGCTTGGGACAATCTTACCGCTTTCGGTGATGTAGTTTTTCAGCGTTGCGATATCTTTATAGTCGATCTCTTGAACGCCTTCCGCGGTGAAACGGCAGAACTTGCGACGACGGAAATAACGTGCCATATGGCTAGTCTCCAGTATCTATCAAATCAATCTGCTCGGCATGCAGAACCATTTTGCTCAGGCCGTTCTTTGCCTTGTGGCAAGAGATGAACCCCTGAACGATTACTGCGCTACCGACCGTTAAACTGTGAGTAATGGCCTGGTTTTCGTGTCCGCTAATAATAACGGGCATTTGGCACCACGCCTGCCGGTGAAACCCGGCTTCCTCTTGCACAGAACGATGCTCAAGCACGAACTGGCAATGCGGAATTCCTGATGGACTGACCTTTCGAAGGGGAGCCCTGCATACGATGCCGGACAACGCCAGACGGTTGGTCATCAGAAATTACTCTTCAGAATCCCCAGCATCAGAATCATCTGCGGTTTCGTTTGCGAAATCATCGCGACGCTCACGGCGCTCGTCTTTCGCTTTAACCATCGGAGATGCTTCGGTAACTGCGTTTTTGGTACGCATAACCATGCTGCGGATAACGGCATCGTTGAAGCGGAAGGTAGTTTCCAGCTCATCGATCACTTCCTGCGGCGCTTCAACGTTCATCAGAACGTAGTGTGCTTTGTGCAGTTTGTTGATCGGGTAAGCCAGCTGACGGCGGCCCCAGTCTTCCAGACGGTGGATCGTACCTTCTGCACCAGTGATGGCAGCAGAGTAACGCTCGATCATACCCGGAACCTGTTCGCTCTGGTCAGGATGGACCATAAAAACGATTTCGTAATGACGCATCGAATTGCTCCTTACGGATTATTCAGCCTCCTGTCTGGGTCAGCCGAGGCCCGGGGAGGCAAGGAACGTGTTAAAGGTCGGCTGAAAAATTGACGCGTCATAATACTTGCGCGCCCCTGGAAACTCAAGCTGATTGCACAAATAATTCGCACAAAGCGTAAAGCTGGTCTAAGTGGGTGATTTAAAATTAATCGCATCAGGAAGCGTTGTTTTTTTGAACAACTGCATCAGAAATGGTCACGCATCCCCGCCGGATGAGTGATTACACTTTAATCAGAACCCCACTGAATTAAAGAAGGAGCATTCCCCTCACACAGCACGCAGTCGTGGAGCGCATATCATGAAAAAAATCGCAGTAGCCATTATGGCGGCGCTTTTGCTCAGTGCAAACGCGATGGCAGCCATCAAAATAGACGGCCAGCAGGCCAGAAACATGGATGATGTGCACAGCTTGGGCGTAATCTATATCAATCATAATTTCGCCACTGAAAGCGAAGCAGATCAGGCACTAAATGAAGAGACCGATGCCCAGGGCGCAACCTATTACCACGTGATATTAACCCGTGAGCCCGGCAGCAACGGCAATATGCACGCCAGTGCAGATATCTACCGGTAACGCTTAACGCTAGCACCAGGAAAGCCAACAACGAGAACATAGCCATAGTTGACGTTGCCCCCTGTCCGGGGGCTTTTTTTGTGAATGGCTCCGGAATACCACCGGTTACAACTGTTTTCGGTATTCCAGAGCACTTATTCACTTCTGCCCGTAGTAGGCATTCGGGCCGTGCTTGCGCATGAAATGCTTGTTCATCAGGTAATCGTCAATGCCCTGAAGCTGTGGATTAATGCCGCGGGCAATCCACGCCATTTTAGCCACCTCCTCCATCACGACAGCATTGTGTACCGCGTCGTGAGCATCTTTACCCCAGGAGAACGGACCGTGCTGGTACACCACAATCCCCGGCGTATGCAGCGGTTCCGTTTCACCCAGCGTTTCGATAATCACCTTGCCGGTGTTGCGTTCGTACTCCCCTTCTACTTCAGCCTGCGTCAATGCTCGCGTGCAGGGAATGTCGCCGAAGAAGTAGTCCGCATGCGTCGTGCCCAGCGCCGGGACAGGCAGCCCCGCCTGTGCCCAGGCGGTGGCGTGCGTGGAGTGGGTGTGGACAATACCACCCAGCGACGGATAACGCTGGTACAGCGCCAGATGGGTTGCCGTATCCGAGGAAGGACGCCATTTGCCCTCAACGACGTTTCCTTCGAGATCGACCACCACCATATCGTCCGCTTTCATGGCGTCATACGCCACGCCGCTCGGCTTGATCACAACCAGACCTTGTTCGCGGTCGATGGCGCTCACGTTGCCCCAAGTGAACGTTACCAGGCCATAGCGCGGCAGATCCATATTGGCCTCAAAGACCTGCTGTTTCAGCTTAAGCATGTTCAACCTCCAGCAAACCCGCTCGCGCCATCCGCTCGCGCACCCAGTCCCGCGCTTTTGCCACTTCCGCAGCCGGGTCGTCAGACGTTTCGCTCCACATCTCAATCAGGTAAGGCCCGCAATACCCTGTCTGCTTGAGCGTCTCGAAGCACCGTTCGAAATCCACCACCCCGGTGCCGAACGGTACGTTTTTAAACACGCCAGGACGGGTATCTTTGACGTGCACCGCCACGATATGCCCGATGCCCGCCTGCAGCTCCATCTGCACGTCGTTATCCCAGGCCGACAGGTTGCCGATATCCGGGTAAAGCTGGAACCAGGGGTTATTCAGATAGTGCGCATAGCCCAGCGCCTTGCTGATGGAGTTCATCAACGGGTAGTCCATGATCTCCATCGCCAGCGTGACCTGCGCGCGGCTTGCCATCTCAACGCTCTCTTTCAGGCCGTCACGGAAACGACGGCGCGTTTCGTCGTTGGCTTCCTGATAGTAAACGTCGTAACCCGCCAGCTGGATCACGCGGATGCCGACATCCTGCGCAAAACGAATGGCTTTGCGCATGATCTCCAGCCCTTCAGCGCGCACGGCATCATCTTCACTTCCCAGCGGGAAACGACGATGAGCGCTCAGGCACATGGACGGGACGCGCGCGCCGGTCTCGGCAATGGCGCTCACCAGCGCCAGACGCTGGTCGCGGCTCCAGTCCAGCCGAGAGAGTCGCTCGTTTGTTTCATCCACGGACATTTCGACAAAATCGAAACCCAGCTGTTTTGCCAGCCGTAACCGCTCCAGCCAGCACTCCCCCGCAGGGAGTGCCTTTTCATAGATGCCAAGCGGGACCTGTTTTGACAACATACCCGCTCCTTAGCCCCAAAGCTGAGCGATTGAGCGTTTGAACTGACGCGCCGCTTCCACCGGAGAGGCCGCGTCGCGAATGCTGCGGCCAGCGATAAAGACGTGAATCGGGATGCCCTGGAACAGCGGCAGATCTTCCAGCGCCAGGCCACCGGTGACGGTGACTTTAAAGCCCATATCCGCCAGACGCTTAATCGCGCTGATATCCGCGTCGCCCCACGCCACGCCTGCGGCCTGCGCATCACGGCTGCGGTGATACACCACCTGCTGGATGCCCGCTTCGCGCCACTCCTGCGCCTGCTCCCAGGTCCAGAAACCGGTCAGTTCAATCTGCACGTCGCCGTTAAACTCTTTTGCCACGTCCAGCGCGCCTTTGGCGGTGTTGATATCCGCACAGCAGATCACGGTGACCCAGTCGGCGTTAGCTTCAAAGCACATGCGGGAAAGGATTTTGCCCGCGTCGGCAATTTTGGCATCCGCCAGCACGATTTTGTGCGGATAGAGCGCTTTCAGGTCACGAACGGCGCGCACGCCTTCGCCCACGCACAGAATGGTCCCGACTTCGATGATATCCACCTCTTCCGCAATCAGGCGGGTGGTTTCGTAAGCGTGAGAGAGCGTCTGGTTATCCAGCGCAACTTGCAACATTGGTAATGACATGTTCAATTCCTCTTAAACGGCCGCCGCAGTGGCGTTATCAATTAAATCCAGCACGTCCTGCGCGGTGCGGCAGGCGCGTAAACGGTCAAAATTGGCTTCGTCATCAAACAGGTTGACGATCTGCATGATGCCCACCTCCTGATGGGTGTTGGCATCAACGGCTGCCATGGTGATGAGAATGTCGACCGGGTCGTTATCTTCGTGGTTGAACACCAGCGGCGTTTTCAGGGTCACCAGCGCAAAACCGGTTTTCTTGACGCCCTCTTCCGGGCGGCCGTGCGGCATCGCCAGGCCCGGCGCAATCACGAAATAGGGGCCGTGCTGCGCCACGCCATCCAGAATGGCCTGGTAATAGCGCGGCTCGACAACGTCCGCCTTAACCAGCAGATCCACACTCAGCTTCACCGCTTCCTGCCAGGTGCTGGCGTCGGCCTGTAAAAGGATGGAGTTATTCTCTGCCAGCGAATCACGTAGTTTCATGTGGCGTCCTTACTTCACGTCTTGTGGGAAGTGTTCTTTGATCACTTCCAGCAGTTTTGGCCCGAAATCCGCAGGCGACAGCATGT
The DNA here is from genome assembly GCF_026344075.1 of Enterobacter nematophilus. NCBI lineage: Bacteria > Pseudomonadati > Pseudomonadota > Gammaproteobacteria > Enterobacterales > Enterobacteriaceae > Enterobacter > Enterobacter nematophilus. The sequence goes on along the minus strand of NZ_JAPKNE010000009.1, from coordinate 62,048 downwards.
TGCGTACGCCTACCACATATTTGTTGCCCGACACGCTAATCTCACCGGCAATGTGAGTTGAAGCGATGATGATGTCCGCGCCGTTCAGTTCACTTTTGTATTCACCCACTGCGCAGCTGTTCACCGTGTGGTCGATGTTTGACTGGGTTAAAAACTGGTCCACTTTCATCTTCATGATCATGGAGCTACCTTGCCCATTGCCACACACAGCCAGGATACGTACGGTCATAATCGAAACTCCTTAGTGAGCAGAAACTTCTGCTGTTTGTTTTTCTGCATCTTCTTCTGCTCGCAGCGAACGGCCAGCGAAGAACATATAAGCCAGAGCAATCAGGATGATGACGGCCATAAAGACCAGCCCGATGGAGGCAAAGCCCTGCATCATCGGCGGGGCCAGAATTGACCAGTCCGCCATGCCCATCCAGGCGCTCATACCGGTGAGCTTGACCGCCCACACGCACCCGAAGATTTCCACCATGCCCATCACCAGGCAGATCTTGAGCGCCGCGCGCCAGCCGCCGAAGTGGTTCGCAAACACGCCGATAGTGGCGTTGGAGAAGAACATCGGGATAAAGCCAGGAATAATCAGGATTGAGGAGCCGCAGCCCACCAGGATGCCCACCGCAATCAGCTGGCCGATGGTGCCCCACATAAAGCCCCAGACGACGGCGTTTGGCGCAAAGCTATAGATAGCCGCACAGTCAATCGCCAGTACCGCACCAGGGATCAGGCGCTGGGAGATGCCGTTGAAGGCTTCCGACAGCTCGGCGACGAACATACGCACGCCCTGAGTGATGATGAAAATCGCCACCGCGAAGGAGAAACCGGTCTGCAGGATATAGACCGTCCAGTGGGTTTTACCCGCCATCGCCTGCACGACGTCAATGCCGAAAGAGAGCAAAATGGCGCCGAAGAAGAGGGTCATCACAATCGCGGTTGAGACGATGTTGTCGTGGAAAATATTGAGCCAGCCAGGCAGCTTAAGGTCTTCAACGCTCTCTTCTTTTTTACCCAGGTACGGCGCGACTTTATAAGCAAGCCAGGCGGCAAACTGCTGCTGGTGACCGATGGAGAAGCCGCAGCCGTCGGTTACTATCTGCGTTGGCTTGTACATCATGTTGGACGTGATACCCCAGTAGAGCGAGACCAGCACGGCGGTGCAGATAATCGTGGTCCACATCGGGTAACCAAAGATATAGAGAGAAACCGCGATCAGTCCCGCCTGCTGGAACATGATGTGCCCGGTGAGCATGATGGTGCGAATACCGGTAATGCGGCGCAGCAGAACATAGATAATGTTGAGCGCCAGCGCGAGCAGCACCGCATACCCCACCCAGCTATAGGCATCACCCATGCGATCGATGGTCGCCATCATTGAGGCGTAGGTATCAGAGATAGCCCCGTTAATGCCGTACACTTCCGACATTTTGGCGACAACTGGCTTAAACGTGCTGGTCAGAATGCCTGACCCCGCCTGCAACAGCATGAAACCGATAATGGTTTTGATGGTGCCTTTAATAATCACGCTGACGCTTTTGCGCAGCAGGATGTACCCCAGGCACGTCACGATACCCAGCAACAGCGGGGCGTTGGTCATTACCTGATTAAAGAAAACGGTAAAGACGTTGTAGAGGATCTCCATAACTCTCTCCAGAAATGAGAACACGAGGGGCAATCCCTGTGCGGTTGGTGCCATCACTCTATTAATCACAAATAATCACCACAAGATTGCATTTGATTATTTGTGACGCATCACGCAATTTATTTCCACGCTGTTAGTAATGATTTTCACTACCGCACCACGAAAATAAATTAATCCTTATAATTCATAAAATTAATGTTTAATACAGGATAATCCAACAAGTAAATAGCGGAGAGTCCGTGAAGTCGCGCAGATAAAATTCCTCATTTTTACCATTGCAAAGCGCGTCAAATGGTGCCAGCATTAATCATAACAAATCACAATGTGATTACTTTTGATTAAACCCAGGAGTCAAAACGATGAGTAAAGTGAAAACCATCACCCGTGAATCATGGATTCTGAGCACATTCCCGGAATGGGGTAGCTGGCTGAACGAAGAGATCGAGCAGGAACAGGTTGCTCCTGGCACGTTTGCTATGTGGTGGCTGGGCTGCACCGGTATCTGGCTGAAATCAGAAGGCGGCGCCAATATCTGCGTCGATTTCTGGTGCGGCACCGGCAAACAGAGTCACGGTAACCCGCTGATGAAAAAAGGCCACCAGATGCAGCGTATGGCCGGCGTGGAAAAACTGCAGCCGAACCTGCGCACCACGCCGTTTGTGCTTGATCCTTTTGCCATTCGTCAGATCGACGCCGTCCTCTCTACCCACGATCACAACGATCATATCGACGTGAACGTGGCGGCAGCGGTGATGCAAAACTGCGCGGACGACGTGCCGTTTATTGGGCCGCAAACCTGCGTAGATCTCTGGATTGGCTGGGGCGTGCCGAAAGAGCGCTGCATCGTGATGAAGCCTGGCGACGTGGTTAAAATTAAAGACATTGAAATCCACGCGCTGGATGCCTTTGACCGTACCGCGCTGATTACCCTGCCGGCCGATCAGAAAGCCGCGGGCGTACTGCCGGATGGCATGGACGAGCGCGCAGTGAACTACCTGTTCAAAACGCCGGGCGGCTCCCTGTATCACAGCGGTGATTCCCACTACTCCAACTATTACGCGAAGCACGGCAACGAACATCAGATTGACGTGGCGCTGGGCTCGTACGGCGAAAACCCGCGCGGTATTACGGACAAAATGACCAGCGCCGATATGCTGCGCATGGCGGAAGCGTTGAACACCAAAGTGGTGATCCCGTTCCACCACGATATCTGGTCAAACTTCCAGGCCGATCCGCAGGAAATCCGCGTGCTGTGGGAGATGAAAAAAGATCGCCTGAAGTACGGCTTCAAGCCCTTTATCTGGCAGGTTGGCGGCAAGTTCACCTGGCCTCTGGACAAAGACAATCTCGAGTATCACTACCCGCGCGGCTTCGATGATTGCTTCACCATTGAGCCAGATCTCCCCTTCAAATCCTTCCTCTGATTGTGAGGCCACATCGCCAGACCCTGTGTCTGGCGATTTCATATTTATTTTAGTAATTTCACGCTATTTCAAATATCATCTTTTCAAATCAATTCTTATCGGAATAGCTCATGACGGAAGCGCAACGGCATCAAATTTTACTGGAACTCCTGGCGCAAACAGGGTTTATCACCGTCGAGAAAGTGATCGAACGTTTAGGGATCTCACCCGCCACCGCGCGGCGAGACATCAACAAGCTGGATGAGAGCGGCAAGCTGAAAAAAGTCCGCAACGGCGCGGAAGCCATCAGCCAGCAGCGTCCACGCTGGTCGCCGATGAATATTCATCAGGCCCAGAATCACGATGAAAAGGTTCGGATTGCCAGAGCGGCCTCGCAGCTGGTGAACCCCGGTGAGAGCGTCGTCATCAACTGCGGCTCCACGGCGTTTTTGCTGGGTCGCGAGATGTGCGGCAAGCCGGTGCAAATCATCACCAACTATTTGCCGCTGGCTAACTACCTGATCGATCAGGAACATGAGAGCGTCGTGATCATGGGCGGCCAGTACAACAAAAGCCAGTCCATCACGCTCAGCCCTCAGGACAGCGAAAACAGTCTCTACGCCGGGCACTGGATGTTTACCAGCGGCAAAGGCCTGACCGCTGACGGCCTGTATAAAACCGATATGCTGACCGCGATGGCGGAACAAAACATGCTCAACGTCGTGGGCAAGCTCGTTGTGCTGGTCGACAGCAGCAAAGTCGGTGAACGCGCAGGCATGCTGTTCAGCCGCGCAGAACAGATCGACATGGTGATCACCGGCAAAGGGGCGAACCCCGAGATCCTCCAGAAGCTGGAAGATCAGGGCGTCAAAGTCCTCCGCGTTTAAAGGTGCTGGCGGAAAAACGCCACCGTGGCGTCCAGCGCCGCTGGCGTGATACGGTGGCGGACGCCGGATTCCCACAAACAGGTCAGGTTATCGTCCAGTCCTTCATTCTTTAACGCCTGCTGCAGGCGGAAGGTTCCATCGGGCGGGACCACATCGTCCGCATCACCGTGCCACAGCAGCAGCGGGCGATCGGCCAGGCGCGGCAATGCCCGGGCCACTTCCCACTCTGCCAGCATCGCCGTAGTTTCCGTTAAATCCTGAGGGGGGAAAAGCGTCTTCGCCAGCGAGGTAAAATAGCCAGAGCCCATCAGACAGGCGACAGACTTCACGTCAGGATGATGCGTCATAATCCCCAGCGCCGTCATACCGCCCATCGACGCCCCGGCCACCGCCAGCCGATTGTCGGCCACCAGCCCTGCCTCATAGAGCGCATCGCGCAACCCGGCAAACTCGGTCAGGCTGCCGTGCAGAATGTGCCAGAACTGCCCAAGCCGCGCATGTTCATCGCCCGTGAAGCGCGCGCCGTGGTCAGGCGCATCCGGCATCACCACGCGAAAACCCGCCTGCGCCAGCGCCACCGCAAAATAACTGTAAACCAGCTTCGATGAGGTAAACCCATGATAAAAAACCACAACAGGCAGCGGTTTATCACGTTTCCCTGCCGGCACAGCGTGTAAAATTTCATGTTCACCGAGATGGCGTATTTCAATTTCAATCATTGTCGACCCTGTACGAATGAATGATTCATAATGTTGAGAACTGGATTACGGTTTGACGCTATTTTCATTCGAAAATTACGTCCCAGATAACACTTCGGGAACATTCCCCCAAAACTAAATTCGCAGACAACTACACTATGGCTAACAGGAAACGAGATATGGTTATGCACAGGTTTGCTGCTTTATTGCTGGTGTTTCTGCTCAGCGGCTGTAGCGCACTGCAGGGTACACCGCAACCCGCTCCCCCGGTTGCCGATCATCCGCAGGAGATTCGTCGTAATCAGACGGAAGGATTACAGCGAATGGGCACCGTCTCCGCGCTGGTTCGCGGTTCGCCGGATGACGCAGAAGACGCAATAAAGGCACAAGCCGTCGCCGCCAAAGCAGATTATTACGTCATTATTATGATCGACGAAACCATCATAACGGGACAGTGGTATTCTCAAGCCATTTTGTACCGGAAATAATGGTTTACCTTTGAACGACATTTACACTGGTTTGCGTCCATAGACATTTTCCTGTCCACAATAAACTCCATGCCAGCGACAAGGAATGGGAGTTTATTCGCGAAGGATTGCCCGGCGGATACCGGAAATATGTGAAATGGAGCTGACGATGAAACGAACTCTTGCTTTGACCTCTCTGTTGCTCTCAGCAGGCCTTGTGAGCACCACCGCGCAGTCAGCAGAATTCGCCAGTGCGGATTGCGTAACAGGTCTGAATGAAATAGGCCAAATCTCCGTCAATAACATTCCGGGGAGCCCGCAAGACGTTGAACGTATCGTGGCATTAAAGGCCGATGAACAGGGCGCGTCATGGTATCGCATCATTCAGATGCAGGAAGATAACCATATCGACCAGTGGCGGGTACAGGCCATTCTCTACGTATAAATCCTACCTGATAAAAGCCACTTATTTTTAGTGGCTTTTCGTTTTTGCAAATTTTTTATCTATTTTAAAACCACTCTAAAACAATAAAATAACATTTTGTTACATTAATTCAGTAAACGTAATCTCCGCTCTGCCGTTGAAGAACCATACCTTTTCAATGATGAGCAATTTATGATCAATTTTTTCCGCCGTGCGGGCCTTGGAACAAAGCTATCGCTGCTGACGGGCGTCAGTGTCGCCACGCTGTTTCTGCTTTTCACTTTCCTGCTCAGCCAAAAAGCCAGCCAGCAGCTTGAAGCCCTCGCGGTCGAAGATCTGCATAATCAGTCTACCGGTATGGTCGACATGGTACAGATGTTTAATACCAGCCTGAGCGAAGAAGTCGAAAGCTATACCAGGTTGTTTACGACATTTCTGCCCCAGCCGTTTAGCGTCGATACTCAGCAGACCCGGACCATCAACGGGCTCACCGTTCCCCTGCTGAAGGGCGGCGACGCTGAACTCCATGAAAACACGACGTTTTCTGATGACTTTCTGAGCCGTACAGGAGCAATCTCAACGCTGTTTGTTCGCAGCGGTAACGACTTCATCCGCGTTGCCACTTCCCTGCGCAAAGAGAATGGCGATCGCGCCATGGGAACCGTTCTGGACGCGAGCAGCCCGGCATTTGCTTCCGTTACTAAAGGCGAGGTGTACCGCGGCCTGGCGCTCCTGTTTGGCAAACGCTACATCACCCAGTACCAGCCCGTTAAGAATAGTGAAGGCCAGGTCATTGGGATCATCTTCGTTGGGGTGGATATCACTCACTCCTGGAACGTCATGCGCGAGAAAATCCTCAACCGCCGCCTGGGCGAGAGCGGGCATTTCTTTGTGCTGGACCGCAGCAACGGCAAAACGCGCGGTCAATATCTGTTCCACCCCAGCGAAGAGGGAAAACAGCCGAAGTGGGATAGCGCCACCCAACAGCAATTGCTGAGCGATTCCTCAGGCACGCTGGAACGCGTAAGCGACGACGGCCGCACGCTGAAAATGGCCTATACGCCGCTGCCCGGCTGGAACTGGACCATCGTTGGTGAAGTGGATAAATCTGTCCTGCTCTCGAGCGTTAACGCCATGCGCGACCGTTTCCTGCTGGCCGGCGTAGCGTTGTCTGTCCTTTTCGCGGGCCTCTTTGTAGTGCTCATTCGCCGGATGCTGACCCGTCCGCTGCGTAACGTGATTGACCTTGCCCGCCAGTATGCCGCGGGCGATTTACGCTCCAGCCTGCCCGTCACCCGTCAGGATGAGGTTGGCCAGTTGGTTGAAGCCATTAACGGTATCGGCGATGGGCTACAAAAAATTGTCCTGCAGGTCCGCGAGGCCGCGGGCGAGATCCATCTGGGCACCAATGCGCTGGCCTCCGATACCGGAGACATCTCCGAGCAGATCAACAAGCAGGCCAGCAGCGTTGAAGAGACCTCCGCCAGCATGGAGCAGCTGGCCGCGACCGTGCAGCAAAATGCCGCCAACATGGAGCAAACGCAGCAGCTGGTAGGTGAAACATCGCGCGCGGTTCATCAGGGTGGTGAAACGGTAACCCATGCGGTTGCCACGATGGACGACATTCGCGAAGCGTCAAAACGTATCGAAGACATCACCCGCGTGATCGAGTCCATCGCGTTCCAGACCAATATTCTGGCGCTGAATGCGGCGGTAGAAGCGGCACGCGCTGGCGAGCATGGAAAAGGGTTTGCGGTGGTCGCGCAGGAAGTTCGCGCCCTGGCAGGTCGAAGCGCCAACGCGGTGAAGGAGATTGAACAGCTGATTGGCGATACGCTGCGAAAAGTGGGCGAAGGCCACGCGCTGTCTGAACAGACGCGTCTGGCGATGGATTCCATCATCGTTCATATCGACAACATCAGCCAGCTGGTCACGGAGATTAACCACGCGTCACGCGAGCAGTCCGCGGGGATCGGCCAGGTCAATCTCGCCATGACCCACATTGGCGAAGCGTCGCATATCAATGCCGACCGTATCTCACGCAGCGAGCAAACCGCACGCACGCTGCGCGAAAAAGGATCACACCTGACCCAACTGGTGAGTTTGTTCCAGCTTAAGCGCTAGCCAACCCTGCCCGTGGCGCGCAGCAGCAGATCGCTTTGCACCTGCTCATTCATGAGCGTACCGCCACGGGTATCCAGCATCATGCGGCACCACGCCTGCGCCACGGGCGGCGATGCGTGCCGCAGCATCTGGCTTCCGGCCCCCAGCAAAAAGAGCTGCTGCGCGATCTCCCTCCCCTGCGCCTCCTGCGGTTTACGCAGCTTTTGCTGAAGCTGCCGCCAGCTGCGGTCAAAGTGTCTGTCCTGACCTTTGACCTGGGCAAACTCGTCGGCGAGCAGATCGTGGATCCCTGGCTGCTTTGCCAGCACGCGCAGCACGTCCAGACACATGATATTGCCCGATCCTTCCCAGATGCTGTTTACCGGCATCTCGCGATACAGGCGTGGAAGTTCATTCTCCTCGCAGTACCCGACGCCGCCGAGGGCCTCCATCGCCTCCGCCACAAACGGAATGCCCGCTTTGCACACGCTGAATTTTGCGGCCGGGGTAAAAAGCCGCGCCCAGGCGGCCTCCTGCGGGTCGGTGCGGTTATCCCACGCCCGGGCCAGACGGAACAGCAGCGCCGTGTGTCCCTCCAGCACCAGCGCCATACGGCTTAGCACTTCACGCATTAGCGGCTGGTCGATAAGATTTTTGCCGAAGGTCTGACGCTGATGGGCGTGGTACAGCGCCACGGAGAGCGCCCGGCGCATTAGCCCGTGGCTGCCCAGCGCGCAGTCGAAGCGCGTCAACCCGCCCATCTTCAGGATTTGCCGCACGCCTTCTCCCTCTTCACCCAGCAGCCAGCCGGAGGCATCGAGGAACTCCGCCTCGCTGCTGGCGTTGGAGCGGTTGCCGAGCTTGTCTTTCAGACGTTCCAGCCGTACGGCGTTGCGCTGTCCGTCGGGTAAGAAACGCGGAACAAAGAAGCAGGACAAACCGCCTTTCGCCTGCGCCAGCACCAGATGCGCATCGCTCTGCGGCACGGAGAAAAACCACTTGTGGCCCACCAGCCGGTAGCTGCCGTCGCTACATTTTTCCGCTCTGGTGGTGTTGCTGAGCACGTCCGAGCCGCCCTGCTTTTCCGTCATTCCCATGCCGATCAGCAGGCCGCGCTTTTGCCCACCCGGCGCGAGATGGGGATCGTAACGGTCGCTCATCAGCGGCGTTAACCATTCATGAAACGGTTTGGGCAGCGACTGCTGCAACAGCGGCGTGGCGGCAAAGGTCATGGTCACCGGGCATAACGTCCCCGCTTCTACCTGAGCATGGAGCACGAAGCGCGCGGCCCTGGCGACGAAAGACCCTTTTCGTGCCTCTTCCTCCCAAGCCAGATTATGTACCCGGTTGGCGCAGAGCCCCTGCATCAGCAGGTGCCATGCCGGATGAAAGCGGACGTCATCCAGCCGCTCTCCCGTGGGGTCGTAGCGTAATAGCTCCGGCGGATTGACGTTCGCCAGCCTGCCCAGCTCCAGCGACTCCGCAGTGCCTAACTGCTGTCCGATGCTGGCAAGAAGATCCATATCCCACTCGGCCCCCTCGCGCACAACCGCATCGCGCAGGGCGCAGTCAGAGAGGAAAAGGTTGCTATTAGAGAGTGGGGCTGGTTGATTAAAAACGGTATGGGTCTGCCAGTGCATGCTGTCTCCCTCCTTCAGTGGCAATGAAGGTAAGTATGGACAGACCGCATGAACGCTGCATGGGAGTGAGGTCACACGATGGCGATCCCGCTGATATCATTCGTGAAATAGCTCACAGAACATAAGAATAAACTATTTCATTACTCCGCTTATGCTGAATAATTTATTCTTAACCCGTCTTTGTGAGGATCGTTATGCAACAGGATGCACACAAGCGAGCATTAATTGCAGGCTCCATTGGTAACTTCATCGAGTGGTATGAGTTTGCGGTCTACGGTTTTCTGGCGACCGTGATTGCGAAGAACTTCTTCCAGCTTGAGGGAGAGGCGGGACTGACCAGTCTGATCCTCACCTGGGCCTCGTTTGCCATCGCCTTCTTCTTCCGTCCGCTGGGTGCGGTGGTATTTGGCCGCATGGGCGACAGGATTGGGCGAAAACCGACGCTGATTATTGTGCTGGTGCTGATGACGCTCGCCACCACGGCCATCGGCATCGTGCCCGTCTACGCCAGCATCGGCATTGCTGCGCCGCTGATCGTTACGCTGCTGCGCATCCTGCAGGGCCTGTTCGCGGGCGGCGAGTACGGCGGTGCGGTCTCGCTGATGACGGAGTTCGCCCCGCGCGGCAAGCGCGGTCTGTACGGCGCGTGGCAGTCCTTTACCGTGGCGCTCGGGCTGCTAGCGGGCGCAGGTATTGTCGCGCTGCTCTCTGCCCTCCTCACCCCTGAAGCCCTGCACGACTGGGGCTGGCGCATTCCGTTCTTCCTTGCCCTGCCGATGGGCGCGGTCGCGCTATGGCTGCGGGTGAGTATGGAAGAGACGCCGAGCTTTGTGCAGCAGCAGGAAAAACCGGCTGTTGCTCGGGCCAGCACCTCCGCCACGTTCAAAATCATCCTGATGGGCATTGGCCGCGTGATGGTCTGGTCCGCAGCGGGGTATACCTATCTGGTGATTATGCCAACCTATCTGCAGTCAGCCCTGCACACCGGCTTTAACCAGGCGCTGCTGATCGCGGTGATTTCGAACATCGGTTTTGCGCTGACGATTATCCCGGCCGGGATCCTGAGCGACAGGATTGGCCGCCGCACGGTGATGATTATCGCCACCGCGCTGCTGCTGGTCCTCGCCCTGCCGCTGCTGAAAATTTTGCAGGCGGAGTCCGGCACGCTGGCCGTCAAAGCGATTGTAGTGTTGATTGCGGGCGGCCTGGTGGGGATGCTGGCAGGGCCAGGGCCAGCGATGCTGTCTGAAATGTTCCCGACGCGCGTGCGTTATACGGGGCTGGGGCTGGCCTATTCCTTGTCGAACGCGATCTTCTCGGGCTGCGCGGGGCTAATTATTACCGGGCTGATTAAAGAGACGGGCAACCTGGATATTCCGGCGTACTACGTGATGGCAACGGCGGTGGTGAGTATTTTCGCGCTGATGACGCTGAGGAAGGATGACCATTTGCGGTCGTTAGAGGAGTGAGGTTGTCACCGTCTGGTGGCCTCACCTCGGCCCTCTCCCACGGGGAGAGGGAGAAAACACAAAAGGCCGTCCTTTGAACGGCCTTACTGTTTATTCTCCGCGCTGACGCACCGCTTCAAACAGGCAGATACCCGTCGCAACGGAAACGTTCAGAGACGACACGCTGCCCGCCATCGGGATGCTAATCAGCTCGTCGCAGTGCTCGCGCGTCAGACGACGCATGCCTTCACCTTCCGCACCCATCACCAGCGCCAGGCGGCCGGTCATTTTGCTCTGGTACAGGGTATGATCCGCTTCGCCAGCGGTACCGACGATCCAGATATTCTCTTCCTGCAGCAGACGCATGGTGCGCGCCAGGTTGGTCACGCGGATCAGCGGAACGTTTTCCGCCGCGCCGCAGGCCACTTTCTTCGCCGTCGCGTTCAGTTGAGCAGAGCGATCTTTCGGTACGATCACTGCGTGCACGCCCGCCGCATCCGCGCTGCGCAGGCACGCGCCGAGGTTATGCGGATCGGTTACGCCATCGAGGATCAGGAAGAACGGGTTTTCCAGCGCGGCAATCAGATCCGGCAGATCGTTTTCCTGATACTGACGGCCCGGCTTCACGCGGGCAATGATCCCCTGGTGCACCGCGCCTTCGCTTTTCTCATCCAGGAACTGGCGGTTCGCCAGCTGGATCACCACGCCCTGCGCTTCCAGCGCGTGGATCAGCGGCATCAGACGTTTGTCTTCACGCCCTTTCAGAATAAACACTTCCTGAAAACGCTCCGGTGCGCGCTCGAGAAGGGCCTGCACCGCGTGGATGCCGTAAATCATTTCACTCATTGATGGTTCTCGTAATAAGTATTTCCCCTCTCCCGGTTGGGGAGAGGGTCAGGGTGAGGGGAGAATTACTCCGCCTGCTTTTTCTTGGCTGCGCGCTTCGCTTTGGTGGCGGCAGCAATTTTCTGCGTCTTCGCGGAAGGCTTTTTCGCTGAGCGAGCCTCTTTCTTCGCCGCCTTTGGCTTCTGCTTCTTCTCGCCGCGGAACGCGCTGTCCGGCTCGAAGTTTACCTTTTTGCCCGCCTGGCGACGTTTACCGCTCGCTTTGCCATTTCCGCCTTTTTTCGCCCTTTCACGCTCGGTTTTACCCACGTTACGCGGCGCGCGCTCGCTGGAGATCAGGCTGAAGTCGATTTTACGGTCGTCCATGTTCACGGCTTCAACCTTCACTTCCACGCGATCGCCCAGACGGTAGGTCTGGCCGCCAGATTCGCCAATCAGACGCTGGCCGACCTGGTCGAAGCGGTAGTAGTCGTTATCCAGGCTGGAGACGTGCACCAGGCCGTCGATAAACAGCTCGTCCAGACGAACGAAGAAACCAAAGCCGGTCACGCTGGCAATCACGCCTTTGAAGACGTTGCCCACCTGGTCCAGCATAAAGTCACACTTCAGCCAGTCCGCTACGTCACGCGTGGCTTCATCAGCACGGCGTTCGGTCATGGAGCAGTGCTGCCCCAGCTGCAGCATCTCTTCCATCGAGTAGTGGTAACCGCCGGTTTCGGTAGTGTTCCCTTTATGGCCCTGCTCCTGCGCCAGCAGATACTTGATCGCGCGGTGCAGGGACAGGTCAGGATAGCGACGGATCGGCGAGGTAAAGTGCGCATAAGACTGCAGCGCCAGGCCGAAGTGTCCCCGGTTTTCCGGATCGTAAATCGCCTGCTTCATGGAACGCAGCAGCATCGTCTGCAGCATTTCTGCGTCAGGACGGTCGCTAATGGATTCCAGCAGTTCGGCATAATCGCGCGGCTCAGGCTTGTTACCGCCCGGCAGCTCCAGACCGAGTTCAGCGAGCACGGAGCGGAACGCAGTAATGGCTTCCGTCGACGGCTTATCGTGAATGCGGAACAGCGCAGGCTCTTTCGCTTTCTCAACGAAACGCGCCGCCGAGATGTTCGCCAGGATCATACACTCTTCGATCAGCTTGTGCGCATCGTTACGCTGGGTCTGTTCGATACGCTCAATACGACGTTCTGCGTTGAAGATGAACTTCGCTTCTTCGCTCTCAAACGAGATCCCGCCGCGCTCTTCGCGCGCCTGATCCAGCGTTTTGTAGAGGTTATGCAGCTCTTCAATGTGCTTAACCAGCGGCGCGTACTGCTCGCGAAGGTCCTGGTCGCCCTGCAGCATATGCCAGACCTTGGTATAGGTCAGACGCGCGTGCGAGCTCATTACCGCTTCGTAGAATTTATAACCCGTTAAGCGCCCTTTGTTGGAGATGGTCATCTCACAAACCATACAGAGGCGGTCAACCTGCGGGTTCAGGGAGCACAGGCCGTTGGAGAGCACTTCCGGCAGCATCGGTACAACCTGAGACGGGAAGTAGACCGACGTACCGCGGCTGCGCGCTTCGTTATCCAGCGGCGTGTGCGGACGAACGTAGTAGCTTACGTCAGCGATAGCCACCCACAGACGCCAGCCGCCGCCGCGCTTTTTCTCGCAGTAGACGGCATCATCGAAGTCGCGAGCGTCTTCGCCATCAATGGTGACCAGCGGCAGGGAGCGCAGATCCACACGGCCCGCTTTGGACTCTTCCGGCACTTCTTCACGCAGGTTTTCGATCTGCTCTTCGACCGCTTTCGGCCAGACGTACGGGATCTCATGCGTGCGCAGCGCCATATCAACGGCCATCCCGGTGCCCATATTATCGCCCAGCACTTCGACGATTTTCCCAACCGCTTTGGTGCGGCGGGTCGGACGCTGGGTGAGTTCTACCACCACCACAAAGCCCATGCGCGCGCCCATCACCTCTTCAGGTGGGATCAGAATGTCGAAGCTCAGACGGCTGTCGTCCGGTACCACAAAGCCCACGCCTGCATCGGTAAAGTAGCGGCCCACAATCTGGCTGGTTTTCGGCACCAGCACGCGAACCACGCGCGCTTCGCGGCGGCCTTTACGGTCAGCGCCCAGCGGCTGCGCCAGGATCTGGTCGCCGTGGATGCACATTTTCATCTGTTCAGATGAGAGGTACAGGTCGTCTTTACGGCCTTCCACGCGCAGGAAGCCAAAGCCGTCACGGTGACCGATCACGGTGCCTTTCAGCAGGTCGAGGCGTTCTGGCAGCGCGTAGCACTGACGGCGGGTAAAGACCAGTTGCCCGTCGCGCTCCATCGCGCGCAGGCGGCGGCGAAGGGCTTCAATTTGCTCTTCACCTTCAATATTTAATTCAACGGCAAGTTCTTCACGATTGGCGGGTTTTTCGCGTTTTGTTAAGTGTTCAATGATGAACTCGCGGCTGGGGATAGGATTCGCGTATTTTTCGGCTTCGCGTTCCTGGAAAGGATCTTGTGACATGTCGGTTCCTCCGTTGTCAGCTCCGGTGGAAATTTTCTTCATTCCACCAGCAATAATTTATAAAGCGGTTGATTCTCTTCAACCAAATCGGCCAGCGTGTAGTTATCCAGTTCCTTGAGAAAACTTTGCACGGCCTTAGAAAGCGCCTGTTTCAGGCGGCAAGCGGGCGTAATGTGGCAGAACTCGCTGCTGCAGTTCACCAGAGACAAAGGCTCCAGCTCGCGTACCACATCCCCGATACGAATGCTCTGTGCCGGTTTACCAAGACGGATCCCTCCATTCTTCCCGCGGACGGCAGCAACGTATCCGGCACGGCTAAGTTGATTGATTATTTTGACCATATGATTACGGGATACACCGTATACCTCTGTCACTTCAGAGATACTGGTCATCTTCCCTTCGGGTAACGACGCCATGTAAATCAGCGCGCGTAAGCCGTAATCGGTGAAACTTGTTAACTGCACATCAACCTCAGGAAAAAGGGAAAACGCGGTTAAACCGCAGAGATATTCATTAATGATGATAAACCAGCCAGATAGTTAGGGGCTAATTTATTTGACAGACGGGGCGAAAAAGCGGAGATCCAGGAGCGGTCGCCGGTTGGCGCTACGCTTATCCGGCCTACGGGTCTCCCCGCAGGCCAGCAGTCACGAAGATTATGCGTCGAACGGGTCGCGCAGGATCATCGTTTCAGTACGATCCGGGCCGGTAGAAATAATATCGATCGGCACTTCGGTCAGTTCTTCAATGCGCTTGATGTAATCCAGCGCCGCCTGCGGCAGGCCGCTACGCTCTTTCACACCGAAGGTGGTCTCAGACCAGCCCGGCATGGTTTCGTAGATTGGCTCAATGCCTTCCCAGTCGTCAGCGGCCAGCGGAGTGGTGGTCACTTCGCGGCCATCCGGCATGCGGTAGCCTACGCAGATTTTCACTTCTTTCAGGCCGTCCAGCACGTCCAGCTTGGTCAGGCAGAAGCCAGACAGGGAGTTGATCTGCACTGCGCGACGCACTGCAACCGCGTCCAGCCAGCCGGTACGACGACGACGACCGGTGGTCGCGCCAAACTCGTTACCCTGCTTGCACAGGAACTCGCCGGTTTCATCAAACAGCTCGGTCGGGAATGGACCCGCACCCACGCGAGTGGAGTAAGCTTTGATGATGCCCAGAACGTAATCCACATAACGTGGACCCAGGCCGGAGCCGGTCGCCACGCCACCTGCAGTGGTGTTCGAGGAGGTTACGTACGGATAGGTACCGTGGTCGATGTCCAGCAGCGTACCCTGCGCACCTTCGAACATGACGAAATCGCCACGCTTGCGCGCCTGGTCCAGCAGATCGGACACATCAACAACCATACCGGTCAGAATGTCTGCAATCGCCATGACGTCATCCAGCACTTTCTGGTAGTCAACAGCGTCAGCTTTGTAGAAATTCACCAGCTGGAAGTTGTGATATTCCATCACTTCTTTCAGTTTTTCAGCGAAGGTTGCTTTGTCGAAGAGGTCACCGACGCGCAGACCGCGACGTGCAACTTTATCTTCATATGCCGGGCCAATACCACGACCGGTGGTGCCGATCGCTTTCGCGCCACGCGCTTTTTCACGCGCCACGTCCAGCGCCACGTGATAGTCCAGGATCAGCGGGCAGGCTTCGGAGAGCAGCAGACGCTCACGAACAGGGATACCACGGTCTTCCAGACCTTTCATCTCTTTCATCAGCGCAGCAGGAGACAGCACAACGCCGTTACCGATGATGCTGGTGACGTTATCGCGAAGAATGCCTGATGGAATAAGATGGAGGACGGTTTTTTCACCGTTGATTACGAGAGTATGGCCTGCGTTGTGACCGCCCTGGTAGCGTACAACATATTTAGCCCGTTCAGTCAGAAGATCAACAATCTTCCCTTTACCTTCGTCACCCCATTGGGTGCCCAGTACGACGACGTTGTTACCCATTTTTTTCAAAATCACCGTTTGCTTAAAAATGGATTCTACCATCGCTTTTTCAGATATACAGCACTTTTTGACCCTAAAATATGCCAATTGCGGCTAGTTTTTGATCAGCCAATCGTTTTCCTCAACATGTAGTAGATAACGATACCGGCAACCACAAGACCACCACCGAAACGACGCAAAATATTATCCGGCAGCTGGCTCATGGTCGCGATCATACGACGCCATGCGCGCGGATAGAGCATCGGGCCGAGGCCTTCGAGCACCAGAACCAGGGCCAGCGCGAGCCAGATCGTTGAATTCATTTTTCATCCTTATAAAAGAAAACCACCGCTCCGTTGGGAGCGGTGGTTTGAATACTCAAACGAGCCTGAGTTTATCGCGTTGCGTTGGTCGGCGTCTTCATATAACGGAAGAAATCGCTGTCCGGGCTGAGCACCATCACGTCCTGGTTGCTCTTAAAGCTGTTCTCGTAAGCGCGCAGGCTACGGATAAAGGCGTAGAAGTCTGGATCCTGGCTGAAGGCATCGGCGAACAGCTTCGCGGCTTCCGCATCGCCTTCACCGCGCAGGATACGGCCCTGACGCTCTGATTCCGCCAGCGTCTTGGTCACTTCATAGTCCGCTGCCGCACGCAGTTTTTCAGCCTCTTCCTGACCCTGTGAACGGTGACGACGGGCTACCGCTTCACGCTCGGCGCGCATACGGTTGTAAATCGCCTCGGACACTTCAACTGGCAGGTTGATCTGCTTGATACGCACGTCAACCACTTCGATACCCAGCGCTGCCATACTGTTCGGGTTGATCACCGGCACTTTGCCGTTGGTTTCAGCCTGAACGCGTTCAGCGGCTTTAGCAATCGCGTCATCCGCTGCTGGCGTTTCCACTTCGTCTTCGGTGCCCGCTGTACCGGAGTTCAGCGCATCGCGCACTTCCAGGGTCAGACGACCGCGGGAGTCGGTCACGATGTCTTTCACATCCAGACGACCAATCTCGGAGCGCAGACGGTCAGAGAACTTACGTTTCAGCAGCACTTCCGCCTGAGAAACGTCACCGCCGCCCGTTGCCAGGAAGTAGCGGCTGAAATCGCTGATGCGCCATTTGATATAAGAATCAACGATCAGGTCTTTCTTCTCTTTGGTCACGAAACGGTCAGCCTGGTTATCCATGGTCTGGATACGCGCATCCAGCGTTTTCACTGACTGAATAAACGGCACCTTGAAGTGCAGGCCCGGCTCATAAATGACCGGACGTTTGTCACTGTCACGCACGACGCTGCTGAACTGGAATTTGATCCCACGCTCGCCCTCTTTCACCACAAAGATCGAGGTATACAGCACGACCAGTACGATGACGACGATCGCAATAACTGACTTACGCATCCTTATTCCCCCTGACGCTGGTAGTCGTTACGCTGCGCGTTAGCACGGCGTTGGTCCATAATGTCACCATCGTTCGAAGAAGGCGTTGTGTTCGCGCTGGAGCTGCCTGATGAGGCTGGCGGCAGACGCAGCAGGTTGTTCGCTCCGCTGGTGTCTTTCGCTGCCGGTGCAGAACCGCCTTTCAGCATCTGATCCAGCGGCAGAACCATCAGGTTTCCACCTTTGCTGTCGTTAACCAACACTTTGCGGGTGTGGCTCAGCACTTTTTCCATGGTCTCGATATACAGACGCTCGCGGGTAATTTCCGGAGCGGCTTTGTATTCCGGCAGGATGCGCGCGAAGCGAGCCACTTCACCCTGAGCTTCCAGGATGGTCTGGGTCTTATACGCACGCGCCTCTTCAAGAATACGCTGCGCCTGACCGTTAGCACGCGGCTGCACTTCGTTGGTGTACGCTTCTGCTTCACGGATGTACTGCTGTTCGTTTTCACGGGCAGCAATCGCATCATCAAACGCGGCTTTTACCTCTTCCGGCGGACGCGCAGCCTGGAAGTTGACGTCCAGCAGGGTGATACCCATGTTGTACGGACGAATGGTCTCTTCCAGCTCGCGCTGGGTATCGCTACGAATAACGGTACGACCCTCGGTCAGAATGCGGTCCATGGTGTATTTACCGATCACACCACGCAGGGCGCTGTCGGTCGCCTGACGCAGGCTGTCATCGGCGCTGGTCACGCTAAACAGATAACGCTCAGGATCGGTCACGCGGTACTGCACGTTCATCTCGACGCGCACCACGTTCTCGTCAGACGTCAGCATCACGCCGGAAGCCGCCAGTTCACGGACGGACTCCACGTTGACCGCAGTGACATCGTCAATGAAGGTCGGTTTCCAGTTCAGGCCCGGCTCAACCAGATGGCTGAACTTACCGAAACGGGTGACCACGCCGCGTTCTGCTTCTTTAATGGTGTAGAACCCGCTGGCTGCCCAGACGATCACCAGCCCGGCAGCAACGATGCCCACCAGGCGGCCACCTAATTGCGGGCGCGGTCCCTGGCTGGAACTGCCACCCGAGCCAGAACCTTTTCCTCCGCCAAGGCCACCAAGCTTTTTGCTCAGCTTGCGGAAGATATCATCCAGATCCGGCGGCCCCTGCTCGCGACCACCTTTGTTGCCATTTCCCCCAGAGTTGCCGCCTTGATTATTGCTGCTTCCCCACGGGTCGCGGTCTTGTCCGTTATTACCGGGCTGATTCCACGCCATGTATATGCTCCATATTTGTTATGCAAGGGCGAATTTTTCAGGCTTCCCCTTTCTGATCAGACGATATAGTCCGCCAGCGCAGGTTCTTGTTTACAGAGGCGACGCCAGTCAACGATCGGCATACGCACCTGCATCCCCACGCTGCCGTCATCCTCCATCCACTCTTTTTCTATCGCCTGAAGCTGATAAAACCGGCTGCGCAGCCTGCCTTCCTGTGGCGGCAGTCGCAGCGTGTGCTGAGCTACCTCACCGGAAAGACGTTCTGTCAAAGCCTGGAAAAGCAGTGGCACACCAACACCGGCCTGAGCAGAAAGCCAGACCCGTATCGGTTTGTTCTCTTCATCACGGTCGATACGCGGTTCGAAATCTTCCAGCATATCGATCTTATTCATCACCAACAGCGTGGGAATTTCGTGGGCGTCAATTTCTTCCAGCACCACGTTCACCGCGTCGATGTTCTCCTGCACGCGTACGTCAGCCGCATCAATCACGTGCAGCAGCAGGGTCGCCTGACGCGTCTCCTGCAACGTCGCCTTAAACGCCGCTACCAGATCGTGCGGCAGATGGCGGATAAACCCTACGGTATCCGCCAGCACTGTTTCACCCACGTCTGCAACGTCAATACGGCGCAGCGTCGGGTCCAGGGTCGCAAACAGCTGGTCTGCGGCATACACCTGGGCCTCGGTTATCTGGTTAAACAGGGTGGATTTACCGGCGTTGGTATAGCCCACCAGCGACACCGTTGGGATGTCGGCTTTGGTTCGCGCCCGACGCCCCTGTTCACGCTGTTTCTCTACACGTTCCAGACGAGAGAGGATCTGGGTAATACGGCCACGCAGCAAACGGCGGTCGGTTTCGAGCTGGGTTTCACCCGGACCGCGCAAACCAATCCCGCCTTTTTGTCTTTCAAGGTGGGTCCAGCCACGCACCAGACGCGTCGCCAGATGGCGCAACTGCGCCAGCTCAACCTGCAGTTTCCCCTCGTGGGTACGGGCACGCTGAGCAAAAATATCTAAAATCAATCCCGTGCGATCGATAACACGGCATTCGCAGAGAGCTTCCAGGTTGCGCTCCTGGGCTGGAGACAGCGCATGATCAAACAACACGACTGACGCGCCGGTTGCTTTTACGGCATCCGCAATTTCTACTGCTTTACCTTCACCAACAAAATACTTTGGGTGCGGCGCTTTACGGCTACCGGTAATCACCTGCATTGCTTCGACACCGGCGGAAGAGACCAGAGATTCAAACTCCTGGAGGTCTTCCATATCTTTGTCTTGCGAAAAATAGATGTGTACCAGCACCGCCTGCTCACCGGCATCATAACGGTCAAACAAGCGTAAACCTCTCTAAAAAGATCAGCGGGGAACGCAGGATCCCTGGCTCCCCGTGTGGATAACAGCTAAAACCTTATTCGGTCTCGTCGCTGTCCTGCGCTGGCGTTGAAGAACCCTGCGCGTTGCTGCCATGATGGTAGTTACTGCCTGTGCCGCCGCCAGCGTTATTGCTGTGATGAGAGACCGGACGGGACGGAACAACAGTAGAGATAGCGTGCTTGTAGACCATCTGGCTGACCGTGTTTTTCAACAGGATCACGAACTGATCGAAAGACTCAATCTGACCTTGCAGCTTAATACCATTCACCAAATAAATAGAAACTGGAACACGTTCCCGACGCAATGCGTTCAGGAACGGATCTTGTAAAGATTGCCCCTTAGCCATTCTATCTTTTCCTTATATGCTTGTTTTGTACTTAGAACCTTGCGATTCTGAAAAATTGCGCACGATACGTCTCAATTGTACACATTCAGTGGGCGATATCACCAACAACCTCAATCACCTCGTTTAACGCCTGTTGCGGTTTTTCACTGTCTAACCAGTGAACTCCCTCCCAACCGCGCAGCCAGGTGATCTGGCGCTTCGCTAACTGTCTCGTGGCGCAAACACCTCGATAAACCATTTCATCGTATGAAATCTCACCTTCAAGATACGACCACATCTGGCGGTATCCCACACAACGAACGGAAGGCATATCCGTATGCAAATCTCCACGGGCAAATAGCGCCCGCACTTCTGCTTCAAAATCTGAAGCCAACATCTGATGAAAACGCTGCTCAATTCGTTGATGGAGCAGTTCACGGCTCGCCGGGGCGATGGCGAACTGATGCACCTGATACGGCAGAGCGTCTCCTGACGTTTGCGTCAGTTCCGTTAAAGTTTTACCCGAAATGAAAAAAACTTCCAGTGCCCGGGAAAGCCTTTGCGGATCATTTGGATGGATCCGCGCTGCCGCAACCGGGTCAACCTCCGCCAGCTGCTTGTGCAATACGTCCCAACCCTGCTCTGCCGCCTGCTGCTCAATCTTTGCTCTCACTTCAGGGTCCGCGGAAGGTAATGGTGACAATCCTTCCAGCAGCGCCTTGAAGTAAAGCATGGTTCCGCCAACCAACAGCGGTATACGCCCCGCGGCGGTGATCTCGGCCATCTCAGCTAAGGCATCCCGGCGGAAGTCCGCTGCGGAGTAAGCCTCTGCCGGGTCGAGAATGTCCAGCAAACGGTGCGGTGCCGCACGCAGTTCGTCTGCGCCGGGCTTCGCCGTGCCGATGTCCATCCCTCGGTAGATGAGGGCGGAGTCGACGCTAATCAACTCTACAGGCAAAACTTTACGTAGCTCAATGGCTAACGCCGTTTTACCGGAGGCCGTTGGGCCCATTAAAAAAATTGCCTTTGGCAGGCTCGCCTTACTTACGTCAGTCATGTTTCAGGGCGGTCATCGCCGTTTTTAAATCAACAGGTTGTAATAACCCACCCGGCGGCGCTTTCACCAGCTGTGGGCAGAGGCGTTCCACCTCCGCCAGCACGGTAATCGCCTGCGCCATACTCCACGGTGAATGTTCGCTGGCCAGATGGCGGGCGATCCACTGCGCGGTGTTGGCAGCCTCAAACGATGTTTGCTGCGCCAGGTAGCCTATCAGTTCAGGAATCAAGTTTTGTAAATTTTGTTGGCGTAAGGGTAAAGGCACTGCGCGAATTGTCACATGTTGTGGTTCGAGCACAATTTCAATGCCCATTTGCGCTAGCTGGGCCTCTGCACGCTGCAATACCCTTGTTTCTTCAGCGGATATTTTCAGGCGAACCGGGATCAATAGCGGCTGTGCACAGGCCGCATTTTCCCCCGGCGTCAGCTGCGCCTGCTTGAGCCAGCGTTCGGCAACCGGCAGCGCCAGAAGCAGCAGTTTGCCGTCGCGCTCAAGCAGAGCCATATCCGGTGCGATAATCGTCAGCACCCGGCCAAAACTCTGGCTATGGCCTTCAAGGGAAGGTGTCGCCACCGAAACGTGCTCTTTGCGCTCGACTGCGGGCGTTTCGAGCAGTTTACGGTACAGCGCTCCCTGCTGCTTTTGATAGCCGGGCTGAGCGTTCGGGTAGTTCGCGCCCGTCGGACGCGGCGCGGCTCCTGCAGAGGAAAAACGCGGAGCGTCCGGTTCACGCGCGACGGCTGGCTCCGCAAAATGGTTGCGGCCCGCAGCGACACGGTTTTCCGGAATGGGGCGCGGTGCGGAGTCTTCTTTTTCCAGCGGCAGCGTAGGTTCAAGCTTCTGTTGCAGCACGCTCAGCACGCCCTGGTAGATAAAATCATGCACCAGGCGCGACTGGTGGAAACGCACCTCATGCTTGGCAGGATGGACGTTGACATCCACCTGATGCGGGTCGATCTCCAGATAAAGCACAAAGGCCGGTTGCTGATCGGCCCCGAGCTTGTCTTCACAGGCCTGGCGAATGGCGTGGTTAATGAGGCGGTCGCGCATCATGCGGCCGTTCACGTAGCAATACTGAATTTCAGAGAACGCCGCGCTGCTGGCGTTTGGATCGGCCACCCAGCCACGTAAAGCCAGATCGCCGTGCTGCCACTCGATAGCCAGCGCCTGCTCCAGGAACGGCGTCCCGCAGATAGCCCCTAAACGTCGCTCTTTCTGCCCACCTTCAGCCACCGCGCGGTACTGGCGCATCACCTTGCCGTTATGGCTGAGGTTGATGGTGACGTCAAAACGGGCGAGCGCAATTCGGCGGATGATCTCGTCGATATGGCCGAACTCGGTTTTTTCGGTACGCATAAACTTGCGGCGGGCGGGAGTGTTGTAGAACAGGTCCAGAACTTCCAGCGTGGTACCGACAGGGTGCGCCGCGGGCTTGACCGTCACGTCCATATCCCGCCCTTCAGCGTAGGCCTGCCAGGC
The DNA here is from genome assembly GCF_026344075.1 of Enterobacter nematophilus. Taxonomy (NCBI): domain Bacteria; kingdom Pseudomonadati; phylum Pseudomonadota; class Gammaproteobacteria; order Enterobacterales; family Enterobacteriaceae; genus Enterobacter; species Enterobacter nematophilus. Next base: position 39,150 of record NZ_JAPKNE010000009.1, on the reverse strand, counting down.
TTCCTGCTGTTCAGCGGTGCGGGAGGTCAGCGTTAAACGAGAAACCGAGCTGATACTGGCCAGCGCCTCGCCGCGAAAACCGAGGCTGATAATCGCTTCCAGGTCATCCAGAGAGGCAATTTTACTGGTGGCATGACGCGCCAGCGCCAGCGCCAGCTCCTCTTTTTTGATGCCGAAGCCGTTATCGCGAATGCGGATGAGCTTTGCGCCGCCGCGTTCGATATCAATATCAATGCGGGTGGCGCCCGCATCGAGGCTGTTTTCAACCAGCTCCTTCACCACCGACGCAGGGCGTTCCACCACCTCACCGGCGGCGATTTGGTTCGCGAGCTGCGGCGGCAGAACCTGAATCGGCATGAATTCTCCTTAATTTGTGGCGGTCAACTCGCCCGGCTGCGCGGCGCTGGCCGTCTGGGCTGCTCCGCCCTGCGGCGCGGACTGCAGAGGATGCGCCTCAAAATAGTTACGTAAACCGTTATAAATCGCTTCGGCAATTTGCTGCTGGTAGCTGTCGCTGCCCAGCAGGCGCTCTTCACTGTTATTGCTGATAAAGCCCGTCTCCACCAGAATTGACGGAATATCCGGCGAACGCAGAACGCCCAGGCTCGCATGTTCCGGGCGACGCTTGTGCAATGCCCCGATGCCCTGCAGCTGATTCAATACGTTAGTCGCGACATCATACCCGACGCGCTGAGAATGGCCGAACTGTAAATCCAGCACCGCCTGGCTGAGATACGGGTCAGACTGGCTGTTTGCCAGCACGTCACCCGCGCCGCCTAACAGTTCAGACTGTTTCTCATGCTCTTCCAGCCAGTTGGCCATTTCGCTGTTCGCCCGGCGGTTCGACAGAACCCATACCGAGGCCCCCGTCGCGTTACGGTTCGGTGCGGCATCCGCGTGAATGGAGACCAGGAAATTGGCGTTTTGCTTACGCGCCACGTCTGAGCGGCCCATCACAGAGATAAAATAGTCGCCGTCGCGGGTCAGTACGCCTTTAAACATCGGATCATCGTTTAACAGCGTCCGCAGCTTGCGGGCCACCGCAATCGTGACATTTTTCTCTCGCGTGCCGCCCGGGCCAATCGCACCAGGATCCTGTCCACCGTGTCCGGCATCAATGGCGATAATCACTTTGTCACCGCTGACCGCGCGCCGTGCGCTGGCCGCCGGACGCGTTACCGTGTTGCTGCTGGTCGCCGCGGTGATGCGATCGTTCTGCGATTTAAACGGATTACGCGCAGGTTCCGATGGGCGCGGCGTATACACAGGCTCTTCCACGCGTTTCGCGACAACCGGTGGCGGCGGAGGCGGCGGAACGTCGGCATTGATGGTGAAGACCACCGTATAGTTCGCCCCGTTTTGCTGCTTCACCGCCTTCGTTTTGCCCTTTTCGGTCAGATCGACCACCAGGCGCAATGACTGGCTGTCCTGAGGGGTACCCGAGCGGATACTTTTCACCAGGTTATTACCGCTAAACCGCAGCGGTAACCCCTGGATCACGCCAGTCTGTTTAATATCCAGCGCCACGCTGTGGCTGTCTGGCTGTGAAAACGCGTATTCAGGGTCACCCATAAAGCTGAACGTGATCCGGGCCTGGCTTTCACCGTTTGACACCTGAATATCCGATAGGCTTGCCGCCCCGGCCTGCGCGCACAGCAGCACCGTCGCAGCCAACACCCAACCTTTAACGCGACTAATCATCCCGTCATCCCTACTCTTAACCGGCGAGACGCGCCAGTAAGGAACACCCTGATGAGGAAACCGCACTGATGCGAGCCTCACGCCCTTGAGCCTGGTAATCTAAGTGAATTTCGACATCCGGGTCAGGCAGCACACCCGCACCTTGTTGCGGCCACTCCACCAGGCAGATGGCGTCGTTGGCAAAATAATCACGGATCCCCATAAATTCCAGCTCCTCAGGATCCGCAAGGCGGTATAAATCAAAGTGGTACACCATTAGATTGTCGAGGGTGTACGGCTCAACCAGCGTATAGGTGGGGCTTTTCACGTTCCCGTTGTGTCCTAACGCCTGCAAAAAACCCCGGCTGAAGGTGGTTTTACCCGCACCTAAATCACCATACAGATAAATGACGGTTGCCCCCTGACAGGCCTGCGCCACGCGCTTGCCGAGATCTAAAGTGGCTTGTTCATCAGGTAAAGGAATCGCTCGATTAGTCATTTTCTACGTCAATCACATCCGGGTTAACAACACGCCGCAGCGTGCAAAAAAGATCGGTGGCCAGCATACCGCGTGTACCCTCTCGTGCAGCAAGCCTGTCAGCCGCCGCGCCGTGGGCCACGCAGCCCGCACAGGCTGCATCATAAAGGGGAAGTTTCTGTCCAAGCAATGCGCCGATGATGCCTGAAAGCACATCGCCCATACCGCCGCTCGCCATGCCCGCATTTCCGGCATCAATAATGCCCTGCGTCTCGTCACTGGCGACAACGGTTCCTGCCCCTTTCAAAACGGCAACACCTCCGTAACGTTTTACCAGACGCTGAGCAGAAAGTAAGCGATCGCTTTCAATTTCTGCCACGCTGCAGTTAAGCAGGCGCGCGGCTTCGCCGGGGTGTGGCGTCAGAATGCGATTGTGACGCTTATCCGGATTTATTGCCAGAAGGTTAAGCGCGTCGGCATCCCACAGCATCGGTTTACGAAAATTCTCGACCTTTTGCAGGGCCTGTTTACCCCATGACTGTTGCCCAAGCCCGGGACCAATGACCACCACATCCGCCCATTCGAGGCTTTCTTCCAGCGCCTGGGGCGTAAGCTCATGGACCATTAGCTCCGGCCGGGCTGTGATGATTGGCGCAATATTTTCAATGCGAGTGAGTACTCGCACTAATCCGGCACCGCTGCGCAGTGCCGCCTCACCGGTCATGCGAACCGCTCCTGCCGTACCGCGATCGCCACCAATAATTACCAGCCTGCCGTGGTCGCCCTTATGGGAGGTTGGGCTGCGCGGCGGAAGCCACTCTATTAGCTGCGAGGAATCAAAGCGCGACAGGCGCGTTTCCTGCCCAACGAGCCAGCTCTCCAGCCCCAGCGCGTTATGGTGCAATACGCCGACCACATCCCGCGCTTTTCCGGTTAACAAGCCCGGCTTCAGGGCGATAAAGGTCACGGTGTGCGCAGCCTGAATAACGGCGCCAGGCGTCGCGCCGGTCTGCGCGATCAGGCCAGACGGAATATCCAGCGCGACTACCGGCGCGGAGTGCCCGTTAGCGTGTTTAATAAGCGCGGCGATGTTCTCGCGAGGCGCGCTGCGTAGCCCGGTCCCCAGCAGACCATCAACAATCAGATCAACATCTTCCGGCCAGACGATATCAGGGGCATGAATCACGCCGCCTGCGTTTAGCCATGCCTTCCGCGCCGCATCGGCTTCCTCCGGCAGAGGCTTATCGCTCTCCAGCGCCAGCAGGGTAACGCGCAGACCGGCCGCAACCGCGAGACGCGCAACAACGTAGCCGTCGCCGCCGTTATTGCCGTGCCCGCACAAAATCAGCCAGTGAGTGGACTGCGGGTATGCGCTGCGGGCAACGTTAAACGCCGCCTCTCCCGCTCGCTGCATCAGTTCATAAAGGGTAATGCCGAGGCTGTCTGCGGCCTCTTTTTCGGCGCGCCGGAGGTCATCCGCATGCCAGATGGAATGTGGTATACTTGCGGGGTTTTTCTTCACCGTATGGTCCGTCATGTCACAGCCCCTCGATCTCAATGAATTAGCGCAAAAAATAAAACAGTGGGGTGCTGAGCTTGGCTTCCAGAAGGTAGGCATTACCGATACCGACCTCTCTGCCAGCGAGCCAAAACTGCAGGCCTGGCTGGACAAACAATACCACGGCGAAATGGAGTGGATGGCGCGTCACGGCATGATGCGCGCCCGTCCACATGAGCTTTTACCGGGTACATTGCGCGTCATCAGCGTGCGCATGAACTACCTGCCTGCCAACGCGGCCTTTGCGCGCACGCTAAAAAATCCCTCCCTGGGTTACGTCAGCCGGTACGCCCTGGGACGTGATTACCATAAGCTTCTGCGTAACCGTCTAAAAAAACTTGGAGAAACTATTCAGCAGCACTGTGTTTCGCTGAATTTTAGACCCTTTGTCGATTCCGCGCCTATTCTTGAGCGCCCGATCGCCGAAAAAGCCGGGCTCGGCTGGACAGGTAAGCACTCACTTATCCTTAGCCGCGACGCCGGATCGTTCTTCTTCCTCGGTGAACTGCTGATTGATTTGCCTCTGCCGGTAGATGGCCCGGTGGAGGAAGGCTGTGGCCGCTGCGTGGCCTGCATGACCATCTGCCCGACGGGCGCCATCGTTGAGCCGTATACCGTCGATGCGCGCCGCTGCATTTCCTATCTCACCATCGAGCTCGAAGGGGCGATCCCGGAAGAGTTTCGACCGCTTATCGGCAACCGCATCTACGGCTGCGACGACTGCCAGCTGATCTGCCCGTGGAACCGCTATTCACAGCTGACGGACGAGGAAGACTTCAGTCCGCGCAAGGCGCTACATGCCCCGCCGTTGATCGAGCTATTCGCCTGGACCGAGGCCTGGTTCCTGAAGGTGACGGAAGGTTCCGCCATTCGGCGTATCGGCCATCTGCGCTGGCTGCGAAACGTGGCCGTCGCGCTGGGCAATGCCCCGTGGGATGAAGCGAATATTCAGGCGCTCGAAAGCCGTAGAGGTGAGCACCCACTTCTTGATGAACACATAGAATGGGCGATTGCGCAGCAAATCGAGAAGCGAAATGCCTGCGTGGTCGAGGTGCAGCTTCCAAAGAAACAGCGGCTGGTTAGGGTGATCGAAAAAGGGCTTACGCGGGATGCGTGATATATTCACAGCCTGTGAATAAAAATAAAAACTCAAGCGCCATCTGGGCTTGATAAGAGGTCAAGTGATCTCGATAACATTTTGAAATGAAAATTTATCCAAATAATACAATAGGTTGTGAGGATATTATTCACCCTGCTAACTTTCTGTACAGTTTGGGCAAAGCGCGAATTCTGTGGATAACTCTGTTTACAACAGTATTTCAGATGCAATAGAAAACGTCCCCAGCGCGTCTTTTCGCTGTGGATATTTTAGAGATGAAGAAGAATTTGGAGCGGGAAACGAGACTCGAACTCGCGACCCCGACCTTGGCAAGGTCGTGCTCTACCAACTGAGCTATTCCCGCTTAATCTGTGTCTTTCAAGCTGCCACTGCGTTGGCTGCCTTCACTCACCTTAGTCACTTACTTAAGTAAGCTCCTAAGGATTCGTTCAGTTGCCGCCTTGCTGCAACTCGAAATCCCACGATTTGGTGGTCCGTGCTTTAGAAGCACTTTCAAATTTTGGAGCGGGAAACGAGACTCGAACTCGCGACCCCGACCTTGGCAAGGTCGTGCTCTACCAACTGAGCTATTCCCGCTTGGGCAGTCTGTGCTGTGGAAGCACTTTCAAATTTTGGAGCGGGAAACGAGACTCGAACTCGCGACCCCGACCTTGGCAAGGTCGTGCTCTACCAACTGAGCTATTCCCGCAAATCTGTACTGCTTTTGTTGCTGTCGTAACGTGTAATTCTCTGTCGTTACGGGAGGCGCATTATACGAGAAATCCTTTTAGCTGCAACCCCCCTTAAAGTGATTTTTTCGAAATTCAGTTCAAATGCTTATTTAATCGGCAAGCTGAACAATTTAACGACAAAAACCCGGCCACGCAAGGCGCCGGATCTCAAAATCACAGCTTAATAAAGTTTTCGCGGTAGTACGCGAGTTCCGCCACGGACTCGCGGATATCGTCCATCGCCTGGTGCGTACCCTGTTTTTTAAAGCCGTCCAGAATTTCAGGTTTCCAGCGACGCGCCAGCTCTTTCAGGGTGCTCACATCCAGATAGCGGTAATGGAAGTAAGACTCCAGCTCCGGCATGTACTTAAACAGAAAACGGCGATCCTGACCGATGCTGTTCCCGCAGATCGGCGATTTGCCCGCCGGTACCCACTGCTTCAGAAATTCGAGCGTCGCCAGTTCCGCCTCACGGTCACCGAAGTTACTGGCCTTCACGCGCTCGACGAGGCCGCTGCCGGTATGGGTACGCACGTTCCACTCATCCATCAGCGCTAGCTGGTCGTCTGACTGATGCACCGCAATCGTTGGCCCTTCGGCCAGGATATTCAGGTTGGCATCGGTCACCAGGGTTGCAATCTCAATAATGCGATCGCGCTCGGGATCAAGCCCGGTCATTTCGAGATCGATCCAAATCAGGTTGTTTTCATCCGCGCTCATGTTATTTTCCACCCTTCTCGCATAACCGGCAGTAGCAGGTTAACTAGTATTAATTAGAGTGTATCATAGAGGTTTTGCCCCCTACGGGCGACCAGGAGCCAGTGCGATTGAGTAAAAATAAACTCTCCAAAGGGCAGCAGCGCCGCGTAAATGCCAATCACCAGCGCCGTCTTAAAACCACTTCGGAGAAGGTCGATTACGACGACAACCTGTTTGGCGAACCAACGGAAGGCGTAGTCATCAGCCGTTTCGGTATGCACGCCGACGTGGAATCCGCCGATGGCGAAATCCACCGCTGCAACATTCGCCGAACCATTCGTTCTCTGGTCACCGGCGACCGCGTCGTCTGGCGACCGGGTAAAGAGGCGGCAGAGGGCGTTACCGTAAAAGGTATCGTTGAAGCGGTCCATGAGCGTACGTCCGTATTAACCCGTCCCGATTTTTACGACGGGGTGAAGCCGATTGCCGCCAACATTAACCAGATTGTTATCGTATCGGCGATTTTGCCCGAACTTTCGCTCAATATTATCGACCGATATCTCGTCGCCTGCGAAACGCTGCAGGTTGAACCGATTATCGTGCTGAACAAAATCGATCTGCTGGATGACGAAGGCATGGCTTTCGTTAATGAGCAGATGGATATCTATCGCAAGATTGGCTATCGCGTCCTGATGGTCTCCAGCCATACCAAAGATGGCCTGAAACCGCTTGAAGAGGCGCTTACCGATCGCATCAGCATCTTTGCAGGCCAGTCCGGCGTGGGCAAATCGAGCCTGCTGAACAATCTGCTCGGCCTCCAGCAGGAGATCCTCACCAACGATGTGTCTGATGTCTCGGGTCTGGGCCAGCACACCACCACCGCATCACGCCTGTATCACTTCCCGCACGGCGGCGATGTCATCGACTCCCCGGGCGTGCGTGAATTCGGGTTATGGCACCTTGAGCCGGAACAAATCTTTAATGGATTTGTCGAATTCCATGATTATTTAGGCGCTTGCAAATACCGCGACTGTAAACACGATAACGATCCAGGCTGCGCTATCCGCGAAGCGGTGGAGAAAGGTGAGATTGCGGAAACCCGCTTCGAGAATTACCACCGCATTCTTGAGAGCATGGATCAGGTAAAAACGCGTAAAAACTTTTCTGATTCTGATAACTGACAACTAAGCTAAGCATCGCTAAAATCGTCCCCTTTTTTCAGGTTCCGGCGGCTTACCGCCGGATCAGGAACGGCAAAACAATGGCCTGGAGGCTACCTTGTTAAACGCATTTAAACTTTCGCTTCAATACATTCTGCCAAAACTGTGGCTCACTCGCCTGGCGGGCTGGGGCGCAAGCAAACGCGCGGGCTGGCTGACCAAACTGGTCATCGACCTTTTCGTGAAGTATTACAAGGTCGACATGAAAGAAGCGCAGAAGCCGGACACCGCCAGCTACCGCACGTTCAACGAGTTTTTCGTGCGCCCGCTGCGCGACGAAGTGCGCCCGCTGAACACCGATCCTAACGTCCTGGTGATGCCAGCAGACGGCGTGATCAGCCAGTTGGGTAACATCGAAGACGACAAAATCCTGCAGGCGAAAGGCCACAACTACAGCCTGGAAGCGCTGCTGGCGGGCAACTACCTGATGGCGGACCTGTTCCGCAACGGCACCTTTGCCACCACCTATCTGTCACCGCGCGACTACCACCGCGTGCACATGCCGTGTAACGGTATTCTGCGTGAGATGATCTACGTGCCGGGCGATCTGTTCTCCGTGAACCACCTGACCGCGCAAAACGTACCGAACCTGTTTGCCCGTAACGAACGCGTCATCTGCCTGTTCGATACTGAATTCGGCCCTATGGCGCAGATTCTGGTAGGCGCGACCATTGTCGGCAGCATCGAAACCGTCTGGGCTGGCACCATCACTCCGCCGCGTGAAGGCGTGATCAAGCGCTGGACGTGGCCTGCCGGTGAAGAGGAAGGCTCTGTCGCCCTGCTGAAAGGCCAGGAGATGGGTCGCTTCAAGCTGGGCTCTACCGTCATCAACCTGTTTGCGCCGGGCAAAGTGAAGCTGGCTGAACAGCTCGAAAGCCTGTCGGTGACTAAGCTTGGCCAGCCGCTGGCGGTCTCTACCGAAACCTTCGTGACGCCGGACGCAGAGCCTGCTCCGCTGCCGCAAGAAGAGATTGAGGCCGAGCACGACGCCAGCCCGCTGGTTGACGACAAAAAAGACGAAGGCTAACAACAGAAGGAACGCTGACGTGCGCCCGATTATCGTTTTACTGATGGCCTGGTGCCTCAGCATGGGGGCGTACGCAGCGACAGCCCCCGACGCCAAACAGATAACCCAGGAGCTGGAGCAGGCGAAAGCGGCCAAACCCGCTCAGCCAGAGACCGTTGAGTCGCTCCAGTCCGCACTGAACGCGCTTGAGGAGCGGAAAGGCTCTCTTGAGCGCGCTCAGCAGTATCAGCAGGTTATCGACAACTTCCCTAAACTCTCACAAACGCTGCGCGCGCAGCTCGCTAATCTGCGCGATGAGCCGCGCGAAGTGCCGGAAGGCATGACCACCGACGCCCTGAATCAGGAAATCCTGCAGGTCAGCAGCCAGCTTCTGGAAAAGAGCCGCCTGGCTCAGCAGGAGCAGGAGCGGGCGCGTGAAATTGCCGACTCCCTCAGCCAGCTTCCGCAGCAGCAAACCGACGCCCGCCGCCAGCTTAACGAAGTGGAACGCCGTGTGGGTACGCAAAGCGGCAACACGCCGCAGGCTCAGGCACAAAATGTGGGTCTGCAGGCCGAATCTGCTCGTCTGAAAGCCCTTGTGGATGAGCTGGAGCTGGCGCAACTTTCCGCCAACAACCGCCAGGAGCTGGCGCGGATGCGCTCTGAACTCGCTCAGAAGCAGAGCGAGCAGCTGGATGCGTACCTTCAGGCCCTGCGTAATTTGCTTAACAGCCAGCGCCAGCGTGAAGCCGAGCGAGCGCTTGAAAGCACCGAGCTGCTGGCGGAAAACAGCGCCAATCTGCCAGAAGGTATCGTCGATCAGTTCAAGGTCAACCGCGAGCTTTCAGCCGCCCTGAATCAGCAGGCGCAGCGTATGGATCTGGTTGCCTCCCAGCAGCGCCAGGCGACGAATCAAACCCTGCAGGTGCGCCAGGCGCTCAACACCCTGCGCGAGCAGTCCCAGTGGCTCGGGTCATCAAACCTGCTGGGCGAAGCGTTACGCGCCCAGGTTGCGCGCCTGCCGGAAATGCCGAAGCCGCAGCAGCTGGATACCGAGATGGCCCAGCTGCGCGTGCAGCGGCTGCACTTTGAAGATCTTCTCAATAAGCAGCCGCAAATTCGCCAGATCCGTCAGGCTGACGGGCAACCTCTGACCAGCGAGCAAAACCGTATTCTGGAAGCCCAGCTGCGCACCCAGCGCGAACTGCTGAACTCCCTGCTGCAGGGCGGGGATACGCTGATTCTGGAACTGACTAAGCTCAAAGTCTCTAACAGCCAGCTGGAAGACGCGCTGAAAGAGGTGAACGAGGCTACGCACCGTTATCTCTTCTGGACGTCCGACGTGCGTCCAATGACCTTCTCGTGGCCAATTGAGATCGTTCAGGATCTGCGCCGCCTGATTTCGCTCGACACCTTCAGCCAGCTCGGACAGGCCAGCGTGATGATGCTGACCAGTAAAGAGACGATTTTCCCGCTGCTGGGCGCGTTGATCCTGGTAGGCTTCAGCATTTACTCACGCAGACATTTCACCCGCTTCCTGGAACGTTCCAGCGCGCGGGTGGGGAAAGTCACTCAGGATCACTTCTGGCTGACGTTGCGCACCGTGTTCTGGTCGATTCTCGTCGCGTCTCCGCTACCGGTGCTGTGGATGACGCTTGGCTACGGCCTGCGGGAAGCCTGGCCCTATCCGCTCGCGGTTGCCATTGGCGATGGCGTCACCGCCACGGTGCCGCTGCTGTGGGCGGTGATGATTTGTGCGACGTTTGCACGGCCCAACGGCCTTTTCATCGCACACTTTGGCTGGCCGCGTAACCGCGTGGCGCGCGCCATGCGCTACTACCTGATGAGCATCGGGCTGATTGTGCCGCTGATTATGGCGCTGATCATGTTTGATAATCTCAACGACCGGGAGTTCTCAGGCTCGCTGGGCCGCCTCTGCTTTATGCTGATCTGTGGCGCGCTGGCCATCGTCACGCTCAGCCTGAAACGCGCGGGGATACCGCTCTATCTGGATAAATCCGGCAGCGGCGACAACATGTTCAACCGGCTGCTCTGGAACCTGCTGCTGAGCGCTCCTCTGATTGCGATGCTGGCAGCGGCGGTAGGTTACCTGGCAACCTCGCAGGCGCTGCTGGCGCGACTGGAAACGTCGGTGGCGATCTGGTTCCTGCTGCTGGTGGTGTATCACGTGATCCGTCGCGGGATGCTGATCCAGCGCCGCCGTCTGGCCTTTGACCGCGCCAAGCATCGCCGGGCGGAGATCCTCGCTCAGCGTGCCCGTGGCGAGGAAGAGCCAACCCATGTCAACAGCACGGAAGGCACGATGGATGCGGACGAGGTCGAACTGGATCTGGATGCCATCAGTACCCAGTCTCTGCGGCTGGTGCGTTCCCTCCTGATGCTGATTGCCCTTCTGTCGGTGATCTTCCTGTGGTCGGAAATTCATTCCGCGTTTGGCTTCCTGGAGAACATCTCTCTGTGGGACGTGACGTCCACGGTGCAGGGCGTTGAAAGCCTGGAGCCGATCACCTTAGGCGCGGTGCTGATTGCCATTCTGGTGCTGATCATCACCACCCAGCTGGTGCGTAACTTCCCGGCGCTGCTGGAGCTGGCGCTGCTGCAGCATCTGGATTTAACCCCCGGCACGGGATACGCCATTACGACCATTACGAAATACCTGATACTGCTGTTTGGCGGGATGGTCGGGTTCTCAATGATGGGTATTGAGTGGTCTAAACTGCAGTGGCTGGTGGCCGCGCTAACGTTTGGCCTTGGCTTTGGCATGCAGGAGATTTTCGCCAACTTTGTATCCGGCCTGATCATCCTGTTTGAAAAGCCGATTCGTATTGGCGATACGGTGACGATCCGCGATCTGACCGGGAGCGTGACGAAGATCAACACCCGCGCCACCACGATCAGCGACTGGGACCGTAAAGAGATCATCGTGCCGAACAAGGCATTTATTACCGAGCAGTTTATCAACTGGTCCCTGTCGGATTCCGTTACGCGTGTGGTGCTTACGGTACCAGCGCCGTCGGATGCCAACAGTGAAGAGGTCACCCAGATCCTCTACACCGCTGCCGAACGCTGTACGCTGGTGCTCGATAACCCCGTACCGGAAGTGTTCCTGGTCGATTTACAGCAGGGGATCCAGATTTTCGAACTGCGTATTTACGCTGCCGAAATGGGGCACCGCATGCCGCTGCGTCATGAGATCCACCAGCTGATTCTGGCGGGCTTCCGCGAGCATGGTATTGATATGCCGTTCCCACCGTTCCAGATGCGTCTGGAGAGCATGGACGGACGTAAGATGGGTAAAACGCTCACGTCGGCGGCAAGATCGCGCCCGGCGGGAAGTCTGTAATCTTTCGCCCCTCCCTTTCGGGAGGGGCATTTTACCGCTACGCCACTTCCGCGACGTACGCTATTGAGCGCCGACGGTAATTCTCATAAATCCCCATCGCCAGCAGCGAGAAGAAGACAGGCCCACCGACCATCCACAGCGCGCTGTTCCAGTCGTTCGCCTCAACCACGGGCTGAATAACGGTAAAGATATTGGCAAACGCTACCACCAGCACCACCACCGTGGTCGCCAGCAGCGTTGCAGCGGGGGTTTTGAAGATCACAAACGGACGCTCAAGATCCCGCTTCGCCTTAAAGAACGGGAACGCCAGGGTCAGGAAGAGGTACGGCAGCGTCATCGACACGTTCGCCATCAGGGTCAGCTTGTTATAGAACGCAGACGCGGTATCACCGCCAAATGACACCAGCAGAATGAACACGCACACCAGCAGACACTGCATCCACATGGCGTTGGCAGGCATGCCTGCGGTGTTGAGCTGCGTCATGCGCGCTGGCCACAGCGCTTTAGGCGTACCCTGGATGATGGCTTTCAGCGGCGAGTAGATTAGCGTGAAGAACGCGCCGGTATAGGCAAGGAACATCGACAGACCGGTAATGCGCGCGAACCAGATCCCCATGGTGGCCGATGCTTCCGGCGTCAGGTGCATGGCGTTACCCAGCGTCATCCCCAGGCTTTTCATCAGCACGTAGGTGATGTTCCCGAGGTTGGTGGTGTCATTACTCAACACCTGCTGCCAGCTGGTGCTGACGCCCCAGAGGAAAATCGCCAGCGAATAGCCGATGGAGATGACGATGGCGGCAAAAATAATCCCTTTGGCAAAGTTCTTTTCCGGGTTCTCGGTCTTATCGACCAGCCCACCGACCGCTTCAATACCGCCGTAGGCAAAAATGGCAAACACCACGAAGGAGAGCATAGCCAGCCCGGACTGATAGCCCGGATTAGGCGATGAAACGAAGTCCACCTCCTGAGCAAAGTGTCCGCCGTTCAGGCACAGAATGGCGATACTCACCAGCAGCAGCACCAGGTTCAGGCACATCACGGAAATACCGCCAACGGCGGTGATACGGGCAATCTTGTTGATGCCTTTTGACGCCACCAGCGTGACCACCACCATCCAGCACACCGCCAGAATACCGACCACCTGCGTGGAGCTCAGCCCCGTCAGAGACCATATCTGCGTTTTATCCGCCCCGAAAAGAAACGTTGAGAACGGCACCCAGACTTTGGCCGCCGTGCTGACCATCCAGACGACGTAGGAGGAGAACCACATAAACGTGCCGATAAACGCATAGCGCGGGCCGATGCTGTTGTTCATCCATGAATAGATACCGCCCTCTTCTTTCCGGTAAGCCGAGCCCATCTCCGCCATCATCAGCGCAAACGGGATAAAGAAGAACAGAGCGGACACGATATAAAACGGCGTCGCGCTGTAGCCCATCAGATAGAAGGCTGACGGGCTATTGGCAAAGCCAAAGACTGACGTAAAAATCATCAGGATGAGCCCGGTGAGGGTCATCTTTTTAAGTGAGTGGGACATATCGCCATCCGAAGAGGAATTAAAACTGCGCGGATGGTAGCAGATGACCAGACTAATATTGTGGCTATACGAGGCAATTTAAGAAAAAGACCCGTGTACAGAGAAAATGGCAGTTTTTAATGTTGCCGATAAGAAATGGAAAGGAATATTGCCACAGGTAATCTATGCCGGGTGAGCGACAGCGCCACCCGGCAATTCTTTAGGCGCGATCGACCGTAAACGCAATCACGTCGCCCAGCTGCTCGGCGTCCAGCGCCAGCATGACCAGACGATCCACGCCCAGCGCCACGCCGGAGCAATCCGGCAGACCGGCTTTTAATGCTTCCAGCAGGTTAACATCAATCGGCTGCTGCGGCAGACCTCGCGCGGCGCGCTTGCGGTTATCCTGCTCGAAACGCTGCTGCTGTTCGCGCGCGTCGGTCAGCTCGTGGAAGCCGTTCGCCAGCTCGATGCCTTTGTAGTAGACCTCAAAACGCTCTGCCACGCGGTGATCTTCGGTGCTGATCTGCGCCAGAGACGCCTGGCTTGCCGGGAAGTGATAGACAAACGTTGGGCGATCTTTGCCGATCTGCGGTTCCACGCCGAAGGTGAACAGCAGCTGCAGCAGCGTGTCGCGATCCTCCTCGGTATCCGCCACGTTGCTCAGATCCAGTTTTGCCGCCACTTCACGCAGCTGGGCTTTGTCCGCCGACAGCGGATCGATTTCCAGATGGCGCTGGAAGGCCTGCTGATAGGAGAGCGTTTCGGCTTCTGAGCAGTCCAGTACCTGCTGCAGCAGATCGTCCACCTCGTTCATCAGGCGGTACATATCATAGTGCGGGCGGTACCACTCCAGCATGGTGAATTCCGGGTTGTGGTGACGCCCCATCTCTTCATTTCGGAAGCTGCGGCACAGCTGATACACCGGACCACACCCCGCCGCCAGCAGGCGCTTCATGTGATATTCCGGGCTGGTCATCAGATACAGATTCATGCCCTGAGAGTGGCCAGGACCAACAAAACGGGTTTCAAACGGGACCAGATGAATATCCGTTACCGTTGCCTGACTCATGCACGGGGTTTCCACCTCCAGGACGCCGCGGTCGGCAAAGAAACGGCGGATCTCCGTCATAATTGCGGCGCGTTTTAACAGATTTGGGATGGATGCGCTCGGCTGCCAGGTGGCCGTTTCGCTCATGAGTATTTCTCCGATTTCAGACAAGGGCACGAAGTCTACTCGTTAGCAGGGGCAGAGACAAATTTTGCGCAGTAAAAATGCGCATTTCATTTAGGTGGATTATTCCGTGATGCAATTCATCAATCACGATGATAAATCACCGCACAGAACAGCAAAAAAATCGAACACGTCAAATTTCCCTGACATCTACACGGTTATACTCTTTTACCCATAAAGGAGCAGTGGAAACGCTTTCGCAATCGTCCCGTTGGGCGGGTGAACTACCTTTAGTTTGTCGCATTGCGAAATAACAAAAATCTGGAGGAATGTCGTGCAAACTTTTCAAGCCGATCTTGCCGTAATAGGCGCTGGCGGGGCGGGATTACGTGCTGCGATTGCTGCAGCACAAGCTAATCCTGACGCTAAAATCGCATTGATTTCAAAAGTCTATCCAATGCGCAGCCACACAGTGGCAGCAGAAGGAGGGTCCGCTGCCGTTGCGCAGGATCATGACAGCTTTGAATACCATTTCCACGACACGGTTGCAGGGGGCGACTGGCTTTGCGAACAGGATGTCGTTGACTACTTCGTGCACCATTGCCCAACGGAGATGACCCAGCTTGAGCAGTGGGGATGTCCGTGGAGCCGCCGGCCGGACGGGAGCGTTAACGTCCGCCGCTTCGGTGGGATGAAAATCGAACGCACCTGGTTCGCCGCCGATAAGACCGGCTTCCACATGCTGCATACCCTGTTCCAGACCTCCCTTCAGTTCCCACAAATCCAGCGCTTTGATGAACATTTCGTCCTCGACATTCTGGTCGACGACGGTCATGCACGTGGCCTGGTGGCGATGAACATGATGGAAGGCACGCTCGTCCAGATCCGCGCCAATGCGGTGGTGATGGCAACGGGCGGTGCGGGACGCGTCTATCGCTACAACACCAACGGCGGCATCGTCACCGGCGACGGGATGGGCATGGCGCTGAGCCACGGCGTGCCGCTGCGCGATATGGAGTTTGTGCAGTATCACCCAACCGGCCTGCCGGGCTCCGGCATTTTGATGACGGAAGGCTGCCGCGGTGAAGGCGGTATTCTGGTCAACAAAAACGGCTACCGCTATCTGCAGGATTACGGCATGGGCCCGGAAACCCCGCTCGGCGAGCCGAAGAACAAATACATGGAACTCGGCCCGCGCGACAAAGTTTCTCAGGCCTTCTGGCACGAGTGGCGCAAGGGCAACACCATCTCAACGCCGCGCGGCGACGTGGTCTATCTCGACCTGCGTCACCTGGGCGAGAAGAAACTGCTGGAGCGTCTGCCGTTTATCTGCGAACTGGCAAAAGCTTACGTCGGCGTCGATCCGGTGAAAGAGCCGATTCCGGTACGCCCAACCGCGCACTACACCATGGGCGGGATTGAAACCGACCAGCAGTGTGAAACCCGCATTAAAGGGCTGTTCGCCGTGGGCGAGTGTTCCTCCGTCGGCCTGCACGGCGCCAACCGTCTGGGCTCTAACTCGCTGGCAGAGCTGGTCGTCTTTGGCCGCATGGCGGGCGAGCGCGCGATGGAGCGTGCGGCGACCGCAGGCGAAGCAAACGGCGCGGCGCTGGATGCGCAGGTCACAGACGTTGAAAAACGCCTGAAGGATCTGGTGAACCAGGAAGGCAACGAGAACTGGTCGAAGATCCGCGACGAGATGGGCCTGTCGATGGAAGAAGGCTGCGGTATCTACCGTACGCCGGAGCTGATGCAGAAAACCGTCGACAAGCTGGCGGAGCTTCAGGAGCGCTTCAAGCGCGTGCGCATCACCGACACCTCCAGCGTCTTCAATACCGACCTGCTCTATACCATTGAGCTGGGCCACGGCCTGAACGTCGCAGAATGTATGGCGCACTCTGCGCTGGCGCGTAAAGAGTCTCGCGGCGCCCACCAGCGTCTGGACGAAGGCTGTACCGAACGTGACGACGTCAATTTCCTGAAACACACTCTCGCCTGGCGCGATGCGGATGGCACCACGCGTCTGGACTACAGCGACGTGAAAATCACCACGCTGCCACCGGCTAAACGCGTGTACGGCGCAGAAGCAGAAGCCGCCGAGAAGAAGGAGAAGGCGAATGGCTGAGATGCAAAAACTGAAAGTTGAAGTGGTGCGCTACAACCCGGAAGTGGATACCGCCCCCCACAGCGCTTTCTACGAAGTGCCTTATGACGAGCAAACCTCCCTGCTGGATGCGCTCGGCTATATCAAAGACAACCTGGCGCCGGACCTGAGCTACCGCTGGTCTTGCCGCATGGCGATCTGCGGCTCCTGCGGCATGATGGTCAACAAGGTGCCGAAGCTGGCGTGTAAAACCTTCCTGCGCGATTACACCAAAGGCATCAAGGTTGAAGCGCTGGGCAACTTCCCGATCGAGCGCGATTTAGTGGTCGATATGACCCACTTTATTGAAAGCCTGGAAGCGATTAAGCCGTACATCATCGGCAACCCGCGCACGCCGGACCAGGGTCCGAACACCCAGACGCCGGCGCAGATGGCGAAATACCATCAGTTCTCCGGCTGCATCAACTGCGGCCTGTGCTACGCCGCCTGTCCACAGTTTGGCCTGAACCCGGAGTTCATCGGCCCGGCCGCCATTACCCTGGCGCACCGCTATAACGAAGACAGCCGCGACCACGGCAAAAAAGAACGTATGGCGCAGCTTAACGGCCAGAACGGCGTCTGGACCTGTACCTTTGTGGGCTACTGCTCCGAAGTCTGTCCGAAGCACGTCGACCCGGCCGCCGCCATTCAGCAGGGTAAAGTGGAAAGCTCGAAAGACTTTCTTATCGCTACCCTGAAACCACGCTAAGGAGTGCATGATGACGACTAAACGCAAAGCCTACGTGCGGCCAGTGCCGTCCACCTGGTGGAAAAACCTGCCGTTTTATCGCTTCTATATGCTGCGTGAAGGCACGGCGGTACCGGCGGTGTGGTTCAGCCTTGAGTTAATGTATGGCGTTTTTGCCCTTAAACACGGGCCGGAAACCTGGGCGAATTTTGTCGGTTTCCTGCAAAACCCAATCATCGTGGTTCTGAACCTGATCGCGCTCGCGGCGGCGCTGCTTCATACCAAAACCTGGTTTGAACTGGCGCCAAAAGCGGCGAACATCATCATTAAAGACGAAAAAATGGGGCCGGAGCCAGTCATTAAAGGGCTGTGGGCAGTGACGATCCTGGTCACTGTGGTCATTCTGTTTGTCGCACTGTTCTGGTAAGGAGACTACTGTGATCAATCCAAATCCAAAACGTTCAGACGAGCCGGTCTTCTGGGGCCTGTTTGGCGCAGGCGGCATGTGGAGTGCCATCATCGCCCCGGTTATTATCCTGCTGGTCGGCATTATGCTGCCGCTGGGGCTGTTCCCGGGCGATGCGCTGAGCTACGAGCGCGTGCTGGCGTTTGCGAGCAGCTTTATTGGCCGCGTGTTCATCTTCCTGACGATCGTCCTGCCGCTGTGGTGCGGCCTGCACCGTATTCACCATGCGATGCACGATCTGAAAATCCATGTGCCGAGCGGTAAATGGGTGTTCTACGGGCTGGCAACCATCCTGACCGTGGTGACGCTAATTGCCGTGGTCACTATCTGACGCTTCAGGCCCGCCATCCGGCGGGCCTTTTATTTCTGCATTTTTCCCACCAGCCACTGGGCAAATTCACGCATTGCGGACGTTTCAGCCCGCGACTGCAGCCTTGTTAACCAGTAACTGCCCAGATCAATTTGCGTGGTAAACGGCTGCACAATGCGCTCGCTGTTCAGCAAATGGGTAAACATATCGACAGGCGCAATGGCAATGCCCATACCTGCCTGCGCGGCTTCCAGCATGGTGACAGACGAATCAAATACCATCACCCGGTGCGTTGGCGATGGGGGATGCTCGCCTGCCGCCTGCATCCACGCCGACCATTCGTCGCGTCGGTAAGAGCGTAGCAGGGTAAACTTCAGGATATCGGCCGGAGACTGGAGCACGGCGGCGATGTCAGGCGAGCAAAGCGGCGCCAGCGGCGCGGGGCACAAGAACTGCGCCTCGGTGCCGTGCCACGCCCCACCGCCGTAGCGGATCGTATAATCAAGCCCTTCAGCCGCCGGATCGACGCGGTTGTTATGGGTGGAAAGGTGAAGATCGATATGCGGATAACAGCGGCGAAAGTCCGCGAGCTGAGAGAACAGGATACCCGTGGCGAAAGTCCCTACTACGCCAATTTTTAGCTTCTCCTGGGCGCGCTGGCTGGCAAAGCGATCCAGCATTCCGGCGATGCGATCGAATGAATCATTCAGCACCGGCAGCAGATTTTCCCCCTCCGTGGTCAACATCAGGCCGCGCGAGACGCGGACAAACAGCTGACAGTTCAGATGCTGCTCCAGCGCCTTAACGTGCTGGCTGATGGCAGAATGGGTGACGTTCAGCTCTATCGCAGCATGCGTAAAACTGAGGTGCCGGGCGGCCGCTTCGAAGGCGCGAAGCGAATTAAGCGGAAGATAGCTGCGGGTCATTGTTCCATCCGTTAGAAAAATTAACAGCTCATGCTAAATTTAACCGTTTGTCAGCCATAGTCAAATCCCACAGACTACAGCGGTCTGCCGGGCCCGGACACTCCCTTGACCTGCTATTATGGAAGATAATTGATGATGAAAAAATTCCTTTGCTGCGCCCTGCTGCTCAGCACATCCTGCTCTGTACTCGCCGCGCCGATGTCGGAAAAACAGCTGGCTGACGTGGTAGAACGCCACGTTACGCCCCTGATGAAAGCGCAGGGTATTCCAGGCATGGCGGTGGCCGTGATTTATCAGGGCCAGCCACACTACTTTACCTTCGGAAAGGCCGATATCGCGGCGAACAAACCCGTCACCCCGCAAACCCTGTTCGAGCTGGGCTCTATAAGTAAAACCTTCACCGGCGTGCTGGGGGGCGATGCCATTGCCCGCGGTGAAATTTCGCTGGGCGATCCGGTGACTAAATACTGGCCTGAGCTGACGGGCAAGCAGTGGCAGGGAATTCGCATGCTCGATCTGGCGACCTATACCGCCGGTGGCCTGCCGCTCCAGGTGCCGGACGAGGTGACTGATAATGCCTCCCTGCTGCGCTTTTATCAGAACTGGCAGCCACAGTGGAAGCCGGGCACCACGCGTCTTTACGCCAACTCCAGCATCGGTCTTTTTGGCGCGCTGGCGGTCAAACCTTCCGGCATGAGCTATGAGCAGGCCATGACGACGCGGGTCTTTAAGCCGCTCAGGCTGGACCACACCTGGATTAACGTTCCGAAAGCGGAGGAGACGCACTACGCCTGGGGATATCGTGACGGTAAAGCGGTCCACGTTTCACCGGGCATGCTGGACGCAGAGGCGTATGGCGTGAAAACCAACGTGCAGGATATGGCGAGCTGGGTGATGGCCAACATGGCACCTGACGCGCTGCAGGATACGTCCCTGAAGCAAGGCATTACGCTGGCGCAGTCTCGCTACTGGCGCGTGGGGGCCATGTATCAGGGGTTAGGCTGGGAGATGCTCAACTGGCCGGTCGATGCCAAAACCGTGGTCGGAGGCAGCGATAACAAGGTGGCGCTGGCACCGTTGCCTGCAAGAGAAGTGAGTCCACCCGTTCCCCCGGTTAAGGCCTCATGGGTGCACAAAACGGGCTCAACCGGCGGGTTTGGCAGCTACGTGGCCTTTATTCCTGAAAAGCAGCTCGGCATTGTGATGCTGGCGAATAAAAGCTATCCGAACCCGGCGCGAGTTGAGGCGGCATACCGTATCCTCGACGCGCTGCAGTAAAACATTGCCGGGTGGCGCTGCGCTTACCCGGCGAAACACACCGCACAAAAACCCCATTTTCCTTGCCGTCATCTACACTTAACAAAAAAACAGTAAGGAAACTCCTATGCGCATTCTGCCTGTTATCGCCGCGGTGACAGCCGCGTTTTTAGTGGTTGCCTGCAGTTCCCCTACCCCACCGCCCGGCGTCACCGTCGTCACGCCTTTTGATGCACAACGATTCCTCGGAACATGGTACGAAATCGCACGACTCGATCATCGGTTTGAGCAGGGCCTGGAGAAGGTCACGGCACATTACAGCCCGATGGATGATGGCGGTATTCAGGTGATCAACCGGGGCTATAATCCCGACCGGGAGATGTGGCAGCAGTCGGTGGGGAAAGCCTACTTCACTGGCGACCCGCGACGGGCCGCGCTCAAAGTCTCTTTCTTCGGCCCGTTTTATGGCGGCTATAACGTGATAGCGCTCGACAGAGAGTACCGTCACGCGCTGGTCTGCGGGCCGGATCGCGACTATCTTTGGATACTTTCCCGCACGCCAACTATTTCGTCAGAGATGAAACAGCAGATGCTGGACGTCGCGACCCGACAGGGGTTTGATGTGTCGAAACTCATCTGGGTAAAACAGCCCCGTTAATGGGTGCTGAGCTTCAGTCCAATGATACCGGCCACAATCAGAGCGAGGCTGGCAATGCGCGCCAGGCTCGCTGACTCACCCAGCAGCAGAATGCCGGTAATCGCCGCGCCTACGGCACCGATCCCCGTCCAGACGGCATAGGCCGTTCCCACCGGCAGGGAACGCATCGCCCACGAGAGCAGAATAATACTCACGATCATCGCAGTAACGGTAATGACGCTGGGCGTCAGGCGGGTAAATCCGTGGGTGTACTTGAGGCCAATCGCCCATACCACTTCGAGCAGGCCAGCAATTAAAAGAATAATCCAGGACATCTCGGGCTCCTTAACTTAAAAAGTTGGGGCCGTCCCCGATGAAAGAAGCGCTTACGGGTCGTCCCGCAAGGCAGATAACACCCCATATTTTGGTTAGCGTGCGATTTTTTTTCAATCATTTTTTGATGAACGCGTTAAGCCCAGAAATAGCCGCAGTATGGCGCGGAGTTCAGGCATTTATAGCTCATCGGACTTCTCTATGATGATGTGCTTTCTGATGGCAGGAAGCCAAACCACTAGCCGACTGCGAATAAAATATGTTCAAGATTCTTTTGATTGACCGTTGTCACTTCACCCGCACCGGGTTTGAAGCCTGGCTCAATCATTCCGGTTTGTTCCCGGGGCACTATGTTGTGACCGGGCTGAACAATCTTTTCCTCGCCAGAGAACACATTCTGCAATGGAAACCTGCGCTGGTTATCGCTGACCTGCATGGTTTCAGGCAGGATATTCACCATTTCCAGCAATTCTCTTCCTTGCTGAACGCCAGCGAAAAATTACCTTTTATAATGCTGCAATCAGGAGAGGACAGGGACATGACGGCCTGGCTGGAGAACTTCCCGGTCTGGTCTACGTTAATGAAAAACGCCCCTCTTGAGGAACTCGCGGAGGTTATTAATGACGCGTTAATCTCGGGCGCAAGCACGCACAGACCAACCGTGGCCGCTCCCTTGCTAACCCGACAGGAAGAGAAAGTGCTGACGTTGTGGATGGACGGCGCGAGCAATCAAAAAATTGCCGCTCACCTGAGTATCAATGGCAAAACGGTTTATACCTATAAACGCAATATCCGCATGAAGCTGCATATGGATACGCGCTTTTCACCGTTTTTATCCCTGCAGGAGTCAGAAAGCTGACGGTACGAAACCCATTCGGTCCCGTACCGTTTGTTAATTACTGCTGAGCTTTCGTCGCCGCACCAGAGATCGCGCTACCACCTTCAGAAATATCCTGACCGACGCCGCGCGTGGTATTACAGGCCGTTAACACTGAAGAAAGTACCAGCACTGAAAAGATCGCTGCAATTGTTTTCTTAACCATAATATCTTCCTTTTATAGCCAAAGTTGTTTTGTGTATAGCAACTTAAGAATAGACAAGATCCCGCCGATTGACGGAAAAGGAAGCATTTTTAGGAAAATTAGACGAGCTTAGCTGGCAGCGTGAGAAATGATATGACCGAGGTCCTGGATATCTTCCCCCATGCCACGGGCGGTGTTACAGCCGGAAAGCAGTACGCTGGAAAGCGCTAACAGAAGCAGAATTTTAACGGTACGTTTCATCATCCCTGCCTGCAAAAATCAGGCGCAGCGGGCGCTGCGCCTCGAATCATGACGTAAATTACTTCACGCGGGATACGTATTCGCCGGAACGAGTATCCACTTTGATCACTTCACCGATCTGAACGAACAGTGGCACTTTCACCACAGCGCCGGTGGAGAGCGTTGCTGGCTTGCCGCCAGTACCCGCGGTGTCACCTTTCAGACCTGGATCGGTTTCAACGATTTCCAGCTCAACAAAGTTTGGCGGGGTAACAGCGATAGGCTGGCCGTTCCACAGGGTCACGATGCACTCGGCCTGATCCAGCAGCCACTTCGCGTTATCGCCAATCGCTTTTGCGTCAGCAGACAGCTGCTCGAACGTTTCGTTGTTCATGAAGTGCCAGAACTCACCGTCGTTGTACAGGTAAGTCAGGTTCATATCGACAACATCAGCGCCTTCGGCGGAGTCAGTAGATTTGAAGGTTTTCTCAACACGGGTACCGGTCAGCAGGCGGCGCAGCTTAACGCGTGCGAATGCCTGGCCTTTACCTGGTTTAACGAATTCGCTGGCTTCAACCGCGTACGGTTCGCCGTCCATCATGATTTTAAGACCAGCACGAAAATCGTTGCTATAGTACGTTGCCATAAGGCCCTCTAAATTTGTTAACTGGTAGCTAAGCCACAAAATGGCGCATATTGTAACCCTAAACACCCCATCCAGAGAAGATTGGTTATCGCAACTTGCCGATGTAATCACCAGTCCTGATGAATTGCTGCGTCTTTTAGACCTCGATCAGCACCCGGAGTTGCTTGCCGGCCGTGAGGCAAAGCGGCTTTTCGCCCTGCGCGTTCCCCGCGCGTTTGTTGCGCGCATGGAAAAAGGCAACCCTGACGATCCTTTATTAAAACAAACCCTTACGTCGCAGGATGAGTTTATTACCGCGCCGGGCTACAGCACCGATCCGCTGGAAGAGCAAAACAGCGTGGTGCCAGGTTTACTGCACAAATATCTCAATCGCGCCCTGCTGCTGGTAAAAGGCGGCTGCGCGGTAAATTGTCGTTATTGCTTCCGTCGGCACTTCCCGTACGCCGAAAACCAGGGAAATAAGCGTAACTGGCAGGTTGCGCTGGACTATATCGCCGCCCATCCAGAGCTGGATGAGATTATTTTTTCCGGCGGAGACCCGCTGATGGCAAAAGATCATGAGCTGGACTGGCTTTTGACGCAGCTTGAAGCCATCCCGCACATCAAGCGTCTGCGCATTCACAGCCGTTTACCGATTGTCATTCCGGCACGTATCACTGACGGCCTGGCTGCACGCCTGGAGCAGTCCCGCCTGCAGGTGCTGCTGGTAAACCATATTAACCACGCGAACGAAATCGACGATGAATTTCGCGCGGCGATGGCGCGCCTGCGTAAGGCGGGCGTCACGCTGCTCAACCAAAGCGTCCTGCTGCGCGGCGTGAACGATAATGCCCGCGTGCTGGCCGATCTCAGCAACGCCTTGTTTGACGCAGGCGTGATGCCCTATTACCTGCACGTGCTGGATCGCGTGCAGGGAGCGGCGCATTTTATGGTGACGGATGACGAAGCCCGACAGATTATGCGCGAACTGTTAACGCTGGTTTCAGGGTATATGGTGCCGAAGCTGGCACGCGAGATTGGCGGAGAGCCGAGTAAAACGCCGCTGGATTTGCAGCTGCGGCAGCGCTAAAAGGCAGGTGGCGCTACGCTTACCTGCCCTACGAGGTGGGGGCGCAGCGCCATCAGCAAGTTAACTCAGTTCGGGCACTTATAGACCTGGCCGCTCATCTGGCTGGCCGTTGGCACGAAGCTGGAGAGCATTCCCTGCGTCGGGCTGCTCACGCCGTAAATCACGTTACCACCCATAGCAGCAGCCTGGTTACGCAGGGCATTCGCCGCGCCGCGCATAGAACCGCCTTCTTCACCGTGCTGACCCGACATCCAGTTGCTTTGTTCACCGGTGGCTGTACCTAACAGCTGGCATTCGCTGCCTGGCTTATCTTCCACAAAGCGAACGCCCTGGCCCGCTGCCGACAGTTCATTGCTGGAGCTACAACCCGCCAGCAGCAACGCTGCTCCTACGATCCCTGCACAGACTTTTACGCGCATGTTATTCCTCGTTTTCAATAAGCTGGACAGTAATTGTCCGTGTGTAAATCTTATACCTAAAAGATGACTAAAAGAAAAATCCCCGCGCATTTCTGCGAGCCAGATTCCGTACGTCACTCCTCCGATATCTTAAATGAATTCTGATAATGCCCTTTGGGATATCGTGTTTTAGCCCCCGATCGTTTTTAGTGTTGTGACGTACAACTTTTGTACGCGATTAAAACAGGGGGTTTCATGAGTGCATCATCCTCAGGAGAGGAAAAGGTAACATGGGTGGGCTATCTGGCGTTTGTGCTCACCATCGTATTTTTCTCGGGCTTTTTCGCCAAAAGTACCGAATGGTGGCGCGTGCTGGATTTTACCGTCCTAAACGGCAGCTTTGGTTCGGTGAACGGCGCGCTAACGTTTCGCGGCGAGGGCGGCACGGGGGCGAAAGACGGTTTCTTATTTGCCCTTGAGCTGGCGCCTTCGGTCATTTTATCGCTCGGGATCATTGCCGTCACCGAGGGGCTGGGCGGGCTGCGTGCCGCGCAACAGCTGATGACGCCCATTTTGCGCCCGCTGCTTGGCGTACCGGGCATCTGCTCTCTGGCCCTCATCGCCAACCTGCAAAATACCGATGCCGCAGCAGGGATGACCAAAGAGTTGACCGACGAAGGGGCTATTACCGATCGCGAGCGCGCCATTTTCGCCACCTTCCAGACCAGCGGTAGCGCCATCATTACTAACTATTTTTCTTCCGGTGCCGCACTCTTCACGTTTATTACCGTCCCGGTAATCACGCCGCTGGCCGTCATACTGGTGTTTAAATTTGTTGGCGCGAACTTCCTGCGTCTGTGGATCGCTCACATGGAAGATCGTTGTATTCAGGAGGAAAAAAATGATCGCCCAGCCGCGTAAAAATGTCATGGACATGTTTATTGATGGCGCCCGCCGAGGCTTTACCATCGCCACCACCAGCCTGCTGCCGAACGTGGTTATGGCGTTTGTCATCATTCAGGCGCTCAAGGTGACAGGCCTGCTGGATATTGTTGGCAATATTTGCGAGCCGATCATGGCGCTGTGGGGGCTTCCGGGCGCGGCGGCAACGGTCCTTCTGGCCTCGGTGATGAGTATGGGCGGGGGCGTGGGGGTTTGCGCCAGCCTGGTGGCTGCCGGCACGCTCAACGGCTACGATGCCACCGTCCTGCTTCCCGCCATCTATCTGATGGGCAACCCGGTACAAAACACGGGCCGCTGTCTTGGTACCGCAGGGGTTAACCCCAAATATTACCCGCACATCATTACGATCTGCGTCATTAACGCCCTGCTCTCAATGTGGGTAATGCAGCTACTCTTCTGAGGAGATAAAAATGGATTTTTCAGTGCTGGAACCCCATCTTTTCCGCAATGTGCATCTTTACGCGCCGGAGAATCGGGGATATTGCGACCTGCTGATCGCCGGGGGAAAAATCGTCGCGATTGAAAAAACGAATCGCGCAACAGCGCGGCTTAACTGTCCTGAAAGCGATCTCGCCGGGGCGGTGGTTTGCCCGGGCTTTATCGATCAGCACGTGCACCTGATCGGCGGCGGCGGTGAAGCCGGTCCGCACACCCGGACGCCTGAGGTACGGTTATCCGCGCTGGTGGCGGCGGGCATCACCTCCGTTGTTGGCCTGCTGGGTACCGACGGCGTGACCCGCCATCCCGAATCCCTGCTGGCAAAAACGCGGGCGCTTGAGCATGAAGGGATCAGCGCGTGGATGCTGACAGGCGCGTACGGACTGCCTTCTCCGACGATTACCGGCAGCGTCGAAAAGGATGTGGCGCTGATTGATAAAATCATCGGCGTGAAATGCGCGATTTCCGACCATCGCTCTTCCGCACCGACGGATGACCAGCTCGCGAATATGGCCGCTCAGTCGCGCGTCGGCGGGCTGCTGGGCGCCAAAGCGGGCATATCCGTGTTTCACCTCGGCAACAGCCCGAAGCTGCTGGAGCCGCTGTTTAACATCCTCGATAACGCCGACGTTCCCCGTACGAAGCTGCTGCCAACCCACGTTAACCGCGACCAGGCGCTGTTCCTCGCCGCGCTTAACTATGCCCGCGAAGGGGGTTATATCGATATTACCACCAGCATTCGAGAGCCCATTGATGCCGCCACCGCCATCGTGACGGCCCGTGAAGCGCAGGTGCCGTTTAACCGGCTTACGCTCAGCTCGGACGGTAACGGCAGCCAGCCGATTTTTGATGCGAACGGTAATCTGGTGGGCATTGGCGTAGCGGGCTTCGAGTCCCTGCCCGAAACCCTACAGCAGCTGGTCAACCGGTATCATCTGCCGCTGGAGGAGGCGCTTCTGCCGTTTACGCGTAACGTGGCGGAGTTTCTCGGGCTGGAGCATAAGGGGCGGATCGCGCCCGGATGCGATGCCGATTTCCTGGTGCTGACGGATGACCTGAAGATCCGCGAGGTCTGGGCGAAAGGCCGCCAGATGGTGCGCGAAAGCGTAGCATGCCTGAAGGGAACATTTGAGTAGCGGCAATAAAAAACCCCGGACATTTCTGTCCGGGGTTCGTTCTGAGAGGTTCAGAACAGCATGATTACATCATGCCGCCCATTCCACCCATGCCGCCCATACCAGCAGCACCTAAGTCAGGCGCGTCGCCTTTTGGCAGGTCGGTCACCATGCACTCGGTAGTGATCATCAGGCCAGCTACAGATGCCGCGTACTGCAGAGCAGAACGGGTCACTTTAGTTGGGTCCAGGATACCGAAGTCGATCATGTTGCCGTATTCTTCAGTTGCAGCGTTGTAACCGTAGTTACCTTCGCCCGCTTTCACGTTGTTCGCAACGACAGATGGCTCTTCACCGGCGTTGGACACGATCTGACGCAGAGGAGCTTCCATTGCGCGCAGCGCAACTTTGATACCCACGTTCTGGTCTTCGTTCTGAGCGGTCAGGCCAGCCAGTTTAGCGGCTACACGCACCAGCGCGACACCACCACCAGCAACGACGCCTTCTTCTACCGCAGCACGGGTCGCGTGCAGGGCATCGTCAACGCGTGCTTTCTTCTCTTTCATTTCAACTTCGGTCGCCGCACCAACTTTGATTACCGCAACGCCGCCTGCCAGTTTCGCTACGCGCTCCTGCAGTTTTTCACGGTCGTAATCGGAAGTGGCTTCTTCGATCTGCTTACGGATCTGACCAACACGGCCCTGAATAGCGGCTTCTTCACCCACACCGTCGATGATAGTGGTGGTGTCTTTGTTGATCACAACGCGTTTTGCCTGGCCCAGGTCTTCCAGAGTCGCTTTTTCCAGCTCCATACCGATCTCTTCAGAGATCACGGTACCGCCGGTCAGGGTAGCGATATCCTGCAGCATTGCTTTACGGCGATCGCCGAAGCCAGGTGCTTTAACCGCAGCCACTTTCACGATGCCGCGCATGGTGTTAACCACCAGGGTCGCCAGCGCTTCGCCTTCAACGTCTTCAGCGATAATAACCAGCGGCTTGCCTGCTTTCGCAACGGCTTCCAGCACAGGCAGCATTTCGCGGATGTTGGAGATTTTCTTGTCAGCCAGCAGGATGAACGGGCTTTCCAGCTCAACAGCGCCAGTTTCTGGCTTGTTGATGAAGTATGGGGACAGGTAACCGCGGTCGAACTGCATACCTTCAACCACGTCCAGTTCGTCTTCCAGACCGGTACCGTCTTCAACGGTGATCACGCCTTCTTTACCGACTTTATCCATCGCTTCAGCGATCAGTTTACCTACGGTTTCGTCGGAGTTAGCGGAGATGGTACCAACCTGAGCAATGGCTTTAGAGTCAGAGCACGGTACGGACAGCGCTTTCAGTTCTTCAACAGCGGAGGCGACAGCTTTGTCGATACCACGTTTCAGATCCATTGGGTTCATGCCCGCAGCAACGGCTTTCAGACCTTCGGTGATGATTGCCTGCGCCAGTACGGTCGCGGTGGTGGTACCGTCACCCGCAGCGTCGTTCGCTTTAGAGGCAACTTCTTTCACCATCTGCGCGCCCATGTTTTCGAACTTGTCTTCCAGCTCGATTTCACGTGCAACGGAAACACCATCTTTAGTGATGGTTGGCGCGCCGAAGGATTTATCCAGCACTACGTTACGGCCTTTCGGGCCCAGGGTCACTTTAACTGCATCTGCCAGTACGTTTACGCCGCGGAGCATTTTTACACGAGCGTCGTTACCGAATTTTACGTCTTTAGCTGCCATGTTCTTATTTCCTCAAATTCTCGTGCGTAAATTACGCTTCAACAATTGCCAGAATGTCGCTCTCGGACATGATCAACACTTCTTCATTGTCGATCTTCTCGGATTTCACGCCGTAGCCATCGTTGAAAATTACGATGTCACCAACTTTAACGTCCAGCGGCTGCACAGTTCCGTTTTCCAGGATGCGGCCCTTACCGACAGCGATGATTTCGCCACGCGTTGATTTGGCTGCTGCAGAACCGGTCAGAACGATGCCGCCAGCAGACTTGGTTTCAACTTCTTTACGTTTGACGATCACACGATCATGTAACGGACGAATACTCATTGATAGCTCTCCTTTGAGAAAGTCATTATCAGTTATGGATGACGCCGGCCCGCATGCGGTTTTCCGACTAGTGCCCTGAGAGATGGGGATAGCTTTTTACCCCTTCAAGGGGGAATCGAAAAAAAATTTGCGAAAGTGTTACCATCCACTCTCTTTTGATGGTGGCGGGACAGGTAAATGAGCGGACTCAGGCAGGAGCTGGGGCTGGCGCAGGGCGTTGGCCTGCTTTCAACCTCCTTGTTAGGTACGGGCGTGTTTGCCGTACCGGCACTGGCGGCGCTGGTCGCCGGAAATAACAGCCTTTGGGCATGGCCGGTGCTGATCCTGCTGGTTTTCCCGGTGGCGATTGTGTTTGCCATCCTCGGACGACATTTCCCCAGCGCGGGCGGCGTGGCGCATTTTGTCGGCATGGCGTTTGGTCCGCGCATGGAGCGCGTGATCGGCTGGCTGTTTTTGTCGGTAATACCCGTTGGCCTTCCGGCAGCCCTGCATATCGCCACCGGCTTTGGACAGGCGCTGTTTGGCTGGCACGACGAGCAGCTGCTGATGGCTGAACTGGGTACGCTGGCGATTGTCTGGTGGGTGGGCTCGCGCGGGGCCAGCTCAAGCGCGAATCTGCAAACGCTGGTTGCAGCGTTGATCGTCGTGCTGATCGTCGCCATCTGGTTTGCGGGTAACATTACCGTGGCGGATATCCCCTTCCCTGCGATAAACGATATCGACCATTCACAGCTTTTCGCTGCGTTATCCGTCATGTTCTGGTGTTTCGTTGGTCTTGAAGCATTCGCTCACCTGGCATCCGAGTTTAAACAGCCCGAGCGTGATTTTCCCCGCGCGCTGATGATTGGTCTGCTGCTGGCAGGCACCGTATATTGGGCCTGTACCGTGCTGGTGCTGCACTTCAACGCGTTCGGCGAAGATAAAGCCGCTGCCGCATCGCTACCGGGTATCGTGGTTGAACTGTTCGGCGTGAAGGCGCTATGGGTGGCCTGCGTGATTGGCTATCTCGCCTGCTTTGCCAGCCTCAACATTTATATCCAGAGTTTCGCCCGTCTGGTGTGGTCACAGGCGCGCGACAAACCCGAGAGCCGCCTCGCGCGGTTGTCTAAACGTCAACTTCCGATGAATGCGCTGAATGCCGTGCTGGGCTGCTGCGTCCTGAGCTCGCTGGGCATTTATATTCTCGACATCAACCTTGATGCGCTAATTATTTACGCCAACGGCATTTTCATCATGATCTACCTGCTGTGCATGCTGGCGGGTTGTCGTCTGCTGAAAGGTCGCTATAAAGCACTGGCGGTCGTCGGGGGCGTGCTTTGCCTGCTGCTGCTGGCGATGGTGGGATGGAAGAGTGTGTACGCCATCGTCATGCTGGCGGGACTGTGGGCGTTTTTACCGAAGCGGAAAAATCCGCAGGCCCGGTAAGCGAAGCCACCGGGCAATAAAATTATCGATCGTCTTTATGGTCTAAACGGTCGCGCTGTTCATCCTTGCGCTGATACTCCCCTTCGAAGGTATCGCCTGGCCCTGTGCTGAACCCGCCGCCCGGCATGCGGCTAAAGCGCAGATGCGGCAGCAGCTTCATGGTCAGGTGCTTCTGTACCGGCGGCAACAGCAACAGCAGGCCGAGGAAGTCGGTGAAGAACCCCGGCAGGATCAGCAGCAGGCCCGCAATAATCAGCGACACGCTTTTGATCATCTCTTCTGCCGGGCTTTCGCCTGCGGCCATCTTCTGCTGCATTATCAGGAAATTTTTGAAACCCTGATTACGCACCAGTGACATGCCGATGACGGAGGTGAAGATCACCAGAATCAGCGTCAGCAGGACGCCCAGCACGTGGGCAACCTGGATAAAAATGGAAATCTCAATGTAAACATAGAGAAAGAAAGCAATAAACGGTATCCAGCGCACTGGCATCTCCTGTAGGGCAGGTGCCGTCGGGCCCCTGTCTGAATGTGTTCGCGACGCGCGTTTGAATGAGATGGTGACGGTTAGCGAAAATTCAATCGGTTTGCACGGATATTTTTTTTGGAAATATTAAAGCGGTGACCCATTTCACAGATTAATAATTATCATGGAATCGGCTCGATAATAAGTGATCCAGCTTACGGCAATTCGCTATCATCAGCATATGATCTCGAACATCTGGCTGATTGAGGGAATAATCGTCGGTCAGAAAATATTCAAAACCACATAAATACTGTGTGTTTAGTACAATCCATCGGCAGCTTGAAAAGAAGGTTCACATGTTAAACAACATTCGTATCGAAGAAGACTTGTTGGGTACCAGGGAAGTTCCAGCGGATGCCTACTATGGTGTTCACACTCTGAGAGCGATTGAAAACTTCTACATCAGCAACAGCAAAATCAGCGACATCCCTGAGTTTGTCCGTGGCATGGTGATGGTGAAGAAAGCCGCAGCGCTGGCGAACAAAGAGCTGCAAACCATTCCTAAAAGCGCGGCAAATGCGATTATCGCTGCCTGCGATGAAGTGCTGAACAACGGCAAATGTATGGACCAGTTCCCGGTTGACGTCTATCAGGGCGGCGCGGGTACCTCCGTCAACATGAACACTAACGAAGTACTGGCAAACATTGGCCTGGAGCTGATGGGTCACCAGAAAGGTGAGTACCAGTACCTGAACCCGAACGACCACGTTAACAAATGCCAGTCCACCAACGACGCCTACCCAACCGGCTTCCGCATCGCGGTGTATGCCTCCGTGGTCAAACTGGTGGACGCGATCAACCAGCTGGGCGATGGCTTCCAGCGTAAAGCGGTTGAGTTCCAGGACATTCTGAAAATGGGTCGTACCCAGCTGCAGGACGCGGTGCCAATGACGCTGGGTCAGGAATTCCACGCGTTTAACGTGCTGCTGAACGAAGAGACCAAAAACCTGCTGCGCACTTCCGAGCTGCTGCTGGAAGTGAACCTGGGCGCAACCGCCATCGGTACGCGTCTGAACACCCCGGATGGCTATCAGCAGCTGGCGGTTCAGAAGCTGGCGGAAGTGTCTAACCTGCCGGTGGTACCTGCGGAAGACCTGATTGAAGCCACCTCCGACTGCGGCGCGTACGTGATGGTACACAGCGCCCTGAAACGTCTGGCGGTGAAACTGTCCAAAATCTGTAATGACCTGCGCCTGCTCTCCTCCGGCCCGCGCGCTGGCCTGAACGAAATCAACCTGCCAGAACTGCAGGCCGGTTCGTCCATCATGCCAGCCAAGGTAAACCCGGTTGTGCCGGAAGTGGTGAACCAGGTGTGCTTCAAAGTCATCGGTAACGACACCACCGTGACGATGGCCTCCGAAGCGGGTCAGCTGCAGCTGAACGTGATGGAGCCGGTGATTGGCCAGGCGATGTTTGAATCCATTCACATCCTGACAAACGCCTGCTACAACCTGCTGGAAAAATGCATTAACGGCATCACCGCGAATAAAGAAGTCTGTGAAGGCTATGTTTATAACTCTATCGGGATCGTTACTTACCTCAACCCGTTCATCGGCCACCACAACGGTGACATCGTTGGTAAGATTTGTGCCGAAACCGGTAAGAGCGTGCGTGAAGTCGTGCTGGAGCGCGGACTGTTGACCGAAGCTGAGCTGGACGATATCTTCTCGGCCCAGAACCTGATGCACCCGGCATATAAAGCGAAACGATATACTGATGAAAGCGAACAGTAACAGTTCAGGCTAGGCTTCCGAAAGGCACGTCACTTGTGACGTGCCTTTTTTCTTTTTAGGCGTTACCTAAATACAACAATTCAATATCAACTTGTTAATAAGCAAGGCAGGTCTTTATGTTTGGAGCAGAACTCGTCATCGTCCTGTTGGCGATTTATTTGGGCGCGCGGCTCGGGGGTATCGGCATTGGTTTTGCCGGTGGTCTCGGGGTGCTCGTACTTACCCTTATCTTTCAGATTAAACCCGGCGCAATCCCTTTTGACGTTATCGAAATCATCATGGCGGTTATTGCCGCTATTGCGGCCATGCAGGTGGCAGGCGGTATGGACTACCTGGTGAGCCTGGCGGAGCGCATGCTGCGCCGCCATCCGAAATATATAACCTTCCTTGCCCCGCTGGTGACCTGGTTTATGACCATTCTCGCGGGAACCGGCCACACGGCGTTCTCCACGCTGCCGGTGATCACTGAAGTGGCAAAAGAACAGGGTATTCGCCCGTCTCGTCCGCTCTCTATTGCCGTGGTGGCATCGCAGATTGCGATCACCGCGTCGCCAATCTCAGCCGCCGTAGTCTTTTTCGCGGGTATCCTTGAGCCGATGGGCGTGAGCTACCTGACGCTGCTGGCGATCTGTATTCCAGTTACGCTGATTGCGGTGATGATTACCGCCGTGCTGTGTAACTTCCTCGGCGCCGAGCTGAAAGACGATCCGGTTTACCAGGAGCGTCTGGCAAAAGGTGAAGTAAGCCTGCGCGGTAGCCAGGTCTTCGAACTGAAGCCGCACGCGAAGCGCTCCGTGCTGCTGTTCCTGATCGGTATCGTCGCCGTGATGTTCTACGCGACCGCCATCAGCGACACCGTGGGGCTGATTCAGAACCCGGTGCTGCCGCGTAACGAAGCGATCGTGGTGTTCATGTTGACCATCGCAACGCTGATTAGCATCACCTGTAAAATCGACACCAGCGAAGTGCTGAACGCCAGCACCTTCAAATCCGGTATGAGCGCCTGCGTGTGCGTACTGGGCGTGGCGTGGCTCGGTGACACCTTCGTGAAAGCGCACATCAGCGACATCCAGACCGTTGCCGGCGACCTGCTGCACAACTACCCGTGGCTGCTGGCGGTGGTACTGTTCTTTGCCGCGACGCTGCTTTACTCCCAGGCTGCCACCACCAAAGCGCTGATGCCTGCGGCACTGATGCTGGGCGTGACGCCGCTGACGGCGATTGCCTCTTTCGCGGCGGTTTCTGCGCTGTTCGTTCTGCCAACCTACCCAACCCTGCTGGCGGCGGTTGAGATGGACGATACCGGCTCAACCCGCATCGGTAAGTACGTGTTTAACCACGCGTTCCTGATCCCGGGCGTGGTGGCGATTACGCTTTGCGTCGTCCTCGGCTTTATCATCGGCGGCATTGTGCTGTAAACCGTTAGCCGTTGTAAAAATAGTTAAAATCGGGCCGCTCTGCGGCCCGTTTCATTAATGACCAATCGTCTTGCGTGATATAGTGAAGACTTTCGTGATGAGGAGGTCGACTTGTGAACACGCCTGATGCTGTCGTCGTACTGTGTACCGCCCCTGATGAAGCCTCTGCCCAGGATCTCGCCGCCAAGGTGCTGGCCGAAAAACTGGCAGCCTGCGTAACGCTGCTCCCCGGCGCGACCTCCCTCTATTACTGGGAAGGCAAGCTGGAGCAGGAGTATGAAGTCCAGATGTTACTTAAAACCAATCTGGCGAATCAGCAGGCGCTCCTTGACTGCCTCAAGTCTCATCATCCTTACCAAACCCCGGAGCTGCTGGTGCTGCCAGTGGTCCACGGCGATAACGACTATCTCTCATGGCTCAACGCTTCTTTACGCTGATCCTGCTGCTGTGCAGCACGTCAGTATTTGCCGGGTTGTTTGACGCACCCGGCCGTTCAAACTTTATTCCTGCCGATCAGGCGTTTGTTTTCGACTTTCAGCAAAACCAGCACGATCTCAATCTGACCTGGCAGGTGAAAGAGGGCTACTACCTCTACCGCAAGCAGGTCAGCATCACGCCTGCAAAGGCTAGCGTCGGCGCACCGCAGATGCCCGCAGGCGAGTGGCACGAGGACGAGTTCTACGGTAAAAGTGAAATCTATCGCCAGCGCCTGAGCGTGCCCGTCACGGTGAATCAGGCGGATAAAGATGCCACGCTGACGGTGACGTATCAGGGCTGTGCCGACGCGGGCTTCTGCTACCCCCCTGAAACGAAGGTCGTTCCGCTTAGTGAAGTTAAAGCGGCTGCCTCCCCTCTTCCCTCAGGGGAGAGGGCAAGGGTGAGGGGTGAAGGCGAAGCTGCTTCTGAGCTGCCTTTCTCAGCGCTTTGGGCCTTACTGATTGGTATCAGCATTGCCTTTACCCCGTGTGTCCTGCCGATGTACCCGCTTATCTCCGGGATTGTCCTGGGCGGCAAACAGCGTCTTTCTACCGCCCGCGCGCTGCTCCTGGCGTTTATCTACGTGCAGGGTATGGCGCTCACCTATACCGCGCTCGGCCTAGTGGTCGCCGCGGCTGGGCTGCAGTTCCAGGCGGCGCTTCAGCACCCTTACGTGCTTATCGGCCTGTCCGTCGTATTTATCCTGTTAGCGCTGTCGATGTTTGGCCTGTTCACGCTGCAGCTGCCCTCTTCGCTGCAAACCCGCTTAACGCTGATGAGCAATCGCCAGCAGGGCGGCTCTGCGGGCGGCGTGTTCGCAATGGGTGCCATCGCCGGGCTGATCTGCTCCCCCTGCACCACCGCACCGCTCAGCGCTATCCTGCTGTACATTGCCCAAAGCGGCAACATGTGGCTCGGCGGGGGTACGCTGTATCTTTACGCGCTGGGGATGGGCCTGCCGCTGATTCTGGTGACGGTGTTTGGCAACCGCCTGCTGCCGAAGAGCGGCCCGTGGATGGAGACGGTGAAAACCGCGTTTGGCTTTGTCATCCTGGCGCTTCCGGTGTTCCTGCTGGAACGCATTATTGGTGACGCGTGGGGTCTGCGCCTGTGGGCCATGCTCGGCGTGGCGTTCTTCTCCTGGGCGTTTATCGTTAGCCTGGGGGCAAAAAAAGCGTGGATGCGTCTGGTGCAAATTCTCCTGCTCGCCGCCGCGCTGGTGAGCGTGCGTCCGCTTCAGGATTGGGCGTTCGGCTCGCCTGTGGGCCAGACGCAGGCACATTTAAACTTTATACACATTAAGAACGTCGATGAGCTCAACAGCGCGCTGGCGCAGGCAAAAGGCAAACCGGTGATGCTCGATCTCTATGCCGACTGGTGTGTCGCCTGCAAAGAGTTTGAAAAATACACCTTTAGCGATCCGCAGGTGCAAAATGCCCTGAAAGAGACGGTACTCCTTCAGGCAAACGTCACAGCCAACAATGCGCAGGATAAGGCCCTGCTTAAACACCTTACCGTACTCGGGCTGCCGACTATTCTGTTCTTTAATGAGCAGGGGGAAGAGCAGCCAGAACAGCGTGTAACCGGGTTTATGGATGCAACGGCATTCAGCGCGCATTTGCGCAATCGCCAACCGTAAACAACACTTTAGACGGGACATACCGTTGGGAATAGCGGAGGAGATAACCGTGCAACGCGAAGACGTACTGGGACAAGCCCTGCAACTACTTGAGATTCAAGGGATCGCCAGCACCACGCTTGAGATGGTAGCCGACCGTATCGATTACCCTCTGGATGAGCTAAAGCGCTTCTGGCCGGATAAAGAGGCGCTGCTTTATGATGCCCTACGCTATCTTAGCCAGCAGGTGGATATCTGGCGCAGGCAGCTAATGTTGAATGAAGAGCTGACGGCTGAGCAAAAGCTGTTGGCGCGCTACACCGCCCTGACAGAATGCGTCAGCAACAATCGTTATCCAGGCTGCCTGTTTATTGCTGCCTGTACGTTTTACCCCGATCCTGGCCATCCAATACACCAGCTGGCGGATCAGCAAAAACGTGCGGCGCATGACTTCACCCACGAACTGCTGACAACGCTTGAAGTGGATGACCCGGCAATGGTCGCTAAGCAGATGGAGCTCGTACTGGAAGGTTGCCTGAGCCGCATGCTGGTGAACCGTAGCCAGGCCGATGTGGATACGGCGCACCGCCTGGCGGAAGACATTCTGCGCTTTGCCCAGTGTCGTATGGGCGGGGCACTGACCTAAACCAGCATGCCTGCCCAGGCGGAGACGAGCAGACATAGCGCCATCATGCGCTGAAACCGCACCATCGCCACGGTGGTGCGAAACACCCGGTTTACCGCCTTCCCCAGCCACGCCCAGCACATCAGGCACATCACAGAAATCACTAAGAACCATAGCGCCATCAGCGCAATATCTCTTAACGGATGAATGCTCGCGGGGGCAAAAAGACTCACTACCGCCAGCGCCATCATCCACGTTTTCGGATTCACCACCTGCAGGAGCGTTGCGGCTTGCGCGGTGAAGCGATGAGGCGCCTTCTCAGAAAGATTCGCCGCAGGCGCGCGATACAGTTGCCAGCTCATCCAGGTGAGCCACACTACGCCCGCCCAGCTCATTGCCTGGCGTATCAGAGGAAACTGACGCAGCACCTCTCCGGCGCCTGCGCCCGATATCAGCACAATCAGACTCGCCGTAATACATCCCCCCAAAATGGCGGGGACGGTATTTTTCACACCAAAGTGCTGGCTGTTAGTGAGAACGAGGATATTCGTCGGGCCGGGCGTTATCGACGCGACAAAGGCAAACAGCAGATAAGGCATCAGACTCACAGAGGGCTCCTTTTTTCTTAGAGCCATCACTGTGCCGCTATTTTCTGGAAACGTCTGGAAGGTTTGTGCATAACCGGCGGTAGTGGGCAGGGGAAATACGGTATGCACGCTGGAACCAGCGTCCCAGATGGCTTTGGTCGGCAAAGCCGAGCGCTGTAGCCACGTTAACAGGCTGCTCGCCGTGCGCCAGCAGCTGTCGCGCCTTTGCCAGACGCAGCTGAATAAGCCAGGCGTGCGGCGCCATGTTGAACTCGCGCTTAAAACAGCGCGTCAGCGTAAAGCGATCCGTGCCCGTCTCGCGCGCAAGGTCTGACAAGCCCACGTTCTCGCCGATATGCGCATAAAGATAGTCGCGTGCGCGGTGCGCCACGGCAGCGCTTTGTAGCTGCGACGGGAGTTTCTTACGCCAGTGGCAATGGGAGGTGATCTGAGAGAGCAGCTTATCCATTGTGCTCTGCTGAACAATTTTCATCTCATCGCTATGCAGCGCGTTAAACGTCTCGCCGATAGAACGGACCAGCTGAGGTTCTCGCGTTAGCGTTTGAGCAAAGTGAAGCGAGTAGCGATCCGGCGTGGCTTCATATAATCCCCGGAGGGTGCGCGTCAGCCACTGCTCGTCAAGATAGAAGGTAAGATAGGTAAAGCCCCCTTCCACAGGCGCGTCGCCGTCGTGAATTTCACCCGGCTCCAGTAAGAACGCATCACCCGGACGGCTGTGATGACGTTCGCGACGACAGTGGAACTGCTGGGTGCCTGAAAGGGTAATCCCGACCAGATAGCTATCGTGCCAGTGGGGATCGAAGGCATGGCCTTCGAAGTGCGCTTTGATCGTTTCAATGCCGGTATCCGCATGCTGACGGAGCTCAAGCCAGTCGTTTGCCATACTGCCCTCCTGTTGTTATCAGCATTGCCGCGCGGCCCGGTATTGTCTGGAAGATTTGTGCATTTTCACGGCGAAAACGAACAGATTGCCGCAAACTTAAGCAGTTGAACAGCTTTTCCTGAAATAATGTTGACGATAAGGCGCGATTGCGGTTTAATGCGCTCCGTTGCCCGGATAGCTCAGTCGGTAGAGCAGGGGATTGAAAATCCCCGTGTCCTTGGTTCGATTCCGAGTCCGGGCACCACTATTTAAAGAACCCAGCCTATGGCTGGGTTTTTGCTTTTCTGCGTTTATAAATCCCTTCTTTATATTCTTGCTTCTCTTTGCCGTGGGACCGTGCGGTCTGCTTTGCGGGCTGGCGCTGTGTTTACCGGGCCTGCGGCTCCTGGCGGAATGGAAAAACAAAAGCAAAAAACCCCGCACCTTTCGGTACGGGGTTCTTATTAATTAATGCCTGGCAGTTCCCTACTCTCACATGGGGAGACCCCACACTACCATCGGCGCTACGGCGTTTCACTTCTGAGTTCGGCATGGGGTCAGGTGGGACCACCGCGCTAAAGCCGCCAGGCAAATTCTGTTCATCTGTATCAGGCTGAAATTGATTGTT
>NZ_JAPKNE010000008.1:0-179715 GCF_026344075.1 Enterobacter nematophilus | reverse complement strand
AAACAAGTGAAGAGGCCATCCGCAAGGATGGCCTTTTTGCGTTTCTGCGCTGCACAAACTAATCCCCCAACGCCCTGCTTATACGGTAAACTACCTGCGTTTTTGCATCAGGATAGCGTCTATGAACCACTCCCTTAAGCCCTGGAATACCTTTGGCATTCAACGTAATGCTAACCAAATTGTACGTGCCGACACTGCACAGCAGCTGCTGGATGCATGGAAAAGCGCAACAGAAAATAACGAACCCGTACTGATTCTGGGCGAAGGAAGCAATGTCCTGTTTCTCGACGATTTCGCGGGCACGGTGATCGTTAACCGCATCATGGGCATTGATGTTGAAGAGCGCGCCGATAGCTGGCATCTGCACGTGGGCGCCGGAGAAAACTGGCATCACCTGGTGCAATTTACCCTCGAAAAAGGGATGCCGGGTCTGGAAAACCTGGCGCTTATACCAGGCTGCGCCGGATCGTCACCCATTCAAAACATCGGTGCCTACGGCATCGAGCTGAAGCATGTCTGTGAATATGTCGACTGCATCGAACTGGCGACCGGAACGGCTACGCGCTTAACGGCAGAGCAGTGTCGTTTTGGCTATCGTGACAGTATCTTCAAGCATGAATATCAGGATCGCTACGTGATTGTCGCCGTAGGCCTGCGTCTGCCAAAGAACTGGCAGCCGGTGCTGACCTATGGTGATTTAACGCGGCTCGATCCGGCTACCGTCACTCCCCGCGACGTATTTGACTCAGTTTGTCATATGCGAATGACCAAACTTCCCGATCCGAAAGTAAACGGAAATGCAGGAAGCTTCTTCAAAAACCCGGTTATTAGCAGCGAAAATGCAAAAGCCTTCCTTGAGGGATGGCCCACTGCGCCACATTATCCTCAGGCAGATGGCAGCGTGAAGCTGGCCGCAGGCTGGCTGATCGATCAATGCCAGTTAAAAGGCACGTCCATAGGTGGCGCTGCCGTTCACCAGCAGCAGGCTCTGGTACTGATTAATCAATGCGATGCGACCAGCGATGATGTTGTACAGCTGGCGCATTATATTCGTCAGCGTGTGGGCGAAAAGTTTAACGTCTGGCTGGAGCCAGAAGTCCGCTTCATTGGTCGCTCAGGTGAAGTGAATGCCGTGGAGACCATTGCGTGAAGGACAATACCATTCCGTTAACCCTGATTAGCATCCTTGCTGACGGGGAGTTTCACTCTGGCGAGCAGCTGGGCGAGCAGCTTGGCATGAGCCGTGCCGGCATTAACAAGCATATTCAGACTCTCCGCGACTGGGGCGTCGATGTGTTCACGGTGCCGGGAAAAGGCTACAGCCTGCCGGAGCCCATTCAATTGCTGAATGAAGACATCATCCGCAGCCAGCTTGGACACGACAATGTTGCGGTGCTGCCGGTGATTGATTCGACGAACCAGTATCTTATGGATCGGCTGAGTGAACTTTCATCCGGAGATGCCTGCGTTGCTGAATACCAGCAGGCCGGTCGTGGCCGTCGCGGCCGCAAATGGTTCTCGCCATTTGGTGCCAATCTCTATCTGTCCATGTACTGGCGTCTGGAGCAGGGGCCTGCCGCAGCCATTGGCCTCAGTCTGGTCATTGGTATCGTCATGGCGGAAGTGCTGCACGATCTGGGTGCCGATCGAGTGCGCGTTAAGTGGCCAAACGATCTGTACCTTAACGATCGTAAACTTGCCGGTATCCTGGTCGAACTGACGGGTAAAACCGGTGATGCGGCGCAAATTGTCATTGGCGCGGGGCTCAATATGGTGATGCGTACTGTCCAGAACGACGTGGTGAATCAGGCCTGGACCAATCTCCAGGAGGCGGGGATCGTTATCGATCGTAACACCCTTGCCGTGCGCATGATTAAAGAGCTGCGCAGCTCACTCACGCTTTTTGAACAGGAAGGTCTGGCACCGTTCCTGTCTCGTTGGGAAAAGCTGGATAACTTCATCAACCGTCCGGTGAAGCTGCTGATTGGTGATAAAGAAATCTACGGGGTTTCCCGCGGCATTGACGCACAGGGCGCGCTGCTTCTGGAGCAGGATGGCGCGATCAAGCCCTGGGTGGGCGGTGAGATTTCCCTGCGAAGCGCCGAATAACCGGATGGAGTGAACGATGCGAAAATCCGTCTGCGCTACCTGCTGGTGCGGATTTCAGCGCAATAATAACGCTCTGACTATCCCCTCTCCCCTGTGGGGAGAGGGTTAAGGTGAGGGGTAAATCAGTTACTGCGGATACGGTACCCAGTCTCCGCCGTTCAGGCGAACGTACGGTTTGTTCTGATACTGAATCACCACCGCGTTAGCGTTCTCGGAGACTTCTGCCGTTTGCGGCAGGTTGCTAGTGAGCTGATCCCAGTTCACGCTATCTTCCACAAACAGCTTCCCGTCAACGGCGCGGGCAACCAGTTCTGAAATCGCCAGATAGCTGCTTGGCTGGGTAATCTCAATCGGTGCGCCCTGGTGCGGAGCCTTCATTCCAAAGAATTTAATACCGGCAGGCACGTTGGTAATGGATGGGCTTGGGATATCACGCAGGCCAGATACCTGCATTCTGTCGCCTTTCAGCGCGCCACCGTGCTCAGGTACCACGACCACCATCACTTTACGGCCGGATTTTTCCAGCTCCGTGAAGAACGCGTCCAGCTCGTCGAAGAATTTCTGCGCCCGCACTTTATAATCCGCCGTTTTGCTCACGCCCGGGAAGTGGTTACCGTCGTGAAGCGGCAGGGTGTTATAGAACGTTGCACTGCGCGGATTACTGTCTTTTTCGATGGTCTGCAGCCAGCGCTGCAGCACGGCGGTATCGTCATAAACCGGCGAGCCGTCGAAGCCCAGCAGCGTAACGGGAAGACCGGTTTGATCCATCAGCGGCGCCTGCATGCCGCCCTGTTCACGTACCTCTTTCAGGAAGTTACCGAACTGGCCGTTATGCCCCAGCATCAGGTGCTGCGTAAAGCCCAGCTTCGCGAGGTTATCGAACAGATAACACTGGTTGCCGGCGGGCTGATAGAGGTTTTTATGCGATGTCTGAC
The DNA here is from genome assembly GCF_026344075.1 of Enterobacter nematophilus. NCBI lineage: Bacteria > Pseudomonadati > Pseudomonadota > Gammaproteobacteria > Enterobacterales > Enterobacteriaceae > Enterobacter > Enterobacter nematophilus. Next base: position 176,671 of record NZ_JAPKNE010000008.1, on the reverse strand, counting down.
CGCAGCTTGCTCGCAGCAGGCGGATTGCCGCCGGGCCGCTGTACGAGGTGGCAGAGTTAAAATCTTTAAACTGGATGTCAAAGTGGGACCACAGCGGGTGAGACATCAAACCGGCGGCATCCACGTCGGCCCAGGAGAGGGAACAGATGTTAATCACCAGCAGCTCAAACGGCTGCGCATCGGCTGGCAGCGCGTCCGGGAATTTCGTCTGTCGCTTATCTTCAGCGGTATAGAAGCTGGAGAGCCAGGCATTAAGATTGGTGGAGGTCGGCGGTGCGGTCTGCGTTGGAATATCGCCCACCACCGGCGTATCGCCTGCCGTCGTAACGGTAGCCGCTGCGCTTCCTCCCGTTGTGGTCACCGTTGTCGTCGGCTGGCCGGCAGGCCACAGAGAAAAGCCTGGTCCCGCCAGCGTCAGCACGTTCAGCCAGATCATAATGGCGACGACAAACACCGTGACGCGGATCCACTGAGACAGGAACAGCCAGGCAACCAGCAGGACGAAGACGGCGCCAATCATCTGCCAGTTAATGAAACGCTCAACCAGGTCAAGCATATAGTCTGCACTGAAGCCCGCGACCTGCGATCCCTGGCTCATTATGCTTTCCGGACCAGGCAGCCAGGTATCGTGCCAGAACAGCGCAAAGCCGATGGGGATGGCCACCCAGTGGCGTAACCGATGCAGCCTGATGTTCGGCAAAGGCATCAGCAGGAAGGCCATAAACACCAGGTTAAGCAGGGGATGGAAATTCAGATAGCCTGCCCAGAGCAGACCAAACTTCACCAGAAAGTAGAAGTTCCAGCCGGAAAGGCCGCGCCAGTATTGCCAGAGCGGCGAGGGTGACGAAGCGGTATAGGAAGAATTAGTCATGTTTACGGTCTGCCTTGACGTGTGATGCCCGTGTCAGTGTTCCGGCTGGTTTTACATAGCGAGGTTTTATAAACATCACTCTGGCCGTATCACGGATACGGCGTATGGAATGGCGCGCATAGTAGCCAAGCGGGAAAAAGATCAGCGCACAGAATACGACAAGTTGAATGATATCGCTGATATTCATGATGGTGCGTTCTCCCCATTCTCAGTTAATAAGCGAAGGGGTTCCGGAATCCGACGCCAGACGTGTCCGTCATGTCTGGCGTTGAGGATCGGTTTTACATCGCTCGTGATTGCGAGGGGTTTAACCCATTGTTCAGGCTGGAGAGCGCGCATCTGCACCAGCTCTGCGCTAATAGCATTATCTTCGAACCAAATCATACGGTTCGAGAAAATATCCCCGGTAGGCAGGGGGAAGATGTGGTTAAGCGCGGTATCAAGATCGTTGACCCGGCAAAACGACAAAAACAGCACCAGGCGATTGTCGCCAATGGTCATGATGTCCCCTGTACGGTTCGGGCGGCATAAGGTCAGCGCCTGCTCAACGCGAATGCCCGGGACCGGCCGCAGGGCAACCATAACCCCTTTCCCGTCCGCCGGAAGTAACGTGTTGCTCATCATGTTGCCGACGGCATCGCAGAACGTATCCCATTTCTGGTAGCCACGCAGCTTCATAGGCTGGGTCATGGAGAGCAGCGTGGAGATATCTTCCGGTACATGGCGGCTGAACTGCTGGCCCTGAACGCTTTCAATGAGCGTCAGGCAGCGTGACAGTGGCGCATTCCAGGGGATAACCATATTTGCCCCGCAGCCCAGAAGCAGACGCTCATCGGTGGCGCGCAGGCTGGTATTATTTTCGCGCACCACAATTTTTAACGCGCTGCCGCGCTGGCGGCGCAGAGTGTGAATTTGTCTCGCCAGCGTCTCAATCTGATTATTTTGCATCAACGAGAAAACAAGGGTGGCTGCCTGAGTGGTACGGGCTTCATGAAAAAGCGCTTCGTTAGACTCAAACAGCGACCAGTTTTCCGAAAGCGCGGGCGCGCCCTCTAAAACCGCAATATGGCTCAGGATGCGTTTTTCGTCGCTGCGCGGCTGCACCACCGTTTCTTCCTGCTGTGCCAGGTGCCATTTCCCATCAATATGTTTAAGGGTCAGCTGTTGCCTGGCGCTCACGCCCTTTTCATTGCACCAGAAGGCAATATCGTAGAGATAGCTGCCTGCCTGGTCACGAAGGCTTGCCAGTCCGAACAGGGAGCGATATTCGCCCATTAAAAGTGAGAACAGCTTGTCATTATTACTGCCCGGGTTGACGACCAATAGCGTGCAATTTTGAAACTTGGCCCATTTATTGATTTTTTCCAGCCACGGCAGCAGTTTTTCGGCAGGAATATTTTGCAGTATGTTATTTGCGCATTTAAGAATCACTAAATAGTGATCCGGATCAATAGAGCACTGAACGTCGCGGGACAAAAAGTATAGACTATCCGCTTCCGCTGACATGGAAAACAAACGTACTTTCTGGGGGCCGCTGTCACTTTCCAGCGTAATAATTTTCTTTGGCTCTTCGCCCATGCTAATGACGGCCACGCGGGAATCCTTGTCCTGAGCGGCAATTGTCTGGTTTACCAGGCTGATAGCGTCTTCATTACGATCCGTATTAATCCACCAGACTCCACCGACTGGCATGTGGCTCAATTCGTCCCATAATGACTGGATGCCAATAGAAAATATGGAGTCCACGATGTCCCTCTTTTCGTCTAATTTGCCTGTATCTCAGTTTACTAGCGAAAGCATAGAAATAAACCTAACATTGAAATTAAAGAACATCAGATTTAGCATGTAAATGAAATTTGTCGGGGCAGGACGCCCCGCAACTTCCGAGCGTGCGTTTTTCCTCAAAGGGATGGAATAAGAATGGATAATAACGAACCTGGAACCCCAGTCGACTCGACTCTGGGTTACACATTCCAAAACGATTTTCTGGCGCTTGCGCAGGCCTTTTCACTACCTGAAATAGATTACACCGATATTTCCCAGCGGGAACAGTTGGCCGCGGCTATTAAACGCTGGCCGTTATTAGCTGAATTCGCCCATCAACATTAAGGGAGCCATTGATGGCCATACTCGGATTACAGGGCGTCCGTGGCGGTGTGGGTACCACATCTGTTACCGCGGCGCTGGCGTGGTCATTACAGCTTTTAGGTGAATCGGTGCTGGTGATTGACGCCTGCGCCGATAATTTGCTGCGTATGTCGTTCAACGTCGATTTCACTCGCGAAGAGGGCTGGGCCCGCGCGCTGCTTGATGACAAAGACTGGCGGGATGCGGGCCTGCGCTATACCTCCCAGCTGGATTTATTGCCTTTTGGCCAACTGACCACCACAGAACGCGAGAACGAGGCCGCCTATCAGCGTCTGTTTTCGCAGTTCACGCTTGCGCTGCAGAGCCTGAAAGAAAAGGGTCACTACCAGTGGATCCTGCTGGATCTGCCGCACGGCGCCGGGACGCTGACCCGGCAGCTCATCGCCCAGTGCGACCATGTGCTTTCCATCGTGAACGTCGATGCGAACTGCCATATTCGCCTGCATCAGCAGGGGCTGCCTCAGAACGCGCATCTCCTGATTAACGATTTACGTATCGGTAGCCAGATTCAGGACGATCTCTATCAGGTGTGGCTGCAAAGCCAGCGCCGCCTGCTCCCCATTGTGATTCATCGGGATGAGGGAATGGCGGAATGCCTTGCCTCCAAGCAGCCGCTCGGCGAATACCGCAGCGACTCGCTGGCAGCAGAAGAGATCCTGACGCTGGCTAACTGGTGTCTGCTGAACTTCGCCAGCAAGGCGGAGCCGGCAGGGAGTTCGGTATGAGTCGACTCGCCAGCTGGCTTCTTATCCCGCCGGTCAGTTCGCGTTTGAGCGACCATTACCGGCACTTTCGCCGGCATGGTGCTCCGGCATTCAGCGCTGCGCTCGGCTGTTTCTGGCTGATTCTGGCCTGGACGTTCATTCCGCTTGAACACCCGCGCTGGCAGCGAATCCGTGCGCGCCGCGGCGAATTATACCCACACATTAACCCCGACCGGCCACGTCCATTGGATCCGGCACGCTATCTTATTCAGGCCGTCTGGCTGGCGATCTCGTCATCCCGAACGGAGAAAATAACGCCGCACTGGCGCAGCTATTCCCGCGTACAGCAGTTACGCGAACGCTATCACCAGTGGCTGGATAAACTACCCAATAGCGTCAGCGATAAGACCAGCCATCTGGATAACCATAAAGAGCTCGGGCACCTCCACCCGGGCTTACGGCGTTTTATTCTCGGCGTGATTGTCGTGTTCTCGCTCATTCTGGCGCTGGTCTGTATTACGCAACCTTTCAACCCCCTGGCGCAGTTCACTTTCCTGATCCTGCTGTGGGGCGTGGCGTTGCTGGTTCGCCGTATTCCGGGCCGCTTCTCGGCGCTGATGCTGATTGTGCTGTCGCTGACGGTTTCCTGCCGCTACATCTGGTGGCGTTACACCTCAACGCTGAACTGGGACGATCCGGTCAGCCTGGTGTGCGGTCTGGTGCTGCTGTTTGCTGAGACCTACGCGTGGATAGTGCTGGTACTGGGCTATTTCCAGGTGATCTGGCCGCTCAACCGCCAGCCGGTTCCGCTGCCTAAAGACACTACGCAGTGGCCGACTGTCGATCTCTTCGTCCCGACCTACAACGAAGATCTGAGCGTGGTGAAAAACACCATTTATGCCGCGCTGGGCATCGACTGGCCGAAAAATAAGCTCAAAGTCTGGATCCTGGATGACGGCAACCGTCCGGCGTTTCGCCAGTTTGCGGAAGAGGTCGGCGTTGAGTACATCGCCCGTCCGACTCACGAGCACGCGAAGGCCGGGAATATCAACAACGCCCTGAAGTATGCCACCGGGGAGTTCGTCTCGATCTTCGACTGTGACCACGTCCCGACGCGCTCTTTCCTGCAGATGACCATGGGCTGGTTCCTGAAAGAGAAAGAGCTGGCGATGATGCAGACGCCGCACCACTTCTTCTCGCCGGACCCGTTTGAACGTAACCTTGGCCGCTTCCGTAAAACCCCGAACGAAGGCACGCTGTTCTATGGACTGGTGCAGGACGGGAACGACATGTGGGATGCCACCTTCTTCTGCGGCTCCTGTGCGGTTATCCGCCGTAAGCCGCTGGATGAAATTGGCGGTATTGCCGTTGAGACGGTGACCGAAGATGCGCACACCTCTCTGCGCCTGCACCGCCGGGGCTATACCTCTGCCTACATGCGTATTCCTCAGGCCGCCGGTCTGGCGACGGAATCACTCTCGGCGCACATTGGCCAGCGTATTCGCTGGGCGCGCGGCATGGTGCAGATTTTCCGCCTCGATAACCCGCTGATAGGCAAAGGGCTCAAGCTGGCGCAGCGTCTCTGCTACGTCAACGCCATGTTCCACTTCTTGTCCGGCATCCCGCGGCTGATCTTCCTGACCGCGCCGCTGGCGTTCCTGCTCCTTCACGCCTATATCATCTACGCCCCCGCGCTGATGATTGCGCTGTTCGTTCTGCCGCACATGATCCACGCGAGCCTGACGAACTCGAAGATACAGGGCAAATACCGCCATTCGTTCTGGAGTGAAATCTACGAAACGGTGCTGGCGTGGTACATCGCGCCGCCGACGATGGTCGCGCTGATTAACCCGCATAAAGGGAAGTTCAACGTTACCGCGAAGGGCGGTCTGGTGGAAGAGGAGTACGTTGACTGGGTGATCTCCCGTCCGTACATCTTCCTCGTGCTGCTGAATATTGTCGGCGTGATCGCCGGTATCTGGCGCTACTTCTACGGCCCGGAAAACGAAATTCTGACCGTCTTCGTGAGTATGGCCTGGGTGTTCTACAACCTGATTATCCTCGGCGGCGCGGTGGCGGTGTCGGTAGAGAGTAAACAGGTTCGTCGCGCGCATCGCGTTGAAATCTGCATGCCTGCGGCGATCGCCCGTGAAGATGGTCACCTCTTCTCCTGTACGGTGCACGACTTCTCTGACGGTGGTCTGGGGATCAAAATCAACGGCCAGGCGAAAGTGCTGGAAGGGCAGAAGGTTAACCTGCTGCTTAAGCGCGGCCAGCAGGAGTACGTCTTCCCGACGCAGGTTGTGCGTGTGGCAGGCAGTGAGGTGGGTCTGCAGCTGATGCCGCTGACCAAAAAGCAACATATTGATTTTGTGCAGTGTACGTTTGCCCGTGCGGATACATGGGCTCTCTGGCAGGACAGCTTCCCGGAAGATAAACCTCTGGAAAGCCTGCTGGATATTCTGAAGCTGGGGTTCCGTGGCTATCGTCACCTTGCAGAATTTGCCCCGTCGTCGGTGAAATTAATTTTCCGGTCACTTACTTCGCTGGTTTCCTGGGTCGTGTCGTTTATTCCTCGTCGTCCTGAACGGGATGAGGCGAAGCAGGCGGACCCGGTTATGGCTCAACAATGATGATAACGCGATGAAAACAAAACTTTCCTGGTTATGTGCAGTGGCAATGGGCGTGAGTGCACTCCCCGCAACAATGGCTAACGCAGCACCCGGTAACGCAGCGGCTACGCCTGCGCCGACGGTACCCGTGGTCGCGCAGGCAACCGATCCGGTTGTCACGGCGGCACCCGGTCAAACAGAAAACGTCATTCCGAACCAGCCAACGGAGGGGAACACCCTGCCGGCCGGAAATCCGGTCATCGGGCAGGTCATGCCGGGCGTGCCCGGGGCTAACGCGCCCGTTGTCGCGGATAATGTGCCGTCGCGGGACGTGAAGCTGACCTTCGCGCAAATCGCGCCGCCGCCGGGCAGCATGGTGCTGCGCGGCGTCAATCCTAACGGCAGCATTGAGTTTGGTATGCGCAGCGATGAGGTTGTTTCGAATGCGGTACTGAACCTTGAATACACCCCGTCACCCTCCCTGCTGCCGACGCAGTCTCAGCTGAAGGTCTATCTCAACGATGAGCTGATGGACGTTCTGCCGGTGACCAAAGAGCAGCTGGGTAAGAAAACGCAGGCGCAGGTGCCGATTAACCCGCTGTTCATCACCGACTTTAACCGTATCCGTCTGGAGTTTGTTGGCCACTACCGCGATGTCTGTGAAAACCCGGCCAGCAACACGCTGTGGCTGGACGTCGGGCGTAACTCCTCGCTGCAGATGACCTACCAGCCGCTGGCGCTGAAAAACGATCTGTCGGCGTTCCCGGTTCCGTTCTTCGACCCGCGCGATAACCGTCCGCTCACGCTGCCGATGGTGTTTGCATCGTCCCCTGACGTGACCGAGCAGCTGGCGGCGACCATTGTGGCCTCCTGGTTTGGCTCCCGCTCCGGCTGGCGCGGTCAGAACTTCCCGGTGATGTATGACAAAATGCCGGACAGAAACGCGATTGTCTTTGCAACCAACGCGAAGCGTCCAGGCTTCCTGCGCGACCACCCGGAAGTCAAAGCGCCAACCATTGAGATGGTAAGCCACCCGGATAACCCGTACGTGAAGCTGCTGGTGGTCTTTGGTCGTGATGATAAAGATCTGGTCCAGGCCGCGAAGGCGATTGCTCAGGGCAACGTCCTTTTCCGCGGCAATAGCGTGGTGGTGGACGACGTTAAGCCGCTGCTGGCGCGTAAACCTTATGACGCGCCAAACTGGGTGCGTACCGACCGCGCCGTGACGTTTGGTGAACTGAAAACCTATGAAGAGCAGCTGCAGGCCTCCGGGCTGGAGCCATCGCCGATTAGCCTGTCGCTGAACCTGCCGCCGGATCTGTACCTGCTGCGCACCAACGGCATTGATATCAATCTCAACTACCGCTATACCGCGCCGGCGACGAAAGACAGCTCGCGCATGGATATCAGCCTGAACAACCAGTTCCTGCAATCGTTCAGCCTGCAAAGTACCCAGGACACTAACCGTCTGATGCTCCGCCTGCCGGTGCTGCAGGGGCTGCTGGACGGTAAAACGGACGTCTCTATTCCGGCGCTGAAGCTTGGCGCAATCAACCAGCTGCGTTTCGATTTCCAGTACATGAACCCGATGCCCGGCGGTTCGGTGGAGAACTGCATCACCTTCCAGCCGGTACAGAACCACGTTGTGATCGGCGATGAATCGACCATCGACTTCTCGAAGTACTATCACTTCCTGGCGATGCCGGATCTGCGCGCCTTTGCTAACGCGGGCTTCCCGTTCAGCCGCATGGCCGATCTCTCTGAATCCATTGTGGTGATGCCAAAAGCGCCAAACGAAGGCCAGGTGACCACCCTGCTCGACACCATGGCAACCGTCGGCGCGCAAACCGGATTGCCGGCAATTAACGTCACGTTGACGGACGATGGCAGCCAGATCCAGAACAAAGATGCGGACATTATGGTGATCGGCACCATCCCGGATAAACTGAAGGATGAAAAACGTATCGATCTACTGGTAAAAGCCACCGAGTCCTGGGTTAACACGCCGCTGCGTCAGACCGAGTTCCCGAGCATTATGCCGGACGTGAACGACCGCAAGGCCAGCGCGCAGACGGCCGTAACCTCTCAGGGGGCGATGGCTGCGGTGGTGGGCTTCCAGTCTCCTTACAACGACCAGCGTAGCGTGATAGCCCTGCTGGCGGACAGCCCGCGTGGCTATGAGCTGCTGAATACCGCGATGAACGACAGCGGTAAACGTGCCGCGATGTTTGGTTCTGTGTCGGTGATCCGCGAGTCCGGCGTCAACAGCCTGCGCGTGGGTGATGTGTACTACGTCGGCCATCTGCCGTGGTTCGAACGCCTGTGGTATGCGCTGTCTAACCATCCGGTTCTGCTCGCCATCCTGGCTGCGGTCAGCGTGGTCTTGCTGGCATGGGTGCTGTGGCGTCTGCTGCGCATCATCAGCCGTCGTCGCCTTAACCCGGATGAGTAAGACGTGATGAAAGCCTTTCGCTGGTGTTTAGTCGCAGCGTTGATGCTGGCAGCGATCCCGCTTCGCGCCGCCTGCACCTGGCCTGCCTGGGAGCAGTTTAAAAAGGATTACATCAGCGAGGGCGGGCGCGTCATCGATCCGAGCGACACGCGCAAAATTACGACGTCGGAAGGGCAAAGCTACGCGCTGTTCTTTGCCCTGGCCGCTAACGATCGCAAGGCGTTTGACCTGCTGCTGGCGTGGACGCGCGATAACCTTGCCAGCGGCAATCTCAACGATCGTCTGCCCGCCTGGCTCTGGGGGCAGAAAGACAAAGAAAACTGGGGGGTGATTGATACCAATTCCGCCTCAGATGCCGATGTCTGGATTGCCTGGTCGCTGCTGGAAGCGGGCCGGCTATGGAAAGACCCGGGCTATACCCAAACGGGCAAGGCACTGCTAAAACGCATTGCCAGCGAGGAAGTGGTAAAAGTGCCGGGGCTCGGCTCAATGCTGCTTCCCGGTAAAGTCGGCTTTGCCGATGAAAACGCCTGGCGCTTTAACCCCAGCTACCTTCCTCCACAGCTAGCGAGCTACTTCACCCGCTACGGTGCCCCGTGGACCACGCTGCGCGAAACCAATCTGCGGCTGCTGCTGGAAAGCGCGCCGAAGGGATTCTCGCCAAACTGGGTGCAGTATCAGGAAAACAAAGGCTGGCAGCTACAGCAGGATAAAACGCTGGAGGGGGGCTATGACGCCATCCGTGTCTATCTTTGGGTGGGCATGATGAGCGATAAAGATCCTCAAAAGGCCCGGCTGCTGACGCGCTTCCAGCCGATGGCGGCAAAGACAATCAAACAGGGCGTGCCGCCGGAGAAAGTGGATGTGGCGACGGGTAAACACACCGGCAATGGCCCGGTCGGGTTCTCTGCCGCGATGCTGCCGTTTTTACAGCAGCGCGATTCCCAGGCGGTTCAGCGCCAGCGCGTGGCAGACCATTTTCCCGATAACAATGCCTACTACAGCTATGTATTGACTCTCTTTGGTCAGGGATGGGATCAGCATCGTTTTCGCTTCACCGCTAAGGGTGAATTAATACCGGATTGGGGCCAGGAATGCGCAAGTTCACAGTAAATCTACTCACTCTATCGCTTGGGCTGGCACTGATGCCGCTGGCGCAGGCCGTAAACTCTCCGCAGCAGAAACAGCTGCTGGAGCAGGTTCGGCTGGGCGAATCGACCCATCGTGAGGATTTGGTTCGTCAGTCGCTCTACCGTCTTGAGCTGATCGACCCGAACAACCCTGACGTTATTGCCGCCCGCTTCCGCTACCTGCTGCGCCAGGGCGATAACGCCGGCGCGCAAAAAGAGCTGGATCGCCTGAAGGGGATGGCCCCGGACTCCAGCGCTTACCAGTCCTCACGCAACACGATGCTACTTTCCACCCCGGATGGCCGCCAGCAGCTTCAGCAGGCGCGCTTACTCGCCACAACAGGGCACACGCAGGAGGCGATTGCCGCCTATGACAAGCTCTTTGACGGTAACCCGCCGGGCGGCGACGTGGCGACGGAATACTGGAATGTGGTGGCGAAAGATCCTGCCCGTCGCAATGCGGCCATTAACCAGCTGAAAAAAATAAACAGCAGCAGCCCCGGGAATACGCAGCTGCAGACCACGCTGGCCCAGCTTCTGTTCCAGAACGGACGCCGTGATGAAGGCTTTGCGGTGCTTCAGGAGATGGCTAAATCTACCGGCGGCCGCAGCCAGGCGTCTGACATGTGGTATGAGCAGATCAAAGACCAGCCTGCCAGCAGCGCCAGCGTCACCGCGCTGCAAAAATACCTGACCGTCTTCAGCGACGGCGATAGCGTCGCGGCGGCGCGCGCCCAGCTTGAGGCGCAGCAAAAACAGCTCGCTGACCCGGCGTTTCGCGCGAAAGCGGAAGGGCTGGCGGCGGTGGATGCCGGGCAGGGGGGTAAGGCGGTGGCGGAACTGCAAAAAGCCGTCAGCGCCAACCATGCCGACAGTGAAGCGGTGGGGGCCCTGGGACAGGCCTATTCCCAGAAAGGCGACCGCGCCCGCGCGGTGGCACAGTTTGAAAAGGCGATTGCCCTCGATCCGCAGAGCGATAACCGCGGGAAATGGGACAGCTTGCTGAAGGTTAACCGCTACTGGCTGCTGATCCAGCAGGGTGATGCGGCGCTGAAGGCGAATAACCCGGCGCAGGCGGAGCGTTACTATCAGCAGGCGCGCAACGTCGACAATACCGACAGCTACGCGGTACTGGGGCTGGGAGATGCCGCCGCCGCGCGTAAAGATAACGACGCGGCGGAGCGTTATTATCGTCAGGCGCTGCGGATGGACAGCGGCAACAGCAATGCGGTTCGTGGCCTTGCCAATGTTTACCGCGCGCAGTCCCCGGAGAAAGCCTCGCAGTTTATCCAGTCGCTCTCCGCCAGCCAGCGCCGGAGCATTGATGATATTGAGCGTAGCCTGACTAACGAGCAGCTTTCCGCCCAGGCAGAACAGCTGGAGAGTCAGGGGAAATACGCCCAGGCGGCAGAAATTCAGCGTCGCCGTCTGGCGCTCTCGCCCGGCGACGTCTGGATAACCTATCGTCTCTCGCGCGATCTCTACAGCGCGGGCCAGCGCAGCCAGGCGGATACCCTGATGCGCCAGCTTGCCAGCCAAAAACCGTCTGACCCGGATCAGGTCTATGCCAACGGGCTCTATCTTTCCGGAAACGACCAGGACCGGGCCGCGCTGGCGCATCTGGATACCCTGCCGCGCAGCCAGTGGAACGGTAATATTCAGGAACTTGCCGACCGTCTGCAAAGTAACCAGGTGCTGGAGACCGCCAACCGCCTGCGCGACAGCGGCAAAGAGCAGGAGGCGGAAAATCTTCTGCGCCAGCAGCCAGCCTCCACCCGCATCGACCTCACCCTGGCGGACTGGGCGCAGCAGCGTGGCGATCTGAACTCGGCGAAAACGACGTACAGCGCCGTCCTGCAGCGTGAGCCGCAGAACGAGGATGCGATCCTCGGTCTGACCGAGATTTACAGCGCGGAAGGTAACAAAGAGGCCGCCCGTGCAGAGCTCGCGAAACTGCCCGCCGGGCAAAACGGCCAGCCGCTGTCGCTCAATATGCAGCGCCGGATCGCGATGGCGCAGGCAGGCCTGGGCGATTCCGCGGCCGCAGAACAGACTTTCAGCAAAATCATTCCGCAGGCCAAATCGCAGCCCGCCTCCATGGAAAGCGCGCTGGTGCTGCGTGATGCTGCCCGCTTCCAGACGCAAAACGGCCAGCCGCAGCAGGCGCTGGAGACGTATAAAGATGCGATGGTGTCGTCAGGCATCACCACGACGCGTCCGGTGGACAATGACAGTTTCACCCGTCTGACGCGTAACGATGAAAATGATGACTGGCTGAAGCGCGGCGTGCGCAGTGACGCCGGTGATTTGTACCGTCAGCAGGATGTTAACGTCACGCTCGAGCACGACTACTGGGGCTCCAGCGGCACGGGCGGCTATTCCGACCTGAAAGCGCATACCACCATGCTCCAGGTAGATGCCCCGCTCTCTGACGGGCGCATGTTCTTCAGAAGCGATCTGGTCAACATGGACGCCGGCACCTTTGATAACAATAACGGCACTTACGACCCTAAATGGGGGACCTGCTACGACACGCCGTGTAGCGGAAACACCAGCCAGAGCGACAGCGGCGCCAGCGTCGCCGTCGGCTGGCAGAATAAAACCTGGGCGATGGATATTGGTACTACGCCAATGGGCTTCGACGTTGTCGACGTGGTGGGTGGTATCAGCTACAGCAGCGATTTAGGCCCCATCGGCTACACCGTCAACGCCCATCGTCGGCCTATCTCCAGCTCTCTGCTGGCGTTCGCCGGGCAAAAAGATACCAATACCGGCACAACCTGGGGCGGCGTGCGTGCGACGGGCGGCGGGGTAAGCATCAGCTATGATAAAGGCGAGGCGAACGGCGTCTGGTCAAGCCTGAACGCGGAAACGCTGACCGGTAAAAATGTGGAAGATAACTGGCGCGTCCGCTGGATGACGGGCTACTACTACAAGCTCATTAATAAAAACAACGAGCGTCTGTCGGTCGGCGTCTCCAATATGCTCTGGCACTACGATAAAGATCTGAGCGGCTATTCCCTCGGCCAGGGCGGCTACTACAGCCCGCAGGAGTATGTCTCCTTCGCGCTGCCGGTGACCTGGCGTAAGCGCACGGAAAACTGGTCCTGGGAGCTGGGTGGCTCGGTGTCCTGGTCCCACTCCAAAACCAAAGACGAGCTGCGTTACCCGATCCAGAGCCTGATCCCGACCGATGAGCCAGGCCGCTATACCGACCGTGGCGCGATGGAAACCGGCAGCTCCTCCTCCGGGACGGGTTATACCGCGCGGGCGATTATCGAACGCCGGGTCACCTCCAACTGGTTTGTGGGCATGGGCGTGGACATTCAGGAAGCGAAAGACTATACCCCAAGCCATGCGCTGATTTATGTGCGTTACTCTGCTGCAGGCTGGCAGGGCGATATGGACTTACCGCCGCAGCCGCTTATTCCTTACGCGGACTGGTAATCGGATTTTCCTTAATCCATTTGTAAGTCTCTCTTAATAGCGCGGCAATCGGGTATACTCAGGCGCGCCAGGTTTACACCCTGGCGCGCCCTGCGCTTCGAGTTTTGTGGAGAGTCATTTTGCGTGTCAGCCGTTCCTTAACGATCAAACAAATGGCGATGGTCTCAGCCGTCACTATGCTGTTTGTACTGCTCTTCTGCGTAATTTTGCTGTTTCATTCCGTACAGCAGAATCGCTATAACACGGCTTCGCAGTTAGAAAGTATCGCCCGCTCGGTGCGCGGCCCGCTCTCCGCCTCGATCCTGAAAGGGGATATTCCCGAAGCGGAAACCATCTTAAAACGCATTCAGCCAGCCGGCGTCGTTAGCCGCGCCGATGTCGTCTTGCCCAACCAGTTCCAGGCGCTGCGGATGAGCTTTATCCCGGAGCGTCCCGTCCCGATGATGGTGATGCGCCTGTTTGAGCTGCCGGTGCAAATTTCTCTGCCGGTCTATTCGCTTGAACGCCCTGCTAATCCGCAGCCGCTGGCCTACCTGGTCCTGCAGGCGGACTCGTACCGGATGTATAAATTCGTCATGAGTTGGGTAGTTACGTTAGTGACCACTTGCTTACTTATGACCCTTATCATCAGCGTAGCGTTGACGTGGTGTATAAACCGCCTCATTGTCCACCCGCTGCGCCGTATCGCCCGCGAACTGAACGGGCTTACGCCGCAGGATCAGCTGGGGCACCAGCTTGAGCTGCCGCGTCTGCATCAGGACGATGAGATCGGGATGCTGGTGCGCAGCTACAACCTCAACCAGCAGCGCATCCAGCGTCATCAGGATGAGCTAAACAACAGCGCCACGCGCTTCCCGGTGTCGGAATTACCTAATAAAGCGTTTCTGATGGCAATGCTGGAGCAGACCGTTGCGCGGCAGCAAACCACGGCGCTGATGGTGATTGCCTGTGAAACCCTGCAGGACACGGCGGGCGTGCTCAAGGAGAGCCAGCGTGAAATGCTCTTGCTGACGCTGGTGGAAAAGGTGAAGTCCGTCCTTGCCCCGCGCATGGTGCTGACGCAGGTCAGCGGTTACGACCTGGTGGTGATAGCCAACGGCGTGAAAGAGCCGTGGCACGCTATCACATTAGGTCAGCAAGTACTCACTGTCATAAATGAGCGGCTGCCCGTTCAGGGTATCCAGCTTCGTCCAAGCGCCAGTATCGGTATCGCCATGTTCTACGGTGATTTAACGGCGGAGCAGCTGTACCGCCGCGCGTTCTCGGCGGCGTTTACTGCCCGGCGCAAAGGGAAAAATCAGATCCAGTTCTTCGACCCGGCGCAGATGGAAAAGGCGCAGCAGCGCCTGACGGAAGAGAGCGATATCCTGACCGCGCTGGATAACCGTCAGTTCGCCCTCTGGCTACAGCCGCAGGTGAATTTACAGACGGGGGAAGTAAAAAGCGCCGAGGCGCTGCTCCGCGTGCAGCAGCCGGATGGCTCATGGGAGCTGCCGGAGGGGCTGATTGAGCGCATCGAATCCTGCGGTCTGATGGTCACCGTAGGCTATTGGGTGCTGGAGGAGTCCTGCCGCCAGCTTGCCGCCTGGCAGGAGCGCGGCGTAACGCTGCCGCTGTCGGTCAATCTGTCAGTGCTGCAGCTTATGCATCCGACGATGGTCTCCGAGATGCTGGAGCTGATCCACCGCTACCGGATCAAGCCTGATACGCTGACGCTGGAAGTGACGGAGAGTCGTCGCATTGACGATCCTAACGACGCGGTGGCCATTCTGAAGCCGCTGCGCAATGCCGGCATTCGCATCGCGCTGGACGATTTTGGTATGGGATACGCCGGGCTGCGTCAGCTTCAGCACATGAAAACCCTGCCGGTGGACATGCTCAAAATCGATAAATCGTTTGTCGACGGGCTGCCGGAGGACAGCAGCATGGTGCAGGCCATCGTCCAGATGGCGCGCAGCCTCAACCTGCATCTTATTGCCGAGGGGATTGAAACCGAAGCGCAACGCGCCTGGCTGGCAGAGGCGGGCGTCGAGAGCGGCCAGGGCTATCTTTTTGCCCCCGCGGTGCCGCCGGATGTCTTCGAGCAGCGATACCTTTCTGGCGCTGACCATAACGCAAAAGTGTAATTTTGTTGCTGGCTTGTGCGAGCCAGTTCAAAGTTCTTAACATTTGTGTTTCAAATTTGAACTGAGTTTATTTCTGTCCTGTTATACGGGTGTTATTTTAGAGCCGCAGGTTAACCATAACCTTACAAAGCCTGTGGTTTTTCTTCCCAAGGACACCCTATGAAAACCTCACTCTTCAAAAGTCTTTATTTCCAGGTCCTGACAGCCATCGCCATCGGTATTCTGCTGGGTCACTATTACCCGGAGCTGGGCGCGCAAATGAAACCGCTTGGCGACGCGTTCGTTAAGCTCATTAAAATGGTCATCGCACCGGTGATCTTCTGTACGGTGGTAACGGGCATTGCTGGCATGGAAAGCATGAAGGCGGTGGGCCGTACCGGTGCAGTGGCGCTTCTCTACTTTGAAGTGGTCAGTACCCTTGCGCTGATAATTGGTCTGGTCATCGTCAACGTGGTACAGCCTGGCGCGGGTATGAACGTTGATCCCTCTACGCTGGATGCCAAAGCGGTCGCGGTCTATGCCGAACAGGCCAAGGATCAGGGCGTGGTGGCCTTCCTGCTGGACGTCATCCCCGGCAGCGTCATCGGCGCCTTCGCCAGCGGAAACATTCTGCAGGTGCTGCTGTTTGCCGTGATGTTTGGCTTCGCCCTGCACCGTCTGGGCAGCAAAGGCCAGCTTATCTTCAACGTGATTGAAAGCTTCTCGCAGGTCATCTTTGGCATCATCAATATGATCATGCGCCTGGCCCCGATCGGCGCCTTCGGTGCGATGGCCTTCACCATCGGCAAGTATGGCGTTGGCACGCTGGTGCAGCTGGGCCAGCTGATCATTTGCTTCTACATCACCTGTATTCTTTTCGTGGTGGTGGTGCTGGGCTCCATCGCCCGTGCGACAGGTTTCAGCATTTTCAAATTCATTCGCTACATTCGCGAAGAGCTGCTGATTGTTCTGGGGACCTCCTCTTCAGAATCGGCGCTGCCGCGTATGCTCGATAAGATGGAAAAGCTCGGGTGCCGTAAATCGGTGGTCGGCCTGGTGATCCCGACGGGGTACTCCTTCAACCTTGACGGTACCTCGATATACCTGACGATGGCGGCCGTGTTTATCGCCCAGGCGACCAACAGCCATATGGATATTTTCCATCAAATCACCCTGCTGGTGGTGCTCCTGCTCTCCTCTAAAGGGGCGGCGGGCGTGACGGGCAGCGGCTTTATCGTGCTGGCGGCCACCATTTCTGCGGTGGGGCATCTGCCGGTGGCGGGTCTGGCGCTGATTCTTGGTATTGACCGCTTTATGTCTGAGGCGCGTGCCCTCACCAACCTGGTGGGTAACGGCGTGGCAACGGTGGTGGTCGCGAAATGGGTGAAAGAGCTGGATCACAAGAAGCTCAACGATACGCTGAATAATCGCGCGTCTGATAGCAAAAATCCTGGTTTAACCTCCTAATCTTGTCACAATTGCCCGCATTCCCTTGTCGGGATGCGGGCTCCTGCGCATAATAACTGTTCATACCTGTCATAATTCGACAAGATTTTTTTTGGGTATATTTCACTTCGGACCGTGACGTTTTGCCGAACGCGCGGTCTAATCGACGTGTTTTCATCGTCATCTTTTAGAGTGAAGCGCGTCGCGAGACACTCTTTTTAACCAGGAATGTTGATCAGGGGTTCACATGCAGGGCACAAAAATTCGACTCTTAACCGGCGGTTTGCTGATGATGGCAGCAGCCAGTTATGTGCAGGCAGATGCGCTCCAGCCAGACCCGGCCTGGCAACAAGGCACGTTAGCGAACGGTTTTCAGTGGCAGGTGTTATCTACTCCACAGCGTCCCAGCGATCGTATTGAAATCCGTCTGTCCGTTAATACCGGTTCCCTTACGGAAAGCACTCAGCAAACCGGTTTTAGCCATTTTATTCCCCGTCTGGCGCTCACGCAGAGCGGCAGCTTGCAGGCAGTACAGGTGCGTTCGCTGTGGCAACAGGCCATCGATCCGAAACGCCCCCTTCCTCCGGCTGTGGTCTCCTATGACTACACCATGTTTAACCTGAGCCTGCCAAATAACCGTAACGACCTGCTTAAAGAAGCCCTTACTTATCTCTCCGATGCCTCTGGCAACCTGGCGATCACGCCGGACACCGTGAACTACGCGTTGAGCAACGGCGACATGGTGGCGACCTGGCCTGCGGATACCAAAGAGGGCTGGTGGCGCTACCGTCTGAAAGGCTCAACGCTGCTGGGGCACGATCCGGCGGAGCCGCTGAAGCAGCCGGTGGATGTCGAACAGGTAAAATCGTTCTACCAGAAATGGTACACCCCGGACGCGATGACGCTGATCGTCGTCGGCAACGTGGATAGCCGCGCGGTGGTTGAGCAGATCAACAAAGCGTTTGGCGATCTGAAGGGCAAACGCGAAACGCCAGCCCCTGTCCCGACGCTCTCTCCGCTGCGCGCCGAGCCCGTCAGCATTATGACGGACACCGTGCGCCAGGACCGGCTCTCCGTGATGTGGGATAACGCCTGGCAGCCTATTCGCGAGTCCGCGGCGCTGCTGCGCTACTGGCGTGCCGATCTGGCGCGCGAAGCGCTGTTCTGGCACGTTCAGCAGACGCTCAGCAAAAACAACGTGAAGAACATTGGCCTTGGCTTTGACTGCCGCGTGCTGTTCCAGCGTGCGCAATGTGCCATTAACGTTGAATCGCCGGGCGATAAGCTGAATGCCAATCTGGGTGTGGTGGCGAAAGAGCTGGCAAAAGTGCGTAAAGAGGGGCTCTCTGAAGAGGAGTTCAACGCGCTGGTAGCCCAGAAAAAACTGGAGCTGCAGAAGCTATTTGCCACCTACGCTCGCGCCGATACTGACATTCTGATCAGCCAGCGTATTCGCTCCCTGCAGAATCAGGTTGTCGACATTGCGCCTGAACAATACCAGAAGCTGCGTCAGGACTTCCTGAACGGTCTGACCGTGAATATGTTGAATCAGGATTTACGTCAGCAGCTGTCGCAGGATATGGCGTTGATCCTTTTGCAGCCGAAAGGCGAGCCGGAATATGACATGAAGGAACTTCAGAATACCTGGGATTCCATTATGGCCACCGCGTCGCAGCCGGCGCAGGCGGCAACGGCTGATGATCTACACCAGGACGCGTCGGATATTCCGCAGGGGCAGTAATGCTTAAACATTCCCTCTCCCCGTGGGAGAGGGTTAGGGTGAGGGCGTCAGCCCGCACCTTACTTAAACAGGCATCGCCTCGCGCGGAATAATCGCCCCGCGATACTGAATCACGGTGCTGGCCGTCAGGTGCCCACGCTGTGCCGCCGCTTCCGGCGTTCCCCCCGTCAGACGTACCGCCAGGTAGCCCGCGCTGAAGGAATCCCCCGCCGCGGTGGTATCAATCACTTTCTCTTTGGCCAGCTTCACCGCAGGGACCTCAACCACCGCTTCACCCGCAATCGCGACCAGGCACGACTCCGCGCCGCGCTTAATCACCACTTCGCTCACGCCTGCTGCGTGCGTGCGGGCAATCACGTCCTCTACCGGCTTTTCACCCCACAGGGCGTCTTCATCGTCGAGCGTCAGGAAGGCGATGTCCGTGCACTGCAGCATCTGCTGATAAACCTGCTGCGTCTCTTCGCGGCTGGCCCACAGGCGCGGGCGGTAGTTGTTATCGAAAATCACCTTCCCGCCGTTGGCGCGACATTCGCGCAGCAGCGAGAGCAGCTTTTCGCGGCTGGTCGGGCTTAAAATCGCCAGGCTAATGCCGCTCAGATAGAGATAGTCAAACGTCGCCAGCTCTTCGCAGATGGCTGCGGCAGCATCGCTCTCCAGCCAGAATTTGGCCGCCGCTTCGTTACGCCAGTAATAAAACGTGCGTTCGCCGGTGCTGTCGGTTTCGATGTAGTACAGCCCTGGCAGGCGGTTTTCCATACGCTGGATCAGCGAGGTTTCTACACGTTCACTCTGCCAGGCTTCCAGCATCTGCTGGCTGAAGCTGTCCGTACCAAGGGCGGTGACGTAGTTCACGGTGAGTGCCTCAGGCGCAACCTGACGGGCAATGTAAACAGAGGTGTTTAACGTATCGCCACCAAATCCGCGGCTGACTTCCGCGCCTTTTTGTGACAGCTCAATCATACATTCGCCAATCACGGCAATTTTTTTGGACATAGTCGTGAACCTGAACAGAAGAATTTTCAGCAGTGTGCGCTGAGTGAATTAGATGGTCAACTATATTAAAACGACGTTCCATTATTTTATTTGAGCCAGCGCGTGTTCCGGCAAATTTCTGTCATCTTAATTTCATTTTCACGGTGAATTGAACATAAAGTTCTCAATTATCGCGCCGATAATCCTGTGACGAGTCCAGAAAGGCTATCCCAACAACAGGACATCTGAAATGAAGTCAGAGCAGGTTATCCAGCGGCTGAGCACTACGCCTGAAGCAAGTATTGAGAACTTGCAGGAGCATCGCTACTGGCTGCAATGCGAGCGTGCGTACACTTATCAGCCGATCTACCGAACGGACGGTCGGCTGATGGCAATTGAGATTTTGACCGTCGTCACGCACCCGTCAAACCCTTCCCAGCGTATCGCGCCGGATCGCTATTTTGCCGAAGTTGCCGTTCGTCAGCGTCTGGACGTGCTGGAAGAGCAGCTCCGTATGCTGGCGACGAAACAGGCCTTTTTCGAGCAGCATACTATCCTTGCCTCGGTTAACGTGGATGGCCCAACTCTGCTGGCGCTGCGCCAGAACGCGAAGCTGCAGGAGCTGATCGCCACCCTGCCGTGGCTGCGCTTTGAGTTGGTGGAGCACGTGCGCCTGCCTCAGGATTCCTCTTTTGCGTCGATGTGCGAATTTGGCCCGCTGTGGCTGGATGACTTCGGCACCGGTATGGCGAACTTCTCGGCCCTCAGCGAAGTGCGCTATGACTACATCAAGGTGGCCCGCGATCTGTTCATCATGCTGCGCCAGACCCCGGAAGGGCGGAATCTGTTTACGCTGCTATTACAGCTGATGAACCGCTATTGCCAGGGCGTGATCGTTGAAGGCGTAGAAACGCTGGAAGAGTGGCGTGATGTGCAAAATTCTCCCGCAGCGGCGGCGCAAGGCTATTTCCTCTCTCGCCCCGTGCCGATGGATCGCCTCGAAAGCGTCAGAACGACCCTCTGATAACCCCGCTTCCCTTTGTCTGGACTATAGTTTTACAGGACAGGTCATCAGGAAAGGGGATAAAAATGACAAAAACAACCAGGGTCATTTCCTGGATTACAGGGATTTTCTTGTTGTTGATCGCGATCGTTGTCGTCATCATCGCGACGTTTGACTGGAACCGCCTTAAGCCGACCATCAACCAGAAAGTCTCAACTGAGCTGAACCGTCCCTTCGCCATTCGCGGCGATCTGGGTGTGGTATGGGAGCGTCAGAAAGAGGAGACCGGCTGGCGAAGCTGGATCCCCTGGCCGCACGTCCACGCCGACGACATTATTCTCGGCAACCCGCCGGATATCCCCGAAGTGACCATGGTGCATCTGCCGCGCGTGGAAGCCACGCTGGCGCCGTTAGCGCTCCTGACCAAAACCGTCTATCTGCCGTGGATCAAGCTCCAGCAGCCCGATGCGCGCCTGATCCGCCTTTCTGAAAAAAACAATAACTGGACGTTTAACCTTGCCAGCGACGGCGAAAAAGATCCGAATGCCCAGCCCTCGTCGTGGTCATTCCGTCTGGACAATATTCTTTTCGATCGCGGGCGGATCGCCATCGACGATAAGGTCAGCAAGGCGGACGTGGAGATCCTGGTCGATCCGCTGGGAAAACCGCTGCCGTTTAGCGAAGTTACGGGCAACAAAGCGAAAGGCGATAGTGCCAAAGCGGGTGATTATGTCTTCGGCCTGACGGCAAAAGGGCGTTACAACGGCCAGCCGCTGACCGGGAAAGGGAAAATAGGCGGCATGCTGGCGCTCCGAAGCGAAGGCACGCCGTTCCCGGTGCAGGCGGATTTCCGCTCGGGGAATACGCGCGTGGCGTTTGTGGGGACGGTGAACGACCCGATGAACATGGGAGGCGTCGATCTGCAGCTCAAGTTCGCCGGTGACTCGCTGGGTGAACTGTATGAACTGACCGGCGTACTGTTGCCCGATACCCCGCCGTTCGAAACGGACGGGCATCTGGTTGCCAAAATCGATACCGAAAAATCGTCCGTTTTTGACTACCGGGATTTCAACGGCCGCATCGGCGACAGCGATATTCACGGCACGCTGACCTACACCACAGGAAAACCACGGCCCAAACTGGAAGGGGATGTCGAATCCCGCCAGCTGCGTCTGGCCGATCTTGGCCCGCTGATAGGCGTGGATTCGGGCAAAGGGACAAAGTCAAAAGAGGTCAAAAAGGACGTTCAGCCTGCGGGTAAAGTGCTGCCTTACGATCGCTTTGAAACCGACAAATGGGACGTGATGGATGCAGATGTGCGCTTCAAAGGACGCAAGATTGAGCATGGCAGCACGCTGCCGCTGAGCGATCTCTCGACGCATATCATCCTGAAAGATGCCGACCTGCGCCTGCAGCCGCTGAAGTTTGGCATGGCGGGCGGGACGATTTCCTCCAACATTCACCTGGAAGGCGATAAGAAGCCGATGCAGGGGCGGGCGGAGATCCAGGCCCGTCGATTGAAGCTGAAAGAGCTGATGCCGAACGTGGAGCTGATGCAGAAAACCCTCGGTGAAATGAACGGCGATGCGGACATTCGCGGGGTGGGGAATTCCGTGGCGGCGCTGCTGGGCAGCGGCAACGGTAACCTGAAACTGCTGATGAACGACGGTCTGGTCAGCCGCAACCTGATGGAGATCCTGGGGCTGAACGTCGGTAACTTTATCATCGGGCAAATCTTTGGCGATGACGAGGTGCGGGTGAACTGCGCGGCGGCGAATGTGGATCTGGTTAACGGCGTGGCGCGTCCGCAGATTTTTGCCTTCGACACGGAAAACGCGGTGATTAACGTGACCGGTACCGCCAGCATGGCCTCCGAGCAGCTGGATTTGACCATCGATCCGGAAAGTAAGGGGATTCGTATTATAACCCTGCGCTCGCCGCTTTACGTGCGCGGGACCTTTAAAAATCCGCAGGCGGGCGTCAAGCCCGGGCCGCTGATTGCGCGTGGCGCGGTGGCCGCAGCCCTCGCGACGCTGGTTACCCCGGCCGCCGCGCTGCTGGCGTTAATTTCGCCGTCAGAAGGCGAGGCGAATCAGTGCCGGACGATTTTGTCGCAGATGAAGAAGTAGCTCCCTTTCTCCCTCTCCCTGTGGGCTGAGGGATCCCCACAAATTAATGCGAGCAGTGAACAATCCCCTCGCCCCTTTGGGGAGAGGGTTAGGGTGAGGGGCACATACGGCGGTAGTGGTCATTCCGTTCACTTTACGTTCCTTGCTACTCTGTTACGACAATACCTGTGAACGTGCCAGGGTGGCTCAGTCGCCACCACCCTGGCGACCCGGGCTCCCGGCGGTAAATCGCCGCTTCGCGGTACCCTCGGCTTATTCCTTTCGGCTTATCGGGGACGGGCGGAGGTAACGTCCATGTAAAGCCCGCCCTCTCGGCGCATCCATGCGCCTCGCCCCGGCCTGCAGGAAACGCCTCAGCGATTTACAGCCGGACCAGGGCGTCGCTGCAAGCCATTCATTTTCCTGAAGCAACGTTCATCGCTTCGGGTAGAGAAATTACTGGGGATTCCTCAGCCCTGTGGGAGAGGGTCGGGGTGAGGGCATCAGGCCGCAATAAATTACAGCGCCTGATGCTTAGTCTCATGCGTCAGCAGCAGCGCAATCAGCGTCAGCGCCGCCATGGCCGCCAGATACACCCCCACGTAGAACAGGCCGTAATTTGCCTGCAGCCAGGTGGCGATATAAGGTGCCACGGACGCGCCCAGAATGGACGAGACGTTATAGGAGAACGACGCGCCGGTATAACGCACTTCCGTCGGGAACAGCTCCGGCAGCAGCGCGCCCATCGGGCCGAAGGTCAGCCCCATCAGGCTCAGGCCAATCAGCAGGTACGCCATCACCAGCGCCGGGCTTCCTGAGCTCAGCAGCGGCGGGAAGACGAGCAGAGCAAACAGAATGATCAGCGTAGTGATCGTAATCATGCTCGCACGACGACCGAATTTATCCGCCAGCAGGCCGGCAATCGGTACCATCACGCCAAACCCAATCACCGCCATCATCAGCATCCACAGCACTTCGTTACGCGGCAGGCCCAGCCCAACCGGCGCGGCGGCGGTACTGTAGGTCATAGAATACACCGTCATGATGTAGAACAGCGTGTAGGTCGCCAGCATGATAAACGTGCCCAGCACGGTCACGCGCACGTGTTTGGTCAGCAGGGTGCCCAGCGGCACTTTTACCTGTTTTTTCGCCGCGGCTACTTTTGCGAACACCGGCGTCTCATGCAGAGAAACACGCACATACAGGCCAATCAGCACCAGCACGGCCGAGAAGACAAACGGAATACGCCAGCCCCAGCTCATAAACTGTTCGTCCGTCAGCAGCCAGGAGAGCAGCAGGAAGGTCCCGTTAGCAAAGAAGAAGCCAATCGGCGCGCCAAGCTGCGGGAATGAACCGTACAGCGCGCGTTTACGCGGCGGGGCGTTCTCGGTCGCCAGCAGCGCCGCGCCACCCCATTCACCGCCCAGCCCCAGACCCTGACCAAAACGCGCCAGCGCCAGCAGGACCGGCGCCAGAATGCCGATGGTTTCGTAGGTCGGCAGCAGGCCGATCGCCACGGTGGAGATGCCCATCGTCAGCAGCGAGGCCACCAGGGTGACCTTACGCCCAATACGATCGCCAAAGTGTCCAAACAGCGCGGAGCCAATCGGACGCGCCACAAACGCGATAGCAAAGGTCGCCAGAGACTGTAGCGTTGCCGCCGTCGGGTCTCCCTGCGGGAAGAAAATATGCGGGAAAACGATGACCGCCGCGGTGGCGTAAATGTAAAAGTCGAAGAACTCAATGGCGGTGCCAATCAGCGATGCGACGACAACTTTATTGCGCGAGTTTACCGGGACGTTTTCCGCACCAGAGTCGAGTGTTGTGGCTGTTGATTGCATAATATTTTCTTATTTTTTGTCGAACGAAAGGCCATATTACGCACAGCAAAAGCGACATTTCAATCTGTAACAAAGCCGCCTGTCGGTTATAAAAGCAACAAAAAGCGGATAATGTTCAGGCCAGGCAAAATGCTTCCATGAAATGCTTCACAGTTTTTAAATATTGGTGGATAAAACTGGTTTTCGGTTAAATAAAAGTTACGGACTGGATTTATATGCTGAAATGATGAGTCGGGCTGAAATATCAGCCCGAGAGCGGGGTTAGCGATGTGTTTTTCCGGGCATTCGCGTGTCGCCTTTGTACTCGGCGGTGGCAATCCACGCCGCGCAGAACAGGGTCAGGCGGGCGAAGAAGTAGAAGAAGGCCATGAGTCCGAGCACCGAGCCAAACGCCGCGCCGGATGGGGATTTCACCAGCGACGGCAGGGTGTAGGTCATCACGATCTTGATCACTTCAAAGCCGATTGCCGCAATCAATGTTCCGCGGAGCAGCGCCTTCTTACGCGGGCGATGACGAGGCAAGCGCCAGAAAATCCAGAAGAACAGCAGGTAGTTGGCGAAGATGGAAATCGCCAGCCCGATGCCGCGCCAGGCGGGCTTCAGCCATTCGATGTAATCAAGATAGAGCGCAGAAATAATCATCTGCTGCGCGGAGCCCGCCACGGAGGTAATGGAGAGCGTGACGACGAGCGCGATAAGCAGGCCAATCAGCGAAACAAAGTCGCGGAAATATTTAACCCAAATTTTCTCCTGATCCTGCGGTTTACGCTCCCACACCTCGCGCGACTGGGCGCGAATAGCTTCGCGTAGGTTGCCCATCCAGTTAACGCCGGAGTAAAGGGCGATGAGCAAACCGACAATCCCGACCGTGGTACGCTGCTGAACGGCGGTATTGATGGTGCTTTTCAGCGTGGTGGCGAGGGTCGGGTCACTGACGTTATTCAGGATCTTATTGAAGATATCCTGCAGCAGCGTCGGGTGCGACGCGAGCACAAAACCGGCCGCTGCAAACGACACCATCAGGATGGGGATCATCGACAGGAACGAAAAATAGGTGATCGCGGCACCGAACTGGTTCCCCATGCGGTCATTAAAGCGCTCGGTCGCACGTATCAGATGCGCAACCATGGGAAACTGCTGAATTCTCTCCGCCAGACTGGTAACGGTGCCCAGCGCCTTGCTGGCGGTACCGGGAGCTTTAGCCTCTTCTGGCTCGGTTTCCATCTTCTTGATGGGTTCATACTCTAAATGTTGGGTGGGTCGTTGCGGGTTATTTTCCGGCGTCACGCGTCTTTTCCTTTTTCGTTTGGCTGGATGTTACTGAATTATAGCTTGCGACTAATCCACGTAAGCTTTTGTGAGTTCGGTCAGCCACTCCATAAACAGATGAACCCGGCGAGAGAGGTTGCGCCGGTGGGGGTAAATCAGGGAGACAGGCATCGGTTCCGCGCGATACTGCGGGAGGATCTCAATCAGTTTCTTCCCGCGCAGCAGGTCTCGCACCCCAACGCGCGGGGCCTGAATGATCCCCAGCCCGGCAAGGCAGGCGGCCTGGTAAGTTTCCGTGCTGTTGACGGTTAGCACCCCGCCCGTTTTTATCCACTGGGTCGTGCTGCCGTTATAAAATTCAAAGCCCTGAGGGCGGCTTCCCAGCATCGCGGCGTAATGAATCACGGCGTGCGAGCCTAAATCGTCCAGCGTGTCAGGGTAGCCAAAACGCGCCAGATAATCCGGGCTGGCGCAGTTGATCACCGACAGCTTGCCCAGCGGACGGGCTATCAGCCCTGAGTCCTTCAGGGAACCCACGCGGACGACGCAATCAAACCCTTCGCGGATCACATCCACCAGACGATCGCTGCTGCTGAGCTCCAGTTCGATACCCGGATACTGCTGTAAAAACGCAGGCAGTTTGGGGATGACGACATTTCGAGCAACGCCAACGGGCATATCCACGCGCAGCCTTCCGCTGATGCTGGAGGGATCGTGCTGAAACATGCCGTCCAGTTCATCCAGGTTCGCCAGCAGGTCTTTTGCCCGTTCGTAATAGACCATGCCGTCCTGCGTCAGGCTGACGCGGCGCGTGGTGCGGTGCAGTAGCTGGGTGCCAAGCCGGTTTTCCAGAGCCTGAATTTGCCGGGAAACGCTGCCTTTCGGCAGCGTTAATGTCTCTGCCGCGCGGGAAAAACTCTCCAGCTCCGCGACGCGAACAAACAGCTGCATTGCGTGAATTTTATCCATAGATGAAGCTCATTGTTGTTTGCACTGAAACAGTGAAGCGTTATTACCCATCTTTATTGATCTTCTATCACCTAATAAGCTCTTTCTCAATCTCCATAACAGCCAAAACGAGGTTTAAGATGACTGAACGTATCGCATTAGTGACGGGTGGTAGCCGCGGCCTGGGTAAAAACGCTGCGTTGAAGCTGGCGGCAGACGGCACGGGAATTATCCTGACCTACAATCGTGGCCAGCAGGAAGCGCTGGAAGTTGTGCACGAAATTCAGGAAAAAGGCGTCAAGGCGGCGGCATTACAGCTCAACGTCGGGGATATCGCCAGTTTCGAGAGTTTTGCTCAACAGCTTCAGGAGATCCTGAAGAACGTCTGGCAGCGCGAAACCTTTGATTATTTATTAAACAACGCCGGGACGGGTTTATACGCACCCTATACCGAAACGACGGAAGCCCAGTTTGATGAGGCGCTGAACATCCACTTCAAAGGGCCTTTCTTCCTGACGCAGCGCCTGCTGCCCCTGCTTAACGATGGGGGCCGGATCCTTAACGTCTCCAGCGGACTGGCCCGCTTCACCCAGCCAGGCTCAGGAACCTACGCGGCCATGAAAGGGGCGATGGAAGTGCTCACCCGCTATCAGGCGAAGGAGCTTGGCGCGCGCGGTATCTCCGTCAATATTATCGCACCAGGTGCCATCGAAACCGACTTTGGCGGTGGACGCGTGCGCGACAACGCGCAGCTTAACCAGATGCTGGCGTCGCAGACGGCGCTGGGGCGGGTAGGGCTGCCGGACGATATCGGCGATGCCATTGCGGCGCTGCTCAGCGATAGGCTGGGCTGGATGAATGCGCAACGTATTGAAGTGTCAGGCGGTATGTTCCTGTGATGTCTGCTGTTAAGGGGAGGGAACCCCTTAAGGAAATCCTTAATATGGATGTGTCAAAATGCGGGTAAATATAAAAACCACTGGTGGATTTGTAACCTCTCCATTCATTGAGTTTTTTCTTAAATAGCGCCTCTGTAGAATCCCCCTTCGCTATTCTCAGAGGGAGAAATACGATGCGAGTAATCATGTTTGACAGGCAGTCGATATTTATTCATGGAGCGATACACGGTTTGCGGAAATTAATTCCGGGAATAAATATAACGGGGGCTTGTCAGGCAGACGATTTATGGGCGCAAATATCCGCGTCACCGTCTGCTATCGTCATGATTGACGGCAATTTAATTCAGAATGAGGGCAGTTCTTTCCTGGACGAAATCATGCATCGCTTCCCGTCGGTACGGGTGATGATGGTTTTGGCAAAAAAAGAGACCCGATGGGTTGAACAACTTATGCAGCGAAACGTGATGGCGATTATCCCCCGTAACGCCAACCCTGAGCGGTTTGCCGCCGTGCTGGATTCCGTGTCCAGAGGGATGGTCTGTTTTCCCGGTGAGTGGGTCAGCCAGCAATCGTCAGCGCAGGCATTACTTTCCTTAAGCGAGCGTCAGCGTGAGGTTCTGAAGCTGCTGGCGGCGGGGGAATCAAACAAAGAGATTGGCCGCAATCTCAACATCAGTGCGGCCACGGTAAAAGCGCATCTGGAAGCGCTTTTTCGCCGGCTGGAGGTGAAAAACCGAACCCAGGCAGCCATGTACTACACCCGGGCGACGGCCTGAAGCAGCGCTTTCGGGAGTGGAGACGTCACGCCGAAACTCACTATCATCAGTACCAGCGCGTCATGCTGCTGCTGGGTTAATGGATGTAAACATTTTTCCCGCAGCAGCGTTTCACACAGCTGAATATCTTCATGGAGTAAATATTCCGCCTGAAGAGGCGTGATAATGCCGTGAAAATTTTCCCGTTCGCGGATCACATGCCCATAGCCGATAACCCATAAACCCTTTTCATCACGATATTTCTCCAGTGAAAGCCCTTGATGTTTCTTTATTAATTCTATGGCGGCAGAAGATATATTCAGCGCATGACCGTTCATATTCGTTTCCTCTTAATGGCGATACTGTAGAGGAATCGAGGTACGAGCAATATCCGCCAAATGGCTATTGATCAGAAATTATTGTTCAGGTATTCCTGTCGTAATAACCCAAATAACCAGTCATTTTGCCAGCGACCGGAAAGATAATAGCTTTCACGTAGCTCGCCTTCCAGCTTGAAGCGGGCTTTTTCCAGCAGGCGCCTGGAGGCGACATTTCCCGCGGTGACGGTGGCGGTGAGCCGACGAATACCGCCCTGATGAAAGGCGTAATCGCAAAGCGCCAGCAGGGATTCAAAGCCGTAACCTTTGCCCTGCGCCTCGGGGGCAAAAAGAAAGCCCACTTCGGCGCAATCTTCTTCCCGATGAATATATCCGGTAACGCCCAGCGGGGCCTGTGAGAAGGCGTCACGGACGACGAGGCACAGCCAGTGCGCGCTGCCTGGCGTCCAGGGCGTCAGGCGCGAATCAAACGCATCGCGGATCGCCGCGACGGGGCGGTTCTCCGCCACAAAGCGCATGACCTCGGGGTGCTGCTGCAACGTCAGAAAAAAGGGCCAGTCTTGCTCCTGCAAGGGGGAGCAGTTCAGGCGTGAGGTCATTAATACTGGCATTAAGATTCTCCTGAAACATTTTAAATGATTTTAGGGTTGTCACTTTATTTCAACAGAAAGTCAGGTATGGTTAAGCGCGTATAAATAAAAAGAAAAACGGCCATTAGTGCCCATTCCGGATGTCTTCGTTGTCGCTTAAGGAAAACAATGACTCTCAGCACATCACATCATATCCGCGAACAGTTTGAACACTGTCTGGCGGTCATTCGCCAGGCGTCGGTGGAAATCTTGCTTCTTCTGAATGTACATGTTTCTGAGGGAAAAGATCCACGCTGGTTTCTGGAACAGCTGGACAGCGCGCGTTTAGGCCTCGGGGGATGGGCTACGGTTGCGAAGAAGCTCAACCTGAATGATGCCGAGATGTCGGAATTTACGCTGCAGCTGCGCCTGCTGCAGCAGCGCGTCCCGCAGTATGAAAGCGGGCAGGATGTCAGTGAAAACCAGCTTATTGCGGCAATGCGGTTTGTGACTACGCTGGAACATCTTCGTCTGCAGCAGCCGCTTCTGACCTACAGCACCGAGCTGGAGCCGGGTAGCGAGCTTCAGCAACAGCAGGCGCACAAGCAGGTACGCGCAATTGAGTTAATGATTAAAGGCCTCATTCATCAGGCCTGGCCCGATCAGGTGCGGCTCAATAACCACCTTAAAACCTTATTTAACGCTGACCGCGTACGGCGCTGGCTGAAGCATGGCGAAATCAACGATGTCCTGAGCGGCATGATGTTCAGTGAACTGGCGCAGATGCTGGTGGATAAAAAAGAGTTCAGCCGCTATTACGCCTCGCTGTTTAACGACCCGTCCATGCTGACGCTGCTGGTGGAGCCGCGCAAAACGCTGCAAACCTTCCTCGACGACATTCGACAAATCCGCAACAGCATCACGGTGCAGAAAACGTTAAGTTCGGCGCAAATTCAGCTGCTGGATAACTACTACATGCAGATCTCCCGTCCGGTTCAACGCGCGTTCGAAGAGGGGAGAACGCGCGTCAACCCGGCCGGATTCATGGCGGTGGATGCCAGCGAGCTGCACGCGTTCTGGGAAAAAGCGCAAAAAATGGATCGGGTCACCGGTGGGGATCTGTTTGAAGTCCGCGACACGATTGAAAAGCCAACCCAGCGCGCGCCGCGCACGCCCGAACAGCGTGAGCAGCTTATCTCCGGTGCGTTATGGGGAGCGGTAGGCGTGATGGTGATTGCCATCGTGGTAGGCGGCTTCTGGCTGGTGACCAGCAGCAAACCGCAGCCTGCGGCCGAAAATACGGCGCAAGCGGCGGCTCCGCCGCAGGAGATGCGCGAAACCCCTTCTTCGCGCGAAACGCTGACGCGCATGGGGGTGACCTGGGACGATAATAATTTCCGTTCGGCGATTAACCGCAACGATACCCGCGTGGCGCTGCTCTTTTTGCAGGGTGGAATGGACTGGAAGCTGTCATGGACCGAAGAGGCGATGTCGGCAGGCTATGACGACGTTCTGGAGCTTATGCTGCGCTACCGGCAGAACATGGCGGAAGAGAAGCCGTGTCGTCGTTTTATCAATACGCTCAGCCACGCCATGTCGAACGGCGAGTCTCTGACGTCAATACGTAAAGAGTATCTGAAAGCGTTCTGCACCGTGCCGGCCGTGGTGAAGCGCCAGAAGCACGATCTTGAGATGGCAACGCGACGCGCGCAGTCACAGCCGGATGCCACCACGAAAAAATGGCAGTCTATTCAGACCGCCATTTATGAGGTGATTCGATAAAATTTTTTACCCCTCACCCTAACCCTCTCCCCAAAGGGGAGAGGGAATTTGAACACCCTCGCCCCGTTGGGGAGAGGGCCGGGGTGAGGGGCCAAACCGCACCCTAACCCCTCAAGGCTCCCCATACAACCCAATCAACCGTCGCACCACGCCGTTCGTCCAGCCGAAGCCATCCTGCAGCGGATACTCCCCGCCGCCCCCTTCGCGCGGCGTGCTGCTGGCGATGTGGTACTTCTCAATCAGCTTGTGGTGCGTCTTGTAGAAGTGGTTCACCGTATGCAGCCAGCTCCAGGCGATTTCATCCCCCAGCGAGTCGTTGCCGTACTGCTTGAATCCCTGAATCGCCATCCACTGCAGCGGCGCCCAGCCGTTGGGTTTATCCCACTGCTCGCCAGTTTCGTACTCGGTTGCCAGAATCCCGCCCGGCGTCAAAAGACGCGCCTTTACCGCGTCCGATAAACGTTCTGCCTGCTCATGCGTCGCCATTCCAACATACAGCGGCACAATGCTGGCGGCAGAAAACAGCGCCATCTCCTCGCGTCGCCAGTCGTAATCGCGGTAACAGCCGCTCTCCTCGTCCCATAGATAGCGGTTCACTGCCGCGCGGCGATCGGTGGCCTTCTGGCGGAACAGCTCGGCCGTCTCTTTATCCCCTTTCGACGCCGAGATATTGGCAATTGCGCTCTCCAGCTTAAACAGGAAGGCGTTCAGATCGATGGGGATAAACTGCGTCGTGCGGATGCTGGCAAGCCGCGACGGATCGCGCAGCCAGCGGGACGAGTAGTCCCAGCCAGACGCTGCACCCGCACGCAGATCGCGATAGACCTCATTCGGCGGGCGGCCCGAGTGGCGGGCGGTTTCCACGTCCTCAATCCACGATTCGTCGCGCGGAGTGTCACGGTCGTCCCAGTAGCGGTTCAGCAATGAACCGTCCGGCATGCGCACCGCGCTGCGGTAGGCCTGATTAAGCAGCAGCGACTCCGCGCCGTCCATCCAGAAGGCGTGCTCCATTTTGAGGTGGTCGAGGTAGCGCTTCGCGCCGCGCACGCCGTCCTCTTCAAACAGCTCCACCATCAGGGCAAAGACCGGCGGCTGCGAGCGGCTGAGGTAGTAGGTTCGGTTGCCGTTCGGGATATGGCCGTAACGCTCGATCAGCCACGCGAAGTTATCCGCCATGCACTTCAGCAGATCGTTACGGCCGCTCTCCGCCAGCCCCAGCATGGAGAAGTACGAATCCCAGTAGTAGGTCTCGCTGAATCGCCCGCCGGGCACGATATAGGCCTGCGGCAGCGCCAGCAGGGACGACCAGGGAATATGGTCCTGCGGTTCGCGCGTCAGAACGGGCCACAGGCTGTCAATGTGCTCTTTCAGCGACAGGCCGGGGTCGGAGACGTATTCCGTGCTGTAGGTTTCAGGCAGCCAGAAGTGGTTCTCCACAAACTGGCGCAGGTCGAAATCCCGATGGCGTCTGACCTTACGGTAGCGGATCAGAATATCCAGCGGATCCATCTTCGGCGCGCAGTCGGGGAAGGTTTTGCTGTCCGCGAACAGCCGCGTCGACTGTACGTGCTCGAACAGTTCAAGGTAGCGATCGGCGGGCGTCAGGGCATCGGAGGCGGGTAGCCCCTCGATCATTTCGGGTTCCGGCTCCGCCTCAATCATCTCATCCAGTTTTAACTCGCAGGGATCGGTCTCGTAGCGCAGCTCTTCTGCAATCTCGAATTCGATGTTCTCGGTAGCCTGTAGTTTCTGGTTGAACATGGTGATAGGGACCTCCGGTTGTGTGTTCTAAAGACAGGTTTCTCCGGGCGTCCTATAAGCGTAGACATTCGCTTCGGTAGATGTGGAGGGAAATGTGCGGTAGATCACTCTTTTCGGAGCATTCGTTTTGCAACGATTTATGAATGTTAAAAAAATGCCCCTCTGAAGAGGGGCATCAATATCAACGCATTGTCACAAACTCTTCCGCGGCGGTCGGATGGATCGCCACGGTGTTGTCGAAGTCTTTCTTCGTCGCGCCCATCTTCAGCGCCA
Source organism: Enterobacter nematophilus (assembly GCF_026344075.1). Taxonomy (NCBI): domain Bacteria; kingdom Pseudomonadati; phylum Pseudomonadota; class Gammaproteobacteria; order Enterobacterales; family Enterobacteriaceae; genus Enterobacter; species Enterobacter nematophilus. The sequence goes on along the minus strand of NZ_JAPKNE010000008.1, from coordinate 143,497 downwards.
CCGCGAAGCCCTGCAGGATCTCATCCATACCGAAGCCGATGCCGTGGATACCGACAATCTTCTCTTCCGGGCCCACGCAAACCAGCTTCATGCGGCACGGCTGACGATGGGAGGTGACGGCGGTGTACATCGCGGTGAACGCGGATTTATACACTTTCACCTGGTCGTCGCCGTACTGCTCGCGCGCCTGCGGCTCGGTTAAGCCGACGGTGCCGATTGGCGGGTGGCTAAAGACCACGGTCGGGATATTGCTGTAGTCCAGATGCTCGTCCGGCTTGTTGTTGAACAGGCGCTCGGAGAGACGACGGCCCGCCGCAACGGCGACCGGAGTCAGTTCAACCGCACCGGTGTTATCACCGACGGCGTAAATGCCCGGCACGCTGGTGTTCTGGAACTTATCGACGACGATGTAGCCTTTTTCGTCGGTTTTCACGCCGGTTACGGCCAGGTTGAAGCTGTCGTTCGCCGGTTCACGGCCAATCGCCCAGATCAGGCAATCGACGGTCTGGCTGCGGCCATCTTCCAGCTCAAGCGTCAGGCTGCCGTCCGCGTTTTTCACCACCGCTTTAGGCACGGCGCTGGTGTGCAGGGTCGGGCCTTCGGTGTTCATCACTTCAACCAGCGTGTCGACAATCAGCGGGTCAAAGCTGCGCAGCGGCGCGTGTTTACGCACGAACAGGTGCGCTTCCGCTCCCAGGCCGTTAATCACGCCAGCCAGCTCTACTGCGATATAGCCCGCGCCCACCACGGCAACGCGCTCAGGCAGGGCAGGCAGCTCGAAGAAACCGTCGGAGTCGATGCCGTATTCCGCGCCCGGGATATTCGGGTGGCTTGGACGGCCGCCGGTGGCGATCAGGATATGATCGGCGGTGATCGTCTCGCCGTTCACTTCGATCGTTTTCGTGTCCACAAAGCGGGCGAAGCCGTGGATCACGTCGACGTTATTTTTGCCCAGCACGTTGTCGTACGAGGTATGGATGCGGTCGATGTAGGCGGTACGGCTGGCGATCAGCTTGTCCCAGTCGAAATGGTTGATCGTGGTGTCAAAGCCGTAGTCCGGGCCGTACATATGGATCGCTTCGCGGATTTGCGCCGCGTGCCACATCACCTTTTTCGGTACACAACCCACGTTCACGCAGGTGCCGCCCAGCGCTTTGGCTTCAATCAGCGCACACTTCTGGCCGTACATGGCCGCGCGGTTGATGGAGGCGATGCCGCCGCTGCCGCCGCCGATTGCGATGTAGTCATAATGCTTAGTCATAGCTCTTGTCCTTAATCGTGAATTGCCGCGATTGTATACCTGAAATCAATAGTTTCCACCGATGGCTGCGATTACTCCGGCACGATCCAGCTGACGGTGGCGTGGCCCGTTCCGGCTGGCACCAGCGTTTTGTGCAGCCACGGCAGCACGTTGTTCATCTGCGCTTCGAGCTTCCACGGCGGGTTGATTACAATCATGCCGGAGGCGGTCATGCCGCGCTGGTCGCTGTCCGGGCGTACCGCCAGCTCAATTTGCAGGATTTTGCGAATGCCGGTCGCCTCAAGGTCTTTGATCATGCGCTTGATCTGCGCGCGCAGCACTACCGGGTACCACAGGGCATAGGTGCCGGTGGCAAAGCGTTTATAGCCTTCGTGAATCCCGGTCACCACCGCCTGATAGTCGGTTTTGATTTCGTACGGCGGGTCGATCAGCACCAGGCCGCGACGGGAAACCGGCGGCAGCTTTGCTTTCAGCTGCTGGTAGCCGTCGGCTTTGTCGACGCGGGCGCGGCTGTCTTTCTGAAACTCAGAACGCAGCAGCGGGAAGTCGCTCGGGTGCAGCTCGGTCAGCTGGATGCTGTCCTGCTCGCGCAGCAGCTGGCGGGCAATCAGCGGTGAGCCAGGGTAGTAGCGCAGCTGGCCGTTGCGGTTGAAGTGATTCACCACGCCGATATACGGCTCCAGCTCGGCGGGCAGGTCGTCCTGCTGCCAGATGCGGGCGATGCCCTCAAGGTATTCGCCGGTACGCTCGGCATGCTCGCCGCTCAGCTGATAACGGCCCGCGCCCGCATGGGTGTCCAGATAGAGAAACGGCTTCTCTTTCTCCTTGAGCGATTCAATGATCAGGCTCTGAACGGTGTGTTTGAGGACGTCGGCATGGTTGCCAGCGTGGAAGCTGTGGCGATAACTGAGCATGGGTAATGATATTCCGCTGAATTGACGATTTGCCACAGTTTACAGCAGAACGGCACAGATTACCCGCAGGCCCGGTAAGCGCGGCTATTGAAATCCTCTACACTTAACCCCATTACTGAACAATATGCACAGCGCCGGATGCGCGCTTCATTCACCCATTTCAACAGGACAGCGTTTATGACCAATCCATTACTGACGCCTTTTTCGTTGCCGCCGTTTTCTAAAATCCTCCCTGAGCATGTGGTTCCAGCCGTTACCCAGTCGCTGGACAACTGCCGCGCGGCGGTAGAAAGCGTGGTCGCGCAGGGCGGGCCGTACACCTGGGAAAATCTGTGTCAGCCGCTGGCCGAAGTGGACGACGTGCTGGGGCGCATTTTCTCCCCGGTGAGCCACCTGAATTCGGTGAAAAACAGCCCGGAACTGCGCGAAGCTTACGAACAAACCCTGCCGCTGCTCTCCGAATACAGCACCTGGGTTGGTCAGCACGAAGGGCTGTACAAAGCCTACCGCGACCTGCGTGACGGCGATCACTATGCCGAACTGAACACAGCGCAGAAAAAATCGGTCGATAACGCGCTGCGTGACTTTGAGCTGTCCGGTATTGGTCTGCCAAAAGAGAAGCAGGTTCGCTACGGTGAAATCGCCGCGCGCCTGTCCGAGCTGGGCAACCAGTACAGCAACAACGTCCTCGACGCCACCATGGGCTGGACGAAGCTGATTACCGATGAATCCGAACTGGCCGGTATGCCGGAAAGCGCGCTGGCGGCGGCGAAAGCCCAGGCCGAAGCGAAAGAGCAGGAAGGCTTCCTGTTAACGCTGGATATCCCGAGCTATCTGCCGGTAATGACCTACTGCGACAACCAGGCCCTGCGCGAAGAGATGTACCGCGCGTACAGCACCCGCGCCTCCGACCAGGGGCCGAATGCCGGTAAGTGGGACAACAGCCCGGTGATGGCGGAGATCCTCGCTCTGCGCCACGAGCTGGCCCAGCTGCTGGGCTTCGACAGCTACGCGGATAAATCTCTCGCCACCAAAATGGCGGAAAACCCGCAGCAGGTGCTCGACTTCCTGACCGACCTCGCGAAGCGCGCCCGTCCGCAGGGTGAAAAAGAGCTGGCCCAGCTGCGCGCCTTCGCGAAAGCGGAGTTCGGCGTGGACGAGCTGCAGCCGTGGGATATCGCCTACTACAGCGAAAAACAGAAGCAGCACCTCTACAGCATCAGCGACGAGCAGCTGCGCCCGTACTTCCCGGAAAACAAAGCCGTTAACGGCCTGTTCGAAGTGGTGAAACGCATTTACGGCATCACCGCCAAAGAGCGTACCGATATCGACGTCTGGCACCCGGACGTGCGCTTCTTCGAGCTGTATGACGAGAAAAACGAGCTGCGCGGCAGCTTCTACCTTGACCTCTACGCGCGTGAGAACAAGCGCGGCGGGGCGTGGATGGACGATTGCGTGGGCCAGATGCGTAAAGCCGACGGCTCCCTGCAGAAGCCGGTTGCCTACCTGACCTGTAACTTCAACCGTCCGGTAAGCGGCAAGCCTGCGCTCTTCACCCACGACGAAGTGATCACCCTGTTCCACGAGTTCGGTCACGGCCTGCACCATATGCTGACCCGCATCGAAACCGCAGGCGTTGCCGGCATCAGCGGCGTGCCGTGGGATGCGGTCGAGCTGCCGAGCCAGTTTATGGAAAACTGGTGCTGGGAGCCGGACGCGCTGGCGTTTATCTCCGGCCACTACGAGACCGGCGAACCGCTGCCGAAAGAGCTGCTGGATAAAATGCTGGCGGCGAAGAACTACCAGGCGGCGATGTTCATCCTGCGTCAGCTGGAGTTCGGCCTGTTCGACTTCCGCCTGCACGCCGAGTTCAGCCCGGCGCAGGGGGCGAAAATCCTCGAAACCCTGGCCGAGATTAAAAAGCAGGTTGCCGTTATTCCAGGACCAACCTGGGGCCGCTTCCCGCACGCGTTCAGCCACATCTTCGCGGGCGGCTACGCGGCGGGCTACTACAGCTACCTGTGGGCCGACGTGCTGGCGGCAGACGCCTTCTCTCGCTTCGAGGAGGAGGGGATTTTCAACCGTGAAACCGGCCAGTCGTTCCTCGACAACATCCTGACCCGCGGCGGTTCTGAAGAGCCAATGGTGCTGTTCAAACGCTTCCGCGGCCGCGAGCCGCAGCTGGATGCGATGCTTGAGCATTACGGAATCAAAGGCTGATTGTTACGTGAAGATCTGCTTAGTTGATGAAACGGGCGCCGGAGACGGCGCCTTATCTGTTCTGGCGGCCCGCTGGGGGCTGGAGCACGATGAAGAGAACCTGATGGCGCTGGTGATGACGACAGCGCATCTCGAATTACGCAAGCGCGACGAACCGAAGCTCGGCGGGATTTTTGTCGACTTCGTTGGCGGCGCGATGGCGCACCGGCGCAGGTTCGGCGGCGGTCGCGGCGAAGCGGTGGCCAAAGCGGTCGGCATTAAGGGGAGCTATCTCCCGGACGTGGTGGACGCAACGGCGGGGCTGGGGCGCGATGCGTTTGTGCTGGCGTCGGTGGGCTGTCACGTGCGGATGCTGGAGCGCAATCCGGTGGTGGCCGCGCTGCTCGACGACGGGCTAACGCGAGGCTACGCGGACCCGGAAATTGGCCCGTGGCTGCAGGAGCGTTTGCAGCTTATCCACGCCTCCAGCCTGACGGCGCTGACCGATATCACCCCGCGCCCGCAGGTGGTCTATCTCGACCCGATGTTCCCGCATAAGCAGAAAAGCGCGCTGGTGAAGAAAGAGATGCGGGTATTTCAGTCGCTGGTGGGGCCGGATTTAGACGCAGATGGCCTGCTGGAGCCGGCTCGTCAGCTCGCGACGAAGCGGGTGGTGGTGAAGCGCCCGGACTACGCGCCGCCGCTGGCGGACGTTGCCACGACCAACGCGGTGACCACGAAAGGGCATCGGTTTGATATTTATCTCCCCTCACCCTAGCCCTCTCCCCATAGGGGAGAGGGAACGATCGAGCCCCTCGCCCCTCTGGGGAGAGGGGTTGGGGTGAGGGGTAAGCTAAGGTTTGTGCCTTACTTACTCGTCTTCTTCGTCGCGCAGCGGAACAATCAGCATGTCCACGTGAACGGTGTTAATCAGCTGGCGCGCTGAAGACATCAGCTTGCTCCAGAAGTCCTGATGGTGACCGCATACCACCAGGTCCATATCGTATTTCTTAATCGCATCAACCAGCACCTGGCCCAGGTCGCCGCTGCCGCTCAGGGTTTCGGTGATCGGATAGCCCGCGTTGGTGGAGAGCTCGCTCAGCGCGTGATGCGTCTCTTCGGAGATGCGTTTCTGCATATCGCCCAGATTAACGTCGATCAGACCGGTGTAGAGGTCGGAGTAGTTCACATCAACGTGAATCAGGGAGACTTTCGCGTTGTAGGGACGTGCCATGGATACCGCTTTATCAACCAGCACTTTGCTCTCCGGGGAGAGATCTACCGCGATGAGAATGTGTTTGTAAGCCATAGTGTTACTCCTTCCTTAAGTTATCGATGACTAAATGGAAAGCCGTCGTCTGATGCTTTCATTACGGCCCAGTTAAACATATTTTTCAAGCTTTGGTGTTGATAACGATTAACCTTGTGGCAAAAAAATTAACGGATCTCCTACACTATTTAATGAGCCGTTCGGATATTAAAGCGCGAACCGGATCGACTTTTGGTCATTCTTTCACTGAACTGTCTGTCAGGGCATTGGGGTGCGGTAGCTCAGGAGCCTTGCTTCGTGGGCGGACGCCGGGGAGGATGTATGATTAGCACCGTCGCATTGTTTTGGGCGTTATGCGTAGTTTGCATAGTGAATATGGCGCGCTACTTCTCATCGTTACGTGCGCTGTTAGTGGTACTTCGTGGTTGCGATCCGTTGCTGTATCAGTATGTGGACGGTGGAGGGTTCTTCACCTCGCATGGACAGCCCAGCAAGCAGATGCGTCTGGTGGGGTATATCTACTACCAGCGCTACCGCGATCATCACGATGAAGAATTTATCCGTCGCTGCGAGCGTCTGCGTCGTCAGTTCATTTTGACCAGCGCCCTGTGCGGGCTGGTCGTGGTCAGCATGATTGCATTGATGATTTGGCACTGAGCATTACAGCAGGCGGGGTAAGCCCCGCCTTGTTTCATCTGGCTCAGGGCTTAACTGAGAACTGGAGATTTGAAACAGTGTCCTCAATAGAGATGACCTTCCCGCTATAGGTAATTTTCACTTCTCCGTTTGCATCAATGCTGGCAGAGGTAATTGTGCCTGTACCTTCAATGACCGGATGCTTCATTGCGAGCTGTTGGATAATGTCAGTATCTTCCCCTGCTATCTCTTGCGAGAGATAGTAGCGGTAGATTGTTGGCACGGTTGCGCCGCCTTGGTTGTTCACGGTCATATAGAGCCAGACGCGGTCAGATAATTGATAAACGCGTTGAAGTTCATCACTCGCTTGCCGGTTGGGCTGGTGGTTGAGCCAAAAAAATCCAATGACAAGAGCTAAAAGCGATAATGTCACAAGGCGATGAATCCATTTAGTAGCCGTTTTGAATGGCATACTCTATTCCTTCTCTGATATTGCGTTGGTCCGTCGGGTCGTCCCCATAAGGTGGTTTTTCGTGCCATTTACCCCATTCAGGTTTTGAGGTGCCAGCACGGCTTTGAGCCCAGCCTGCGCCCATAAGAAGGATATTTGCGGGGATGCCCGCAGCAGTTCCGGCGGCGCCGAAATTGAAGTTACCAAATGCTGCAAAGTATGGGTCGAATTTTTTATAATCCCAGGGACCACCATTGCGGACTTTTTGGTAGAACCAATAATACGTTGAGGGTGTGGCCATATTACGCGACATACCGTGAAGGCGTGCTTCACGCATGTTGTTCGCTATAACGATTGAACCTGGTCCTGCAATAGGGACAGAAGCCATACATTCTCCTTTGTCTGGTTTTTCTTCTGGGCGCCATGATAGATTTTTCTTTGATATAGGGTTGGACAAAAAATGTTCAGAAAATCCTTACGTTATAAAACGTCCGACTACAAATAACAGCCATAAAAAAAGCGGGCCAGTTTCCTGACCCGCTTTTTTGTCGCCTTCAACCGATTAAATCAGCTTCAGCGAAATCCAGTACAGACCGCCAGACAGCAGGATGGACGCCGGAAGGGTGAACACCCAGGCCATCAGAATGTTGGTCACGGTTTTGCGCTGCAAACCGCCGCCGTCAACAATCATGGTACCTGCCACGGACGAGGAGAGTACGTGGGTGGTGGATACCGGCATACCGGTGTAGCTTGCCAGACCGATAGATACCGCAGCCGTCATCTGCGCGGACATACCCTGCGCATAGGTCATGCCTTTCTTACCGATCTTCTCGCCGATGGTGGTCGCCACACGACGCCAGCCAATCATTGTACCGATACCCAGTGCCAGCGCGACGGCCATGATGATCCAGATTGGCGCGTACTCGATGGTGTTGAGCATGTCGCTTTTCAGTTTCTTCAGCAGACGTTTGTCGTCTGAATTCACCTCTGGCAGCTTCGCGACTTTATCGGTCACGTCAGAAATGCAGAGCATGATACGACGCAGCTGACCACGCTGTTCAACGGCCAGTTTGTCGTAGCTTTCGATATTGCCCAGCATGCCTTTGGCACGTTCCAGCGCGTTAATCGCGTTAGCCGGATGGCAGTGGAATTCGCCCGGTGCCGTCGTTGCACCTGATTCCGGGGAAGGGATCAGCTGATCAACGCCGGTCGCTTTTTTCAGCAGCTCAGGGTGCTGCTGGAAATAGGTCTCAACGTTGTTGACCGCATCACGGGTACGGGTAATTTCGTAACCAGACGCGTTCATGTTCACCACGAAGCCCGCCGGAGCGACGCCAATCAGAACCAGCATCACCAGACCAATGCCTTTCTGCCCGTCGTTCGCGCCATGAGAGAAGGCCACGCCGATAGCGGAAATGATCAGGGCGATACGCGTCCAGAACGGCGGCTTTTTCTTGCCGTCTTTCTTCTCACGCTCTGCTGGCGTGAGGTGGATTCGCGCGCGTTTCTTCGTGTTGCTCCAGTAGCGACGCAGGATGAAAATCAATCCACCCGCTACCACCAGACCCACGATAGGGGAGATGATCAGAGAGCCGAAAATGCCCAGTACTTTAGGCAGGTTCAGCGCATCAACAACCGATGTCCCGGTCATCAGGGCGTTAGTTAACCCGATACCGATAATCGCGCCGATGAGAGTGTGAGAGCTGGATGCAGGCAGGCCAAAATACCAGGTACCGAGGTTCCAGATAATGGCAGCAAGCAGCATTGAGAACACCATGGCAAGGCCATGACCGGAACTCACGTTAAGCAGCAGATCCGTTGGCAGCATATGCACGATCGCATACGCAACGCTCAGTCCGCCCAGGAGGACACCAAAAAAGTTAAATACCGCCGCCATAACAACCGCAAGCTGCGATCGCATTGCGCGAGTGTAGATAACCGTTGCTACTGCGTTTGCAGTGTCGTGGAAGCCGTTGATCGCTTCGTAAAACAGTACAAAAACCAGAGCAAGCAATAGTAAAAGCCCGGTATGTAAATCCAGGCCGGCAAACAAATGTAGCATAGGACGTTACGCCATTTTGAGGACATGAACGCGGCGCATTATCCAGGACAAATGCGCAACGGGCAAAGTGAAATATAGACTTTTTTTGACATACCACCTGATTTGAGAAAAGTGCCTGAAAGGATAATCGTTAAATTTCAATGGAATGGCTTTGTAATATCTTTTTACGCTGGTGTGACCACAGAGGAAACTTTACAATCCGCGGCAGTTAACGAAGAGGGTTTTGACGTGGAAAGGTTTGATGCCGTGGTAATTGGCGCCGGTGCGGCGGGTATGTTTTGTGCGGCGATGGCCGGACAGGCGGGTCGTCGCGTACTGTTGCTGGACAACGGAAAAAAGCCAGGCCGCAAGATCCTGATGTCGGGCGGCGGGCGCTGCAATTTCACCAATCTTTATGTCGAACCCGCGGCCTATTTGAGCCAGAACCGTCATTTTTGTAAATCTGCTCTGGCGCGTTACACCCAGTGGGACTTTATCGACCTGGTGGGTAAGCACGGCATCGCGTGGCATGAAAAGACCCTGGGACAGCTGTTCTGCGACGACTCCGCGCAGCAGATTGTCGATATGCTGGTAGCCGAGTGTGAGAAGGGCGGCGTGGTTATGCGCCTGCGCACGGAAGTGCTTGAGGTCGCCCGCGACGAGCAGGGCTACACGCTGCAGCTCAATGGTGACACCGTCAGCGCCGAAAATCTGGTCATCGCCAGCGGCGGCCTCTCGATGCCGGGACTGGGCGCCTCACCGTTCGGCTACAAAATCGCCGAGCAGTTTGGCCTGAAGGTGCTGCCAACCCGCGCCGGGCTGGTGCCGTTTACGCTGCATAAGCCGCTGCTGGAGCAGCTTCAGACGCTTTCCGGCGTCTCTGTTCCCTCCGTTATTACTGCCGAAGACGGGACGGTGTTCCGCGAAAATCTGCTCTTTACCCACCGCGGTCTCTCCGGCCCGGCGGTACTGCAAATCTCCAGCTACTGGCAGCCGGGTGAATTTGTCACGGTCAATCTGGTGCCGGACTGCGATCTGGACGCGTTCCTCAACGAGCAGCGCGGAGCGCACCCGAATCAGAGCCTGAAAAATACCCTGGCGATGCAGCTGCCGAAGCGTCTGGTAGAGTGTTTGCAGGGGCTGGGGCAGATCCCGGATGTGTCGCTCAAGCAGCTTAACAGCCGCGAGCAGGAAACGTTGGTGGATACGTTAACGAACTGGCGCGTTCAGCCAAACGGCACCGAGGGGTATCGCACGGCGGAAGTGACGCTGGGCGGCGTTGATACGAATGAGCTTTCTTCACGCACGATGGAAGCGCGTAACGTACCGGGGCTCTACTTTATCGGCGAGGTGATGGACGTGACCGGCTGGCTCGGTGGGTACAACTTCCAGTGGGCATGGTCGAGCGCCTGGGCGTGCGCGCAGGCGCTGCAAAATGCGCAATAAATTGCCGGGGAGTCTCCTCCCCGGCGGTGTTGCCCCATTCAGGTGACGTAAGAATTAATCCGGGATGATGTAATCCGCAATGCGGAAGGTGACTTTACCCGTCCAGCTGTTATCACGGTAAGAACCAATGGCGAGACTATCCTGGGTGAAGCCATTGAAGCTGCCGGCCGCAACGGAGGCACCGAATTTTTCATACTGATTTTTACCCCAGTAGACTTTCGCAACGCCTTCACTCACCAGCGTATTAATATTGATCATGCCCTCATCGTCAGCGTAATCATCCAGGCTTTTACCGCCGTTGATCACATACACGGCGCCCACCTGAGTGCCGCTGGAGTTCAGCGCATTCGGATCGCCAATCACCAGATCCTTCTTGCCGTCACCGTTCAGATCCACGTTTCCGAGAATGCTATTCCCGAACCCTGCCAGCTTGCTGCCAGGCCTGTCGGCGTAAATGGCATAGCCATCTCGTACGCTAAAGTTTTTGTTGAAGTTCAGCCGGGTGTGCGCCGCATCAAGGAACAGGGAGGATGGCAGCTTAGTGCCGTCGGTCTTACCTTTGATAATCCAGACCATTCCGGAACGCTTTTTGTCGATGCCCATGTCGGCAGGGGCGCTGATCGCAAAAGCGTTATAGTGCGTACTCAGGAAGTTACCTAACGGCGTAATGGTGCCGTTATTGGGTTTATCCTGCGTATAGGCGCTATGATCGTTACTCCCTTCACCTCCACCAGACTGACCGCCAAGGAAAGCCGCCCCCATACCGTGAAGACGGGTCGCTTGCGTCGCGTTTAGCGAGGCGATGTCGAGATTCCCCTGGTTGAAACTGCTGCCGTAGACAAGATACGCCGTACCGCGTCCATCAGTGCCGCTGTTCTCTGATTTACGGCCTTCATTGACGGATTCCGGGTCGACGATCAGATAATCACTGAAGCCGTCGCCGTTAATATCTCCGACATCGCCGATCTGCTGCCCGAGGTTGTAGTTAAGCGGTTTCTCCGGACCGTTGGTGGCGGTCATCTGCGGACGAATATAGGCGCCGGTCGCGGCAGGGATCTCCCAGTCGCCCAGGCTGTTGCGCTTAATATCAATGTTCTGCCACTGGTCGCCAGGCTTTTGGGCGCCGTAGATAATGACCGCGCCGCCGCGTCCGCCAGTGCCTTCGATATCGCCGATAGCGAGATCGACCATCTTGTTGGCCACAGCAGAATTTTTATATTTAATTGGGCCTACCGCGGCGCCAAACCAGCCGCCGGTATTAGCATTGCCTGAAGAATTAACCGTACGGATGCGAATACCCAGGCGAGCGTCGCCGTTGTCGATATCATTGAGGTCTATCTGATTAGAAAGCCGCGCGCCTGTGCGGTGATGCGGCCCGCCCCAGATAATGTAGACCTGATCATGCCAGTGGGAGGCGATGACTAAATCGTCATATCCGTCGCCGTTAATATCACCAATTTTGCGTACCGCGACGCCCATCCATTTTGTCGTCACTGAGCCAGGCTTATTCGCTTTATTGCTGTGGAAGATTTTAAGCGCGTTTTGCGGATCGAATTCACCTACGTTGTTCACTTCCTGCATGGTTTTACCGCCGGAAGTACCGAAAATAACGTACGCGAGCCCTTTCGCGCTATCCCCCCAGGGGGCCGTAATCACAATATCTTCGCCCGCGATATGTGAGCCATTGTCCTTATCGGAAAACTTACCGATCGTGGCCATTGTCATACCGAAATAGTCTTTACTCTTTTCTCCCTTGATGGAGAAAGGCGCTGAGTAGGGCTCAATATCGCTGGCGATGGCCTGAGAGGTCGTCATGCCTGCACCTAATAAGGCCGCAACGCAAAGTGCTACGCGCGTTTTACTTTTCAGTTTCATATTATATATCCTTATACAAATCCATTTAAGTTACCCGGCAACTCATTTCTATAGTGCTATGAGTTGCAGTGAAATAAGATATATCTTTAGTGGATTAAGTTTTTTCTTTATTTAAACTCGAAATCCAGCGTTGAGGTGGCTTCAAATTTTCCCGGTTCTGGAGATTTTTCTCCTTGTTGCACGGGCGTAGCTACAATAGTGACATTACCCCCCTGTGTCGGAATGGCCGAACTGCTGCCATCAATTTTATTACCGTTGTGTTCAAGTTTTATTCCTAAATCGTTGCGATCCCCTCCTTCTTTATTACGGGTTCTGATAAAACCAGCGTCATTAAAATCGGAGGTGCGGAATTTAATCTCCGCCCTGCTGACATCCGCTTCGTCATCACAGGTTACGTTGAGCGGAATGCTTTTTTGCTTACTGTTGGCTTCAGGCGTAAATTCATTTGCTGTAATATCACCAAACGGGATGTTAATGGGTTCTCCGCCATTAATCGTACAATTTGGCGGAATAGTAATAATCATTTCAAAGTTGAGTTTCACAAACGGTTTAGTGGGATCGAAATCACCTGATTTTTTTCGGGCGTAAACTGTAAGTAGCTCTTGTGCAGGGTATACATGTTGGCCTGTGATCTTCTTGGTTAACTCTACTGAAACCGTCCCGCTAGAACCCGTTTTAAACGGATGTTCTTCATTAACATCGTCACAATCTAAATTCGTTATGTTTTGATTATCTACCCCTGAACTATTTTGCAAATCAACAGTCGCTTGATTTTGGATAGTACCACCAATGTCTATCTTAAAGCCGATATTAATACCTTTCTCTTCATCGAATGGATAGTAAATAAACTCGCCATTACGTTTACCACTTCCCGATTTCAGCACGTCACTGGTAAATTTAAAGAAGACACTTTCTTTATCGGACGAGTTTATACAGAAGCATATGCCCGAAAAGTTTCGATTATTATCCCATCCCTCCTGTACAGACCCTGGTATATGTTCGGCAGTGAGATTTTTGCTAATCGGAAAAACGGTTGCTCCGCCAATTGGCCAGCAACTGCCCGGAATAGCAGCAAAGGCAGGCGATTCCATCAATCCGCCTGCTGCCAGGCACACGAGTAACGCTAATTTTTTCATCATCAATTCCTTAAATCATTAACGGTTTTTTTGCAGGTCTGCGTTAACTGCACAATTCCGCTAATCGTGGGTTCCTGGCCAGAAAGCTGATAGTTAACCTGGCAACGCTGATTGGGTTTCTTACCCCAGCTCACGTCTAACGTTCCTTTTTCCGCCATCCCTGTGAGGAATACGCTGCCTTCATCACCCACAATGCTGCTGGTGGTGTTTTGAGAAACAACGGCGCCGAACGGAACGGGTTTACCCTGCGCATCTTTCAGCGTCATCATCAGGCGCTTGCCCACCGCGGTGGTAAAACGTGCCCGAACGATGGCTCCCCGGGTGGGAACGACTTTATGGCTATTGCTTTCCAGCTCAACATCATCTGGCAGCGTGTCGGGTCTCAGCTGGATTGTGCTCTCCTGATAAGGGGCCAGGTACGGCACCACGGCATATCCCCGGGAGTCGGTACGCACGCCAGCGTGGTTACGGACGCTGACACCCGCTGCATCCGGCGCTTCAACCAGAGCGACCGTTTCACCCAGCGACTGCGCCAGCGTGACGCCATGCGGGTGAACCAGCACGCCGCCTCGCAGGTTATAATTCAGCCGCTGTGCGTCCCGGCTATAGCCATACCCGGCGCCAACCTGCGCATAGCGTCCGCTATAGCTAAGCGATACATCACTGCTGTTTGCCTGGCTGCCTGGGTTGATGTTCTGCTGTATGCTCCAGTTCAGGTTATTGTCCTCAAGGGCGCTGCCGCTCAGGGAAACGCTGTGGCCAGGCGAGCGGTTATCTGCTGCGGAAAATGAGTAACCGGCACGTGCAGAGCGGAGCCATTTGTCCAGAGGAACGCTCACGCTCAGGCTGAACAGATTGTCCTGGTTATAGCGACGCTGGTTATCCTCTTTTGTTACGTTCAGATAGTGGCTGTAGTTCAGGCTATAGCTAATACCGTTCCAGCTATTGCCATAGCCCAGCGAGGCAGAGGTCGTGCGTTTTTTGCTGGTGTGGTAATCCTCGCTGACCAGCATGGAGGAGAGGTAGCCGAGGTTGTCTCCCAGATTTTGGTTCAGCGTCAGTTCCGTACGGCTGCGACGTCGCTCCGGGATAGAGTGCTCCGAGTGGTAGCTGCTCAGCGTTTCACCCAGCGTGTAGTAATCGGACGTTGAGTAGCGATAGCCCGCAATCGCAACGTTAGTGCCGGTAGAGAGCAGGTTTTTGTTATAGCGAAGGCGTAGCGACTGCCCCCGGTTTTTCTCTGCATGCTTGGTGGTTGCCCAGGCCTGGGTAATATCAAATGAGAGTGCGCCAAAATCCCCCATGTTTTTTCCCATGCCAAAGAGCAGGGACTGGTATTGACTGGCGGCCTGCATGCCACCGTATATCGAGGTTTCCCATGGAAGACCGTAAATCAAGCTCCCTTGCGTAAACGGGGCATTTTCAGCGTCGCTGCTGCTGGAACGATAGGTGCCGCTAATGACTTCATATTTGTATTGCCCTTCCCGCTGCATAACCGCTAACGACGCGTAGGGCACTAAAGAGACTTGCTCGCTGCCATCCGCCTCTTTCACGACAACTTTCAGCTCGCCGCTGCTGCCGAGGTAAAGATCGTTGATGACAAATTCGCCGGGCGGGACATAGCTTTGATAAATGCTGTAGCCATTCTGATAAATAGTGATCTGGGCATTAGTGCGGGCGATACCGCGGATTACGGGGGCATAGCCCCGCATGCTTCCCGGAAGCATCTGTTCGTCGGAGTAGAGCTGCACGCCGCGAAATGGGGTGCTGTCAAAGACGTCAGAGGTAGAACTATTATCCCCGACAATCAGCTGGCTATTCAGGGCGCTGATATCGCGCTGTAAATAGGTATAGACCGATTCCCAGCGACCGGCTTGCCCCTGGCTATTGCTCCAGGTCGAAAAATTGCGTAAACGCCATGGGCCAACGTTCAGACCCGGACGCAGGCTAAGGTACTGGCTATCGCTTCCCGTCCCGTTATTCGAGGTCCAGCTGGCGCCGCTGTAGTTGTAGCTGAGCGACAGGCCCGGAATTCCCTGCTCCCGACGCGCGGGATCGATGTAGCCGTGAGCCTGGCTGTCCAGCGCCGCCTGGGGAATGCTAAGTCTTAATGCCTGCTCGCTGAAGTCAAACTCGCTGCTCGCGTGTGGGATTGCCGCCAGTTTCGCGCAGCCCTGAGTATCGTCCTGCAGCAGCGGGAAGGCCGCTGTTTTTACGCCAAACGACTGAAGCGTCTCCTTGCTAAGGCACGGAGCGAGAATATTTTTATGCTGCGCGTTCTCTTCGAGCCTAAACGTGATATCGCGCGTGTCGATCATTTTCTTGTTAAGAAAGAGGTCAACACGATAAACGCCGGGTGTCTGGCTATCTTTATTCTCAAAGAGAGAAAGATCGACTGCGGTACGCGGCGCGCCGCCTGTTTCCAGAAACGCCGGGTCGAAATAATCACTGGCGTATAGTGCGCTGGGTAATATCCAGGCAAAGCAAAGTGCTGGACGAATGCCCCAAAATATAGTCATGAAAAATATCCCTGAGATGTTATTATTTTAAAGTCGTTATTCTATTTTTTGTGTGATTAACGGGCTGTTGCCGCCATAATCATTGATATATTTCCATTGTACGGTCGCGTTGTTTTTTAATTGCGCGTTATTCAGCTTAAGTGCTTTGCTGGTTTTAGGTGCCAGCATGTCAATCTCAGTCCATTTTTTGTTATTGATCTTCACCTCCGCAAATGAAATGTAATAAGACGATTTATTGCTTACGAGGAGTTCATTGTTTTTAACAGACCACTGAACATTCTTGCCAATGTCCCTCGTTTCATCTGCTAAATTCGCCGGGCGATAAAATAATTTGATCCGGGTGTTTACCGCTATCTGCAGTTTGTTGACATCCTCTCTTGAAGAGGACGGGATCGATTTTACGTTGAGCCAGAAAAGCGACTCACGATCCTGCGGCAACGCGCCGCCGTTATAGATAATACGTAGCGCGTTGGCTTTACCTCCATCAAGACGAAATAGCGGTGGCGTCACAATAAACGGGGCTTTGGTACCCTGTGTATCATTGCCTTGTACCCAGCTTTGTACCAGGAAAGGGCTGGCAGTATTGTTTCTGACGTTAACATTGCTCTCTTTCTTGTCGGCATTGTATACCACTCGCGTATTGGATAAGGTCACACTGGCGTGTGACAAACAAGAGCCAAAGAGCAAGGCCAGCAGCGTCAGGTAGCGTTTCCTTAACATAAAACATCCTTGTGTTCCGGGCTTTTAGTCATAGCCCGGAACTGAGTTGAGTAATTTAGTTATAGATAATGGTGTAATCCGCAACAGCATTTGCTTCACCGGCGGTCACTGTAGCAGCGGTTGATTTATAACGTGCAGAATAAATCATGGAGGCGGTGCCATCGGTAATAGCGACAGATTTATTTGGATTCTCACCCAGTTTCAACAGTGTTCCATCTTCATTCAGAAATTCAATTCCCAAACCTTCTGCTGTCGCATCATCCTTTTTAAGCGCAAGCAGATCATGATTCACGGGATCGTAGGCACCACTAAATCGTGTCTTGGCTGCTGTAAGGGCGGTTTGACAATTAGAGAGATCTATTTGGATTCGGTGAGCACCTGCAACATCACCAATCTGCTTAAATGCAGAAGAAGAAATAGTGCCCATTTGGATCGTTGGGTTACCTCCCTGACCGTTAATATCGACATCACAGGTGCTCTCGGTAATAGTGCCCGTGAAATTGATTTGCCCTGCACCCTTACCAGGAACTGCATCTGCCGCATGGCTGGAAGGGCTGGCAGCGGCAGCCAATAATAATCCCATGGCAATGACGGATTTATTCATCTTTAAACTATTCCTTAGTGTGTAAATGTTAGAACATTATTATTTCAGAGTTGTAACTCAACAGAGTTATTGCGTCCGCGATGCGGATATTCCGTTAATGCGAAAAGTTAACGCGGGTATTCATCATTGCTTACCAGTACGTATGAACAATTTCCATCGCCAGAAGTCTGAATATATGTCGTAATCAGGTTAACAAGAGCTTAAAAAAAATAAAGTGAGAACGCTGTGATTTGTCTTTTGTTCATTTAAAATCAGCAAGTTACGATTTTCTTATCAGAGTTTAATCAGCATTTCTTTCTGAGAATTTTACGGCTTGTTTACTACTCGCTGAATATCGAGTGATGCTCTGCTGATAAAACTCTCAGAATAATGAAAGAATAATTGGCCTTTATGAGAGGTATGAAAGGGATGCATGTTAATACAGGACATAATACCGTTGCGCTACGCGTTTTTAACCCCTTCTCCCTCAGGCAATTTTAACATCACATTTACATTGCCGGGCTGGCGCGAAGAAGTGTTATTATTATTCTCTTGCCCGGTGATACGGGCGTTTTCATCTTTTTGTTGCAAACGTTGTCTCTGCCAGCGCGCAGATGAATGTTAAGGATAGATTCATGGCTTCTGCTCATCTCGGTTTCCCGACTGAAACCGTTGTTGTCTTTGTGGTGATGGCCGTTGGGGCGATGTTTATCGACCTCTTCATGCACCGTCACGATAAACCTGTTTCGCTGAAAAGTGCGGCCATGTGGTCCGTTTTCTGGTTCTCGATGGCGATGGCCTTCGCCGGGTTTCTGTACATCCACCACGGCGCCGAGATGGCGAGCCTGTTCCTCACCGGCTATGCGCTGGAAGAGGTGCTCTCCATCGATAACCTGTTCGTGATGATGGCGATCTTCGCCTGGTTCGGCGTGCCGGATAAGTACCGTCACCGCGTGCTCTACTGGGGCGTGCTGGGGGCGATTGTTTTCCGCGGTATTTTCGTGGCGATCGGCACCAGCCTGCTGAGCCTGGGGCCGTACGTTGAGGTGATTTTCGCGCTGGTCGTCGGCTGGACGGCAGTGATGATGCTCAGACGCAATGAAGAGAGCGACGAAGTGGAAGATTACTCGGGTCACCTTGCCTATCGCCTGGTGAAACGCTTTTACCCCGTCTGGCCGAAAATTAGCAGCCACGCGTTTATCCTGACGCAGAAAGAGGTGGATGCGGAGCTGGAGAAGCCGGAAAACCAGGACGTAACGGTTGGCCGCGTGAAGAAGGCGAAACGCTACGCAACGCCGCTGCTGCTCTGCGTGGCGGTGGTGGAACTCTCTGACGTGATGTTCGCGTTTGACTCCGTACCGGCCATCATCGCGGTGAGCCGCGAGCCGCTGATTATCTACAGCGCCATGATGTTCGCCATTCTCGGCCTGCGTACCCTCTACTTTGTGCTGGAAGCGCTTAAGCAGTATCTGGTGCACCTGGAGAAAGCGGTGGTGCTGCTGCTGTTCTTCGTGGCGTTCAAGCTGGGTCTGAATGCGACCGATCACTTCTGGCACCACGGTTACAGCATTGGCGCGACGGCCAGCCTGTTTGTGGTCTTGGGCGTGCTGGCGCTGGGGATTATCGCGAGCGTAATGTTCCCGGGGAAACGTGAAGCCTGATGTACCGTTTTTCTCCCTCTCCCTGTGGATTGAGGAATCCCCAGTAATTTATAAGCAGAAGCAATAACGTTGTTTCAGAACGAGTTAAGACTTTCAGCGATGCCCTGGTCCGGCTGTAAATCGCCGAAGCGTTTCCGTAAGGCCGGGGCGAGGCGCACGGATGCGCCGAGAGGGCATGGCCTGCAGGGATGCAGGCTCATGCCCGACCCGATAGCCTGAAGGAATAAGCTGAGGGTACCGCGAAGCGGCGATTTACCGCCGGGAGCCCGGGTCGCCAGGGCGGTGGCGATTGAGCCGCCCTGGCACGTTCACTGGTATTGTCGTTACATAGTAGCAAGGAACGTGAAGTGAACGGAATGACCACCAGAGCCGTATGTTCCCCCTCACCCTAACCCTCTCCCCAAAGGGGCGAGGGGATTGTTCACTGCTCGCATTAATTTGTGGGGATCCCTCAGCCCTGTGGGAGGGGCCGCACTTAACCCTTAATCGGTGAATTCCGGCGCTTGCGCGGATGATGGAAGTGCCGCCAGTGCGGATCCTGCGCCGCGGCCAGCAGTTCGTGGTCGCCGCGGGTGTCTCCCCAGGCGCGCAGGTGATAGTCGTTCAGATCGCCATACACCTTCTCCAGCCTCGCCACTTTCTGGGCGCAGCGGCAGTTATTGCCCGTAATGCGTCCCGTCAGCTTGCCGTCCTTCACTTCCAGCTGCGTGCCAATCAGCTTAATGCCGAGCTTGTCCGCCCACGGCTGGAGCACCAGCGCCGGCGACGCAGAGCAGATAGTCACTTCCGCTCCGGAATTCACCTCAGCCGCCACCGCCAGAACCCCTTCGGGGCGCATCAGCTTGTTCCAGTATTTTTCGCAAAAGGCTTCCGCCTGCTGGCGTAGCCAGCGTTCGTCCACGCCCGTCAGGAACGTTTTAATCAGCACTTCCTTCAGCTCATCACGCGTCAGCTTGCGGCGCACGCAGTGGAGCGTGGGCAGCGCCATGCGCACCAGACGACCGGCAAAGTAGCGTTTCCCAAAGGCAAAACGCAGGAAAGGGATAAAGCTGTCGTGGTGCGTGAGCGTTCCGTCAAAGTCAAAGACAGAGAGCACGCTGGATTTAGCCACCGTCTCGTCGGCAATCATATTGGTCATAGATACGTCTTAGCTGAATTACACATTCTGTCGATCAGTTTACCTGCTTTATCTGAACAGTCCTTACATCACCACCCTTTTTTTTCTCAATCTTGCGATCTGAAAGTGAGTCCAATTTTGGCCTCAATAAGGGTTGGTGAAAAAATGAGCTGTCTATATTATCGCCACATCGAAAGATATTTCGGGGGAACGTTGGCCCCCACAGGTAAGGAAAAATTCACTCTTAGCTCCTGTTTAGATATGACATTCAGATCGCTTATTTCAATCCTCACGTTAAGTTTTGCTTCGTTTTCCGCGCTGAGTTTTCAGCTGCCCGCCTCCATGATCTCGGTGAGGAGTGGCTTTGCGGAATCGCCGGTAAAGTCGGCCCTGCTTCACCAGGAGACGGGCCCACTCCGCTCCCGGATACTGGATCAATACCAGAAATGGAAAGGGACTCACTATCAGTGGGGCGGCACCACGCACCGCGGAGTGGATTGCTCCGCGCTCATGCAGCATCTGTTCAGCGATGCGGCGCACCTTCACTTACCGCGCACGACGAGCGAGCAGATCCATCGCGGCGTTCGGGTGGCGCAATACCGTCTGAAGGCGGGAGATTTGGTCTTCTTCCAGACGGGCCCGAACCGCAAGCACGTCGGCGTTTATATTGGTAACAGCCAGTTTATTCACGCCTCCAGCAGCCAGGGCGTGACGGTCTCAACCCTGACTGATGACTACTGGCAGGATCGTTACATTACCGCCCGTCGTGTCGCGGGCAGCGCCGCCTGACGACGTTAAATAATGTCATCCACCACGCCACCATCGACGCGCAATGCCGCGCCCGAGGTGGCGGAGGCCTGCGCTGAACAGACATAAATCACCATATTAGCCACCTCTTCAACCGTGGCGGCGCGCTGGATAACCGAGCTGGGGCGGTTGGCCATGACAAATTCTTTCGCCAGCTGCTCCAGCGATTTACCGGTTCTCTCGATCTCATCTTTCATCATTTCAGCGAAACCGTCCGACATCGTCGGGCCCGGCAGCACGCTGTTCACCGTCACGCCGCTTCCCGCCACGAACTTCGCCAGCCCGCGCGCCAGCGAGAGCTGGGCCGTTTTGGTCACCCCGTAGTGGATCATGTCTGCCGGGATATTGCAGGCTGACTCGGAGGAGATAAACACCACGCGGCCCCAGCCTTTTTTCACCATGCCCGGCAGCAGGGCGCGGGAGAGGCGCACGCCGGACATCACGTTGGTCTGCCAGTAGCGCTCCCAGGTTTCATCGTCGGTGCCATAGAAATCCTGCGGGCCGTAAATCCCGGCGTTGTTCACCAGAATATCGACGTCGCTCGCGACCTTCAGCAGCGATTCAACCCCTTCCGCGGTGCTGAGATCGGCAATGGCGGCACGCACCTGCACCCCAGGCACAACCTGCTGTAGCTGCTGAATACCTTTGTTCACCGAGTCGGTGCTGCGGCCATTCACGATCACTTCCGCGCCGCTTTCTGCCAGGCCTCTGGCAATGGCGAACCCGATCCCGCCGGTTGAGGCGGTGACCAGGGCCACTTTCCCCGCAAAGTCGATTTTCATCATCAGCTCCTTATCGTTTTAACGTTCGGACCTTAAAGCGTAGCAGGTGATGATGACGGCTCCTGGCTAAAAAGGGCCAGCAGGGTTTCAACCTGCTCAT
Organism: Enterobacter nematophilus; assembly: GCF_026344075.1. Taxonomy (NCBI): domain Bacteria; kingdom Pseudomonadati; phylum Pseudomonadota; class Gammaproteobacteria; order Enterobacterales; family Enterobacteriaceae; genus Enterobacter; species Enterobacter nematophilus. Next base: position 121,979 of record NZ_JAPKNE010000008.1, on the reverse strand, counting down.
CCAGCGGAGCGAGGGTGCGTTTCACGATCAGATGCAGGGGCGTGGCCCGACGAACGCCGTGGCTCAGCGGGAGTATTTTCAGCACGCCTTGCTCCAGCTGGGGCTGAATGCGCTCTTCGGGCAGCCAGCCGTAGCCGACCAGAGAGACGACCGCCTCTATAGCGGCGTCGATGGTCGAGAACGTCCACGACTCGCCGGCAGCCCGCGCGGCGTTCTGGCTGTCCGCAATCTGGATTAGCGGCCACGGGCGCAGCATCTCATCATTCAGCGGCGCGTCGAGGCTAAAGAGGGGGTGCTGGCGATGCGCCACGGCGACAAAGTCGATATTCATCAGCCATTCGCCGAGCCCGGTAATGTCCTGGCGGCGGGTTAAAACCATCACATCGGCCTCGTTGTTCATGGCATCGGCGCGGGTATTTTCCAGCACCTCCGTGAGGCGGACCTGAGTTTGCGGATACTGCTGCTGGAACTGACGCAGAATGGCGAACAGGCGGCGGCGCGGGTAAATCGAGTCCACCACCAGGTCCAGCCGCGTGCGCATCCCGTTACGAAGGGTCGCCGCGCGCGTCTCGACGTACGAAAATGCTTTCAGCAGCGGTTTCACCTGGCCGAGAAGCAGTTCTCCGGCCGGGGTCAATACCGCCCGTCGCCCCTCCGGCGCCAGCAGCGCCACGCCCAGCCGCTCCTGCAGCAGCGACAGGTTATAGCTCACCGAGGACTGGCTGCGGTGGGTTTCTTCCGCGGCTTTGGCAAAGCTGCCCGCGTCCACCACTTTTTCCAGTAAAGCCCACTGTTCCAGCGTCGTCTTGTGCATAATTTATCTAAAATTTGGATGAGTTTGATTAAAACATAGCGTTATTCATTCATTTTTTGAAGGCTTAAGATCGTCTCATCAAAACGAAGGAGACATCTTATGAACACATTCGACAAACACGACCTAAGCGGCTTCGTTGGTAAACATCTGGTATATACCTACGATAACGGCTGGAATTACGAAATTTACATCAAAAATGAAAACACCATCGACTACCGTATTCACAGCGGCCTGGTAGGCAATCGCTGGGTGAAAGATCAGCGGGTGTATATCGTTCGCGTCGGTGAAAGCATCTATAAAATTTCCTGGACCGAGCCAACCGGCACCGACGTCAGCCTGATTGCGAACCTGGGTGACCGGCTGTTCCACGGCACCATCTTCTTCCCACGTTGGGTCATGAATAACCCGGAAAAAACCGTCTGCTTCCAGAACGATCATATTCCGCTGATGAACAGCTATCGCGACGCTGGCCCGACCTATCCAACGGAAGTGATTGATGAATTCGCAACAATCACCTTTGTACGCGACTGTGGTGCCAACGATGAAAGCGTGATTGCCTGCGCGGCCAGCGAGTTACCGGAAAACTTTCCAGATAACTTAAAATAAGCGCGACAATTAACTAAAAAGAAAAGTTCCCGGTTATTTCTTCTTTTTCAGAAATAACCGGGATTTTTTTTGTTTGTTTATGTTTGGTTTAAAATAATGACGAAGAAAATTGAATTAGATCACGAAATAAATAATTCATAATTAGTTAAGTGTTTGTTTATAAATGAATTGATATTGATTTTGTTACATCTGGAATACGCATCTTAATTTTTCCCTAAGAAATGAACGATACCTTGATATGAGTTTATGGTTCGTTGAAATAAACGAACAGGCAATTGGTTAATATCAAGCGCGTGCCATTCTTATTGCAAGGAAATTAATGATGAGTGATTTTTTGCCTTTTTCCCGCCCGTCGATGGGTAATGAGGAATTAGCGGCGTTGCAGGAGGTTTTAACCTCCGGCTGGATCACCACCGGGCCTAAAAATCAGGAACTTGAAGCGGCATTTTGTCAGCTGACGGGGAACCAGAACGCGATTGCCGTCTGCTCGGCGACGGCGGGCATGCACGTCACGCTGATGGCGCTGGATATTGGCCCGGGCGATGAGGTCATTACCCCCTCCCAGACCTGGGTCTCCACGCTGAATATGATCGTGCTGCTGGGCGCCACGCCGGTCATGATCGATGTGGACAAAGAGACATTGATGGTGACGCCGGAAGCAATTGAAGCCGCCATTACCCCGCGTACCAAAGCGATTATTCCCGTGCATTACGCCGGCGCGCCGTGTGATATCGACGCCATTCATGCCGTCGGTGAGCGTCACGGTATTCCGGTGATTGAAGACGCGGCCCATGCCGCCGGAACGTACTACAAGAACCGTCACGTGGGCTGGAAAGGCACGGCGATTTTTTCCTTCCACGCCATTAAAAACATGACCTGTGCGGAAGGCGGTTTAGTCGTCACGGATAACGCCCGGCTTGCCGCGCGGATCCGCAGCCTGAAGTTCCACGGCCTGGGCGTGGATGCCTATGACCGCCAGACGCACGGCCGTGCGCCGCAGGCCGAAGTGATCTCGCCGGGGTATAAATACAACCTGGCGGATATCAACGCCGCGCTGGCGCTGGTGCAGCTGGGCAAGCTGAAAGAGGCCAACACGCGCCGCCAGGAGATTGCGCAGCGCTACCTGCGCGAGCTTGCCGATACGCCGTTCCAGCCGCTGAGCATTCCGTCATGGCCGCACGTTCACGCCTGGCACCTGTTTATTATTCGCGTTGATGAAGCTCGCTGCGGGATCTCACGCGACGGCCTGATGGCGGCGCTGAAGGAGCAAGGCATCGGTACCGGCCTGCATTTCCGCGCGGCACACACCCAAAAATACTACCGCGAGCGTTTTCCTGATGTATCGCTTCCGAATTCGGAATGGAATAGCGCGCGTATTTGTTCTCTCCCTCTTTTCCCGGACATGACTCATGACGACACAACCCGCGTCATTACCGCGCTCCATCAGCTTGCAGGACATTGATATGTTCAGCGCACCGCCTGTACAAAAAGTTTCCGTGGTGATCCCTGTTTATAACGAGCAGGAGAGCCTGCCCGAGCTGATCCGCCGCACCACGGCCGCCTGCGACACGCTGGGCAAAGCCTATGAAATTCTGCTGGTGGACGACGGCAGCAGCGATGATTCCGCGCTGATGTTGACCGAAGCCGCCCAGGCCGAAGGCAGCCATATTGTCGCCGTGCTGCTCAACCGTAACTACGGCCAGCACTCCGCCATTATGGCCGGGTTTAGCCACGTGACGGGCGATCTGATTATCACCCTGGACGCGGATCTGCAAAACCCGCCTGAGGAGATCCCGCGCCTGGTCGCCAAAGCCGATGAAGGCTATGACGTGGTCGGCACGGTGCGCCAGAACCGTCAGGACAGCCTGTTCCGCAAGCTGGCCTCGCGCACCATCAACCGTCTTATTCAGCGCACCACCGGCAAAGCGATGGGCGATTACGGCTGCATGCTTCGCGCCTACCGCCGCCATATTGTCGACGCTATGCTGCACTGCCATGAGCGCAGCACCTTTATTCCGATCCTCGCCAACACCTTTGCCCGCAAGGCAACGGAAATTCCGGTCCTGCACGCCGAGCGCGAGCACGGGGAATCGAAGTACAGCTTTATGCGTCTCATCAACCTGATGTACGACCTCATCACCTGCCTGACCACCACGCCGCTGCGCCTGCTGAGCGTGTTCGGCAGCGTCATCGCCGTGGCCGGTTTTACGCTGTCCGTCCTGCTGGTGGTGCTGCGGCTGGTCTTTGGCCCGCAGTGGGCGGCGGAAGGGGTCTTCATGCTGTTTGCCGTGCTGTTTATGTTCATCGGCGCCCAGTTCGTCGGAATGGGCCTGCTCGGTGAATACATTGGCCGTATCTATAACGATGTTCGCGCACGTCCGCGCTACTTTATTCAACGTGTTGTCCGTCAGGAACACAAAGCATCTCAAGAGGAAAACCACCCATGAAAGCCGTTGTATTTGCCTATCACGATATGGGGTGCGCGGGCACGCTGGCCCTGCTGGACGCGGGCTATGACATTGCTGCAATCTTTACCCATCCGGACGCGGCAGGAGAAAATCACTTCTTCGGCTCCGTGGCGCGTATCGCCGCCGAGCGCGGTATTCCGGTTTATGCCCCGGACGACGTCAACCACCCGCTGTGGGTGGATCGCATCCGCGCGCTGGCGCCTGATGTCATCTTCTCGTTCTACTATCGCAACCTGATCTGCGACGAGATCTTAGGCCTGGCCGCAAAAGGGGCGTTTAACCTTCACGGCTCTCTGCTGCCCGCCTACCGTGGCCGCGCGCCGCTGAACTGGGTGCTGGTCAACGGCGAAACGGAAACGGGCGTGACGCTGCACCGCATGGTGCGCCGCGCGGATGCCGGAGCCATCGTCGCCCAGCAGCGCGTGGCAATCGACGCGGATGAAACCGCGCTTGAGCTGCATCATAAACTCTGCACTGCGGCGCAAAGCCTGCTGCGTGACGCGCTGCCAGCCATCCTCAACGGTACCTTCAGCGAGACCGAGCAGGACGAAAGCAAGGCCAGCTGCTTTGGCCGCCGCGCGCCGGAAGATGGTCGCCTGGACTGGAATAAACCCGCCCGCCAGCTGCACAACCTGGTGCGCGCCGTGACCGACCCGTGGCCGGGCGCGTACAGCTATGCGGGCGTCAGCAAATTTATCGTCTGGAAATCCCGCGTGCGTGACGATATCCCGGCCGCTAAGCCGGGCACCATCGTCTCCGTCTCCCCGCTGGTGGTGAGCTGCGGCGAGCAGGCGCTGGAGATCGTCACCGGGCAGACCGACAACGGCCTGTACGTTCAGGGCACGCAGCTGGCGCAGTCTCTGGGGCTGGTGGCCGGGGCGCTGATCACCAGCGCGCCGGTGGTGGTCATCAAGCGCCGCACCCGCGTGCTGATCCTCGGCGTGAACGGCTTTATCGGGAACCACCTGACCGAACGTCTGCTCAAAGACGATAACTACGAGATTTACGGTCTGGATATCGGCTCTGACGCCATCAGCCGTTTCCTCAACAACCCGCGCTTCCACTTTGTGGAAGGGGACATCAGCATTCACTCCGAGTGGATCGAATATCACATTAAAAAATGCGACGTGGTGCTGCCGCTGGTCGCCATCGCCACGCCAATCGAGTACACCCGTAACCCGCTGCGCGTGTTCGAGCTGGATTTCGAAGAGAACCTGAAGATCATCCGCGACTGCGTGAAATACGACAAGCGCATCATCTTCCCGTCCACCTCTGAAGTGTACGGCATGTGTACCGACAAAAACTTCGATGAAGATGCCTCCAGCCTGGTGGTCGGGCCGATCAACAAGCAGCGCTGGATCTACTCTGTCTCCAAGCAGCTGCTGGACCGCGTGATTTGGGCCTACGGCGAGAAGGAAGGTCTGCGCTTTACCCTGTTCCGTCCGTTCAACTGGATGGGCCCGCGTCTGGATAACCTGAACGCTGCGCGTATCGGCAGCTCTCGCGCGATCACCCAGCTGATCCTGAACCTGGTGGAAGGCTCGCCTATCAAGCTGATTGAAGGCGGTAGCCAGAAACGCTGCTTTACGGATATCAGCGACGGTATCGAGGCCCTGTTCCGCATCATCGAGAACAAAGATAACCGCTGCAACGGTGAGATCATCAACATCGGTAACCCGGAAAACGAGGCGAGCATTCGCGAGCTGGCAGAGATGCTGCTGGCAAGCTTTGAGCGCCATCCGCTGCGCGATCGCTTCCCGCCGTTCGCCGGTTTCCGCGAAGTGGAAAGCAGCAGCTACTATGGTAAGGGCTACCAGGACGTCGAGCACCGTAAGCCAAGCATCCGCAACGCGAAGCGCTGCCTGAACTGGACGCCGACGGTGAAGATGGAGCAGACCATTGACGAGACGCTCGACTTCTTCCTGCGCACCGTGGAGCTGTCGGAACAGGCCTCATGAAAAAAGTCGGTTTACGCATTGATGTCGACACCTTCAGGGGAACGCGTGACGGCATGCCCAGGCTGCTGGAACTGCTGAGCAGGCACGGCGTGCGCGCCAGCATTTTCTTCAGCGTGGGGCCTGACAACATGGGACGCCATTTGTGGCGTCTGGTTAAACCGGCATTTCTGTTCAAAATGCTGCGCTCGCGCGCGGCATCCCTCTACGGCTGGGATATTTTGCTGGCCGGCACCGCCTGGCCCGGCAGACGCATCGGCGCGGGTAATGAAGACATTATCCGCGCGGCGGCGCAGCATCATGAGATTGGCCTGCACGCCTGGGATCACCATGCCTGGCAGGCCTGGGCGGGCGTCTGGGATATCCCGCGCCTGTCCCGTGAGGTTGAACGTGGAATGCTGGAGCTTGAGGCCATCATCGGCCAGCCCGTGCGCTGCTCCGCCGTGGCGGGATGGCGTGCCGACCAGCGGGTGGTCAAAGCCAAAGAGCATTTCGCGTTTCGCTACAACAGCGACTGTCGCGGAACCGGGCCGTTTTTGCCGCTGTTGGGCGAAAATCGCTACGGTACGGTGCAAATTCCGGTCACGCTTCCCACGTGGGATGAGGTGGTGGGGCGCGAGGTGAAGGCGGAAGCATTTAATCGCTACATTCTGGACCGCATCCATCGTGACGCCGGAACGCCGGTCTATACCATCCATGCAGAAGTGGAAGGGATTGCGTACCAGCATGATTTCGATGCGCTGCTGACGATGGCCGCTCAGGAGGGCATTGCGTTCTGCCCGTTGAGCGAGCTGTTGCCGGACGACCTCAGCACCCTGCCCGTGGGCAAAGTAGTCCGTAGTGAACTGGCTGGCCGGGAAGGCTGGCTTGGCTATCAACAAACCGTGAGTTCGGTCCCATGAAAACAGCCCGTTATGGCGTAGCGCTTTTCGCACTGTTTATCGTTTATTACTTCATCCCGGTCGATATCCGGCTGCTGTGGCAGCCTGATGAAACGCGCTATGCGGAAATCAGCCGCGAAATGCTGGCATCAGGTGACTGGGTTGTCCCGCATTTCCTGGGGCTGCGCTACTTTGAAAAGCCGATCGCCGGCTACTGGATCAACACCATCGGACAATGGCTGTTCGGGCACACGAACTTTGCCGTACGCGCCGGGTCGATCTTCTCCACCGGGCTGGCGGCGCTGCTGGTTATCTGGATGGCCTGGCGCCTCTGGCGGGATAAGCGTACGGCCATTTTCTCCGGCCTTATCTTCCTGACCCTGTTCCTGGTGTATGGCATCGGCACCTATGCGGTACTGGATCCCATCGTCACCCTGTGGCTGGTGGCGGCGATGTGCAGCTTCTGGCTCGCTTCACAGGCGCACACCGTGGCCGGAAAAGCGGGCGGCTATGTGCTGCTTGGGCTGGCCTGCGGCATGGGGGTGATGACCAAAGGCTTTCTGGCGCTGGCGGTACCGGTGATTGGCGTGCTGCCGTGGGTCATCGCCCAGAAGCGCTGGAAAGAGGTGCTGATTTTTGGCTGGCTCGCGGTCCTGAGCTGCGTGCTGATTGTTCTGCCGTGGGGGCTGGCCATTGCGCACCGCGAGCCTGATTTCTGGCGCTATTTCTTCTGGGTTGAGCATATTCAGCGTTTTGCCCAGAGTGACGCGCAGCACAAGGCACCGTTCTGGTATTACCTGCCGTTCCTGCTCGCGGGCAGCCTGCCGTGGCTGGCGCTGCTGCCAGGCGCGCTGCGTCTCGGCTGGAATGACAGACAAAACGCGGGCGGCGGGTTCTACCTGCTGGGATGGGTGGTAATGCCGCTGCTGTTCTTCAGCATCGCCAAAGGCAAGCTGCCGACCTATATCCTGCCCTGTTTTGCCCCGCTGGCTATCCTGATGGCGCGCTATGCCTGCCTCGCGGCGGAAAAAGGGGCCAGAGCGTTGCGCATTAACGGCGGGATTAACCTGGCGTTTGGTGCAATCGGCGTGGTGGCGGCGCTGGCGGTCTCGCCGTGGGGGCTGGCTAAGCATCCGGTCTGGACGTCGGTTGAACTGTATAAAGTCTTCTGTGCGGTGGTGGCGTTCCTCATCTGGGGCGCGGTAGGCTGGTTTACGCTGCGGCAGAGCCAGCGGCGCTGGTGGCTGGCGGCGCTGTGTCCTGCGGGCCTGGCGTTGCTGATTGGTTTTGCCATTCCGAACCTGGTGGTGGATTCCAAACAGCCGCAGTCGCTGGTGGATACCGTGCGCGAGCCGCTTCAGGGCAGCCGCTTTGTGCTGACCAATAACGTTGGCGTGGCCGCGGGCCTGGCGTGGGAGCTGAAGCGCAGCGACATCACGCTGTTTGCTCAGAGCGGCGAGCTGCGCTACGGGCTGAATTATCCCGATGCGAAAGATCGCTTTGTCAGTGAAGACGACTTCGCGCAGTGGCTGGCAACGCATCGTAAGCAGGGAAGCGTGTCGCTGGTGATGCTGCTGTCTAAACGTGACGATATTTCAGAGGCGAATTTACCGCAGCCGGACAATCTCTATATCCAGGGGCGTCTGGCCCTGCTGGAGTATCTGCCGAAGTGATGGCCTGGACCTGGCTGATACTGGCAAGCCTGCTGAGCTGCGCGGGACAGCTGTGCCAGAAGCAGGCTACCCGTCCGGCGAAGGACGGGCGGCGTGGCGCGCACGTCATGCTGTGGCTTGGCCTGGCAATGCTGGCGCTGGGCTGCGGGATGCTGGTCTGGCTGGCGGTGCTGCAGCGCCTGCCCGTCGGCGTGGCTTACCCTATGCTGAGCCTCAATTTTGTCTGGGTGACGCTGGCGGCGAAGCTCTTCTGGCGCGAGCACGTTGCTGCGCACCACTGGCTGGGGGTCGGGTTCATCATCATGGGGATTATCGTGCTGGGAGGAAGCCTGTGAAAGGCGCGTTCTGGGCGTTATGCAGCGTGCTGTTAGTCAGCGCCGCGCAGCTGTTGCTGCGCGATGCCATGCAGGCCCTGCCGCCGGTCAGCGATCTTCTGACGTTTATCTCCGCGCTGTGGCACGTCTCGTCCGGCACGGGCGCGCTGCTGCTGGGGTTGACGGGATACGTGGCTTCCATGGGCTGCTGGTATCTGGCGCTGCACCGCATGGCGCTCAGCAAAGCGTACGCCTTGCTGAGCCTCAGCTATATCCTGGTGTGGGGCGCGGCAATCCTGCTGCCCGGCTGGGGGGAGCGCTTCTCCTGGCACGGGCTGGCGGGCGTCGGGTTGATTATGCTGGGTGTGCTGGTGATTTTCCTGCCCCGACGTGAATAATCGACTCGGTGGTCAGGGTATACGGTGTGGGTGTACAAACGGCCAGGCTCAGTGAACCGAGCTGTAGCTGGCTGACCGAGTGCGACTGCGCCGTGCTGTCGATGCTGACAATCTGCCAGGCGCTGCCGCCGCGCTGTTTCACAATTGCTTCTTTACGCGTCCAGATACGCCAGAAGGCGGAAAGCTGTTCCTCGGGCGCTTCACGCTCCAGCTCGTCATGCTCTGTCAGGCTGAAAACGGCGTTGGCCAGCGCCTGCCAGTTCTGACGGGGGCGAATCACTTCGATATCGCAGCCCACTTCGCCTTCATCGCTCATCAGCAGGGCGATATCATCACCGCTATGGCTCAGGTTGAACCACAGCGGCTCCCCCTTTGCAAAGGCCGGTTTCCCCTGCTCGCCGTAAATGATGTCGGGGAGCGGAGTGGGGGATAACGTTCTGGCGAGCAGCGTCCGGCCAGCCAGCCAGGAGGCCTGTCGTGCACCCTGAGGTGCCCTGTCTGCGAGCGTTGACGCCAGCGGGTCCGCGCAAAGGGTGGAAATTTTTCCCAGTACAAACCGGTACATAGTTACGCCCAGCGTTTAATGATAATCGAGGTATTGATGCCGCCAAACGCGAAGTTATTGCTCTGCAGATACTCGCAGTCAATCTGACGGGCTTCTCCCATAATATAATCTAAAGCCCCGCATTGCTCATCCGGCTGCGTTAAATTGAGTGTCGGGGCAAACCAGCCTTCGCGCATCATCTGCAGGCTCATCCACGCTTCCAGCGCGCCGCAGGCCCCCAGCGTGTGGCCAAAATAGCTCTTCAGCGAAGAAACCGGCACGCTGTCACCGTAGATGGCGGCCGTCGCCTGGCTTTCGGCGATATCGCCGCGGTCGGTGGCGGTACCGTGCGCGGAGATATACCCCATATCCCTTGCGCTTAACCCCGCCATCGCCAGCGACTGCTCCATGCAAATCTGCATCGTGTCACGCTGCGGCTGGGTGATATGGGCCGCGTCGCAGTTGGTGGCGAAGCCCACGATCTCACCGTAGATGGTGGCCCCGCGCGCTCTGGCGTGCTCCAGCTCCTCCAGAATCAGGGTGCCTGCGCCTTCCCCAATCACCAGACCATCGCGCTGCGTATCAAACGGCGACGGGGTGGTTTTGGGTTCGTCGTTGCGCTGGCTGGTGGCAAACAGCGTGTCAAACACCGCCGCTTCAGATGGACAAAGCTCTTCCGCACCCCCCGCGACCATAACGGTCTGATACCCGTGGCGAATCGCCTCCCAGGCGTAGCCAATCGCCTGGCTGCCGGAGGTACAGGCGCTTGACGTCGGGATCACGCGGCCGCGCAACCCAAAGAACAGGCCGGTATTCACCGCCGTGGTGTGCGGCATCATCTGGACGTAGGTTGTCCCGGTGATGTTATTGGTGTGCTTTTCGGTAAGCATGGTCGCGAACTCGCTGACCGGGCCGGTGCTGCCTGTTGAAGAACCGTAGGCGATACCGGTTTGCCCGTTGGTGAGCACCGCTTCGCCAATCAGCCCCGCCTGCTCAAGCGCCAGCTCGGTGGCGCGGGTCGACATTAGCGACACGCGGCCCATGGCGCGGATGCGCTTGCGGGTATAGTGTTCCGGCAGCGCGAAATCGTCGATCGGCGCGCCCAGCAGGGTGTGCAGGCCATCGTACACCTGCCATTCCGGCATTTTACGCACCGCGTTTTCATACGCCAGCAGCCGGCTGGAAACGGAGTGCCAGTTCTCGCCAAAGGCGGTCACGCCGCCCATGCCCGTAATCACCACGCGACGCGTCATAGCATGCCTCCGTTAATCGAAATGACCTGGCGGGTCACGTAGCCCGCGATATCCGACATCAGATAGCTTGCCAGCCCGGCAACCTCCTCGGCCTGGCCCATACGTTTCATTGGGATGATGGACATCGCTTCTTTGAGCGCGGCCTCCTCCATCTCAATCATGCCGGTATCAATCAGCCCTGGCGCAATGCAGTTCACGGTGATTTTGCGTTTTGCCAGCTCGATCGCCAGCGCTTTGGTGGCGCCGATAATGCCCGCTTTGGCCGCGCTGTAGTTCACCTGGCCGCGGTTGCCCATCACGCCGGAGACGGAGGATAAGGTAATAATGCGCCCGCCTTGACGGGTGCCGATCATGGGCATAATGCAGGGGTGAATGACGTTATAAAAGCTGTCGAGATTGGTGTGGATCACGCTGTCCCAGTCGTCTTCACTCAGCGCCGGAAAGGCGCCGTCGCGGGTAATTCCGGCGTTGCTGACCACGCCATACCATGCGCCATGGGCATCAATTTCCTGCTCCAGCACCTCGCGGCACTGCTCGCGGTTGCCCACGTCAAACGAGAGTAAACGGCCGCTGCCGCCCGCCTGGGTGATGGCGTCCAGCGTCTCCTGCGCGCCTGCGGCATCACGATGGTAATGCACGCCGACGGTGAACCCGTCAGCGGCAAGCTGGCGGGCGATGGCGCGACCAATGCCTTTGCTGGCCCCTGTGACCAGTACGGAACGACTCATGCGTGGGATCCCTGATTAAAAAGCGATGTTAATTCTTCTGCACTCGGCTGGAAGGTGTTGACCCGGCCCGTGGCCAGCGTCTCTTCACCTGCGCAAATCGTGCATTCAAAACTGCCGAAGCGTTCGTCCTGCATCAGCAGCTTAACGGTAATGTCCAGCGTTAAGCCGTTGGCGAAACGCCCGCTGGCGCAGACCAGCTCGCGCGCGCCGAGCACCATGCCCAGCGCGATATGTTCCTGCCCCTGCTGCTGACGATGCCAGCCCGACCAGACGCCAACGGTCTGCGCCATCAGCTCGAGCGCGTACCAGCCCGGCAGGTCGCCATCGGCATTGAGAAACGGTGCCAGCACGCTTTGCCTGTCAACCGCCACGCGGCAGACCGCCATGTCATCCGTTACATTCTCAACGGACCCCAGCAGCATCATGGGCGCCTCGTGCGGCAAATAGGCTTCGGGTGATAGATAGCTCATGACGTTCTCCCCAGCAGAATGCTGGCGTTGTTGCCGCCAAACGCGAACGAGTTAGATAAAATGACCGGCTTTTTCAGGGCGGCGCGCTGGTGCAGCAGGCCGCACGGCGCCAGCGTCTCGTCCGGAGCGTAGCGGGAAAAATCCTGCGGCGGCAAGGGCAGATCGCGCGTCAGGATAAGCCAGCTCAAAGCCGCTTCGGTAATGCCGGCAGCGCCCAGCGTGTGGCCTGTAAGGTGTTTGGTTGAACTGCACGGCACGCTTTCCCCGAAGAGATCGTGAACCACCTGTGATTCAATCTGATCGTTGAGCGGCGTGGCCGTGCCGTGCAGGTTGATATAGCCAATGTCGTCCGGCTGCATGCCCGCTTCGCTGAGCGCCTGAGTGATAGCCCTTATCGCCCCTTCGCCCTGAGGATGCGGGGCGGAAATATGGTACGCATCGCTGGATTCGCCCGTCCCGAGCAGCGCCACGTCCGCGGGTTCCCGGCTCAATACCATCAGCGCCGCCGCTTCACCGATGGTGATCCCCCGGCGGTCCCGGCCAAACGGCTCGCAGAGCGTGGGGGAGAAGGATTCAAGGCTGTTAAAGCCGTTGACGGGCATCCGGCTCAGGGTATCGGCCCCGCCGACAATGGCGATATCCACCAGCCCGGCTTCAATCAGACGTTTGCCGCCGATCATCGCCCGCGCGCTGGAGGAGCAGGCGGTGGAGATCGTATAGGCCGGGCCTTCAAGCTGCAGCCAGTTGGCGAGAAAGCGGGACGGATCGCCCAGCTCCTGCTGCGGATACTGCCAGCGCGTGCTGGTCTCGCCGTCCGTCATGCGCCTAACGTGCTCATCGCCTTCGTCCAGCCCGGAGGTGCTGGTTCCCAGCACCACGGCCACGCGGTCGCGGCCAACGCGGGCGATGGCCTCGTCGACGGCGGGCTGAATCTGCGCCAGCGCGGCCAGCAGCAGCTGGTTGTTGCGGGTGCGGTGTGCAGAGAAGGTGTCCGGGATGAGCGGCAGCTCGCCTTCCACGCCGCCCAGTACCGCTTCGGGTGTTCCCTGCAACCAGCCGGTCCGGGCGTGCATGCCCGGCGCCACGCCCGCAGCCAGGTTGGCGGCAATCTCATCTGGAGAGTTGCCCAGCGCGTTGACCATGCCAACAGCGGAAATATAGATCATCTCAGTCACCCAGATATTGAATGGTGATGTGGTATTTAAAGACGTGCTGCTCGATGCTTATCGGCTCGCGCTTGCCCTTGCGCTGGAGGTAGACAATCTCCGTCACCAGCTTGCCGCTGGCGTTGCGCAGCTCGCGCCGATCGCCATTGTCCTTCAGCGTCCAGCCCTTCGGCAACTGCGGCTGCCAGGCGCTAATCGGCCAGTGGCTGAGCATCACGTCGGCCAGCACCTGGCTGGCTGGCGGCAGCTGCGGCACGACGATGGACTGCTCGGTATGAATACCGCTCTCGTCGTACGTTGCCAGGAACAGACGGATCCCCACGGAGGAGAGCCCGGCCAGCGTGACCTTATGCGCATCCGCGTTGAGCATCACCAGCAGGGACTGCGTTTGCCCGTTAAAGCTGCCGGTCAGCAGCTGCTGGGAGCTTACCGCCGGGCTGATGCCGGGCGGCGGAAGCGTGACTTTGGTGCCCGGCTGGAGCCAGGCCTGAGGCCGCGTCTCTTGGGTATCGGTCGAATGGCTGCAGCCTGCCAGCAGCAGCGCCGCGGCCAGCGCGACGGCGCGATAAACAGCGTTCATTTACGTTTTCTCTCTTTCTTATCCGGCATCGCCAGCGGGGCCAGCAGGAAGGCGGTGAAAATACCGCTCACCAGCACAATACCAAAGCTGCTGATGGCCTGGGTGGCGCTGAAGACGAGCATGCCCAGCGTCAGCAGGGTGGTCATCATCGCCAGGGTAATCGCCAGCATCGAGGTCAGCGGCGTACCGCGCGGGTTGCTGAAGAACAGCGTGTAGTTAATGCCAATGCCGAGCACCAGCACCAGCGCCAGCAGTGAGAACAGATTCACCGGGTGGCCCGTTGCGGCCAGCACCGCCAGCCCGCAGCTCAGCGACAGCGCGGACGGCACCAGGCTTATCAGCCCTTTGCGCCAGCCGAGGCGCAGCATCGCCCCGCAGGCAATCACCGCCAGCGCCGCAAACAGTAGCCCCGTCAGCAGCGTGCGGTAGAGGGCAAACAGGCTGTCAAAGCTGGCTTTGCGATCCACCCAGACGACGCCGTCGTGGCGCGCGGCCAGCTCACCGAGCGCCGCGCTGTTTTTTGCGCCGTCCACCGGCACGAGCACGCCGCTTTCCCCGTCGGGCAGTGTCAGCCAGAGCAGACGCCAGCCTTCGCTGGCCGGGCTGTTAAGCCACGCGTCCACGCTGACCGGCATGGCCTCCAGATTTGGGGATACGGCGTTGAGCCCTGCGCTTTTCAGCACGTCCGTCACCGCCGGCGCGGCGTTCCGCAGCAGCGTAAGGTCGCTTTTCTGGCGGGCCAGCGAGTTCAGCGGCAGGGTGCGCCAGCGGGCAATCTCTCCCGCTTTTTGCGCCTCGGCCAGCGCCGGGGTAAAGGCTTCCAGCCGCTCCAGCGTTTGCTGGGGCGAAGCGCCGTGCACCACAAACCATTTCTGATCGACGCTTTGGCCGGTCAGGGCGGTAATAGCTTTCTCCTGCGCCAGAATATCTTTCGGCAGCGCCTGCAGCTGGGCGATGTCGTCATCCACCCTCAGGGTGCTCATTCCCACGGCAGAGAGCAGCGCCAGCGCGACGGGCAGGCCAATGGACAGTTTTTTACTGCGTCGCCAGGCGGCCAGCCAGCGCAGCATCAGGACCATAAAGGGAACCGGGCGCACCGGTAAACCCCGGCACAGCCACGGATGCCAGAAAATCACCGTCAGGCAGGAGGCGCTCAGCCCCACGGCGGCGAACACCGCCATCTGGCGGATCCCGGGGAAGGGGGCCAGCATCATAATCAGGTAGGCGGCGACGGTCGTCAGCAGCGCCAGCAGCAGCGCATTGCGCACTTTGGCCAGGCTTTGCCAGGGGGAGAGCTCCGCGCCGTGGACCATCCGTTCGGTCAGGTAG
This sequence comes from Enterobacter nematophilus, assembly GCF_026344075.1. Classification (NCBI taxonomy): domain Bacteria; kingdom Pseudomonadati; phylum Pseudomonadota; class Gammaproteobacteria; order Enterobacterales; family Enterobacteriaceae; genus Enterobacter; species Enterobacter nematophilus. Next base: position 106,800 of record NZ_JAPKNE010000008.1, on the reverse strand, counting down.
TAGAGCGTGTAGTCTGCTGAAATACCGATGATGCTCATGCTCATCACCAGCGTCATCAGGTGCAGTTCGCCAAAGAGCAGCAGCGTCACCGCCGTGCCCGCAAGCGCGCCGATGGCAATCGAGAGCACGCTCAGCAGCAGCGGGCGCAGAGAGCGGAACACCGCCACGATCAGCAGGAACACGCCAAGCAGGGTGGCGATGCCCAGCGTCGAGACGTCGCGCTTGGCCTGCTGGCTGGCGTAATCGCTGTAGAACACGGTTCCGCGGGAAAGCAGCTGAGCCTGCGGATAGCGCGATTTCAGCGTCTGTTGCAGCGCGTTAAGCGTCGTCACGAGCCGGTGGGTCTGCTGCATATCAAACGATGACCCCGCCAGCTCGCCGTGCAGCAGATACCAGTAGTTTCCCGCCCCATCCTGCGTGACCAGCCAGCCGTCCATCAGCCGCAGCTTCTGGCCGTTTTGCGCCAGGGCGAGCTGCGAGCCGCGCATCAGCATCAGCGGATCGTTTTGCAGCTCTTTGCCGCTGACGCCGGAAAAGGCGGAGTAGAGCTGGGATAAAATCCACTGCGCCTGCGCTTCTCCGCCGTTTTGCAGGCGGGCGCGGGTGGCGGGATCGATCAGCCCGTTGCGGTGCTGCCAGAAGAATTCTCCCCAGGCCTTTTGCCCGGCGGCGTCCATCGGGCCCTTAACCTCGCGGAGCGAGTCGCTGCCGTGCAGCAGTTCAAGCCACTGCTGCGCCACGCGCGGATCCGGCTCTTTGCCGGGGCTGACCAGCCAGACCAGCTGGCGGTCGAGACGCTGCATAAACCCGTCGTTGAGCGCCGGCGGGATCGCCCCCAGCGTCTGCTTCGGCAGCATGGCCAGCACGCTGCTGTTCAGCCGCGCGCCGGGCAGCAGCGACAGCAGCACGCCCAGCATAACCAGACATACCGTGGCCCACAGCAGCGCCGGGCGCAGGGATTTACGGTGCGGCAAAGCGTTGGCGTTCGTCATCGGTCAGGGTGGCGGGCGTCAGTTGGTGGTTTGAAAGGGCGATATCGGTTCGGTCGCCCTGCTTATCGTTCAGGCGAATCGTCTCCAGATAGGTCGCGCCGCCCAGATCGAGGGTGGCGAAAATCTTGTCCAGCGGCGTCGTTTTTGGCGTAAGCACCAGCGACCAGCGGCCCGCGCCCAGGTCTTTAAAATCGATGCGGAAGTTCTCTTCCAGCACCTTGCGATCGGCCTGGAACAGGGCCCGCAGCAGGTGGTTGAACTGGAACATCTGCGGATTATTGTCGGCAGTGATGGTCTGCGGCGGCTGGCCGTTAATTGCCTGAACCATCCGCTTGTCGTCCAGCAGCAGCGTCATCGGAAACGGCGCTTTTTGATCCCACAGCAGGCCGCTGTCGCGGGCAATCAGCATCTCGCCCTGCGAGCGCAGCGGCTGCGGCATATCTTTTATCGTGCGGACCTGTTCGAAGTGCGCGCGCACCACGGGCTGCTCGGTGAAGCGCTGCTGCAGTTCATCCAGCGTCACGGCGCTGACCAGCGGGCTGACGATCAGCGCCAGCAAAGGCAACCATTTCATGGCGTAACTCCCATTCGTTCAAACAGTATTGCCGGGCTGACAAAGCACATTTCGCGGGTGGCTTCTTCCACCGCCACCTGGATGGTGTATCCGGTGGTGGTGCGTTTGCCGGTCTGCGCATCGAAAATTTGATAGGCAATGCGCAGGCGGTTTTCATACTCTTCAATCTGCGCGCGGACGCGAATGCGCTGCTCAAAGGTCACCGCATCGCGGTATTTCACCCGCGTGTCGACAACGGGCCAGACGTAGCCGGAGGCCTTCATCTGGCGATAGCCATAGTCAAACTGATTGAGCAGCGCCTCGCGGGCGATCTCAAAGTAGCGGAAATAGTTGCCGTGCCAGACCACGCCCATCATATCGACGTCGTGGAACGGAACGGTGATCTCAACTTCAGTCGTAAAGCGGGGATCGGTCAGCACCCTTTACTCCTTCTCTCTGGACTCTGGCAGATGCCAGAAATCGAAAAAATTAAACCAGTCGAGCGGCGACATCAGGGCGTAATGCTCCAGCCGCTGCGCGTAGCGATCGACGGTAGCCTGCAGCGCCTGCTGGCGTTCCCCGCGCGGCAGGATCAGCGGGTCGGCAAACGGCTCGCTGTGCAGGACAAGCTTACCCTGCTGGCGCAGGGCGAAGATCAACACCACCGGGCAGCGCAGGATGGAGGCCAGGATAAACGGCCCCTGAGGGAACGGCGCGGGCTGGCCCATGAACCGGCTCCAGATCACCCGCCACTCGCCGCCACGCTGCGGGTTGACCGCGATGCGGTCGCCCACGATCGCGACCCATTCTCCGCGCTCAAGCTTCTCTTTGATGGCGATGGCGGTGTCCGGGCCGATGTCGGTGACCGACATCAAATTCACGCCCGCCTGGGGTGCCATTTCGCTCATTATCTGCTTAAAGCGCCGGGCGTTTTCGCTGAAGACCAGGGCGTTGATGGTTTTGCTGCCGTCCAGCTGGGCCAGCGCCCGGCAGGCCTCTACGTCGCCAAGATGGGAGGCCAGCAGCAGCTTGCCCTGCGGCGCCTCGATATTAAGCGTTTCGCTCGCGCCGGGGGCAAAGACCACGTCGCGCGTAAACTTCAGCTCGCCGCGCCAGCTGGCGACTTTGTCCAGCATCGCGTTGCCGAAGCGCATGAAATGGAAAAAGCTGTTGAGCCGTGCTGGAACGGGCAGGTTCCGCTGCATCAGCACCTGCTTCACGCGTGCAATCCACTGCCGCGAAGCCTGCCGCGCCGGCCGCGCGATAAGCCAGTAGACGCCAATCACCGGCCACAGCAGCACGGTAAACGCCCGCCTCCCCAGCAGCTGCCAGACGCGCAGCATCAGGCGCATGCCCCACAGGCCTTTAACCTCGTCCTGCTGCGCCCAGTGCTGGCCGCGTCGACGGAAGAGCAGGCCGGGAATGCGGGGCAGCATGCCGAAGAACAGCCGGGTATGCATCAGGGAGATCCGCACGTTATCCTTTAACGCGTCGAAGTGGGACAGCCCGTCCTGCGGATAGGTCACGCGGGTGGGCAGAAAGACGCTGGTGTTGCCCTGCCAGTAGAGACGGACCATCACTTCGGTGTCAAAGTCCATCCGTTTACCGAGCGTTTCACGCGCGGCGAGCCGCAGCGTGGGCGAGACCGGGTAGACCCGAAAGCCGCACATGCTGTCTTTCAGCTGCAGGGATAAGGTCTCAATCCATACCCAGACGTGGGTGACCCAGCGCCCGTAGAGCCGCGAGCGCGGGATGGAATCATCGTAAACAGGCTGGCCGGAAATCAGCGCGTCCGGGTGGCGCTCCGCCAGCGCCAGCAGTTTGGGGATATCTTCGATGGCGTGCTGGCCGTCCGCGTCCACCTGCAGGGCGTGGGTGTAGCCCGCGCGCGCGCACTCCTCCAGCCCCCTGATGACAGCCGCACCTTTTCCGGCGTTTTGCGCCAGACGGACCAGCGTCATCTGCGGCTGCTCCGCCGACAGCCGCTCGAGCTCCTGGCGGGTGGCGGCTTCGCTGCCGTCATCCACTACCAGGCACGGCAGGCCAAACGGCGCGAGACGCGACAGCACGCTGGCCATCGTGGCGCCGTGGTTGTAGCACGGGATCAGCACGCAGGGGCGGAAGGTTACTGACATAGACGAATTTTCCCGCTGCTGGCGGTATGGCGTTCAGCCCCGTCATGACGCAGGTAGCTGAAGGTCAGCATTTTGCGCCCGGCATGCCACTCAAGCACCAGCGTCACCGTGGTTTCCGGCAGCAGAGGGGCCTGGAACTTCACGTTTTGAATGCTGTGAAAGCGGTAGCCCGGTGCCAGTAGCGTCGTGGCGTAGTGCATCACCCAGTCAAGCTGCGCAACGCCGGGCAGCAGCGGCTGTACGGCAAAATGGCCCTGAAACCAGAACAGAGAGGCGTCGAGATGCAACACGATCTCCAGCTTCTCCGGCTGTGCCTGATGGCGCTCGATTTCATGAATTTTCATGAAATAACTCCTCTAACTGCGCATAGACACGCTTGTTCATACTGTTTACCGGCATCTCATCAACAACGCGCCAGTAGCGCGGCACCGCGACCGGCTCAAGCCACGGCAGCAGGGCGCGACGCCAGGCAAACTCCTGCGCTTTTTTATCCTGCATATACCCGCGCTGACGAACCGCCTCATCCAGCACCAGCAGTGCGCCAATGCCCTGGCGGCCCCCGCGCGTAACCGGCAGCGCCGCCGCCTCGCAAACGCCGTCGAGCTCCAGCAGGCGACGTTCTATTTCGTTAAGCGAGATGCGTTTTTCTTCAATTTTAACCACCCGCCCGCGGCGACCGGCAATGCTGAAAAGCCCCGCGCTGTCGAAGTGGAGGATATCGTCGAGCTGAAGTCCCTCTGGCTCGTGGATCAGCGGCGACGTGACGCGGCAGGCTTCACCTTCCTGACAGAAGCTTACGCCGGGGAAGGGCAGCCACGGCAGGTTATCTTCCACTCGATGGCGCCAGGCGAGGATCCCGGTTTCGGTGCTGCCATAAATTTCGTCCGGCCAGATGTGAAGCCAGCCAACCGTGGTGGAGACGTCACGCCAGGGCAGCATTCCGCCCGCGGAAATCAGCACCCTGACGGGCGGCGCGGCCAGCTCGGTATCGAGGCGCTTCAGGAACGCCGGGCTGCTGATGAACAGGTAATGCCTGTCATGAGGAAGGGCGGCCAGCTGCTCTGCGTAGTAGAGCATCGCGGCATGCAGCGGCAGGCCCATCGCCATCGGCAATACGATGCGAAATGTCAGGCCATAGAGATGCTGCGGGACGACGGAGGCCACAACGCTACAGCCGGCCAGGCGCGCGCCGAAGCGGTCAGCCAGCAGACGGGCTTCGCGATCCAGGCTGACGATGTGCTTAACCACCCGGCGCGGCGTTCCCGTGGAGCCGGAGGTGAACAGCTCTACGAAGCGGTTCTCGTCAATCTCCGGCAGGGGAGCCCAGCGGGCGATCGTCTGGTGGCGGGAGGCCACCACAATCAGCTTCCCGTCAATATCGAGGTGCCGATCGCTCAGGACGCCGCTAAACAGATACTGCTGCTCCTCAAGCAGCGAAACGCGGCTATGGCCGGGAATGACCGGCGTTTTACCGGCATGCAGCGAGGCCAGCAGCGCAACGATAAACAGGTAGCTGTTTTCAAAGCACAGCGCCCAGCGCTCGCCTTCCTGCTGACGCAGGGTGTCGACCAGTAGCGTCACGTCGTGGCGCAGCTGGCCCAGCGTCCAGGTACGATCGTCAAGCCAGGCGACGGGCGTGTCGTCTGGGCGGGGCGCGTTTAACCACTGGCCCAGCGGAAGGGGGTTAGTCATTCTGCATCTCTTTTTTTATCACCCGCTGACGCACCAGCCACTCCGTCGCCATCAGCGTCCCCATCAGGATGTAGGCCACCATGCCGTTCCACAGCGTCCACAGATGCATGTCGCCGTGCAGGACGGTATACAGCGCCATCGCCCCGTTGCCGATGAAAAAGCCGCACCAGACGAGGGTCACCCTGCGGGTATAGCGCACGCCCTCCGGGGGCAAATTAGGCTCACGCAGGCGCGCCAGGCGTTCGACCAGCGGCATCGCTGTCCACAGCGAACCGCCGAACACGGCCAGCATCACAAGATTAACGACCACAGGGTAGAACAGCAGCCACTGGTGGGTTTTCAGCAGGTAGCTTGCCGCGCAGAGCGCGATCCCCGCCAGCGCCACGCATTGCACCACATACCGCATCGGGCCGGTGTTCCGCCGCGCCTGACGCAGCCGCAGCAGCAACAGTAGCGCCATCACGGGCAGCAGCCACGGCAGGCTGTTATGCGTCAGCCCAAATCCAATCAGGAAGGGCCACGCCAGCAGCATCAGCCCCGTCAGGAGTTGGATGACCGGGAACGTCCGTCCACCACGCACGGTGTCTTACTCTTCGCGCAGCAGCTGTTCGACGGCGTCTACCACATCCTGAACGGTACGAACCGATTTGAAGGTTTCCGGCTTGATTTTCTTACCGGTTTTCTTCTGCAGATGGACAATCATGTCCACCGCGTCAATGCTGTCCAGCTCCAGGTCTTCGTAAAGACGGGCTTCGGGGGTAATGTCCTGCGGGTCGATTTCAAAGAGCTTGGTCAGAAGGCCGCAGACTTCCTGATAAATGGTTTCTTGTTCAGTCATAGTTCACATCTCAGGCGCGTTGGGCGTGGATAAAGGACGCCAGGGTGGCGACGGAAAAGAAGTGCTGGCGCATCTCTTCGCTTTCGGCAGAAAGCACCACACCATACTGGTTTTTCACCGCCAGACCCAGCTCCAGCGCGTCGATAGAGTCGAGACCCAGCCCGTCGCCAAACAGCGCGGCATCGGTATCAATATCCTCTGCGGTAAGCTCGTCCAGATTCAGCGTGGTGATAATGAGATTCTTAATTTCAAGATAAAGCGCTTGCATCATTAATTCCTGACAAAGATTGAAGGCCTGATGTTAATCGATGCTGCAGGTGCCGGTTTAACTGCCTTGCCGCCAGTGCCGGTTCTTGTTGCCTTGCATCGTAAAATTCGTCGATGTTCACGCGGTCGCGCACATCGACGGTAAAGACGGGTTTTGCGGGCGGTACATCATACCAGCGGCTTTTTTTATCCAGCAGGTGCTCGCTGCAGTGGATGAGTACGATCCGCAGATCGCTGCGGCAGCGCACGGCAATATTTGCCGCGCCGCGCTGGAGGGCGATAGCCTCGCCTGGCCGGGTACGCGTGCCTTCCGGGAAGATCAACAGCGTGTCGCCCTGGGCCAGACGCTGCTGGCTGGCGGCGAGCAGGGGCTCGGCTTCGCTGTTAATCAGATAATCCGCCGCGCGGATAACGCCGCTGACAAAGGGGTTGCGCAGCAGCGCGCTTTTCACCAGACAGTCGGTTTCGGGCATCACCGACGCCAGAATCACGTAGTCAATTAACGTGGGGTGGTTAGCCACCACCAGACAGCCCCGATCGCCGCGCAGGGCGTCAAGATTGTGAATGCGATAGTCCAGCACCCCGGTGCCGCGGGCAACGGTTAAGAAGAAGCGGAAGCTGGCCGCAATGCTGCGGCGCGCCAGGCGACGGCGTTTGGCGCGATCGCGCTGAACAATCAGCAGCAGGTTGAACCAGACCAGCGACAGCAGCAGGCCGCCCGCGCCAAACAGCACGAAGCAGAATCCGGTCATGACCAGACGCCATAACCAATTGATCCGGGCGGCCAGGCGGTTCATTGGCGCGCCCACTGCCACAGCAGGCGTTCGCCGGGCACTACAAACTGCCGCTCCTCGCTGAGATAGCTTTGCAGGAACATCAGGCTTTGCGGCAGGGCGGGCTCCTCGCCCGTGCTGCCGCTGCGGGTTTCGCACTGCAATCCGTTGCCGGATTCAATCACCAGCGCCACCGCGTACGGCCAGGTGGGCATCTGAGGCGGTAGCGCCGGATGGTAAAATTCCGGCAGCGCGCCGTCAAAATCCACCAGCAGGACGCGGGAGTAGCCCGCGTGCAGAAGGCTCAGCACTTCACACAGGGCCTGCTGGAAGGTGTCCAGCCCGGCGGAAATGGACGACGAGACAACAGGCTGGCGAGCGGCGATCGTGAGATTGCCCACCGCGGAATTGTGCACGGACATGGCGAAGTCGGTAGGCGAGACGGCCTGCCCGGTCGCCAGCGTGTGCAGAATACGGTAATTGCGCTCCAGCTCGCCGTGGCGGCTGGAGTAGACGACGGCATCAACGGCGTGGCTTTGCAGCATGGCAAGACCAATATCTACCGCCAGCTTACTGCCTGAGTTAAGGCGGCGCGCGGTCATCATGGGTAACGCGGTCAGCCGGGGCAGAGGAGCCGTTGGGTCGATGGTCGACTGCAGGCGCGACCACGCCTGCCACTCTGCGGCATCGCTTAGTCCTGGCGCTCTTGCCTGCCAGTCAATAATGTTCAGTGAAAATTTCATCTACGCGCGTCCGCGGAATACCGTATTCAAAGGGCAGGCTGGGCCACCCGGGCAGCCAGGCTGCGCTATTGTTCACGTTTGGTGCAAATTAACAGGGTATGACCTACCCCAAGGTTATCCAGCCGCTGCTCTATGCTGAAGCCCGCCCTTTCCAGGTAGTGATAAAACTTCTCTACGCTGTAAAACCGGCTATTGCCGTTCGCCATACAGGTGAAATAGAGCGAGGTGGCATTCAGGCTGAAGGCCGCCGCTTCATATTTCTGGGCATCCCAGAAAAGCTCCATAATGCACAACCGTGCGCCTGGCTTCATGACCTCTGCGACGCGCGTCAGCATGGCGACAATCTGATCCGGAGAGAAACAGTCCAGGAACTGGCTCATCCACCAGACGTCGGCATCTCCCGGCAATGCCGACGGACTAAGCATATCGACAGCATGGAATCCAATACGATGAGAAAAACCTGCTTTTTCGATGTTTTCCTGCGCCAGCGCTATCTGCTGCGGGAGATCGAGGATCGTCACGGCAACATTGTCGTCATAGCGGCAGCAGCGTAACGACCATTTACCCGTATTTCCGCCCACATCGTACAATTTTGTCGGCGAGCTTGCGAATATATATGGCAGCGCAGCGTCAAAAGCGGCGTCAGAATAGTAATGATCGAAGGCAAACCAGCTCTCTTTTGCCGGGGCAGGAAGCTGGGATAAGGCCGGATAGATGGTTGGCCAGTCGCCAAACACGGATAATCCAGCCGGTTTTCCTTTCTGCAGGGCGTCGGCCAGGTGAAATAACCCCTGGTAACAGACGTCCTGCGTGAAATCCATATTAACGCGGGTCATGGGATCGTGGAGTAAGAAATGGCCCACTTTCGCCAGGAAATAACGACCTTCTTTATAAGTAATTATCCGCCCGCTTAATCCCATGTCTAACAATACGCTGACGGCATAACTGCTCAGGGTACTGTTTTCGGTTATTTCGTCGAGGCTCGCCCCCTTATTACCCTGTTTATCGAGCCAGGCGAGAACGCCCGAGTTACGCAGACAAAGCGCGGTCTGAAATAACATCGGCGCAAAAGCGATGCGTTGCGCTTCGGTAATGGCATCCAGCGCGCTGAGCGTGTCCTTTTCGTACATTGTTGCGTAACCTTTCAGGGCAAGAAATGAGGTTATCGGGCCATGTCCGGCCCGACTTTAGAAAAATATTACAGCGCGGCGCCCGCAGAGAGGTTCAGCTGAATATCGTGGTCGAGGTTGTTCACCCAACGGTTATAATTTTTGTGAATTTTACCGTCTGCCGCTTTCAGGTTCAGGCTGCTTTCGTAATTAATTGAATAGCTTGTCGCAGAGTAGGGAATACGCACCTGGACCGAGTGATCGCGTGCCTGCAGACGCCCCTTAATAACGCCCGGGCCCGCTTCCGTCATGATCCAGTCACGCTTCTGGCCTGCTTTCAAAATGGCGGTTTTCACCTGATCGGCAGTATGACCCGCGCCCACGACAGAGTGAACCTGAGCGATAGGGGCGGTACGCGCACAGCCAGCCAGTGCGCCAACGAATACGGCAGCAGCGCACCATTTAACGATCTTTTTCATCAACAACTCCATATCAATAATAACAATTAAAGGTAGTCTTTTTTACAAACAAGCATCACCAGGCTTATGGATTAAGTCAGGTGTGTGTTTAATCAATATTAATGTTTACATTACGTCGTCGCTAAGGCGGGGTATAATATCACGCAAAATAATTAATCATTCCGTTTTTTTTAATTTGCTTTAAGGGGCTTGTTGCATTTAAGCGAAATCTGGGCGAGTTGATAAAAAACGGAATGAATAAGCCTTAACGCAAATAAAAATACCGCGACGGTGAGCGTCGCGGTATTTGACGGTATAAACCAGCTTACACAGACGGATACGTTACCCCGGCAACCGGCTTTTCGGCCGCCCCGGCCCAAGCAGGATCGCCAGCTTGCTGCCCCCTTTGGTGGTTTCCATCCAGATTTTACATACGCTGGTCAGCGGGACCGAGAGCAGCATGCCGACCGGGCCCAGCAGCCATCCCCAAATCAGCAAGGATAAGAACACCACCAGCGTCGACATGCCCAGCCGGTGCCCCATCATGCGCGGTTCAAGAATGTTGCCCAGCACCATATGCACGACGAGGAACAGCGCCCCGACCAGCATGCATTCGTAGAAACCGTTAAACAGAAACGCCTGGATCATCGGCGGCACGGCGGAAAGCACCGCGCCGATATTCGGCACGTAGTTCAGCAGAAACGCCAGCACCCCCCACATCAGCGCGAACTGGACGTCCATCAGCATCAGCCCCAGCCAGACGATAATCCCGGTCCAGACGCTCAGCAGCGTTTTCAGCGCCAGATATTTGGAGACGCCCTTTAAGGCGCGGTGCAGGCCGGCAATGTGTATTTGCGGGTTATTTAAAGCAAAGCGCAGCTTATATGGAACATGGCGCACTTCGAACAGCATAAACACCACCGTCATGACCAGCAGCAAAATGCTGGCCATCGCGCCGGACAAACCGGTCATCAGCGTGGTGGCGTAGGTCATGACCTTCTCGGAATCCATCCTGCGCAGCATCCGTTCTGGCGAAATATGCAAGTTAAGAAAGGGCATCATCTCCTGCAGCGCGACGATCTTACGCGTCAGCTCTTTATTGTACTGCGGCAGCATGGTGGAGAATTCGCTCAGCGATGCCGCCAGTACGCCGAAGAGCGCCGTCAGGCCAATCAGCATCACAATAACCACGATGGTGATGGCCACCGGGCGGCTCACGCCCCGGCGTAAAAACCAGGTCACCAGCGGATTGAGGACAATGGCAAAAAAGAGCGCCAGCAGGAGCTGGACGATAATGTCAGCGGCAGCATGAATGCCCGCAAGGATAACCACCAGACAGGCGAGTTTTAATAAGATGTGGAGCCCTGCTTTATCGGGCTGGGGAGCTAACATGCGCGTTCCTTAATATGATGACCCGTTAAGTGTAGTGCCTGGGGGCCGCTTCGTCTGGCACCGATAATCTGAAAGTCGGGGCTGATTTTCTTATTGCGCCGTGGTAATAGTGAAACACTGTTGCAAAAAATTCAGGTAGAACCCCATGCCCGAACCTGACGCCGAACCGGCGCTGAGCGGATTGCGCCTCAATCTGCGTATTGTTTCCGTCGTTATTTTCAACTTTGCCAGCTACCTGACGATCGGCCTGCCGCTGGCGGTGCTGCCGGGCTACGTCCATGACGTGATGGGTTTTAGCGCGTTCTGGGCGGGGTTGGTCATCAGCCTGCAGTATTTCGCCACGCTCCTCAGCCGCCCGCACGCCGGGCGCTACGCCGACCTGTTCGGCCCTAAAAGCATCGTGGTGGTGGGATTGTGCGGCTGTTTCCTGAGCGGCCTGAGCTACCTGCTGGCCGCAGCTACCGGCGCCTGGCCGCTGGTCAGCCTGGCGCTGCTGTGCCTGGGCCGCGTTATTCTCGGGATTGGGCAAAGCCTGGCAGGAACCGGCTCAACGCTTTGGGGCGTGGGGGTTGTCGGTGCGCCGCACATTGGCCGGGTGATCTCCTGGAACGGGATTGTCACCTACGGGGCGATGGCGCTCGGCGCGCCGCTTGGCGTGGCCTGCTATGCCTTCGGCGGGCTGTATGGACTGTCGCTCACCATTATGGCGGTCGCGCTTGTGGCGATACTGTTTGCGCTGCCGCGCCCGAAGGTGAAGGCCAGCAAGGGCAAGCCGCTGCCGTTTCGGGCCGTGCTGGGGCGCGTCTGGCCGTACGGCATGGCGCTGGCTCTGGCGACCACAGGCTTCGGCGTGATTGCGACCTTCATTACCCTGTTTTATGACGCCAAAGGCTGGGAGGGCGCGGCCTTTGCGTTAACCCTCTTTAGCGGAGCGTTCGTAGGCGCACGCCTGCTTTTCCCGAACGGTATCAACCGTCTGGGCGGGCTGAACGTGGCGATGATCTGCTTTGCGGTTGAGATTGTCGGGCTGCTGTTAACCGGCATCGCCAGCGCGCCCTGGATGGCGAAAATTGGCGTCTTCCTCGCAGGGGCCGGTTTCTCGCTGGTCTTCCCGGCGCTGGGCGTGGTGGCGGTGAAAGCCGTGCCGCAGCAGAACCAGGGGGCGGCGCTGGCGACCTATACGGTATTTATGGATATGTCTTTAGGCATTACCGGGCCGCTGGCGGGGCTGGTAATGGCCTGGGCGGGGGTACCGGTGATCTACCTTGCCGCGGCGGGTCTGGTGATAATTGCCCTGCTGCTGACGTGGCGGCTAAAAAAATGGCCCCCGGTGCAGGCACCGGAGGCCACGTCATCGTCGTGAAGGGTTACTGGATCACGATGGTGTTAATGATGTTTTCAGCAGCCGTCTGCGCTTTCTGCTGATCTTCCGCTGGCAGGGTGATCTGCAGGGTCAGCAGTTTGTTATCAACCTTGCCCAGCACCACAGAAGACCAGGCGGTCTGGCCTTTTGCGGAGATGATGCTGTCCAGCTGCTGCAGCTTGTGGCCTTTCAGCTCGATGGATTTATTGGTCACCACCTGCAGCTGCGGATCGCGGCCGCGCTGCTGGTCTTCCAGACGTTTAGACAGGACGGCCAGGTCTTCGCTGGTGTCGTCGCCCACAATCACAATGACCGCTTTCTGGCCGGTTGCGTCGGAGTAAACGTGCATATTATTCGCCTGGGTGCCCAGCTTGCCGCTCTGATCAGTCATATCGGCTGGCAGAGAGAAACTGAGTTTGCCATCCATCAGATTCACCGGCTGACCGGTCGCGTTGCTCTCTGCGGATGCGCCCTGAGCAGGCGTTTTCGTGTCGCTGTTATCACAGGCTGCAAGACCCACAACCAGCAGGCCAATCCCGACATATTTAACCAGATTGCGCATTGACTTCTTCCTTTCGATAAACGGCCATAGCGGCTCATTCACCCATCTTATCACAACTGATAAAGCGAACCCTTAACCAGCCTGCAATGCGGTGATTTCAGATTTATCTGCCAGCCTTTTCAGCAGCATATTCAGCAGCACGCCGTACATCGGCAGGAAGAAGACAATGCTGATGAGCACCTTGAAGCAGTAGTCCACCAGCGCGATCTCCATCCAGTGCTCGGCCATAAAGGCATCCGGGCTGCGCCAGAAGGCGATGAAGAAGAAGGCCAGGGTATCGCTCACGTTGCCGAACAGCGTGGACGCGGTCGGCGCCATCCACCAGCGGTGATTCTGACGCAGGCGGTTAAACACGTGCACGTCGAGGATCTGCCCCAGCGCGTAGGCCATAAAGCTTGCCGCGGCGATACGGGCGACAAACAGGTTGAAGTGGGTTAGCGCCTCAAAGCCCTGCCAGCTTCCCATGTAAAACAGGGAGGAGATCACGTACGAGATGAACAGCGCCGGAAGCATGACCGCGAAGATAATGCGGCGCGCCAGCGGTGCGCCAAAGATACGCACGGTCAGATCGGTGGCGAGGAAAATAAACGGAAAGCTGAACGCGCCCCAGGTGGTATGAAAACCAAAAATGGAGATAGGGAGCTGCACCAGATAGTTGCTGGAGGTGATCACCAGCAAATGGAAAAGCGAAAGCCAGAACAACGCTTTTACGCGCTGTGATTCAGAGAACTGCGTCATATTGTGACCTTTTTATACGTTGGGGTGAGGGAACCCAATAAAAACCGCAGCATGATACTGCTTTGGCTGGACATTGCAATGGTTAGTTTTTGCGCAATCGTTAACCTGGTTTGCATTGCCCGCGCCGGGGCGTAAACTACAGCCGTTTTTACCTGACCGAGAAGATCATGACCGACCTGTTTTCCAGCCCAGACCACACCCTCGATGCCCAGGGCCTTCGCTGCCCGGAGCCGGTAATGATGGTACGTAAGACCGTGCGTAACATGCAGACCGGTGAAACGCTGCTGATTATTGCCGACGATCCGGCCACCACGCGCGATATTCCCGGTTTTTGTACCTTTATGGAGCATGAGCTGGTGGCGCAGCAGACCGAGGCGCTGCCGTATCGGTATTTGATTCGTAAGGGGTAGGTGGGCAGTCCTCTGCGGCCTGATGCCCTCACCCCGGCCCTCTCCCACGGGGAGAGGGTGCAAACACTAAAATTGGCCATGCAGTGGCCAATTTGCTTTTACCTTGCTAGCCTTTCATCCACGCCCGGATCCCGTCCAGGAACATCTGCGTTGCCATCATTACCAGAATCAGCCCCATCAGACGCTCCAGCGCGTTTACCCCTTTCTCACCCAGCAGGCGCAGGAACAGCGACGACTGCAGCAGGATGATAAACGTCCCGCCCCAGGCGATCAGCAGGGCAATCACCAGATGGCTCATCTGGTTCGGATACTGATGCGACAGCAGCATCAGCGTCGCCAGAATCGTCGGCCCGGCGACGAGTGGGATCGCCAGCGGTACAATAAACGGCTCTTCACCCGCGGGCAGGCCGCTGCTGCTGCCTTCCGCGCTCGGGAAGATCATCTTAATGGCGATCAGGAACAGAATAATCCCGCCGGAAATCGAAACCGTTTCGGCGCGCAGGTTCAGGAAGGCGAGAATTTTTTCACCGGCAAACAGGAAGATAAACATCACCAGCAGGGCAATAAGCAGCTCGCGGATCATGATCGCCCGGCGACGCTTCGGCTCGGTGTGTTTTAGCACCGACATGAAGATTGGCAGGTTACCCAGTGGATCCATTATCAGGATCAATAAAACCGCTGCTGAAATGATTTCACTCATGTAAATTATCCCTGAAACTCTCTATGGTTATTATGATAATTAGCTGTATTTCTGATTGCCGGGCAATCATCGATTAATTTCGCTTGCGACTTTGGCAGCATTTTGTAATGTGAAGCATATCCCAGTTCAATACTGGCTTGCACAATCAGCACACACCCTCAGCAGGAAAAAAATGCTATGAAAAACGTTGGTTTTATCGGCTGGCGCGGTATGGTCGGCTCTGTACTCATGCAACGCATGGTTGAAGAGCGCGATTTCGACGCTATCCGCCCGGTCTTCTTCTCCACTTCCCAGCTCGGCCAGGCTGCTCCGTCCTTTGGTGGTACCACAGGCACGTTGCAGGATGCTTACGATCTGGAGGCGTTGAAGGCACTTGATATTATTGTGACCTGCCAGGGCGGCGATTATACCAACGAAATCTATCCAAAGCTGCGTGAAAGCGGCTGGCAGGGCTACTGGATTGACGCGGCTTCTTCGCTGCGCATGAAAGACGATGCCATCATTATTCTCGACCCGGTTAACCAGGGCGTCATCACCGACGGCCTGAACAACGGCGTGAAAACCTTTGTTGGCGGTAACTGCACCGTCAGCCTGATGCTTATGTCCCTCGGCGGCCTGTTCGCGCAGGATCTGGTGGAGTGGGTCTCCGTGGCGACCTACCAGGCCGCGTCCGGCGGCGGCGCGCGTCACATGCGCGAGCTGCTGACCCAGATGGGCCAGCTGCACCACAGCGTTGCGGCCGAGCTGGCAAACCCGGCGTCCGCTATTCTCGATATCGAGCGTAAAGTCACCGAGCTGACCCGCAGCGGCGAGCTGCCGGTGGACAACTTCGGCGTACCGCTGGCCGGTGGCCTGATCCCATGGATCGACAAACAGCTGGACAACGGCCAGACCCGCGAAGAGTGGAAAGGCCAGGCCGAGACTAACAAAATTCTTAATACCGCGTCGGCGATCCCGGTTGACGGTCTGTGCGTGCGTATCGGCGCGTTGCGCTGCCACAGCCAGGCCTTCACCATTAAACTGAAAAAAGATGTGTCTATTCCGACCGTGGAAGAGCTGCTGGCCGCGCACAACCCGTGGGCGAAAGTGGTGCCAAACGATCGCGATATCACCATGCGTGAACTGACCCCGGCTGCCGTTACCGGCACGCTGACCACGCCGGTTGGCCGTCTGCGCAAGCTGAACATGGGGCCGGAGTACCTCTCCGCGTTCACCGTCGGCGACCAGCTCCTGTGGGGTGCCGCCGAACCGCTGCGCCGCATGCTGCGCCAGCTGGCGTAATAATTTGTTAAACACGGGGGGTGATTGTCACCCCCTTTTTTTGCGTACTACATGGAGTAAAACGCAGATGTCTTATTTTTTATCAGGAGGAACCACGACGTTGGCTATGCTTTAAGGAAGATTTATTTCTCACCTGAGGGTAGGGCGGAGCAGAGAGGATTAACTGCACCGTTTAGGTCACATTAAAAGTCGTCCCGGAGCGCGTAAAAAGGGCGACATAAAAAAACAGGATGAATACCATGTCCGATCGTATTTCGAGAGACGTGATTAATGCGCTTATTGCGGGTCATTTTGCCGACCCCTTTTCTGTGCTAGGGATGCACCGTACGGAGGCCGGGCTGGAAGTCCGGGCGTTGTTACCGGATGCCACCGAAGTCTGGGTCATTGAGCCCAAAACCGGCCGCAAGGTGGGCAATCTGGAGTGCCTCGACTCGCGCGGCTTCTTCTCGGGCGTCATGCCCCGCCGTAAAAATCCCTTTCGCTATCAGCTCGCCGTTATCTGGCACGGCCAGCAAAACCTGATTGACGATCCCTACAGCTTCGGCCCTCTGCTGAAAGAGATGGACGCCTGGCTGCTCTCCGAAGGCACTCATCTTCGCCCTTATGAAACGCTGGGTGCCCATGCGGATACCATGGACGGAATTACCGGTACGCGGTTTGCCGTGTGGGCGCCTAACGCCCAGCGCGTCTCCGTCGTTGGGCAGTTCAACTACTGGGACGGTCGCCGCCACCCGATGCGCCTGCGCCGTGAGACGGGCATCTGGGAGCTGTTTATCCCCGGGGCGCATAATGGCCAGCTCTACAAATTCGAAATGATCGACGCGCACGGCAAGCTGCGCATTAAAGCCGACCCGTATGCCTTCGAAGCGCAGATGCGCCCGGATACCGCGTCGCTGATTTGCGGCCTGCCGGAGAAGGTCGTCCAGACGGAGGAGCGTAAGCAGGCCAACCGCTTTGATGCGCCGATCTCCGTTTACGAAGTGCATCTCGGCTCCTGGCGCCGCCACACCGATAACAACTTCTGGCTCAGCTACCGGGAGCTCGCCGACCAGCTGGTGCCGTACGCCAAATGGATGGGCTTTACCCACCTTGAGCTGCTGCCGGTTAACGAGCATCCGTTCGACGGCAGCTGGGGCTATCAGCCCACCGGGCTGTACGCCCCGACGCGCCGCTTCGGCACGCGGGATGACTTCCGCTATTTCATTGATGCCGCGCACGCCGCCGGGCTGAACGTGATCCTCGACTGGGTGCCGGGCCATTTCCCTTCGGATGATTTTGCGCTGGCAGAGTTCGACGGCACGAAGCTGTACGAGCACAGCGACCCGCGAGAAGGCTATCACCAGGACTGGAACACGCTGATCTACAACTACGGTCGCCGTGAAGTCGCCAACTACCTGGTCGGGAACGCGCTGTACTGGATAGAACGGTTTGGCATTGACGCCCTGCGCGTGGATGCGGTGGCGTCGATGATCTACCGCGACTACAGCCGCAAAGAGGGGGAGTGGATCCCGAACGAGTATGGCGGTCGTGAAAACCTGGAAGCGATTGAGTTCCTGCGCAATACCAACCGCATTATCGGCGAGCAGGTGGACGGCGCCGTGACCATGGCGGAAGAGTCGACGGACTTTGCGGGCGTCTCCCGCCCTCCGTCATCAGGCGGTCTGGGGTTCTGGTATAAGTGGAACCTGGGCTGGATGCACGACACGCTCGACTACATGAAGCTCGACCCGGTTTATCGTCAGTATCACCACGATAAGCTCACCTTCGGGCTGCTCTACAACTACACCGAAAACTTCATGCTGCCGCTGTCGCACGATGAAGTGGTGCACGGCAAAAAATCCATTCTCGACCGCATGCCGGGCGACGCGTGGCAGAAGTTTGCCAACCTGCGCGC
Source organism: Enterobacter nematophilus (assembly GCF_026344075.1). NCBI lineage: Bacteria > Pseudomonadati > Pseudomonadota > Gammaproteobacteria > Enterobacterales > Enterobacteriaceae > Enterobacter > Enterobacter nematophilus. The sequence continues at coordinate 88,900 of NZ_JAPKNE010000008.1, read as the reverse complement.
CTACTACGGCTGGATGTTTGCCTTCCCGGGCAAAAAGCTGCTGTTTATGGGCAATGAGTTCGCCCAGGGGCGCGAGTGGAACCACGACTCAAGCCTCGACTGGCATCTGCTGGAAGGCGGCGACAACTGGCACCACGGCGTGCAGCGCCTGGTGCGCGACCTGAACCTGACCTACCGCCACCACAAAGCGCTGCACGAGCTGGACTTCGACCCGTACGGCTTTGAGTGGCTGGTGGTGGACGACCACGAGCGCTCGGTGTTTGTCTTTGTGCGTCGCGATAAAGCGGGCAACGAGATTATCGTCGCCAGCAACTTCACGCCGGTACCGCGCGAACACTACCGCTTCGGCATTAACCAGCCGGGCAAATGGTGCGAGATCCTGAATACCGATTCCATGCACTACCACGGCAGCAACGCCGGTAACGGCGGGCTGGTGCAGAGCGATGCGATTGAAAGCCACGGGCGGCCAAACTCCCTGAGCCTGACGCTACCGCCGCTTGGCACCATCTGGCTGATGCGGGAGGGCGAATGACGCAGCTTACGGCAGGTAAACCCGAACCGCTCGGCGCGAGCTTTGACGGAAAGGGGGTGAACTTCACGCTCTTTTCTGCTCACGCGGAGCGGGTGGAGCTCTGCGTGTTTGACGGGGAGGGTAACGAGCACCGTTACGATTTACCGTCCCGCACGGGAGACATCTGGCACGGTTACCTGTCCGGCGGGCGTCCGGGAATGCACTACGGTTTTCGCGTCCACGGCCCGTGGGAGCCTTCGCAGGGGCACTGGTTTAACCCGGCAAAGCTGCTGATTGACCCGTGCGCGCACCGCGTGGACGGCGAGTTTAAAGACGACCCGCTGTTCCACGTCGGCTACGGCGAGCCCGACCACCGCGACAGCGCGCCCGTCGCGCCCAAAAGCGCGGTGGTGCACGATCTCTACGACTGGGAAGACGATGCCCCGCCGCGCACGCCGTGGGGCAATACCGTCATCTATGAAGCGCACGTCAAAGGGCTGACCTATCTGCACCCGTCGATCCCCAAAGAGATGCGCGGCACCTATCAGGCGCTTGGGCATCCGACCATGGTCGCTTACCTGAAGCATTTGGGCATCACGGCCCTGGAGCTGCTGCCCGTGGCGCATTTCGCCAGCGAGCCGCGCCTGCAGCGCCTGGGGCTGAGCAACTACTGGGGCTACAACCCGCTGGCGATGTTTGCCCTGGAGCCGCGCTATGCCGCACATTCGGAAAAGGCGCGGGATGAGTTTCGCGACGCGGTGAAGGCGCTCCACGCCGCAGGAATTGAGGTCATTCTGGACGTGGTGCTGAACCACAGTGCGGAAAGCGATCTTGACGGCCCGACGCTCTCACAGCGCGGAATCGATAACCGTAGCTATTATTGGATCAGGGAAGATGGCGATTACGAGAACTGGACCGGCTGCGGTAACACCCTCAACCTCAGTCATCCGGCGGTCACGCATTACGCGTACGAATGCCTGAAATACTGGGTTGAGACGTTCCACGTGGACGGTTTTCGTTTCGACCTGGCGCCCGTGATGGGGCGCACGCCAGCGTTCAGCCAGCAGGCGCCGCTGTTTGAGGCAATCAAGAACTGCCCGGTGCTCTCGCAGGTGAAGCTTATTGCCGAGCCGTGGGACATCGGTGAAGGCGGTTATCAGGTGGGGAACTTTCCGCCGCTGTTTGCCGAGTGGAACGACCACTACCGCGATGCCATCCGCCGCTTCTGGCTGGCGCGCGATCTGTCACTGGGGGAGTTCGCCGGACGCTTTGCCGCCTCCAGCGATCTCTTTAAGCGCGACGGAAAACGTCCGTCGGCCACTATCAATCTGGTGACGGCGCACGACGGTTTTACGCTGCGCGACTGCGTTTGTTTCAATCAGAAACACAATGAGGCCAACGGCGAAGAGAATCGCGATGGCACTAACAATAACCATAGCTTCAATCATGGTATAGAAGGGTTAGGCGGAAGTCTGGATGTGATCGAGCGGCGACGCGCCAGCGTTCATGCGCTGCTGACGACGCTTTTGCTGTCGCAGGGCACGCCGATGCTGCTGGCGGGCGACGAGCACGGCCACAGCCAGCATGGCAACAACAACGCCTATTGCCAGGACAACACCTTAACCTGGCTCGACTGGGGAGAGGCGAACAGCGGGTTGACCCATTTCACCGCGGCGCTGATCCACCTTCGCCAGCAGATCCCCGCCCTTACCGCCGACAGCTGGTGGGAAGAGGGCGACGGCAACGTTAGCTGGCTGAATAAAGACGCGCAGCCGTTGAGCGCGCAAGAGTGGCAACACGGCATCACCTGCCTGCAAATCCTGCTTTCGGATAAGTGGCTGGTGACGCTGAACGCGACGGACGACGTCGCAGAGATTGTTTTACCTGACGGGGAGTGGCGAGCTGTTCCCCCCTTTGCCGGAGCGGATAATCCGGTAGTAATGGCTGTCTGGCACGGGCCTGCGCACGGAGTGTGCGTATTCCAAAGATGATAAAAAAGGAGTTAGTCATGGTTAGATTAGAGAAGAACGATCCGTTAATGTTGGCACGCCAGCTACCATTAAAAACCGTTGCCCTGATACTCGCGGGCGGGCGTGGTACCCGTCTGAAAGATTTGACCATCAAGCGCGCCAAGCCGGCCGTTCACTTTGGTGGTAAGTTCCGCATTATCGACTTTGCGCTCTCAAACTGCCTGAACTCGGGCATTCGCCGCATTGGCGTCATTACGCAGTACCAGTCGCACACCCTGGTGCAGCATATCCAGCGCGGCTGGTCATTCTTCAGCGAAGAGATGAACGAGTTTGTCGATCTGCTCCCGGCGCAGCAGCGCGTTCACGGTGAGAACTGGTACCGCGGCACGGCGGATGCCGTGACCCAGAACCTCGACATCATTCGCCGCTACAGCGCGGAATACATCGTGATCCTCGCGGGTGACCACATCTACAAGCAGGATTACTCGCACATGCTGATCGACCACGTCGAAAAAGGGGCGCGCTGCACCGTGGCGTGTCTGCCGGTGCCCGTTGCCGAGGCGACGGCGTTTGGCGTGATGCACGTGGATGCGGACGACAAGATTATCGACTTCGTTGAAAAACCGGCGAACCCGCCAACCATGCCGGGGGATGACACCAAATCGCTCGCCAGCATGGGGATCTATGTCTTTGATGCAGATTATCTTTATGAGCTGTTGGAAGAAGACGACAAAGACGAAAGCTCCAGCCACGACTTCGGTAAAGACATCATCCCGAAAATTACCAAAGCTGGCATGGCCTATGCACATCCTTTCCCATTGTCCTGCGTGCAGTCCGACCCGAATGCGGAGCCTTACTGGCGCGATGTGGGAACCCTGGAAGCGTACTGGAAAGCCAACCTCGATCTGGCGTCCGTGACGCCTGAGCTGGATATGTACGACCAGAACTGGCCGATTCGTACCCACATGGAATCCCTGCCGCCGGCGAAGTTTGTTCAGGACCGCTCCGGCAGCCACGGCATGACGCTGAACTCGCTGGTCTCCGGCGGGTGCATCATCTCCGGTTCGGTGGTGGTGCAGTCCGTGCTGTTCCCGCGCGTGCGTATAAACTCATTCTGTAATATCGATTCGGCAGTTCTGCTGCCGGATGTCTGGGTAGGGCGCTCGTGTCGTCTGCGTCGCTGCGTGATCGACCGCGCCTGCGTCATTCCTGAGGGAATGGTGATTGGTGAAAACGCTGAAGAAGACGCGCGTCGCTTCTACCGTTCTGAAGAGGGGATCGTGTTAGTCACACGGGAAATGTTGCGGAAGCTGCAGATCAAACAGGAGCGATGATGCAGGTTTTACACGTATGTTCTGAGATGTTCCCGTTGTTAAAAACGGGCGGCCTGGCGGATGTTCTTGGTGCATTACCCGCGGCGCAAATCGCTGGCGGGGTGGATACCCGAGTCCTGCTGCCCGCCTTCCCGGATATCCGGCGCGGCATACCTGATGCAAAGGTCGTGACCCGCCGTGAAACGTTTGCCGGACGCATCACCCTGCTGTTTGGGCATTACAACGGCGTAGGGATCTACTTGATCGACGCGCCGCACCTGTACGACCGTCCGGGCAGCCCGTATCACGATACGAACCTGTTCGCCTATACCGACAACGTGCTGCGCTTTGCGCTGCTCGGCTGGGTGGGGGCGGAGATGGCCGTCGGGCTGGATCCGTTCTGGCGTCCGGATGTGGTGCACGCGCACGACTGGCACGCCGGGCTGGCGCCTGCATATCTGGCGGCAAAAGGGCATCCGGCAAAATCGGTGTTTACGGTCCACAACCTGGCGTATCAGGGCATGTACTACGCGCATCATATGAATGACATCGATCTGCCATGGTCGTTCTATAACATGCACGGGCTGGAGTTCAACGGGCAAATTTCGTTCCTGAAGGCCGGGCTGTACTACGCCGACCACATCACGGCGGTGAGCCCCACCTACGCGCGTGAAATTACCCAGCCGGAGTTTGGCTACGGTCTGGAAGGATTGCTGCAGCAGCGCCACCGTGAAGGCCGCCTGTCGGGCATTCTGAACGGCGTGGATGAGCAGATCTGGAGCCCGGAAACCGATCTCCTGCTGGCCGCGCGCTATGGCCGCGACTCCGTAGAAGACAAAGCGGAAAACAAACGCCAGCTGCAAATTGCGATGGGGCTGAAGGTCAACGACAAGGTGCCGCTGTTTGCGGTGGTCAGCCGCCTGACCAGCCAGAAGGGGCTGGATCTGGTGCTGGAGGCGCTGCCCGGTTTACTGGAGCAGGGCGGGCAGCTGGCGCTGCTCGGCGCGGGCGACCCGGTGCTGCAGGAAGGGTTCCTCGCCGCCGCCGCGGAACATCCGGGGCAGGTGGGCGTGCAGATTGGCTATCACGAAGCGTTCTCGCACCGCATCATGGGCGGCGCGGACGTTATTCTGGTGCCGAGCCGTTTCGAACCCTGCGGCCTGACGCAGCTCTACGGCCTGAAATACGGCACGCTGCCGCTGGTGCGCCGCACGGGCGGGCTGGCGGATACGGTGTCGGATAGCTCTCTGGAAAACCTGGCGGACGGTATCGCCAGCGGGTTTGTCTTTGAAGACAGTAATGCCTGGTCGCTGCTTCGGGCGATTCGGCGTGCTTTCGTCTTGTGGTCCCGTCCATCCCTGTGGCGTTACGTTCAGCGTCAGGCGATGTCCATGGACTTTAGCTGGCACGTTGCGGCGCAGTCGTACCGCGATCTCTATCAACGCTTGATGTAACGAGGCGAAGTTACTGATATGAACGCTCCATTTAGCTACTCTTCACCCACGCTCAGCGTTGAGGCGTTAAAGCACTCGATCGCCTACAAGCTGATGTTCACCATCGGGAAAGATCCGGTCATCGCCAACAAGCACGAGTGGCTGAACGCCACCCTGTTTGCGGTGCGTGACCGCATGGTCGAACGCTGGCTGCGCTCTAACCGCGCCCAGCTTTCGCAGGAGACGCGGCAGGTTTACTACCTGTCGATGGAATTTTTGATTGGCCGCACCCTCTCCAACGCGCTGCTGTCGCTCGGTATCTACGACGACGTCAAAACCGCGCTGGAAGAGATGGGGCTGGACTTAGAAGAGCTGATTGACGAAGAGAACGACCCGGGGCTGGGCAACGGGGGGCTGGGGCGTCTTGCCGCCTGCTTCCTCGACTCGCTGGCGACGCTGGCGCTGCCGGGCCGCGGGTACGGCATTCGCTACGACTACGGCATGTTCAAGCAGAACATCGTTGATGGCCGTCAGAAAGAGTCTCCGGACTACTGGCTGGAGTACGGCAACCCGTGGGAATTCAAGCGCCACAACACGCGCTACAAGGTGCGCTTTGGCGGACGTATTCAGCAGGAAGGGAAAAAATCCCGCTGGGTGGAAACCGAAGAGATCCTCGCCGTGGCCTATGACCAGATCATCCCCGGCTACGACACCGATGCGACCAACACGCTGCGCCTGTGGAACGCCCAGGCGAGCAGCGAGATCAACCTCGGTAAATTTAACCAGGGCGACTACTTTGCGGCGGTGGAAGATAAAAACCACTCCGAGAACGTCTCCCGCGTGCTGTACCCGGACGATTCAACCTACTCCGGGCGCGAGCTGCGCCTGCGTCAGGAGTATTTCCTCGTCTCCGCGACGATTCAGGACATCCTCAGCCGCCACCATCAGCTGCACAAAACCTACGCCAACCTGGCGGAGAAAACCGCGATTCACCTCAACGACACCCACCCGGTGCTCTCCATCCCCGAGCTGATGCGCCTGCTGATCGACGAGCATAAGTTCAGCTGGGACGACGCGTTCGAGGTGACGTGCCAGGTGTTCTCCTACACCAACCACACCCTGATGAGCGAAGCGCTGGAGACCTGGCCGGTGGACATGCTCGGCAAAATTCTGCCGCGCCACCTGCAGATTATCTTTGAGATCAACGACTACTTCCTCAAGACGCTGCAGGAGCAGTACCCGAACGATACCGGCCTGCTGAGCCGTGCCTCAATCATTGATGAATCCAACGGTCGTCGCGTGCGCATGGCCTGGCTGGCGGTGGTGATCAGCCACAAGGTCAACGGGGTATCCGAGCTGCACTCGAACCTGATGGTGCAGTCCCTGTTCGCTGACTTCGCGAAGATCTTCCCGACGCGCTTCTGCAACGTCACCAACGGCGTCACGCCGCGCCGCTGGCTGGCACTGGCCAACCAGCCGCTCTCCGACGTGCTGGATGAGAATATCGGCCGCACCTGGCGCACCGATTTGAGCCAGCTGAGCGAGCTTAAGCAGCATATTGATTTCCCGACGGTGAACAAGGCCGTGCGGGAAGCCAAGCTGCTGAACAAGAAACGTCTGGCGGTCTGGCTGGCGATGCACCTCAACGTGGTGGCAAACCCGAAAGCGCTGTTCGACGTGCAGATCAAACGCATTCACGAGTACAAGCGTCAGCTGATGAACGTGCTGCACGTGATCACCCACTACAACCGCATTAAGGCCGATCCGACCGCAGAGTGGGTGCCGCGCGTGAAGATCTTCGCCGGTAAGGCGGCTTCCGCCTACTACATGGCGAAGCACATCATTCACCTGATTAACGACGTGGCGAAGGTGGTGAACCAGGATCCGGAGATTGGCGACAAGCTGAAAGTGGTATTCATCCCGAACTACAGCGTCAGCCTGGCGCAGCTGATCATCCCGGCGGCAGATCTCTCCGAGCAGATCTCCACGGCGGGAACGGAAGCGTCCGGCACCAGTAACATGAAGTTTGCCCTTAACGGCGCGCTGACCATCGGCACCCTGGACGGGGCTAACGTTGAGATTCTGGAGCACGTAGGGGAAGAGAATATCTTTATCTTCGGTAATACCACTGAAGAAGTGGAGGCGCTGCGCAGGAAAGGTTACTCCCCGCGTGAGTTCTACGAAGGGGATGAAGAGCTACGTCAGGTCCTGACGCAGATTGCGACCGGCGTGTTCAGCCCCGACGAGCCGGGCCGCTATCGCGATCTGGTGGATTCGCTGATTAACTTTGGCGACCACTACCAGGTGCTGGCGGATTATCGCAGCTACGTGGATTGCCAGGATAAAGTGGACGAGCTGTACCGCCAGCAGGAGAAGTGGACCAGCGCGGCGATGCACAACATCGCCAACATGGGGTATTTCTCGTCTGACAGGACCATCAAGGAGTATGCCGAGAACATCTGGCATATTGATCCGGTGCGGTTGTAAAAACAAAGCCCGGTGGCGCTGCGCTTACCGGGCCTGCGGGATCGAGTAGGCCGGGTAAGGCGGAGGCGCCACCCGGCTTTTTTTATTTACGACGCCAGCGACAATTCACGCTTTCCCGCATGCTGCTGCAGCCACTGCGCCACGCGAGACTGCTGCTCGGCGTTAAGCCACATCCCTTCTTTAGTACGACGCCAGATGGCATCTTCCAGGCGGCGAACCCACTCGTGCTCGACCAGGTAGCGCAGCTCGGCCTCGTACAGCTCGTGGCCGAAATGTTCACCCAGATCGGCAAGCGATTTCGCGTCGCCCAGGAACAGCTCGGTATTGCTGCCGTAGGTGCGAGCGTAGTGGCGCGCCATCCCTTCGGTAATGAACGGGAAGCGACGGCGCAGCTTCGCGGCGTAATCGTCGCGGTTTCCGCCGATATCTCCGCCGGGCAGCACCGCCTCTTTGGTCCACGCCGGGCCAATACCTTTATAGTACGGCGCCAGTTTTTCCAGCGCGTGCTCGGCCAGCTTGCGGTAGGTGGTCAGCTTGCCGCCAAACACCGACAGCAGCGGTGCCTGACCGTCTACGTCGTGGATATCGAGCGTGTAGTCGCGGGTGATGGCCTGCGGTGAGTCAGACTCGTCATCGCACAGAGGACGCACGCCGGAGTAGGTCCAGACCACGTCATCGCGTGACAGCTGTTTCTTAAAGTGCGCGTTATACACTTTCAACAGGTAGTTCACTTCGCTCTCGTCGATCTCAACGTTTTTCGGATCGCCTTTGTACTCCACGTCGGTAGTGCCGATGATCGAAAACTCGTCCATCCACGGGATCACAAACACGATGCGTTTATCTTCGTTTTGCAGAATGTAGGCCTGCTTCTGGGTATGCACGCGCGGCACCACAATGTGGCTGCCTTTGATCAGGCGGATGCCGTACGGGGAAGGCAGATGCATGCCGTCGTCGAAGAACTGCTTCACCCACGGGCCGGTGGCGTTCACCAGACCGCGCGCTTTCCAGCTGAATTTTTCGCCGGTATCAATGTCTTCCGCTTCGACAATCCACAGGCCGTTTTCACGACGGGCGGCGGTCGCGCGGGTACGGGTTTTCACCTCGCCGCCTTTCTTCTCGACCATCTGCGCATTCGCCAGCACCAGGCGCGCATCGTCCACCCAGCAGTCGGAATATTCGAAACCGCGCACGATCTCCGGCTTAAGGACCGATTCTGAGCCAAAACGCAAACCGTTCGAACCCGGCAGGCTGGTGCGTTTACCCAGGTGATCGTACATAAACAGGCCGATGCGGATCATCCACGCCGGACGCAGGTGCGGGCGGTGGGGCAGGCGGAAGCGCATCGGGATCGCCAGATGCGGAGCCATTTTCAGCAGCACTTCGCGTTCGGCCAGCGCTTCGCTGACCAGGCGGAATTCGTAGTGTTCCAGGTAGCGCAGGCCACCATGGATCAGCTTGGAGCTGGCGGACGACGTCGCGCAGGCGAGATCGTTAGCTTCCAGCATCAGCACGGATAAACCGCGTCCTGCGGCATCAACCGCAATACCGGCACCGTTGATGCCACCGCCTATCACAATCAGATCTTTGGTTTCCATAACACCCTCATGCACTTTCGTTAAAGCTCAAAAATGTTCGATATCGCTCATAATAGCAAAGGAACGCGCTTTTGGTAACATCAAAAAAACAATTTAGAGTGATATGGATAACATAATGGCGTTTACCCGCCGCCAGGACGTACACTACGGGGTAAAATCTTGTCGTTGACCACTGTAAAGAGAACACCATGGATCAGTTTGAATGTATTAACGTAGAAGAAGCCCACCAGAAGATGCACCAGGGAAAAGCGGTGCTGGTGGACATCCGCGACCCGCAGAGTTTTGCGATGGGCCACACGCCGGGCGCGTTCCATCTCACCAACGACACGCTGGGCGCGTTTATGCGCGATAACGACTTCGAAACGCCGGTCATGGTCATGTGCTACCACGGCAACAGCAGCAAAGGCGCGGCGCAGTACCTGATTCAGCAAGGCTATGACGCGGTATACAGCGTCGACGGCGGCTTCGATGCCTGGCATCGTCATTTCCCGGCAGAAGTGGAATACGCGTTTGAGCGCTAATCCCGCTATACTGTCCCCTTTTGTGTGGAAATAAGCGACCGCTGCCCATGTTGATGATCACCTCTTTTACCAACCCGCGCGTCGCCCAGGCGTTTGTCGACTATATGGCGACGCAGGGCGTTATTCTGACCATTCAGCAGCATACTCAGACCGACGTCTGGCTGGCCGATGAGAGCCAGGCTGGGCGGGTCAACGAGGAACTGGCGCGTTTTCTTGAGAACCCTGGCGACCCGCGCTATCTGGCGGCGAGCTGGCAATCCGGCCAGACCGGCAGCGGGCTGCACTACAGCCGTTTTCCCTTCCTTGCCACGATTCGCGAGCGCGCGGGCCCGTTTACGCTGCTGCTGATGGCGGCCTGCATTATCGTCTTCATTATTATGAACGTGGTGGGCGACCAGAGCGTGATGATCGCGCTGGCGTGGCCGTACGATCCGTCGCTGGATTTTGACGTCTGGCGCTACTTTACCCACGCGCTGATGCACTTTTCGGTGATGCACATCCTCTTTAACCTGCTGTGGTGGTGGTATCTCGGCGGTATCGTTGAGAAGCGGCTCGGCAGCGGCAAGCTGATTGTCATCACCGTGATTAGCGCCCTGCTGAGCGGCTATGTGCAGCATAAATTCAGCGGCCCGTGGTTCGGCGGGCTGTCGGGTGTCGTCTACGCTCTGATGGGCTACGTCTGGCTTCGCGGGGAGCGCGACCCGGAAAGCGGCATCTATTTACAACGCGGATTAATAGCCTTTGCGTTAATATGGCTAATTGCCGGATGGTTTGATCTGTTTGGTATGTCTATCGCCAATGGTGCACACGTCACCGGCCTCGCGGTCGGGCTGGCAATGGCGCTTGCCGACACGCTCCATGCGCGAAAACGAACATAATTCTCAGGGATAATTGATGAAACAAACACAACGTCATGACGCCATTATCGAACTGGTCAAAAAGCAGGGATACGTCAGCACCGAAGAGCTGGTTGAGCAGTTTGCCGTCAGCCCGCAAACCATCCGTCGTGACCTGAACGATCTGGCCGATCAGAACCGTATTTTGCGCCACCACGGCGGCGCGGCGCTGCCGTCCAGCTCGGTCAACACCTCCTGGCACGACCGTAAAGCCACGCAGACGGCAGAGAAAGAGCGTATTGCGCGTAAAGTGGCGAGCCAGATCCCGAACGGGGCAACGCTGTTTATTGACATTGGCACCACGCCGGAAGCCGTCGCCCATGCCCTGCTGGATCACGAGAACCTGCGCGTGGTGACCAACAACCTGAACGTCGCCAACACCCTGATGCAGAAAGACGATTTCCGCATCATCCTCGCGGGCGGCGAGCTGCGCAGCCGCGACGGTGGGATCATCGGCGAAGCGACGCTCGATTTTATCTCTCAGTTCCGCCTCGACTTCGGCATCCTGGGGATCAGCGGCATCGACAGCGACGGCTCGCTGCTGGAGTTTGATTACCACGAGGTGCGCACCAAGCGCGCGATTATTGAGAACTCACGTCACGTGATGCTGGTGGTGGACCATTCGAAGTTTGGACGTAACGCGATGGTGAACATGGGCAGCATCAGCATGGTGGATGCGGTCTACACCGACGTGATGCCGCCGGCGGGCGTGATGCAGGTGATTAAAGATAATAATGTGCAGTTAGAGTTGTGTTGAAAAGCCTTTCCCCCTCTCCCTGTGGGAGAGGGCCGGGGTGAGGGCATCAGACCGCAGGGATCTACACCCCGTACCCCATCATCTTCAACAGCTGCTGCGCATGCTGCACCGCGTCCTGACGGTGCGCCACGCCCAGCTTCTGATACAGATTTCGGATGTGCGTTTTGATGGTGGTTGCCGCCACCGCCAGCTCTCCGGCAATCTGCTCGTTGCTGTAGCCTGAATAGATCAGCCCCAGCACCTGCCATTCGCGCTGGGTGAGCGGGCTGGTGCGGATAAGCTCCGGCACTTCCGGGTGGTTCAGCAGGCGTTCAACAAAGTTCTCGTCGAAATGCGCAAACTTGTGGCGATGATGCTGGTTAATCTCGCGCAGGATGCGCTGGGCGCGATGCTGATCCAGCTCCGGCAGCGTGTTGAGCTGAATCAGCTGGCGCAGCTGCTGCGCCATCACTTCACCTTCAATCACGAAGTGGCTAATAAACCCGGTGCGGTTCGCCAGCTGCAGGGCTTCCAGCAGCACGCGCTGGGCGTCGTTTTTGCGCCCCGCCTGCCAGTAAAGCTGGTTTAACAGCAGCAGGTTGCGGTTCAGATCGCTCATCAGACGCAGGCTGCGGGCGTTTTCGTTTAACTCTTCCAGCACAATTTCGGCAGGCTCAAAGTCACCCAGCAGGATCTGCACGCGGGCGATGTTGCGCCACTGGCTTTGCAGGAAGTGGTTATTGGCAAATTCTGGTTTAGGCGTCTGGCGCAGCCAGTTGGCGGCGGATTTTTTGTCCCCCGTCATCTGCCAGTAAATTACCCGAACCTTGTCGGCGTTCGATACCCAGTCGCTGTGATACTGACCGTTGCCGAGCAGGTTTTCCAGACGGTTAAGGTGATTGCGGGCATTATCCAGATCGCCGCGCGCCAGCGAGCACTGCACCAGCAGGGCCAGACACTGCAATTGCTGCTGAGGCTGGAAGCCAGAGAGCACGTTCACACCCTGACGGGCGCAGCTTTCTGCTTCATCCAGGCGCGACCATGCCCACAGCAGCTGAGCGCGAATACGCAACAGGAACTCGTGCATCGGCAGCTGTTCCAGGTGCTGCTCACGAATCAGCTGGAACGCTTTTTCCTGATTTTCCCAGGCGGCCTGCAGGAACCCCTGTGCGAATAAAATCTCGCTTTGCTGGATCAGGCTCCACAGGGCGTAGTGCCAGACATCATGGCGGCGCGCCATCTGCTCGGTTTGCTGCATCAGCGAAAGGGAGCGCGTCAGCTCGCCCTTGCAGTGCAGCACTTCGCCGTGTACCGAGGTGGCCACAATCCGGCTGTAGAAATTCGCCAGCGGCAGCTCGTCCAGCGCGACCATCGCCAGCCGTTCCGCTTCATCCGCATCGCCGTCGTTAATCGCGACCTGCGCCCGCAGGGCGTTAAATTCGCCGTGCAGGGTGATATCCATTTCGCTTTCCATCTCCTGCTCGGCGCGCGCCAGCAGGGTATTCACTTCGCTGTAGCGGTGCTGGCTCTGCATCAGCCAGGCCTGGAGCAGCACCAGACGCGGGTTCTCCAGCAGGCTCTCCCACGGCAGGGCTTTCAACGACTCTTCCAGCAGCGTCAGTTCACTGTGGTTAAACAGCCCCCACGCGTGGTTAAGCAGGATATCACGCAGCATGCTGGCGTCACCGGCGGCAAGCGCGTGGTGAATGGCCTCGCTCGGGAAGCCTTGCGCCATCCAGCTTTCGGCGGCGGCGCGGTGGATTTCCGGTAATTCCGTTGCCAGCTCCCACTGGCAGCGCTGGCGCAGGAAGCTGCCAAACAGCGGGTGGTAGCTGAACCACTCGCCGGGGTCGTCCATGCGCGTCAGGAACAGGCCCTGACGTTCAATCTCTTCCAGCTGCAGCTGACCGTTTTCACAGCCTGTTACGCGCACAATCAGCGCGTCGTTCATGGAGCGCAGCAGGGAGCTTTTCAGCAGGAAATTGCGGGTGGAGGGATCGACGCTGTTCAGCACCTCATCCACCAGGTAATCCGAAAGATGGCTGGCGTTGATGCCGGCCAGACGACGCGCAGACTGGTGCGTCGGGCTGTTGTTTTGCCGGGCAGAGAGGGCAATCAGCTGTAGCGCCGTGGCCCAGCCCGCGACGTCATCACACAGGCGGCTGCTTTCAGCGGCCTCAATCGGCGAGGTCAGGCGGCAGTCAAAGAACTGTTTTGCTTCCTGGTGGGTAAAGGCCAGCTGCTGGCTGCCCACTTCCAGAAGCTGATCGCGCACGCGAAGGTTGGCAATACCCAGCTGCGGCAGGTTGCGTGACAGCACCACTAAGGTCAGGTTTTCCGGCTGATGGCGCAGGAAGAAGCGCATCGACTCGTGGATAACCGGGTTCGTGATCAGATGATAGTCATCAATCACCACGAACAGCGGGCGATGCCATTCGGCCAGTTCGATAAACAGCTGAGAAAAAAGGGAGGACAGGCTGGCGTACTGGCGCTTTTGCACCATTGCCTCGCTGGCGACGCAGTGTCCGTTGGTTGCCTGTTGAATAGCGGCAATCAGATAGCTGGCAAAACGCTCTTGCTGGTTATCGCCCTCGTCGAGGGAGTACCAGCCAAGATCGCTCTTACCTGCGGCCCATTGTGAAATGAGCGTTGTTTTTCCATAACCTGCAGGGCTCGTAACCAGCGCCAGTCGGAAATTATGCGCGCCGGAAAGTTTAGCCAACAGACGCTCGCGGACCACTGTATGGTCAAGACGAACCGGGCGACTTAATTTAGACGGAATCAACATAGGTTTCACTTCACTGTGGGGAACGAGAGAATTTATTTTTTTTGCGCTTCGTAATTAATAGCTATAAGGTCGGTCAGAAAGAGAACTATTGCAAGTTATGTCTGGCTTTTGTGGCTCTGAATTTGCACTCTGTCACAAAACATTCCGGCCAGTACTGGAACTTTTTTGAAAAGGCTTTGATGCCGCGTCAATGCTGGCTTGTATGACTGTCGCGCGGCTGGGCTGAAACTGGTTTCAGAAAGGTATAATGACGTCAAATTTAATAAACTGCGGGTAAAGTTGAGCGGGATTAATAATCTCCTTAGGTATGACCCGATTGCTGAAATATTATTCTCCGTAAGCAATCATTTCCGCGCGGATTAATTTCACCCGAAACCGCATTTCATTTCTTTGACATTCTCCCCGGTTACTTTTTTATCTTCCGGGCACACTCCGGCTATGCTCTCAGAGTGGCCTCGATCACACTTTTATGCTCATCCCCGCTACTCCTCCCTGTCTAATCCCCCACGGGAGGAGGAAGAGGGGAAATGAGCCAGGCACACTAGCGCCAACTTGTGTTTTCTTTCTAAAGGATGCCGATCCCCTATGTCACAGCCTACCTTCAACAAAGCTCAATTCCAGGCTGCCCTGACGCGTCAGTGGCAGCGTTTTGGCCTTCATGCTGCAAACGAGATGACGCCTCACCAGTGGTGGCAGGCGGTGAGCGGGGCGCTCGCAGAGCAGCTGGATGCTCAGCCCGTGGCGAAGCCCGTCAAAGGCCAGCGTCACGTTAACTATATCTCGATGGAATTCCTGATTGGTCGCCTGACCGGCAACAACCTGCTGAACCTCGGCTGGTATCAGGAGGTGGGTGACGTGCTGAAAGAGCACGACATTAACCTGACCGACCTGCTGGAAGAAGAGATTGACCCGGCGCTGGGCAACGGCGGTCTGGGCCGTCTGGCGGCCTGTTTCCTTGACTCTATGGCAACGGTCGGCCAGTCGGCGATTGGCTATGGCCTGAACTACCAGTACGGCCTGTTCCGTCAGTCGTTTGCCGACGGCCATCAGATGGAAGCGCCGGACGACTGGCACCGCAATACCTACCCGTGGTTCCGCCACAACGCGCAGCTGGACGTGCAGGTCGGCATCGGCGGGAAAGTGACGAAGCAGGGGCTCTGGGAACCGGCGTTTACCATTACCGGTGAAGCCTGGGATCTACCGGTGCTCGGCTACCGTAACGGCGTGGCGCAGCCGCTGCGTCTGTGGCAGGCGAAGCACGCGCATCCGTTCAACCTGACCAAATTCAACGACGGCGATTTCCTGCGCGCCGAGCAGCAGGGCATCGACGCCGAGAAGCTGACCAAAGTCCTCTACCCGAACGACAACCATCTGGCGGGTAAAAAGCTGCGTCTGATGCAGCAGTACTTCCAGTGCGCCTGCTCCGTGGCGGACATTCTGCGTCGTCATCACCTGGCGGGCCGCAAGCTGGCACAGCTGCCGGATTTCGAAGTGATTCAGCTGAACGACACGCACCCGACCATTGCCATCCCGGAACTGCTGCGCGTGCTGATCGACGAGCATCAGCTGAGCTGGGACAACGCCTGGGCCATCACCAGCCGCACCTTCGCCTACACCAACCACACCCTGATGCCGGAAGCGCTCGAGTGCTGGGATGAGAAGCTGGTGAAAACGCTGCTGCCGCGCCACATGCAGATCATCAACAAGATTAACGACCAGTTTAAAGCGCTGGTGGAGAAAACCTGGCCGGGTGACAAAGCCGTCTGGGCCAAGCTGGCGGTGGTGCACGATAAACAGGTGCGCATGGCGAACATGTGCGTGGTGAGCGGCTTTGCCGTTAACGGCGTGGCGGCGCTGCACTCCGATCTGGTGGTGAAAGATCTGTTCCCGGAATATCACCAGCTGTGGCCGACCAAATTCCACAACGTGACCAACGGCATTACGCCGCGTCGCTGGATCAAGCAGTGCAACCCGCTGCTGGCCGGCCTGCTGGACAAGACCCTGAAGAAAGAGTGGGCCAACGATCTGGACCAGCTGATTAACCTTGAAAAATACGCCGACGACGCGAAGTTCCGCGAGCAGTACCGCGCGATCAAGCTGGAGAACAAGGTTCGCCTGGCGGAGTTCGTGAAAATGCGTACCGGGATTGAGATCAACCCGAATGCCATTTTCGATATTCAGATCAAGCGCCTGCACGAGTACAAGCGTCAGCACCTGAACCTGCTGCACATTCTTGCGCTGTACAAAGAGATCCGCGAGAACCCGCAGGCAGACCGCGTGCCGCGCGTGTTCATGTTCGGTGCGAAAGCGGCGCCGGGCTACTACCTGGCGAAAAACATAATCCTCGCCATCAATAAAGTGGCGGCGGCGATCAACAGCGATCCGAAAGTGGGCGACAAGCTGAAGGTGGTGTTCCTGCCGGACTACTGCGTCTCGGCGGCTGAAATGCTGATCCCGGCGGCGGATATCTCCGAGCAGATCTCGACCGCAGGGAAAGAGGCGTCCGGTACTGGCAACATGAAGCTGGCGCTGAACGGCGCGCTGACCGTCGGCACGCTGGACGGTGCGAACGTCGAAATCGCCGAGAAGGTCGGTGAAGAGAACATCTTTATCTTCGGCCATACTGTTGAAGAAGTGAAAGCCATCAAGGCCAAAGGCTACGACCCGGTGAAATGGCGTAAGAAAGACAAAGTGCTGGATGCGGTGCTGAAAGAGCTGGAGAGCGGCAAATACAGCGACGGCGACAAGCACGCGTTTGATCAGATGCTGCACAGCATGGACAAACACGGCGGCGACCCGTACCTGGTCATGGCGGACTTCACGGCCTACGTTGAAGCGCAGAAACAGGTCGACGTGCTGTACCGCGACCAGGAGGCGTGGACCCGGGCGTGCATTCTGAACACCGCGCGCTGCGGCATGTTCAGCTCTGACCGCTCAATCCGTGATTATCAGGCCCGTATCTGGCAGGCAAAACGCTAAGGAAGCGCGATGGAGAGTAAACGTCTGGACAGTGCCGCGCAGGCGGCGGGAATTAGCCTCAGTTACATCAATGCGCACGGCAAACCGCAGTCTATTGGTGCGGACACCAAAAGACGTTTGCTGGATGCCATGCACAAAACCGACGCGAAAGCGTCGGTTGCTCCGGTGCCAAACGTGAAGGTCTTTACCGCAGGCAAAAAGATGCCTCTGGCGGTGGACGGGCGCGGCGAGTTTAGCTGGCTGCTCACCACCGAGGAGGGGCATCAGCACAAGGGCCACGCCACCGGCGGCAAAACGTTAAACCTTCCGGCGAAGCTGTCGGAGGGCTATCACAGCCTGACGCTCACCCAGGACGAACAGCGTTTTCACTGCCGGGTGATCGTCGCGCCAAAACGCTGCTATGAGCCGCAGGCGCTGCTTGAGGGCAAAAAGCTGTGGGGCGCCTGCGTGCAGCTCTATACGCTGCGTTCCGACAGCAACTGGGGCATCGGCGATTTTGGCGATCTGAAAAAGATGCTGGCATCTGTTGGTGAGCGCGGCGGAGCGTTTATCGGCCTCAACCCGATCCACGCGCTCTATCCGGCCAACCCGGAAAGCGCCAGCCCATACAGCCCGTCTTCCCGACGCTGGCTGAACGTGATTTACATCGACGTTAACGCGTTAGACGATTTCAAAAACAGCAAAGAGGCGCAGGCCTGGTGGAAGCTTGAGACCACCCAGCAGCTGCTGAAGCAGGCCCGCGATGCGGACTGGGTAGATTATGCCAGCGTGACCGCGCTGAAAATGGCGGCTCTGCGCCTGGCGTGGAAAGGCTTTGCGAAGCGCGACGACGAGCAGATGGCGGCCTTCCGCCAGTTCGTAATGCAGGAAGGTGAAAGCCTCTACTGGCAGGCGGCATTTGATGCGCTGCACGCGTATCAGGTGAAAGAGGACGAAATGCGCTGGGGCTGGCCGGTCTGGCCGGAAGCGTATCAGACCGTGGATACCCCGGAAGTCAAAGCCTTCTGTAAAAATCATGCCGACGAGGTGGACTTCTACCTGTGGCTGCAGTGGCTGGCGTACAGCCAGTTTGCCGCCTGCTGGCAGGTAAGCCAGGGCTATAAGATGCCGATCGGCCTGTATCGCGATCTGGCCGTGGGCGTGGCGGAAGGGGGCGCGGAAACCTGGTGTGACCGTGAGCTCTACTGCCTGAAAGCCTCCGTCGGCGCGCCGCCGGATATCCTCGGCCCGCTCGGTCAGAACTGGGGCCTGCCGCCGATGGATCCGCACGTCATGGCGGCGCGGGCCTACGAGCCGTTTATCGACCTTCTGCGCGCGAACATGCAGAACTGCGGGGCGCTGCGCATTGACCACGTGATGTCCGTGCTGCGCCTGTGGTGGATCCCATACGGTGAAACGGCCGATCACGGGGCGTACGTGCAGTATCCGGTGGACGATCTGCTGTCGATCCTGGCGCTGGAGAGTAAGCGTCATCAGTGCATGGTGATCGGTGAAGATCTCGGTACCGTGCCGGTGGAAATTGTCAGCAAGCTCCGCGACAGCGGCGTCTACTCCTATAAAGTGCTCTATTTTGAAAACGACCATGAGAAAACCTTCCGCGCGCCGAAAGCGTACCCTGAACAGTCAATGGCAGTCGCGACGACGCACGATCTTCCTACGCTCAGGGGCTACTGGGAAAGCGGCGATCTGACCCTCGGCAAAACGCTGGGGCTGTATCCGGATGAAGAGGTTCTGCGCGGACTGTATCAGGACCGCGAGCTGGCGAAGCAGGGGCTGCTGGATGCGCTGCACAAGCATGGCTGCCTGCCGAAGCGTGCCGGACATAAGGCGTCGCTGATGGCGATGACTCCAACGCTCAACCGTGGCCTGCAGCGCTATATTGCCGACAGCAACAGCGCGCTGCTCGGCCTGCAGCCGGAAGACTGGATTGATATGGCGGAGCCGGTGAACGTTCCGGGCACCAGCTATCAGTACAAGAACTGGCGCCGCAAGCTGTCCACAACCCTTGAGGCGATGTTTGCCGATGACGGGGTGAACAGGCTGATTAAGGATTTGGACAAGCGGCGAAAAGCAGTCGCGAAGAAATGATAAAAAAACCCGCCAGCGGCGGGTTTTTTCTTGCCCGGCGGCGCTACGCTTACCGGGTCTACATGGATCGAGTAGGTCGGGTAAGGCGTAGCCGCCACCCGACTTAATGCATCAGATTGCCATATTCAGCAGCAGACACCCTACCAGGCCGCACACCGAAATAATGGTTTCCAGCATCGACCAGGACTTGATGGTCTCACCGATGGTCAGGTTGAAGTACTCCTTGAACAGCCAGAAGCCCGGATCGTTCACGTGAGAGAAAATCACGCTGCCGGAGCCTACCGCAATAACCATCAGCTCAGGGCTGACGCCCGTGGTGGCAATCAGCGGCGCAACGATACCGCCCGCGGTGATTGCCGCAACGGTTGCAGAGCCCAGCGCAATACGCAGCACGGCAGCAATAGACCACGCCATCAGGATTGGAGAGATGTTGGTTTCGTGCATCATGGAAGCAATGTATTTGTCCACGCCGCTGTCGACCAGCACCTGCTTGAACGCACCGCCACCGCCGATAATCAGCAGCATCATGGCAATGATTTTAATGGACGAGGTCAGCGTGTCGTTGATCTGATCCATGGAGCGGCCGCGGTTCAGGCCGAAGGTGAACATCGCAATTAATACCGCAATCAGCGTTGCCATCACCGGGTCGCCGAGGAATTCGGCAACGGCCAGGAACGCGTGGCCTTTCGGCAGGATCATCTCCGCCACGGCGCGCATCGCCATCAGGATCACCGGTACCAGTGAGGTCCAGACGCTGACGCCAAAGCCCGGCATCTCTTCTTCGGTGAAGGTTTTAGCGCTGTACAGACCTTCCGGGATAGGCTTATCAATACCTTTCAGGAAGCGAGCATACACCGGGCCTGCCAGAATCACGGTCGGGATCGCCAGAATCGTACCGAACAGCAGGGTTTTACCCATATCGGCGTGGAAGATGGTGGCGATGGCGGTTGGACCCGGGTGCGGCGGCAGGAAGCCGTGGGTCACGGACAGCGCCGCAGCCATTGGCACACCCACGAACAGCAGCGGGATGTTGGCCGCGGCGGCGATGGTGAACACCAGCGGCAGCATCAGCACGAAGCCCACTTCATAGAACAGCGCGAAACCGACGGTAAAACCGGTTAACACCACCGCCCACTGGATGTTCTTCTTACCAAATTTTTCGATAAGCGTGGTGGCAATACGCTGCGCGCCCCCGCAGTCCGCCAGCATTTTACCGAGCATGGCGCCGAAGCCCATGATCAGCGCCAGGCTGCCGAGCGTGCCGCCGACACCGGCTTTGATAGAGCTGATAACTTTAACCAGCGGCATCCCCTGCATCAGACCGACTGCAAGTGCCACCAGAACCAGAGCGATAAATCCGTTCATTTTGAAACGGATCATCAAGAGCAGTAATAACACAACACCGATAGCAACGATGACTAATGGCATGATTTACCTGGCCTTTGAATTGTTATGGGTAACGTCATTGTTTCAACGACAAATTCCGATTGTCCCAACTGGGAACAGAGTGGTTAACGGCACTCATACTGATGCCAGCGAAACAGTTAAGTTTAGTCGGCTGTTATAAGGGTGTTGAGTGCCCACGAGAATGATACGGGTAACATATCGTGGTTGAGAATCACCCAGTGAGGCAAAATTTGAATTATGAGACGCAGGTCAACATATCGAGATGGGAAGGCGAGGGAGTCAGGCCCGGTACGCGTAGCGCCACCGGGCAATACGGGCGGAGACTGAATTAGTAGTAGGAGTGCTCGCCGCGCTGGTGCTCTGTCAGATCGCGCACGCCTTTCAGTTCCGGGAACTCGTTCAGCAGCTGCTTCTCGATCCCTTCTTTCAGGGTCACGTCGACCATGGAGCAACCGTTACAGCCGCCGCCGAACTGCAGGATCGCCAGACCGTCTTCCGTGATTTCCATCAGGGAAACGCGACCGCCGTGGCCAGCCAGCTGTGGGTTGATCTGGGACTGCAGCAGATACTCAACGCGCTCCATCAGCGGGGCATCGTCAGAGACTTTACGCATTTTGGCGTTTGGCGCTTTCAGAGTCAGCTGAGAACCCAGCTGGTCGGTGACGAAGTCGATCTCCGCATCTTCAAGATACGGCGCGCTCAGTTCATCGACGTAAGCGGTGAGCTGTTCAAATTTAAGGGCAGTGTCAGTTGCTTCCACAGCATCCGGAGGACAATAAGAGACACCACATTCTGCATTCGGAGTGCCTGGATTGATCACAAACACGCGGATCTGCGTCCCTTCTTCCTGATTTGCCAGCAGTTTGGCAAAGTGCGCTTGTGCAGAATCGGAAATACGGATCATAGCTTTGGCCTAATAGTTGACTAAATTACCTGGGTATAATCATACGCCCATTGAAGAAGGGCTACAAGGTACGGCACAGACACCATACCTGAACCGACGCGGCGCCGCTTTGCAAAAGCAGTCGGGAAAGTTCAGCAACGGTACTGCCTGTGGTGACGACGTCATCCACGATGGCGATATGGAGGCCGTGGACCGGTAATTCAAGGCGAAAGGCGTTTTTCAGGTTTCTTTTGCGAAGCCGGGCGTTGAGCTGGTGCTGGATGGCGGTGGCATGCACGCGGGTAAGCGCGCTGGCATCGTAGCGACAACCCAGCCACCGGGCGAGCGGGCGGCAGAGCAGGTCGCTTTGATTATAGCCGCGCCGCCAGTGCCGGCGTCGGTATAAGGGGACATTCACCACCATGTCGATTTTCGGCAGAGCGCGGGTTCGTCGCGCCTGTAAAACGGCCAGCAAAAGCAGGCGGGCAAGGGGCTGCGCCAGAGAACTCTGGCCGGAAAACTTCAGGGCGTGAATAAGCCCGCTCAGCGGCGGAACATAATCATCCACGGCCACCAGCGCGCTCCACGGCGGGGATTTTTTCAGGCAGCGGCCGCAGGGTAAATCGCGGTTCGCCGCCGGTAAACCACATTGCGGGCAGGTTGTGATACGCCTTTCCAGCGAGCGCGTGCAGACGGAACAGACGCCCCACGCGCTGAGGGCAAGCGGCATTTTGCATAGCCAGCACAAGCCAGGCACTGTTAGCATGTGCAACCTCCATGTGAAAAAAGAGAACAGTAACTGATGAAGACGCTGTGGTGGCAGACCGTAGGGACAGGAAATTGCCATCTTGTGCTGCTGCACGGATGGGGCCTGAATGCGGAAGTGTGGCATTGCATAAGTGAGGAACTTGCCTCGCAATTTACGTTACATCTGGTCGATCTGCCGGGCTACGGTCGCAGCCGCGGCTTTGGCGCGATGTCGCTTGATGAGATGGCACAGCAGGTTGCGGACGCCGCGCCGCAAAATGCCATCTGGCTGGGCTGGAGCCTGGGCGGGCTGGTGGCAAGCCAGATTGCGCTCTCCTGGCCCGAGCGCGTTAGGGCGCTGGTCACCGTGGCCTCGTCGCCATGCTTTAGCGCGCAAGAGGCGTGGCCCGGCATCAAACCTGACGTGCTGGCAGGCTTCCAGCAGCAGCTGAGCGACGATTTCCAGCGGACCGTCGAGCGATTCCTCGCCTTGCAGACGATGGGCACCGAAACCGCGCGCCAGGATGCAAGAGCGCTGAAGCAGGTGGTACTTTCCCTGCCGATGCCGGACGTTAAGGTGCTTAACGGCGGTCTTGAGATCCTGAAAACGGTTGATCTGCGCGAGCCGCTGGCCGGGCTGAGCATGCCGCACCTGCGCATCTATGGCTACCTCGACGGGCTGGTGCCGCGCAAGGTGGTTCCGCTTCTGGATTCCCTCTGGCCGGACAGCGAATCACAGGTGATTGCCAAAGCCGCGCATGCCCCGTTTATCTCTCATCCGACGGAATTTTGTTCAGCGCTGGTTGCGTTAAGTCAACGTTTAGACTGATTATTTTCTATCCTGCCTGGAAAAAGTTACACACCGCAACCATACTCCAGATGTCGTTGCGGTTGTTCTGCCTACGATAATCAAAAACAACAATCCTATGGAGAGTCAGGCTATGAAACTTGTTACAGGTATTGTCACTTCTCTGGTTATTGGGTCACTGTCATTTGGCGTTTTTGCGGCAAAAGAGCTGGAAAAAGATAAAGTTGCCGGCATGAATCTGACGAAAGTTGGTGAGATTTCTACGTCTGACACCACCGCGCCGATGGACGCAAAAAAAGAGCTGTCGAAGAAAGCGGATGAGCTGGGCGGCACCTACTACGTCATCACCAGCGCAGAAAAACAGACCAAAAACGTACGCGCTACCGCGGACGTCTATAAGTAATACGATAAAGCCGGGCAGCAATGCCCGGCTTTGTTAGCGCAGTGCCCACCACTCCCTGAGGCAGGCCTTTCCTTCCGGGCAGCTTTTACAACTGCCGGAGAGGCAACCCTCCGCTTCTTCCTGAATCCGCACGGCTTTACCCATCGCTTCCAGGCGCTCCAGCATGGCATCGATCATCGGCTGCGGCGTATGCAGGCTGAGGCTGAGCTGTTTTGCCTCCATCCGCCCCTGAAGCGCCAGCAGGTCACGAACCTGAATCAACGATGCCATATGTTTTCCCCTTAGTGACAGTCGCCCGCCGGGCTGTTGCAGCAGGTGGTTGGGGTTTTACGCGTCGCCAGCAGGTTGATATCAACGCGGCTCCGCGCCCGGCGCAGCAGGCCAATCACAATCACGTTAAACAGCACGACCGCCAGGATGCTGACCAGGCTGTATCGCGGGTGCTGGCTGAAGTTAACGGTCTGATAAAACAGCGTCGCCAGCGAGTAGGCGATATTCAGCCCCCACAGGATGGAGAAGCCCATCCAGCCTCGGCTGGACTCGCGGGCAATCGCCCCCATCACCGAGATGCACGGAATATAGAGCAGAACGAAGATGAGGTAGCTGTAGGCCGCAGACGCGCTGCCAAACTTCTCGCCCATCACGCCCATGGCTCCGGTCGCCATTTCGCCGTCGCCTTTGCTGGCCTCAATCGGGTTCGCCAGCACGCTCAGGCTGAAGGTGTCTTTCAGGCTCTGCCAGGTTTCCTCAAGGGCACCCAGCAGTTCGTCACCGAGGTGAAACTCCGCCGGGTTAAATTCCTGCTCCTGAATGTTCTCTGCGGTGTAGAGCGTGTTCAGGGTCCCGACGACCACCTCTTTCGCCATCGCACCGGTGAACAGGCCCACGGTTGCCTGCCAGTTATCCTCCTGCACGCCAATCGGTTTGAAGACCGGCGTGATGACGCGGCTGACGGAGGCGAGGGCAGAGTCGTTGATGTTATCTGCCGCCTGACCGGTGAGGGTAAAGCTGTTCAGCGCGCTCAGGAAAATACTGACAATAACAATCACCTTACCGGCGCGCAGCACGAAGCCTTTCAGGCGCTGCCAGGTCTGGATCGCCAGGCTTTTCAGATGCGGGACGTGATAGACCGGCAGCTCCATTACAAACGGTGACGCTTCACCGCGCATGATGGTGTGCTTGAGCATTAAGCCGGTCAGGATCGCCATCACGATGCCCAGCACGTACAGCGAGAAGACCGCCAGCGCGCCCTGCTGGCCAAAGAAGGCCGCCGCGAAGACGGCAAAGATTGCCAGACGCGCGCCGCAGGACATAAATGGCGCCATCATGATGGTCATCAGACGTTCACGCGGTGCATCCAGGGTACGCGCGCCCATTACCGACGGCACGTTACAGCCGAAGCCGACGATCAGCGGGACGAAGGATTTACCCGGCAGGCCCAGCGCCTGCATCAGGCGGTCCATCACGAAGGCGGCGCGCGCCATGTAGCCGGAATCTTCCAGGAACGAGAGGAACAGATACATCATGCCGATCTGCGGCACCAGCGGCAGAACGGTGTTGATACCGCCGCCGATCCCCTGGGCAAGGAAGATGGTCAGCCATTCCGGGAAGTGCAGGGTGTAACCGACCCACTGAATACCGTGTACGAAGACCGCGACGGAACCCGCGTCAAAAATCGGCTGCAGCGCGCCACCGATGTTAATCGCGAGCAGGAACATCACGTACATCACCAGCAGGAAGATGGGTAAACCGAGGAAGCGGTTGAGCACAATTTTATCCACCGCCGCCGTAAAGCGGCTGGGCTCTGCGGTAAGCGCGTTGCTGACCACGTCGCAAATTGACGCAATGGCCTGATAACGCGCATCGGCGATGTGCAGCGCCGGGTCGTCGAGCTCGTCGCTGAGACGGGCGAGGGCCACGTCCAGCTTATCCGCCGCATGTCCGGCATAGGCGCGGCTGTAGATATCCCCTTCCAGCATCTGCAGGCCGAGCCAGAGACGCTGTTTCGCAGGCATATTTTTGTCCATCTCCTGCGCCAGCAGTTCGGCTTCGCGCAGCAGCGGCTGGGCGTAGTGCACCAGCTCAACGTCGCGGTTTCCCGCGTGGCGGTCAATCGCCAGCTTCAGGGCGTCGATACCGCGAGCGCGGGTCGAGACCATCGGAACCACCGGGCACCCCAGGCGCGCGGAGAGGGCATCGACGTCAATGCGCAGCTTTTGTTTCTCTGCAATGTCGAGCATGTTGAGCGCCACGATGCAGGGGATCCCCAGCTCCAGCAGCTGCAGCGTCAGGTAAAGGTTTCGCTCGAGGTTAGAGGCGTCGACCACGTTGATCAGCAGATCCGCGTCGCCGCCAAGAATATAGTGGCAGGCAATTTGCTCATCGAGCGAAGTCTGGGATGAAATCGTGGTTAAGGAATAGGTGCCGGGCAGGTCAACCAGGGTGACCTGATTGTCCGTTGTCGTGAACTGTCCTTCTTTACGTTCAACCGTTACGCCTGCCCAATTTCCCACGCGCTGGCGCGCGCCGGTTAACTGATTAAATAAGGTTGTCTTGCCGGAATTAGGATTGCCAATTAAGCCAATAGTTAATTTTTTCATTGTATTAGACCCACCGAAACCGCTGGCTTGTTAACGGGATAAAGATTCAACTTCAATTAATGCGAGGTCTTTTTTGCGCAGAACCAGATTCACGCGCCGGGTTTCGATATGAACAGGATCGCCCAGCGGCGCTACACGCACGACCTGGAATGATGAGCCGGGCAGCATGCCTAGTGACAGCAGCTTCTGCCGATAGGCCGGGCTAATTTCGCGGGTAAAACCGGTAATTTTCCATGCACTGTCTGGAGTGAATTGCATAATGCCTGATTCCACGAGAGGTTAAATAATCTACACTGCGATGATAATGAGAATAGTTTTTATCAGCAATAATAAAAATGTGACGGGATGTTGTTAATCGTATTAATTTGCGGTCTGATTGACCTTGCTCAATATTTGCAGAATTACCCGGGAAGGAATAAAAAGCGTATTTGTTAATGGAGTGATAAATAGCGGTTTAAATATGGGTGTGCAATCGGTTTCATATATTTCGAGATGATTTTATTCCCCTCACCCTAACCCTCTCCCCTTTGGGGAGAGGGCCGGGGTGAGGGGAGAGGTCAGCGTTTCTTACCCATCGCCGCCGCCAGCGCGTCCATCATCGCGCTGTTGCCCGCAGGCTGGGCGTCACGCCCGCGCGGTTTTGCGGCTTTCGCGGCCGGACGCTGCTGCTCGCGGCCTCCGCCGTTGCCGCCACGGCGCGCGTTGGTGTCGCCCGGCTGCTCGTCCAGACGCATGGTCAGGGCGATACGCTTGCGCTGCAGATCCACTTCCAGCACCTTCACCTTCACGATGTCGCCCGCTTTGACCACGGTGTGCGGGTCTTCAACGAACTTGTCGGCAAGGGAAGAGATATGCACCAGACCGTCCTGATGCACGCCGATATCCACAAACGCGCCGAAGTTGGTGACGTTGGTCACCGCGCCTTCCAGCACCATGCCCGGCAGGAGATCGTTCATGGTCTCGATGCCGTCAGCAAAGGTCGCCGTTTTGAACTCAGGACGCGGATCGCGGCCCGGTTTTTCCAGCTCTTTGATGATATCGGTGACGGTAGGCACGCCGAATTTGTCGTCGGTGAAGTCCACCGCTTTCAGGTTGCGCAGGGCGCTGCTGTCGCCCATCAGGTCTTTAAGCGCCTGCTGAGTCGCGGCCAGGATGCGCTCAACAACCGGGTACGCCTCCGGGTGAACGGTAGAGGCATCCAGCGGGTTATCGCCGTGGTTAATGCGCAGGAAGCCCGCGCACTGCTCAAAGGCTTTTGGCCCCAGGCGACTTACCTTCAGCAGCTGCTGACGGTTCTGGAACTGGCCGTTCTCATCGCGCCAGGCCACGATGTTTTGCGCCATCATGCGGGTTAAGCCCGCCACGCGGGTCAGCAGGGGAACGGAAGCGGTGTTCAGATCCACGCCGACGGCGTTTACGCAGTCTTCCACGACCGCGTCCAGCTTGCGCGCCAGCTGCGTCTGGCTCACGTCGTGCTGGTACTGGCCCACGCCGATGGATTTCGGGTCGATCTTCACGAGTTCGGCCAGCGGATCCTGCAGGCGACGGGCGATGGAGACCGCACCGCGCAGGGAAACGTCCAGGTCAGGGAACTCCTGCGCCGCCAGCTCAGAGGCGGAGTAGACCGATGCGCCCGCTTCGCTGACGATCACTTTCTGTGCCGTCACTTTCGGGAACTGCTTCTGCACGTCGAGGTAGAAACGCTCGGTTTCGCGTGATGCGGTGCCGTTACCGATGGCAACTAGCTCCACGTTGTACTTCTCGCACAGCGCCGCCACCACGACGGCGGCTTTCGCTGCCTGCCCGGTATGCGGGTAAATGGTGTCGGTGGCGACCAGCTTGCCGGTGCCGTCAACCACAGCGACCTTCACGCCGGTACGCAGGCCCGGATCGAGACCCATGGTGGCGCGCAGGCCCGCAGGGGCAGCCATCAGCAGGTCGTGCAGGTTACGGGCGAAGACGTTGATCGCTTCATCTTCGGCGCGCTCGCGCACGGTGCCCATCAGCTCGGTTTCCAGGTGCATCAGTACCTTGATGCGCCAGGTCCAGCTCACCACGCCTTTGCGCCAGCTGTCCGCCGCGGCGTTGTTCAGGCGCAGGCCGAGATGGTCGATGATAATCTGCTCGCAGTGGCTCTCTTTGGGCGGCTCGTCAAACTGCGGGTCGGCGTTCAGGGAGAGCTGGAGCACGCCTTCGTTGCGCCCGCGGAACATCGCCAGCGCGCGGTGAGAAGGAGTGGTTGAAATCGGTTCGTGGTGATCGAAGTAGTCGCGGAACTTCGCGCCTTCTTCCTCTTTGCCCGCGACGACGGTAGAGACGATGTGGGCGTTCTTCCACAGATAATCACGCACTTTGGCCAGCAGGGCGGCGTCTTCCGCGAAGCGTTCCATCAGAATGTAGCGCGCGCCGTCCAGAGCAGCCTTGGTGTCCGCGACGCCTTTGTCGGCGTCGATAAATTTGGCCGCTTCGGTTTCCGGGTCGTGAGAAGGCTCGTTCCACAGCAGGTCTGCCAGCGGCTCAAGGCCCGCTTCAATCGCAATCTGCCCGCGGGTGCGGCGCTTCGGTTTGTACGGCAGATAGAGATCTTCGAGTTCGGTTTTGCTCAGGGTGCCGTTAATGGCGCTTTCCAGTTCGCCGGTCAGCTTGCCCTGTTCGCCGATGGATTTAAGGATCGCCTGACGACGTTCTTCCAGCTCGCGCAGATAGCCCAGACGGGTCTCCAGGTTACGCAGCTGCGTGTCATCCAGACCGCCTGTGACTTCCTTACGATAACGTGCAATAAACGGCACGGTGTTCCCTTCATCAAGCAGGCGAACGGCAGCTTCTACCTGTTCGGCTCTGGCCTGAAGTTCACCCGCAATAATGCGGCAGAGCGAATCTTTCATCATGGCTTTATCATCTTGTGGGTCAAAAATCAGGGGATAGTTATACGGGCTGACACGGCAAAATGCCAGCCGGGGAGGGCGCTCTCGGACTATTTTACGTAGACGATCTCATTAACGTACCAGCTGGCTTCACCCGCTGGGGTCTGAACGACGGCCAGGTCACCCACTTCCTTTTTCAGCAGCGCGCGGGCCATCGGGGAGTCGATGGAGATGTAATCTTTACGACCAAAAATTTCATCGTAGCCGACAATGCGAAAACGCAGGGTGTCACCGTCGTCGTTTTCAATCTCCACCCACGCGCCGAAGAACACTTTGCCCTCCTGCTGCGGGGAGTAATCGACAATTTTCAGATTCTCAAGACATTTGGTCAGGTAGCGTACCCGGCGGTCTATTTCGCGCAGCCGCTTTTTATTGTACTGGTAGTCCGCGTTCTCGCTGCGATCGCCCAGGCTGGCCGCCCAGGTCACCTTTTTGGTCACCTCAGGACGCTCTTCGCGCCACAGGTAATCCATCTCTTTTTTGAGCTTCTCGTACCCTTCGCGGGTGATCAGGGGCGTTTTCATGATGCAGCCTTTAATGCCGGTTAACTGTCTTTGCGCACAATACGTAGCGCACAGTGTAACAGACAAGATTAATAATGATTTATGTGATGAAATGAACAGATAAGCTGCTGTTAAATATGCTTTGTAACAATTTCGACTAGAATTTATACCAGAATTAACTGGTCGAATACGTGCACTTTTTTAGAATACGCTGTTACAAAGACTATCCGAACCTTTGGGAGTACACACAATGCAAGAGAACTACAAAATTCTGGTCGTGGATGACGACATGCGCCTGCGCGCGCTGCTTGAGCGTTATCTGACCGAGCAGGGCTTCCAGGTTCGTAGCGTCGCGAACGCTGAGCAGATGGACCGTCTGCTGACCCGCGAATCTTTCCACCTGATGGTTCTCGACCTGATGCTGCCGGGTGAAGACGGGCTTTCTATCTGCCGCCGTCTGCGCAGCCAGAGCAACCCGATGCCAATCATCATGGTGACCGCGAAGGGTGAAGAGGTTGACCGTATTGTGGGCCTCGAAATCGGCGCGGATGACTACATTCCAAAACCGTTCAACCCGCGCGAGCTGCTGGCGCGTATTCGCGCCGTGCTGCGACGTCAGGCGAACGAGCTGCCGGGCGCGCCGTCTCAGGAAGAAGCGGTGATAGCCTTCGGCAAGTTCAAGCTGAACCTCGGCACCCGCGAAATGTTCCGTGAAGATGAGCCAATGCCGCTCACCAGCGGCGAGTTTGCCGTTCTGAAAGCGCTGGTCAGCCACCCGCGCGAGCCGCTTTCTCGCGATAAGCTGATGAACCTGGCGCGCGGTCGCGAATACTCCGCAATGGAACGCTCTATCGACGTGCAGATATCCCGCCTGCGTCGCATGGTGGAAGAAGATCCGGCGCATCCTCGTTATATTCAGACCGTGTGGGGTCTGGGCTACGTATTTGTCCCGGACGGCTCTAAAGCATGAGGCGAATGCGCTTCTCGCCGCGAAGCTCATTTGCCCGCACCCTGCTGCTGATCGTCACCCTGCTGTTCGTCAGCCTGGTGACGACCTACCTGGTGGTGCTGAACTTTGCGATCCTGCCGAGCCTCCAGCAGTTTAATAAGGTCCTGGCCTACGAAGTGCGTATGCTGATGACCGATAAGCTGCAGCTGGAGGACGGTACGCAGCTGGTTGTTCCCCCGGCATTTCGCCGTGAAATCTACCGTGAACTGGGCATTTCGCTCTACTCGAATGAGGCGGCGGAAGACGCAGGCCTGCGCTGGGCGCAGCATTATGAATTCCTCAGCCAGCAGATGGCGCAGCAGCTGGGTGGCCCAACGGAAGTGCGCGTTGAGGTTAACAAAAGCTCGCCCGTCGTCTGGCTGAAAACCTGGCTGTCACCCAACATCTGGGTGCGCGTTCCGCTGACCGAAATCCATCAGGGCGATTTCTCACCTCTGTTCCGCTACACCCTGGCCATTATGCTGCTGGCGATAGGCGGCGCGTGGCTGTTTATCCGTATCCAGAACCGACCGCTGGTCGACCTGGAGCACGCGGCGCTGCAGGTCGGTAAAGGCATTATTCCTCCTCCACTGCGTGAATATGGTGCCTCTGAAGTGCGTTCAGTAACGCGAGCGTTTAACCATATGGCGGCAGGCGTGAAGCAGCTGGCGGACGACCGTACGCTGCTGATGGCAGGCGTCAGTCATGACCTTCGCACCCCGCTGACGCGTATTCGTCTGGCGACGGAGATGATGGGTGAAGAGGACGGTTATCTCGCCGAGTCCATTAACAAGGACATAGAAGAGTGTAACGCCATCATCGAGCAGTTCATCGACTACCTGCGCACCGGCCAGGAGATGCCGATGGAAATGGCCGATCTGAATGCGGTGCTGGGCGAAGTGGTGGCCGCAGAAAGTGGTTATGAGCGTGAAATTGATACTGACCTTCAGGACGGTGAAATTCAGGTTCGTATGCACCCGCTCTCCATTAAGCGTGCGGTGGCCAATATGGTGGTCAACGCGGCGCGCTACGGTAACGGCTGGATTAAGGTCAGCAGCGGGTCTGAACTCAACCGCGCCTGGTTCCAGGTGGAAGACGACGGTCCGGGCATTAAGCCCGAGCAGCGTAAGCATCTGTTCCAGCCGTTTGTGCGCGGCGATAGCGCGCGCAGCACCAGCGGTACGGGCTTAGGCCTGGCGATTGTGCAGCGTATTGTGGATAACCATAACGGATTGCTGGAGATCGGTACCAGCGAGCGGGGTGGGTTGAGCATTCGCGCCTGGCTACCGGTGCCGGTGACGCGGGGGCAGGTGAAAGAGAGTTAAAAAAGGTGCGGGCTGATGCCCTCACCCCGGCCCTCTCCCACGGGGAGAGGGAGAAAACATTAAAAAAGGCAACTTTCGTTGCCTTTTTGCTTTTACCTACAGCTTCGGTCCCGCACTCACCAGCGCTTCACCTGCCGGGGTATCGGTATACTTCTCGAAGTTCTCAATGAACAGCTTCGCCAGCGATTCCGCCTTCTCGCGCCACTGCTCCGGCGATCCGTAGGTATTGCGCGGGTCGAGGATACGCGTGTCCACGCCCGGCAGTTCCGTCGGAATGGCCAGATCAAACATCGGCAGCGTGAAGGTTTCGGCGTTATCCAGTGAACCATCCAGAATGGCGTCGATAATGGCGCGGGTATCTTTGATAGAGATACGCTTGCCGGTACCGTTCCAGCCGGTATTGACCAGGTAGGCCTGCGCGCCGGATGCCTGCATGCGTTTCACCAGTACTTCTGCGTACTGCGTCGGGTGCAGCGACAGGAATGCCGCGCCGAAGCAGGCGGAGAAGGTTGGGGTTGGCTCCGTGACGCCACGCTCGGTACCCGCCAGCTTGGCGGTAAAGCCTGAGAGGAAGTGGTACTGCGTCTGGCTGGCGGTCAGGCGAGACACCGGAGGCAGCACGCCGAACGCATCCGCCGTCAGGAAAATCACCTTCGTGGCATGGCCCGCTTTTGACACCGGCTTAACGATATTGTCGATGTGGTAGATCGGATAAGAGACGCGGGTGTTTTCGGTTTTTGACGCATCGTCGAAGTCGATAGAGCCGTCGGCACGTACGGTGACGTTTTCCAGCAGCGCGTCGCGGCGGATCGCGTGGAAGATATCCGGCTCGGCCTCTTCAGACAGGCGAATGGTCTTCGCGTAGCAGCCGCCTTCGAAGTTAAACACGCCGTCATCGTCCCAGCCGTGTTCGTCATCGCCAATCAGACGGCGTTTTGGATCGGTGGAGAGCGTGGTTTTCCCGGTGCCGGAAAGACCGAAGAATACCGCCACGTCGCCTTTCTCGCCGACGTTCGCCGAGCAGTGCATGGAGGCAATACCGCGCAGTGGCAGCAGGTAGTTCATCACCGAGAACATCCCTTTCTTCATTTCGCCACCGTACCAGGTACCGCCGATCAGCTGAATACGCTCGGTCAGGTTGAAGGCAATGAAGTTTTCGGAGTTCAGACCCTGCTCTTTCCACTGTGGGTTAGTGCATTTCGCACCGTTCATCACGATGAAGTCAGGTGTGAAGTCCTGCAGCTCTTCGTCGGTCGGACGAATAAACATATTCTTAACGAAATGCGCCTGCCAGGCCACTTCGGTAATGAAACGCACGGAAAGGCGGGTGTCGGCGTTAGCGCCGCAGAAAGCGTCGACAATGAACAGACGCTTGCCGGAAAGTTGATGGGTGACGAGCCCTTTCAGATGCTGCCAGGTTTCCGGGGAGAGCGGTTTGTTGTCGTTCTTCCCTTTGCCCTTGTCAGCCCACCACAGCGTATCGCGAGTGGTTTCGTCTCGGACGATATACTTATCTTTCGGCGAACGACCGGTAAAGATACCGGTATCGACGGCGATAGCACCAAGGTTCGTCAACACACCGCGCTCGTATCCTTCCAGTGCTGGATTGAGTTCTTCCTGATACAGCGTATCGTAGTCGGGGTTGTAGACGACTTCCTGGACGTCGTGAATACCATAAGCCTTGAGATCTTGCGGGGTTAAACCAGTAACACGCATATCACTGCTCCTTAGCCAATATGTACTGCCTGAAATTGTAGGGTTTTTCTGGGGATGTTAACCGCGACGGGGCTCATAGATTTGTGCATCTGGATAAAACCCTTACTAACGGAAAACGCTGCGACTCCAGTCACAGTGCAGGCGGATTATCGCAGGAATCGCTTTTTGGTTGGGGAAAATGTTCCGAAAAGGTTAAAGACTGGTGATTTTATCGGAGAGAATGTGAATGTAATCGCATACATGTAAGAAAACTACGTAAGGGTTACATTATGAAAACGATTCAGCTTTTGGGGCTGCCCCTCACCCCGGCCCTCTCCCCTTTGGGGAGAGGGTTAGGGTGAGGGGGAAGAGGTTTAATGAACCTGCGGATCCGCCGGAGAGGCGTTATTGCGGATTTCAGCGATATCCATTGAATTGAACACGTAGTGCGTACCGCAGTAATCGCAGTGCATATCAATTTCGCCGTCTTCAGCCATGATGCTGTCGATCTCTTCATCCGGCAGGGTTTTCAGTGCGCCAGCGCAGCGCTCGCGCGAGCAGGTGCATTTGAACTCTACGGACTGCGGATCGTACACGGTCACTTCTTCTTCGTGATACAGACGCCACAGCACGTCGGTCGCCGACAGGTTGAACAGCTCTTCCGCCTTGATGGTTTCGGTCAGCGTCGCCAGATGCTCAAAGTCATTGGTCTGCGCGTCCTGCGCTGGCAGAACCTGCAGCAGCATGCCGCCCGCAGCAGGCTGGCCGTCCACTTCACCGGTACGGATGAACAGACGCGTTGGCAGCTGTTCGGAGCGCATGAAGTAATCTTCCAGGCAGGCTGCCAGGGTATCGCCTTCCAGACCGACCACGCCCTGATAGCGCTCACCTTCCTCCGGGGAGATGGTGATCACCAGGTAGCCATTGCCCACCAGCGTTTTGAGGTCTGCATTTTCAGGCACGTCGCCCTGAACGCGCGCCACGCCGCGCATCTGCTGCTGGTTGTTGCCGTTGATCACCGCCAGCGTCATCGGGCCGTCACCCTGCAGCTGCACGGTGATATCACCGGCAAACTTCAGCGTTGCGGTCAGCAGGCTGGTGGCAACCAGCAGTTCGCCCAACAGGGTCTTCACCGGCAGCGGGTAGTTGTGGTTTTCCAGAATCTGTTTCCAGGTTTCGGATACGGTGACCAGCTCGCCGCGCACGGCGAATTGTTCAAACAGATAGCGGTGTAATTGGTCGTGTTGGGCCATTTTCATCTCTCGTGCGGGTGAGGGTTACTCGCTCTCACCGTGTTTAAATTTCATCAGATCGCGGCGCTCTTTTTTATCCGGTCGCCGGTCCGGGTGGGGCATGGTCAGCGCATTCATTTTGCGCGCCAGCGCGGTCTTCTCGCGCTTTTCAACGCTTTCTGCCGTCTCTTCGTAAAGCAGTACGGCTTCCGATGCGGGCCGCCGCTGTTCGGTAATGGCTTTAATCACTACCGTACGTTCGTCGTTGCCCTGGCGCAGCGTTAAGGTGGCGTTCAGCTCAACCAGCTTGCTCGGCTTGCTGCGCTGGCCGTTGTAATGCACTTTACCGCCGTCAACCATTTCGCGGGCAAGGGCGCGCGTTTTATAAAAACGGGCTGCCCACAGCCATTTATCCAGTCTTACCCCGTCTGAGGGCTTTTCTTTCATGGCGTCTCCTTCACGGTCAGTGAGGGGATCATCTGGCGGTAGTCGTTCAGTCCCGGATGGCGCAGATAGCTTTTTTCAGCCAGGCCAGAGTCAGGATTAGTGACGCCCAGACAATAGCGAATGCCAAACGTTGCCGCAGAATCCAGAATGGGCTCGCTGTCGTCAATGAATAGCGTGCGCTCCGGCTGCAGGCCGGTCTCTTCCTTCACCGCATGCCACAACCGCTGATCCTCTTTCGGATAACCAAATGTGTGGGTGGAAAGTAATAAATCAAGGTGCGACGCCAGCCCCGTATGCTCCAGCTTCACGGCCAGGTTATGTGGATGCGCGTTGGTCAGCAAAATACGGCGCTTGCCGCTTGCTTTCAGCGCGTCCAGGAAGGGAACCGTATCTTCGCGCAGCACGGCGCGTGGTCCCTGGGCTGTGGTCATGGCACAAATATCCAAACCGAGGCGCTCGCTCCAGTAGTCCAGACAGTACCAGTTTAGCGTATGTTGCACCGCGCTATATTGCGAACGAATAAACGCCTGCGCTTCTGCCGGGGAGATACCCTGCTGTTCACCATAGGTTTCCGGCACCAGCTTTTGCCAGAAATAGTTGTCAAAGGCGAGATCGAGCAGCGTGCCGTCCATATCCAGCAGAACGGTGTCGACCTGCTGCCAGTCGATATCAAGATGCATAGGGGGGAACTCCAGCCAGAAGAAACGTGCGCGACAGGGTAGCACATCTTGTCGCGCAACGACGTTATCAGATCAGGCTCTCAGAGGAGGGGATCAGCTTAGGATTGAGGCAATTCTCGTAGTATTGCTGGATCTCCGCCAGACGGGTGCGGGAGCGCTGATAGCGGCGCAGGGCCATAAAACCGTTCCAGAAAATGGCGATCAGCATGGCGATCATCAGCAGAGAGGTGCCAATGTAACGCCACAATCCTGCGCTGTCCGGCATCCGGTGCAGGCCGATATGGCGCGTGCCGTTGGCGTCGGTGTAGATGCTTGTGACAATCCCTTCGGCGCTGAACGGCGTTTGCATCAGCATCTGCGCCAGACGCTGGAACTGGCTCCACTGCTCCTGGGCCGGGTAGTCATAAAGCGCGACCTGCGGGTAAGGCTGATCGACCAGGTCACTGCCTTCGTCGCTGGCAATCACAAAGCCGCCCGGCGCCGGACTGTTGAGGGCCTGAGCCGCCCGGGTGGTTTCGCGCATCATAAACGGCGATGTCGAGGTGGCGACCAGGTTATCAAGCGATTCCGCGCTGACCGGACGCAGCAGCACGTTGACGCCATCCAGTCGTCCCGCTTCGGCGCGTTTCACCAGCGAGTCCCAGTCTTTACTGTTCCCGAGGTTAACCAGCGCGTTTTTGAGGCGTACGCACTCATCCTGCGAGGAGCATAGGTCCTGGGTTTTCAGGACAATGTCGCCAAAATCATCCAGCAGAATCATGCCTGATTTCTGAATGGCGGAACGCAGCGCGGGGCTGACGCGTGAATCATCGTCCGG
The DNA here is from genome assembly GCF_026344075.1 of Enterobacter nematophilus. NCBI lineage: Bacteria > Pseudomonadati > Pseudomonadota > Gammaproteobacteria > Enterobacterales > Enterobacteriaceae > Enterobacter > Enterobacter nematophilus. Next base: position 52,124 of record NZ_JAPKNE010000008.1, on the reverse strand, counting down.
TTTTGGGTGCAGCTGGCGGTTGACCGTCTGGGTCAGCGCCGTGGCTTTATTCACCACTTCGGATTCCGGCAGCGGCAGCGGCGGCGCGTCGTTCCAGATAATTTGCGAGCAGTCGAACGGCGTGAACGGTGAGTTCTGGCGCGTGTTCCACGCCCCCGGGGTATGGATATTACACATCCCGGTGCCTTTCAGGCGCAGCGTATCGCCCACCCGTACACCCGCTTCATCGAGCTGGTTGACGCTGGTCGCCTCGATGGTCTGCGCGCCTTTGATCCACGACAGGGTAAATTTGATGGGCATATCCAGCGGCACGAAAAGCAGCAGCATGATAAACACCAGCGCGGCGCCGCCGGCGATGACCGTGCTGCGGAGCCAGTGCTGAAGCGGGAAATTTTTCACTTCATCATGCAGAGACAGGAAGCGCCCCTGGCGCACAACGTGGCGGTCAAGGTAGATATCAATATCGGTTTTCTGCCCTAAATCCTGCGCAATCCACGGCTGCCAGTGGCGCGGGTAGATCAGGTCGATAATACCGAGTGAGATATTGTTGAGATGCTCCTGATCGTTCTCACCGAACAGGCCCCAGCGCTTTGGCGTGCCGCGCAGGCAGTGGATCTCCCGCAGCGATGTTTTGGCAGGTGGGGCAAATAGCCCCCACAGCCCGGCCGCAAGAAGCAACACTGCGCCACCCGCCAGCCACGGGACAAAGACGTCCGGCGTCAGCAGGCAGACAAAAAAGAGCAGGAAAGCGGCAACGATAAGGATGGCTTCACGAATACCGTCCGGACGGCTCAGGGCGTACTCCTCATGCGTCTCCTGACGAATGTTCAGCAGCTCAATCTGCTCGGTCTCTTCACCACGAATAGAGGCCTGCGTTGAACTGGCGCGTTCCAGCGCAAAGCGCGGGGCTTCGTGAAGATAGTCATTCAGGGTATGGCCGTTGAGCGAGATCACCAGCGGCAGCGAATCGGTGTGAATCAGCTCAACGCTGTTCTCGTCGTTAATGTACTGCTCCCAGGACGGGGGCAGATGCACCTCAACGGAATCCAGGTAGTAGCGCCACTTGTTGGGGTCGTCAGTTGTAATGCCGTAGCGCGTGATGGAGCGCGTCACGCAGAGCACGGTGTCACTTTGCGCGTTCAGCTTAAGTGCAACAGGCGCAGCGGTGGCTCCCGTCGGCCCAGGCGTTAACTGAGAACGGTTAAGCGTTTCAAGATAGTTTTCAACTGCATCGCGCTCGTCTTGCGTGAGTTTACGGGTTGTCGCACCCGCGAAGGCATTTAAAAAGGGCAGCCGGTAACGGCGCTGTATGCGTCGCCTGTATAGCCACCCTGCAATCAATGCGCTGACCAGCATAGCAGCGAGAACAATCAAAATGGTGCTCATGCTTTCCCCATCTTACTTATCTTACAGGTGTAGTCAGTAGCACCTTTACATTGAATGAGAGTCTGTGGCTGGCTATCGGCAAGTATGGAGTCGAACTTGAGCATTCTAAAGCGCATCCCAGTGACCGGTGATGATAGCAAAGCCTGTCATGGCGCGATATCAGCAAATTCCTGGAAACATTTCAACCTCTTGACATTTGTTTTGAATTGAGGATTGATCCCTGTTACGTTGCATAAATGTAAATAAAGAACAATTGACATTGCCGAAACCGTGCGGCATATCGCACAATAACGCCAGTTCACACTGCTAAGACCCCATCAAGATGAGCAAACCACTACAAAAACCCACCATTCTGAACGTTGAAACTGTCGCCAAATCGCGCCTGTTTAATGTCGAGAGTGTGGATCTGGAGTTCAGCAACGGTGTGCGTCGTGTTTATGAGCGTATGCGCCCCTCTTCGCGCGAAGCGGTGATGATTGTTCCTATCGTCGACGATCATCTGATTTTGATCCGCGAATACGCCGTGGGGACGGAATCTTACGAGCTTGGGTTCTCGAAAGGGCTCATCGACCCGGGTGAAACGGTCTTTGAAGCAGCAAACCGCGAGCTGAAAGAAGAGGTGGGTTTTGGCGCGAACGAGCTGTCGTTCCTGAAAAAGCTGAGCATGGCGCCGTCCTATTTTTCCAGCAAAATGAACATTGTAGTGGCGGAAGATCTCTATCCTGAATCGCTGGAGGGAGATGAACCAGAGCCGCTGCCGCAGGTTCGCTGGCCGCTGGCGCATCTCATGGATCTGCTGGAAGACCCTGACTTTAACGAGGCTCGCAACGTGAGCGCGCTGTTCCTGGTTCGCGAGTGGTTGAAGGGGCAGGGGAGATTGTAGTGGCCTGATGCCCTCACCCCAACCTCTCCCTCTCCCGTGGGAGAGGGAGCAAACACAAAAACGGCAACCCGAGGTTGCCGTTTTGCTTTGTTGTCAGAACAGCTCGTGCGTCTCGCCGTTATCAATAATCTCTGTACCCACCTCGTGCACCGCCTGTGTGGTTGGCTGCGTACCTTCGATGAAATACTCGGCACGGCTATTACCGCCGTTAGCAAGCTGGCCGGTGCTGCGGTCAATATTGACCGTCACCACGCCCGGTGGCGGCGTCAGCGGCTGCTCCGGTACGCCTTCAAGAACGGATTTCATGTAGGCATCCCAGGCCGGCTGCGCGCTTTTGGCACCGCCTTCGTAGCCGGAAATCTGATCTTTAATCGCGCCGGATGCCGTGGTACGGCCTAAATCACGGCGATGATCGTCGAAACCGATCCAGACTGACGTCACCACGCCCGGCCCGTAGCCGGAGAACCATGCATCCTTCGAGCTGTTGGTTGTCCCGGTTTTACCGCCGATATCGTGGCGCTGCAGGTCGCGCCCTGCTCGCCAGCCGGTACCCTGCCAGCCCGGTTCACCGAAGATGTTGGTGTTCAGCGCGCTCTTGATCAGGAACGCCAGCGGCGTGTTGATCACGTGCGGGGCGTACTCCTGCGCGCCGGTTTGCGCCACCAGCGACTGGTTGGCCTGCTCCAGCTGCGGCTGCGGCAAGACGATATTTGGCTGCTCCTGAGAAACGGCAGGGTCTTCCATGTCCTTGTTTTCGAGCACCTCGGATTTCGGCGTATTGCCGTAAATGACCGGAATATCACACTCTGGGCAGGCAATTTTCGGCTTCGCTTCAAACAGCACGCCGCCCTGGTCGTTCTCGATTTTACTGATGAAGTACGGGTCAACCAGGAAGCCGCCGTTAGCCATCACCGAGTATCCGCGCGCGACCTGAAGCGGCGTAAAGGAGGCTGAGCCCAGCGCCAGCGACTCGGTGCGAACGATGTTCTGCGCCGGGAAGCCGAAGCGCTGCAGGTACTCTGCCGCATAGTCGACGCCCATCGCGCGCATGGCACGCACCATCACCACGTTTTTCGACTGCCCAAGACCCTGACGAAGACGAATAGGACCTGCATACTCCGCAGGAGAGTTCTTCGGCTGCCAGTCGGAACCGGCACCGGCATCCCAGCGGGAGATCGGCACGTCGTTAAGGATGCTGGCAAGAGTCAGTCCCTTATCCATCGCTGCCGTGTAGAGGAACGGTTTGATGTTGGAACCGACCTGACGCAGCGCCTGCGTGGCGCGGTTAAATTTGCTCTGGTTGAAATCGAACCCGCCGACCAGCGCCATTACCGCCCCGTTCTGCGGGTTGATGGACACCAGAGCCGAGTTCACATCCGGTACCTGCGCCAGCCACCAGGCATCGCCCACCTTGCGCACCCAAATCTGCTGCCCGGTTTGTACCACGTCGGTCACTTTGCGCGGCGTTGGCCCCTGCAGGGTGTCTGAACGGTATGGACGCGCCCAGCGAATACCGTCCATGTGCAGGGAGACGGACGTGCCGTCCGCCAGCGTCGCAACGGCTTCCTGAGGATTGGCCTGCGTCACCACGGCAGGAAGGAGTGGACCATAGGTTGGCAGCGCCTTCAGCGTGCTGGTGATTTTTTTGCTGTCCCACGCGCTTTCGCCCACTTTCCAGAGCACGTTCGACGGTCCGCGATAGCCGTGACGCATATCGTAGTCCATCACGTTATTGCGCACCGCGTCCTGAGCCGCCTGCTGCACTTTGCGGGTAACGGTGGTGTACACGCGATAGCCATCTTCATAGGCCTTGTCGCCATAACGGCTCACCATCTCCTGGCGCACCATTTCGGTCAGATAAGGGGCAGAGAAGGCAATCTCAGGGGCGTGATAATTGGCGTCAATGACGTCGTTACGCGCCTGGTCGTACTCGCTCTGGCTGATATAGCCTTCGCTCAGCATACGTGACAGGACGACGTTACGACGTGAAGTGGCGCGATCGAGCGAATAAAGCGGGTTAAACGTGGACGGCGCTTTTGGCAGACCGGCAATGGTTGCCATTTCGCTTAAGGTGAGCTGCTCAACAGGCTTACCGAAGTACACCTGCGCGGCTGCCCCCACGCCATAGGCACGGTAGCCCAGGTAAATTTTATTGAGGTACAGCTCAAGGATCTCGTCCTTGCTCAGCAGCTGCTCAATGCGGATCGCCAGGAACACCTCTTTGATCTTACGCGTCAGCGTCTTTTCAGGGCTGAGGAAGAAGTTACGCGCCAGCTGTTGCGTAATGGTGCTCGCCCCCTGGGAGGCGTGACCGGAGAACAGCGCAATGCTTGCGGCACGGAAAATCCCCACCGGATCGACACCGTGGTGCTCGTAGAAACGGCTGTCCTCCGTGGCGATAAAAGCTTTCACCATCACGGGGGGAATTTGGTTTAAGGTCAGCGGGATACGACGCTTCTCGCCATACTGCGCCATCAGCTCGCCATCGGCGCTATAGACCTGCATTGGGATCTGGAGACGCACATCGCGGAGCGTGGCGACATCAGGTAGCTGTGGCTCAATATATTTGTACAAACCGTAAATCGAGCCTGCTCCCAGCAGAATGCAACAGACTGCAAGGATGAATAAATACTTTACGAACTTCACCGGAGATTTCCCATTTGGTTTCACTTGGGCAGTTTCTAAACAATCGCGCGGTAGTATAAAGGCAAGCCTGATTCATTGATATAGCCGTCAAGGCGACGGGCGATAAGGAGATCGTGAAGCATGGCTTTCAAAACATGGCAAACGGGCGTTCATATTCAACAGGATAAGGTCCTGATTACGGCACTGGTCCGGGAGAGAGGCGGCTGGTGCTTACGCCGCTGGTGGGCCATTTCTCTGGCCGAGGGCATCATTCGTGACGGCAAAATTTGTCAGCCAGAAGCGCTGGCCGATGCCTTACGCGACTGGCGAAAAGCGCTCCCGCACTACCACCGGGTATTTCTCTCCTTTCCTGCTGCACGGACTCTGCAAAAAACGTTGCCCCGACCGGCTCTTGCATTGCGCGACAGCGAGCAGCTCTCTTGGATGGGGGCGGCGCTTTCGCGTGAACTGGAGATGTCGACAGAGTCCCTCTGTTTCGACTACACCCAGGACACCTTCAGCAATACGTTTCACGTGACGGCCGCACAAAACAAAGAGGTTGAAACGCTTCTGGCCCTGGCGAAAACGCTACGTTTGCGGCTGGCGACCATCACCCCGGACGCCAGCGCGCTGGCGAACCTGCTGCCTGCGGTAGCGCCGACGCAGTGCGTCGCCTGGCGAGACGCGCATCACTGGCTGTGGGCCATGCGCCATCAGTGGGGGCGTCGTTATACCACTGAAGCAGAAAGCGTCACCGAGCTGGCGGCGCTGCTGGCCCTCAACCAGAACGACATCGCGTTCTTTGATGCCGAACGGTCCCCATGGGAAACGCTGCAGCGCTGGCATGCGCCTCTTCCCGAATGCGGAGCTGACTATACCGTCGCGCTGGCGCTGGCCATGAGCGAGGTGCCTGAATGAACGTGACCAACCTCCTGCCCTGGCGTCAGCAGCGGCGCGCGCGATGCCTGCGTTTCTGGGGCGGCGCGTTTGTCGGCACATCGCTGCTCGTGCTGGTGGCCGCTTTTAGCATGAGGATGAACCATCTGATAACGCTGCGCGCGCTGCAAACGCAGCTGGCGGGTACGCAGTCCGTGCAGCGTGGCCTTGTGTCTCGCCAGCGATCCACCGCAGAGGCGCAGAACCCTGCGGGCACGCCGCCGCGCCGCGCATGGCAACCGGTGCTGGAGTCGCTTGCTGGCGCCATGCCTGCGCAGGTATGGCTCACAGAGCTGCGTTATCAGCCTCCTGCTCTGATGTTGATCGGATATGCCACTACCCTGCAGGCGCTTTCTGCCTTGCGTAATGGGCTGGAGCATATAGACGGCTTTACGCCCGGTTCTGAGGGGGAACTCCGGCAGGATAGCCAGGGGCGCTGGATGTTCACTCTGCACCTGAAAAGCGAGGGATGACGCGTGGAGACCTTGTTAGAGCGCTGGTGTGAAAGTCGTCCCTGGTGTCGGCTGGTCTGCGGGGCGCTGAGTATTCTCCTGATGGGCCTGACAGCATGGGGTGTATTGCTCCGGCCAGCAGAGAGGCAGTGTGCGGATCAGCGGCTGCAGTTGAGCCAGGCGGCGCGGACTAACGCGTCGCTGTGGCGCACCGCCAGTCAGGTGCCGTTTAGCCCGATAACCCGGACGGCACTGGAGATAAAGCCCTTTTCACCGCTCGATTTTCAGGGAGAGGGCACAAGGCTTCTTCACTGGAAGCCGTTGCAAAACGGCGGTGAACTGGCCCTGGAGGCGCAGTGGCAGGCGATCCCGCCTATTTTTTCCCGGCTGGCGCAGCGGGATGTGCGGGTCGCTGCTTTTACGGTTGCGCCACAAAGTACGGCGTTACGCCTGAGGCTGGAGCTGGAACATGCGAAATAGCGCGAGATACCTGCTGGTTTGCTCGGCGCTGCTGTTGACCGGCATGCGCGATCCGTTTCGCCCGCCGGACGACCCCTGCGCCACAGCCGAGCTGGCACAGTGGCACTACCGCGGAATGGTAGGAGGGCAGCAGCGTGTTGGTATTTTGCAGGATGGGCAACGGCGCTGGCATCGTCTGAAAGAGCACGATCGTTTTCCGGCGGGCTGGCGAATAACGGCTATCAATGAAACGGAACTGGTTGTTGATGTGGGTGACGCATGCGATCCCGAAGAATGGGCGTGGCAACGAGAAGGAAAGGGTAAAAATGAAGCTAAGGATAGTGCTGTTACTGCTGGCGTTCAGCCGCCCGCTGTGGGCCGCCGCGCCAAAGCCGGTCACGCTGGTGGTGGATGACGTGCCGGTGGTCCAGGTGCTGCAGGCGCTGGTTGCGCAGGAGAGCCGTAATCTGGTGGTATCGCCGGATGTCGGCGGCACGCTCTCGCTGAACCTGACGCGCGTCCCCTGGCGGCAGGCGTTACAGACGGTGGTCACCAGCGCCGGGCTCGTTTTACGCGAGGAGGGCGGTATTTATTATGTTCATACCGCGGCCTGGCAGCGTGAACAGCGGGAACGTTTAGAGCAGGAGCGAATGCGTCGACAGCTTGATGCACCGCTGGTCTCGAACAGCATCCCATTTTCTTATGCGGATGCCGGAGAACTGCAAAAAGCGGCTGAAAAACTCCTGAGCCCAAAAGGGAGTTTATCTGTCGACAAACGCACTAATCGTCTGCTCATCAGGGATAGCCAGGCGGTGCTGGAGACGCTGCAGCAGTGGGCGGCTCAGATGGATATTCCCGTTGAGCAGGTTGAGCTGGCGGCGCACATTGTCACCATTAATGAAAAAAGCCTGCGTGAGCTGGGGGTGAAGTGGAATCTTGCCGAGGCCACTGAGGCGGGCAAGGTTGGAGAGCTCACGACGCTTGGCAGCGATCTTTCCGTGGCCAGCGCTACCACGCATGTGGGGTTTAACATCGGGCGGATTAACGGCAGGCTGCTGGATCTGGAGCTATCTGCGCTGGAGCAAAAACAGCAGGTCGATATTATCGCCAGCCCGCGGCTGCTGGCCTCGCACATGCAACCGGCCAGCATTAAGCAGGGAAGCGAGATCCCGTATCAGGTTTCAAGCGGTGAAAGCGGGGCGACCTCGGTGGAGTTCAAAGAGGCGGTACTCGGAATGGAGGTCACGCCGGTAGTATTGCCCGGTGGGCGCGTGCGCCTGAAGCTTCACATCAGTGAAAACATGCCGGGACAGGTGCTGCAGCAGGCCGATGGCGAAACGCTTGCCATCGACAAGCAGGAGATAGAAACCCAGGTGGAGGTAAAAAGTGGAGAAACGCTGGCGCTGGGCGGAATTTTCTCGCAAAAGAACAAAACCGGCAGTGATAGCGTGCCGGGGCTTGGGAGCATCCCTTGGCTTGGGCAGCTGTTTCGCCACGATGGAAAGGATAATGAACGGCGTGAGTTAGTGGTGTTTATTACGCCACGTCTGGTCGGTATTCACTAACGGGTAACGATCCCCGCAATGATTTTGCATTCAGTTTGTTGCAGATGTTTGACGTGGGGCATGAATTAGCATACAAGGAGTACCGATTTGAGTTGGACTTACGTCTTATTACCTTATGCGTCCGGCGCGGTGATTTAATCAGTTGCCAAACAAGCCGGAGTATTGAGATAATTTTTAGTCTGACTCTCGCTCTATTGCATATGAGGTTTCAGTTCATGTCCTGCTACGCCGGGTGTCTGCGAAGCGGGGATTACCATTAACGAATAGTCTTAGTAGTACCGATAAAATGGCAGAGAAACGCAATATCTTTCTGGTTGGGCCTATGGGTGCCGGCAAAAGCACTATTGGGCGTCAGTTAGCTCAACAACTCAATATGGAATTTTACGATTCTGATCAAGAGATTGAGAAACGAACCGGAGCTGATGTGGGCTGGGTTTTCGATGTAGAAGGCGAAGAAGGTTTCCGTGACCGAGAAGAAAAAGTGATCAACGAACTCACGGAAAAACAGGGCATCGTACTGGCGACAGGCGGCGGCTCTGTGAAATCTCGCGAAACCCGCAACCGTCTCTCCGCCCGTGGCGTAGTGGTCTATCTTGAGACGACCATTGAGAAACAGCTGGCACGTACGCAGCGCGATAAAAAGCGCCCGCTGCTGCAGGTTGAAACGCCACCACGCGAAGTTCTGGAAGCGTTGGCCGACGAACGCAATCCCCTGTATGAAGAGATTGCCGATGTGACCATTCGTACTGACGATCAGAGCGCTAAAGTGGTTGCAAACCAGATTATTCATATGCTGGAAAGCAACTGATTCTGGCTTTATATACACTCGCCTGCGGGTAAAAGCATTAAAGGTGGATGTCGCGTCATGGAGAGGATTACAGTTACTCTCGGGGATCGTAGTTACCCTATCACCATCGCGGCTGGTTTGTTTAACGACCCAGCTTCCTTTTTACCACTAAAAGCGGGTGATCAGGCGATGCTGGTCACCAATGAGACGCTGGCTCCGCTTTATCTCGACCGCGTGCGCCACCTGCTTGAGCAGGCAGGCGTAAAAGTCGACAGTGTGATTCTGCCCGATGGCGAGCAGTATAAAAGCCTGACGGTACTCGATACCGTCTTTACCGCATTGCTGCAAAAACTGCACGGTCGCGATACAACACTGCTTGCCCTGGGCGGCGGTGTTGTGGGCGATCTGACCGGCTTTGCGGCCGCAAGCTATCAGCGTGGCGTTCGTTTTATTCAAATCCCGACCACGTTGCTGTCTCAGGTCGACTCCTCTGTCGGCGGCAAAACGGCAGTCAACCATCCCCTCGGCAAAAACATGATTGGCGCGTTCTACCAGCCTGCGTCGGTGGTGGTGGATCTCGACTGTCTGAAAACCCTGCCGAAGCGCGAGCTGGCCTCTGGCCTGGCTGAAGTGATCAAATACGGCATTATTCTGGATGGCGAGTTCTTTAACTGGCTTGAAGAGAATATGGATGCGCTGCTGAGCCTGGATGAGGCGAAACTGGCATACTGCATTCGGCGCTGTTGTGAGCTGAAAGCAGAAGTTGTCGCGGCAGACGAGCGTGAAACCGGCTTACGTGCTTTACTGAATCTTGGGCATACGTTTGGCCACGCCATTGAAGCCGAAATGGGTTATGGCAACTGGCTGCACGGTGAAGCCGTCGCGGCTGGAATGGTCATGGCAGCCCGCACCTCTGAACGTCTTGGGCAGTTTAAACCGGAAGAGACGGCACGTATCATTGCGCTACTTGAACGTGCAGGTTTGCCGGTAACCGGGCCGCAGGAGATGTCGGCGCAGGCGTATTTACCCCACATGATGCGCGATAAAAAAGTATTGGCAGGTGAGATGCGTCTTGTACTCCCGCTTGCAATAGGGAAGAGTGAAGTGCGCGGCGGAGTGTCGCACGATGTCGTTCTTGGCGCTATTGCTGATTGCCAGCAGGCGTAACAACTAGAAAGGTCAGGCCACTGTTACCGGTGGTCGTTTAGCTTCAGGCGAAATGCAAAGACGTAGGCATAAGCCTTTGAGTGGGGTGTTAAATGGATGAATTCAAACCAGAAGACGAGCTGAAACCCGATCCCAGCGATCGTCGTACTGGTCGTTCTCGTCAATCTTCAGAACGTGATAACGAGCCGCAGATCAACTTTGACGATGTTGATCTGGATGCAGACGATCGTCGCCCTTCGCGCAGCCGCAACGCGCGTGATGAGCGAGAAGAAGAGGATTATGAGTCCGAAGAAGATTCAATGGACGAACAGCCTGTAGAGCGTCGCCCGCGTAAACGTAAAAAAGCCGCTGCGCAGAAACCGGCCTCCCGCCAGTACATCATGATGGGGCTTGGCGTTCTGGTGCTTGTGCTGCTGATTGTTGGCATTGGCTCCGCGCTGAAAGCACCGTCCACCAACTCAACCGAACAAACCGCCTCCGCAGAGAAGAGCATCAACCTCTCCGGTAATGATGCGACGGATCAGGCGAATGGTGCACAGCCAGCGCCGGGTACCACTTCCGCTGAGCAGACTGCCAGCAACACAACGACGCCGCAGGATGTTTCTCTGCCGCCCGTTTCGTCAACGCCTGCTCAGGGCCAGGCACCTGTCACGCCTGAAGGCCAGCAGCGTGTTGAAGTCCAGGGAGACCTGAACAATGCGCTGATGCAGCCGCAAAACCAGCAGCAGGTTGATAACGTCGTGGTTAACTCTACGCTGCCAACTGAACCTGCAACCGTCGCGCCTATCCACGGTGCTGCGGCGCAGCCGCAGACTGCAGCAACGGAAACCAAGCCGCGCCAGGCGCAAACTGCGACGCGTCCTGAACGTAAGCAGGCGGTCATTGAGCCGAAGCGTGAAACTAAACCTCAGGCCGTAGTCAAAGCGCCTGAAGTGAAAGCCGCACCGGCACAGCCGAAACGCACTGAAACGGCTGCTGTGAGCGAGCCTGCCAAAGCGCCGGTCACGCAGACTGCGCCGAAAGCGACGGCAACCACAACGGCACCTGCTGCCACCGCTGCGCCTGCCGCAACGGCGACGGCTTCAAGTGCTGCCGCAGGTAAAACTGCTGGCAACGTCGGTTCGCTGAAATCTGCGCCGTCCAGCAACTACACGCTGCAGTTGAGCAGTTCGTCTAACTATGACAACCTCAACGGCTGGGCGAAGAAATCGAATCTGAAAAACTACGTGGTGTATCAGACGACCCGTAACGGTCAGCCGTGGTACGTGCTGGTGAGCGGTGTGTATGCTTCTAAAGATGAAGCGAAGCGCGCCGTGGCGACACTGCCAGCAGACGTTCAGGCGAAAAACCCGTGGGCGAAGCCGATTCATCAGGTGCAGGCCGATCTGAAGTAATGTTTAAAGCGCAGGATGCTGTCGGAGCTTTCTCCACAGCCGGAGAAGGTGTAATCAGTTAGTCAGCATGAAAAAAAATCGCGCTTTTCTGAAATGGGCAGGGGGGAAATATCCCCTGCTCGATGATATTAAAAAGCACCTGCCAAAAGGCGAGTGTCTTATCGAGCCCTTCGTGGGCGCGGGATCGGTGTTCCTGAACACCGATTTTTCTCGTTATATCCTGGCGGATATCAACAGCGACCTTATCAGCCTCTATAACATCGTTAAGCTGCGTACCGATGAGTATGTGGAAGAGGCGCGCAAGCTGTTTACGCCTGAGAACAACAGCCCTGACGTCTACTATCAGTTCCGCGCGGAGTTTAATCAGAGCCAGGATCCGTTCCGCCGCGCGCTGCTGTTCCTTTATCTCAACCGTCATGGCTACAACGGCCTGTGCCGGTATAATCTGCGCGGCGAATTCAACGTGCCGTTTGGTCGTTATAAGCGCCCGTACTTCCCGCAGGACGAGCTGTATCACTTTGCTGAAAAAGCGCAGAATGCAGAATTCCACTGTCTCTCCTATGAAGAGTGCATGGAGCTGGCAGGCGTAAACTCGGTGGTTTACTGCGATCCGCCTTACGCGCCGCTGTCTGCGACGGCGAACTTCACCGCCTACCACACCAACAGCTTCAGCCCGGCCGAACAGGCCCGTCTGGCGGAGATGGCGGAAAAGCTGGTCAGCAAAAGAATTCCGGTGTTAATTTCAAATCACGATACCCCTGATACGCGCGAATGGTACAAAGCCGCGAAGCATTTTCAGGTTAAGGTGCGGCGTAGCATTAGCAGCAACGGCGGCACACGTAAAAAGGTGGACGAACTCCTGGCTCTTTATCGCCCCTGAGCCGTTTTGCCCGCCGGTAAACACATTTCAAGGAGATGCGGATGAAACAGTTTTTGATTGCCCCCTCAATTCTGTCGGCCGATTTTGCCCGCCTGGGTGAAGACACGGCGGAAGCTCTCGCAGCTGGCGCAGATGTCGTCCATTTCGACGTTATGGATAACCACTACGTTCCCAATCTGACCATCGGTCCGATGGTGCTCAAGGCGCTGCGTAACTACGGTATTACCGCACCGATTGACGTTCACCTGATGGTGAAGCCTGTCGACCGTATCGTGCCAGACTTCGCCGCAGCGGGTGCCAGCATCATCACCTTCCATCCAGAAGCCTCCGAGCACGTTGACCGCACGCTGCAGCTGATCAAAGAGAACGGCTGTAAAGCGGGGCTGGTATTTAACCCGGCTACCCCGCTGAGCTATCTCGATTACGTGATGGACAAGCTGGACGTGATTTTGCTGATGTCCGTTAACCCGGGCTTTGGCGGACAGTCGTTCATCCCCCACACGCTGGATAAGCTGCGCGAAGTGCGCCGTCGCATTGACGAGTCTGGCTACGATATTCGTCTGGAAGTGGACGGCGGTGTGAAAGTGAATAACATTGGCGAAATTGCGGCAGCGGGCGCGGATATGTTCGTTGCAGGTTCGGCAATTTTCGACCAACCGGATTACAAAAAAGTCATTGATGAAATGCGCCGAGAGCTGGCGAAGGTAAGTCATGGATAAATTGCAGGCAATTCGGGGTGTGGCATTCGACCTCGACGGCACGCTGGTGGACAGCGCGCCGGGCTTAACGAGCGCCGTCGATCAGGCGCTGTATGCACTGGAACTGCCCGTTGCGGGCGAAGATCGTGTGATTACGTGGATTGGCAACGGTGCCGATGTCCTGATGGAGCGCGCGTTGACGTGGGCTCGTCAGGAACGCGCGTCGCAGCGTTCCGCGCAGGGTAAACCGAGCGTCGATCACGCCGATATCCCGCAGGATGAGCAGCTGCGTATTCTGCGCAAGCTGTTCGATCGTTTCTACGAAGAGACCGTCGAGGAGGGGAGCTTCCTGTTCCCGGACGTCCAGGAAACCCTGAGCGCGCTGCACGCGAAAGGCATCCCGCTGGGGCTGGTGACCAACAAGCCGACGCCGTTTGTTGCGCCGCTGCTGGAGGCGCTGGATATCGCGAAATATTTCTCCGTGATCGTAGGCGGGGATGACGTGCAGAACAAAAAGCCGCATCCGGAGCCGCTGTTGCTGGTGGCAGGAAAATTATCCTTAACGCCTGCGGAGCTGCTCTTTGTCGGGGATTCGCGTAATGATATTCTGGCTGCCCGAGCGGCTGGGTGTCCTTCCGTCGGTTTAACCTATGGCTACAACTACGGTGAGGCCATTACGCTGAGTGAGCCGGATGTTGTGTTCGACCACTTCAAAGATTTGTTGCCCGCACTCGGGCTTTCGCACAGTGAACATCAGGAATTGAATAATGACTAAGCCCATCGTTTTTAGTGGCGCACAGCCTTCAGGTGAATTGACCATTGGTAACTACATGGGTGCGTTGCGTCAGTGGGTCAGCATGCAGGATGACTACCATTGCATTTACTGCATCGTAGATTTGCATGCTATCACCGCGCGTCAGGATCCTGAGAAGCTGCGCAAAGCCACCCTCGATACGCTGGCGCTGTATCTGGCCTGCGGTATCGATCCAGAGAAGAGCACCATTTTCGTTCAGTCTCACGTGCCGGAGCACGCGCAGCTGGGCTGGGCGCTGAACTGCTATACCTATTTCGGCGAGCTGAGCCGCATGACCCAGTTCAAGGATAAGTCCGCCCGCTACTCTGAAAACATCAACGCCGGCCTGTTTGACTATCCGGTGCTGATGGCGGCCGACATCCTGCTGTACCAGACCAACCAGGTGCCGGTGGGTGAAGACCAGAAGCAGCACCTGGAGCTGAGCCGCGATATCGCCCAGCGCTTTAACGCGCTTTATGGTGACGTGTTTAAAGTGCCAGAGCCGTTTATTCCGAAATCCGGCGCGCGCGTGATGTCGCTGCTGGAGCCGACCAAGAAGATGTCCAAGTCTGACGATAACCGCAACAACGTTATCGGCCTGCTGGAAGATCCGAAATCGGTGGTGAAAAAGCTCAAGCGCGCGGTCACCGACTCCGACGAGCCGCCAGTGGTGCGCTACGACGTGCAGAATAAAGCGGGCGTCTCCAACCTGCTGGATATTCTCTCCGGCGTGACCGGCCAGAGCATTCCCGAGCTGGAAAAACACTTCGAAGGCAAGATGTACGGCCACCTGAAAGGTGAAGTGGCAGAGGCCGTTTCCGGCATGCTGACCGAGCTGCAGGAGCGCTACAACCGCTACCGTAACGACGAAGCCTTCCTGCAGAAGGTGATGAAAGACGGCGCGGAAAAAGCCAGCGCGCGCGCGTCCGAAACCCTGAAAGCGGTGTACGAAGCGATTGGGTTTGTGGGTAAACCGTAGGTAAAAGCAAAACGGTAACGACGTTACCGTTTTTAGGGTTTGTACCCTCTCCCCGTGGGAGAGGGCCAGGGTGAGGGCATCACGCCGCACTTTTCTAAACAAAAAAACCGGGGAATCCCCGGTTTTTTTACGCCTGAAAAACGCTTACTGCTGCGCCGCCGGGCCGCAACCGCCGATGATCTTCGAAATGGAGATCGCCGGATGCAGCAGGTAATCGTAGCTGCAGTTATTTTTAGTATTTTGAACGTGACCGGTGCAGGCGGTCAGAGTCGATAACAGGCCAACCAGAACGGCGGCTTTTGCCAGTTTGAACATGCGCATTCCTTGTCTAAAAAAATCAAAAATTAGGTGTAACACGAGGGAATAAATGGAAAAGTTCCACTATGCGGGCGGTATGTTATCGATAGTAATAAGAGGGGAGTAGTCCGCTTAAGGACTACTCGAAGAAGGGAGAATATGCGTTAGTGATTCGAGAACCAGTTCAGCTTATCGCGCAGTTCAACCACGCGACCGACAATAATCAGCGCCGGGCTTTCAACCTGCTGCGCCAGCTCACCGAGCTGCGTCAGCGCGCCATTCACCACGCGCTGCTTGATTGACGTACCGTTTTCCACCAGCGCAACGGGCATATCCGCCTCCATGCCGTGCTCCAGCAGTTTCGCCTGGATGGTGGCGGCCTGGTTCAGCCCCATGTAGAACACCAGCGTCTGCTTTTCAGCGGCCAGGTTATGCCAGTCCAGCTCGCTGCCGGTTTTCAGGTGGCCCGTGACCAGACGCACGCTCTGGGCGTAGTCGCGATGGGTCAACGGAATGCCAGAGTAGGCCGAACAGCCGGACGCCGCCGTAATGCCCGGCACCACGGAGAACGGAATGCCGGCATTGCACAGGGTTTCCAGCTCCTCGCCGCCGCGGCCAAAGATAAACGGATCGCCACCCTTAAGGCGCACCACGCGTTTTCCCTTTTGCGCTTCGCGCAGCAGGATCTGGTTAATCTCCTCCTGCGGCACGCAGTGGTAGCCCGCGCGCTTGCCGACGAAAACGCGGTCGGCGTCGCGGCGCACCAGGTTCATGATGTCATCGGAAACCAGACGGTCGTAAACCACGATATCCGCCTGCTGGATCTGCTGAAGCCCTTTCAGGGTCAGTAAACCCGCATCTCCCGGCCCGGCCCCGACCAGCACCACTTCACCACGGTGATCCAGCGGCTCGCTCAGCAGCTGCTCGGTCGTCTCTTCCACCGCTTTCGCGTCCTGATTCGCCAGCGACTGCGCCAGCCTGTCGTTAACGAAGAATTTCTCCCAGAAGCGACGACGCTCGCCCACGGTTGAGAAGGTTTGCTTCACGCGGGAGCGGAGCTGCCCGGCGTAATGCGCTATCTGACCAAGGTGCTGCGGCAAAATAGCTTCCAGTTTTTCCCGCAGCAGGCGGGCAAGAACGGGCGAGCGGCCGCCGGAAGACACCGCAATCATCAGCGGTGAACGGTCGATAATCGACGGCATGATAAAGCTGGCCTCTTTCGGCGCATCCACCACGTTGCAGAAGATCCGGCGCGCTTCGCAGGCGTCGCTGACGCGCTGGTTCACTTCATCGTCATCCGTCGCGGCAATCGTCAGCCAGCAGGTATCCAGCAGGGACTCATCAAACGCCCCCTGCACCAGCGTGAGCATCCCTTCCTGAGCCCAGACGTCAAACTGCGGAGCGAAGGTGAGGGCGTTGACGGTCAGTCGGGCTCCGGCTTCCAGCAGCAGGCGCGCTTTGCGTTCAGCCACATCGCCGCCGCCCACAAGCAGGCAGTCGCGATGGCGTAATTGACAGAAAATCGGCAGGTGGTCCACGACGTTACCTCACAGCATTCAAGGAGGGGGTAAGAATTGACGTCAGGATAACAGCAGGAATCGTACAGAACATACGGTTTTTCCTGCCGTTACCCATAAGGGGTCATAAGCCTTTCCTATTGAAAAGGCGGGGGGTTACGCTTTGAGCTGCACCTTGCCGTCCTTCACGCGGACGTCGTAGTGCTTCACGGAGAAGCTTTCATCTTCCATGCAGCGCCCGTCGCTTAAACGGAAACGCTGTTTTTTCAGCGGGCTGGCGACCCACAGCTCACCCTGGTGCTCGGCAATCAGTCCGCGGGAGAGCACGCTGGCCTCGAAGAACGGGTCGATATTGCTGATGGCAAAGACCTGCTCATCGTGGCGAGGGCGGAAAATGGCGACCTGCTCGTTGCCCAGCAGCGCACACACGCCGGTGGCGGGCAGAATGTCGTTAATCTCGCAGATGTTTACCCACTGGCTCATGCGTTTTCCTCCACCAGCGTCACTGGAATGCGTTCATACGGTGTTGCCGGGCGATGCTGCTCGCGCTCTGGCACTACCTGCACGTTCGGATCGCGCTGGGTGCTGTTGATAAAGTGTTTGAAGCGCGTCTGCGCCGCAGGGGTATTGACGGTTTCAGTCCACTCGCAGATCACCGCCTCGCGCAGGCGAGCCATCTCGGCTTCCAGATGCTCGTTCAGGCCCAGCTTGTCGTCGATGATCACCGCTTTCAGGTAGTCGATGCCGCCTTCGAGGTTATCGAGCCAGGAGGCGGTACGGGTCAGCTTATCGGCGGTACGGATGTAGAACATCATAAAGCGGTCAAGATACTGGATCAGCGTGTCGCGATCGAGATCCGCCGCCAGCAGGTCCGCGTGGCGTGGTTTCATCCCGCCGTTGCCGCACACGTACAGGTTCCAGCCTTTCTCGGTGGCAATGATCCCCACGTCTTTACCCTGCGCTTCTGCACATTCGCGGGTACAGCCTGAGACGCCGAACTTCATTTTGTGCGGGGTACGGATGCCTTTGTAGCGGTTTTCCAGCTCAACGCCGAAGCCCACGCTGTCGCCGACGCCGTAGCGGCACCAGGTGCTGCCCACGCAGGTTTTCGCCATACGCAGCGCTTTAGCATACGCGTGGCCGGTTTCGAAGCCGGCTTCAATCAGCTGACGCCAGATTTCCGGCAGGTCATCCTTCTGCGCGCCAAACAGGCCGATACGCTGGGAACCGGTAATTTTGGTGTACAGGTTAAATTCACGGGCGATACGGCCCACGGCGACCAGCCCTTCCGGGGTGATTTCGCCCCCGGCGGAGCGTGGGATGACGGAGTAAGTCCCGTCTTTCTGGATGTTCGCCAGGAAGTTATCGTTGGTGTCCTGCAGCGGCGTGTGTTCTGGCTTGAGCACGTACTCGTTCCAGCAGGAGGCCAGCAGCGAGCCGACGGTCGGTTTACACACTTCACAGCCGTAGCCCTGGCCGTGCTTCGCCAGCAGTTCGTCGAAGGACCTGATGCCTTCCACGCGGATCAGGTGGTACAGCTCCTGGCGAGAATACGCGAAGTGCTCGCACAGGTTGTTGTTCACTTCGATGCCCTGTTTCGCCAGTTCAGCGTTCAGCACCTGCGTCACCAGTGGAATACAGCCGCCGCAGCCGGTACCGGCTTTGGTTTCCGCTTTCAGCGCCGCAACGGTGTGGCAACCTTTGTTGATGGCGGAGATCAGCATGCCTTTGGTGACGTCGAAGCAGGAGCAAATCTGCGCGCTGTCCGGCAGTTTATCCACGCCGATAGACGGCTTGCCGCTGGAGGCGTGAGCCGGGAGGATTAGCGCGTCCGGGTTTTCCGGCAGCTCAATGGCGTTCAGCACCAGCTGGAGCAGGTTACCGAAGTCGCTGGTGTCGCCCACCAGCACCGCACCGAGCAGGGTTTTGTTGTCCTGGCTGACGATGAGGCGTTTGTAGACCTCTTTGCTTTCGTCGAGGTAAACGTAGCTGCGGGAGTTCGGGGTGCGGCCGTGCGCATCGCCGATACCGCCCACGTCCACGCCCAGCAGCTTCAGCTTGGCGCTCATGTCTGCGCCGGTGAAGGCGTTTTCGCTGCCGAGGATATGGTCCACGGCGACCTGCGCCATTTTGTAACCCGGCGCGACCAGACCGTATACCCGGTTATTCCAGCTGGCGCACTCGCCGATGGCGTAGATATCCGGGTCGGAGGTCTGGCAGGCGTCGTTAATCATGATTCCGCCGCGCTGCGCAACCGCCAGGCCGCACTGGGTCGCCAGCTTGTCGCGCGGGCGGATCCCGGTGGAGAAGACGATGAAGTCCACTTCCAGCTCGCTTCCGTCGGCAAAGCGCATGGTTTTGCGCGCTTCGGTGCCTTCCTGCACGATCTCTTTGGTGTTCTTGCTGGTGTGAACCTTCACGCCCATGCTTTCGATTTTACGGCGCAACTGGTCGCCACCCATGTGGTCCAGCTGTTCGGCCATCAGCATCGGCGCAAATTCGATGACGTGGGTTTCAACCCCGAGGTTTTTGAGCGCGCCAGCCGCTTCCAGACCCAGCAGGCCGCCGCCGACCACCGCGCCGCGTTTGCTTCGGCGCGCGCAGGATTCGATGGCGTTGAGGTCTTCAATCGTGCGATAAACGAAGCAATCCTGCGTCTCCGAGCCTTTAATGGGCGGGATCCACGGATACGAGCCCGTCGCCATGATCAGCTTGTCGTAAAAAACCGTACGTCCGGCGCTGGAGTGGATCACTTTTTCCTGACGGTTAATGGTGATGGCGCGTTCGCCCACCAGCACTTTTACGCCATGCTTCTCGTAGAAACCTTCACGCACCAGAGAGAGCTCTTCGGCGGTATGATGGGAGAAGTAGGAAGACAAGTGCACACGGTCGTACGCCTTGCGGGGTTCTTCACAGAACACGGTAATATCGAACTGCTCAGCGTCGGCCTTATCGAGAAGATCCTCAATAAAGCGGTGGCCGACCATGCCGTTACCGATGATAGCGAGTCTGACTTTGCTCATTATTGCCTCGATTTCTTTTCTATTACTGCCTACCTTAACGATTCAGCAGGGGCGCTTATTGATGTAAATCAAATACGTCTTCGCCTACTCCTTAGGTGGTATGAGGCTGATTTGTCAGGATTTTTATAAGTTGTGGAAATCGCAGGCTTTTCGGTGTCGTCGATTTTGTGTACAAACAAAGGCGTATTTTTAAACAAAAATACGCATAAACAACAGTTGCGTTTATCAGGGGAAATGAAATGTCTACAACACCGCTTTGGCTTGTTCAGAACGTTCGCTTACCGGGCCGGGAAGGACTGTGGCAAGTCGCCATTGAGAACGGGCGATTTGGTGATATCACCCCGATGAACGACACCCACGCCGAGAGTTATGAAGTGTTAAACGCGCACGGCGGACTGGCTATTCCGCCGTTTATCGAGCCGCATATCCATCTTGATACCACCCAGACGGCGGGCGAGCCTAACTGGAACCAGTCCGGCACGCTGTTTGAGGGCATTGAGCGCTGGGCCGAGCGTAAAGCGTTGCTCAGCCATGAAGATGTGAAAGCGCGTGCCTGGAAAACGCTGAAGTGGCAAATTGCCAACGGCATTCAGTTTGTCCGCACCCACGTTGATGTCTCCGACCCGACGCTCACCGCCCTCAAGGCGATGCTGGAGGTGAAGCAGGAGGTCGCCCCGTGGGTGACGCTGCAAATCGTCGCGTTCCCGCAGGAGGGCATTCTCTCTTACCCGAACGGCGCGGCGCTGCTGGAAGAGGCGCTAAAACTGGGGGCTGACGTGGTGGGGGCGATCCCGCACTTCGAATTCACCCGCGAGTACGGCGTGCAGTCGCTGCACATCGCTTTCGATCTGGCGAAGAAGTATGACCGCCCGCTGGATATCCACTGCGATGAAATTGACGACGAGCAGTCGCGCTTTGTCGAGACGGTGGCAGCCCTGGCCTATGAGGCCGGCATCGGCCCGCGCGTGACCGCCAGCCACACCACCGCCATGCACTCGTACAACGGCGCTTACACCTCGCGGCTCTTCCGCCTGCTGAAGATGTCCGGGATTAACTTCGTGGCTAACCCGCTGGTGAACATCCACCTGCAGGGGCGTTTTGACGACTATCCGAAGCGCCGCGGCATCACCCGGGTGAAAGAACTGCAGGAGGCAGGCATTAACGTCTGCTTCGGCCATGACGACGTTTTCGACCCGTGGTACCCGCTCGGCACCGGCAACATGCTGCAGGTGCTGCACATGGGGCTGCACGTGTGCCAGATGATGGGCTATCCGCAGATCGACAGCGGCCTGAATCTGATCACCCATAACAGCGCCCGAACCTTTGGCCTGAGCGATTACGGTATTGAGACGGGAAATCCGGCGAACCTGATTATTCTGCCTGCGGAGAGCGGGTTTGAAGCGGTGCGCTGTCAGGTTCCGGTGCGCTGGTCGATTCGTCAGGGGCGGGTGATTGCGACCACGCAGCTGGCGCAGACGTGGATCCAGACGGACGTTGGGGGAGAAGAGGTGAGCTTTGCCAGAAACAGCCCCTCTGCCGAGCGCAAAGGGGCGTAGGGGTTAGTGAGACGCTGCTGCCGCGTTGTGCTGGCGGTGGCGGGTCACAAAGCCCAGGATGAAGCACATGATGAACACCACGGCATACAGACCGTTAGCGGTGTGCAGCGCCGCCAGCGGGCCGCTGTGGGCAACGATCGGGCCCGTCACCACGAAGGTGAGCATGGTGCCGATGGTGCCGCAGGTCAGCACGAAGTTAACCAGCTTCGGCGAAGCCACTTTGGTCTGCAGGGAGCCCAGGGTGATGATCGAGGTGTAAATCGCGCTGGAGAAGAAGCCCAGGGTCAGAATGAACCACGGCATATGCTCCGGTGAACCGTTGATGAACAGGTACATCAGCACGGTCGCCAGGCCCGCCAGCACGGTCAGAATGCGCTGCAGGTCGAAGAAGCGCAGGATGAAGCTAAACGCCCACATGCCGAACATGTAAGACATCCAGAAATCGCTCACCAGCTTACCCGCGTCGTTCAGGCTCATGCCCAGACCTTTGGCGTATTCCGGAACCCAGGAGATAAAGCCCAGCTGGCCGAGGATGTAGCACAGGGCGGCGATGGAGAGGAACAGCACGCCGATGCCCCATTTCTCTTTCGCGACGGGCTCTGCGGTAGCCTGTGCTTTTTTGCCCAGCACCGGGAACTCACAGCCGAAGGTCAGGATAAAGATCGCCACGTAGACGAGGCCGATGCAGGCGTATACCCAGTACCACTCAATGCTGCGCGCCAGCAGAACGGCGGCAACCATCGGGAAAATCATCCCGGCCATGCTGAAGAAGGAGTCGGTAAACAGCAGGCGCGCGCCGCGCTGGCGGCCTTCATACATATGGGTAATCAGGAACGTACCGATCGACATCGTGATCCCGCTGACCAGACCAAGCACGAACATGGCGGCGGAGAATAGCGCGATGCTGTGGCTCAGCATCAGGCCTGCCACGGCGGCAACCATCAGCACAAAGCCAAAGCGCAGCTGGGTTTTCAGCGGGACGATTTCCATCAGCCAGGCATTCAGGAAAATAGAGATCAGGATCCCCGCGTTGAGGAAGGTGAAGGTATTGCTCATGCTGGAAACGGGCAGCTGGAAGTAGTCTGCGATATTTCCCATCACCATCCCGGTGACGATCACCAACGCGCCGGTCAGGGCGTAGGAGAAAAAGCTGATCCATGTGAGCTTGATGCGATTGCTGTTAGTCATGTCTGGCCTGTTCAGAAAAAGAAAAGCGCCGAGGGGGCGCTGAGAGCGGGCAGATTTTAGTCGCTAAAGTGATCTATTCCTATCTTTTAAGGGAAATGATTATGGTATTGCAGGTTTTAGTGTGATCTAAATCACATTAAATGGTCGTATAACCAATCGTTTGCGCAGTAATAATTGTTTCAATTTCGTAAAATTAGGTAAAAGGCTGGTCTCGGTTCATACTGCTCTTTAGAATCAAGCCATTCGCTTTTTATACTGCGCTTTGTTAAGGAATTCTCATGCTCAAATCAACACTGGCGGCTGTCGCAGCTGTGTTTGCTCTTTCTGCCGTTTCCCCTGCTGCGCTGGCAGCCAAAGGGGACCCTCACGTTCTGCTGACCACCTCTGCCGGGAACATTGAGCTGGAACTGAATAGCCAGAAAGCTCCGGTTTCTGTGAAAAACTTCCTCGACTATGTGAACAGTGGTTTCTATAACAACACCACCTTCCACCGCGTGATCCCAGGCTTCATGATTCAGGGCGGCGGCTTCAACGAGCAGATGCAGCAGAAACAGCCTAACCCGCCAATTAAAAACGAAGCGGACAACGGCCTGCTGAACAAGCGCGGCACCATCTCCATGGCGCGCACGGCGGATAAAGACAGCGCCACCAGCCAGTTCTTCCTCAACGTGGCGGATAACGCCTTCCTCGACCACGGCCAGCGCGACTTCGGCTATGCGGTCTTCGGTAAAATCGTGAAAGGGATGGACGTGGCGGACAAGATTTCCCAGGTACCGACCCATGACGTCGGCCCGTACCAGAATGTACCGTCTAAACCTGTCGTGATCCTCTCCGCGAAAGTTCTGCCATAAGCCTCTTTGACACGGGCGATCCTCGCCCGTGTTGTGACCCCTCCCTGCGAAAGCGCGTTTTGCTGCTTATACTTGTGGCAAACGGACTATTCAGGGAGGCGTTAAGTGAAAAAACTCACCGATAAGCAAAAATCCCGTCTCTGGGAGCAGCAGCGTAACGTCAATTTTCAGGCCAGTTGTCTCCTTGAAAAAGGTAATGGTCCTTCAGAGCCCGGCATTGAGACGCTGGAGCTAGGGCCTTCAGCACCCGGGCTGCCGCATCTGTGCCTCATTCACCGCCATCTGTATCACAGAGAGATGAAGCAGGCAGGCGAATTCCGTACCGACGATATTTTTAAGGGTGACATTCCCTTCTGCCATTTTGAGTACATCGAGACGATGGGTAACGAACTGATGGCGGCGCTGGAAAGCGATAAGTATCTTGTGGGACTGGAGAAGGCGGCGTTTGTTGAAAAAGTGAGCCATTACTACTGTGAAATCAACATGCTGCATCCCTTTATGCGCGGTAACGGCATTGCTCAGCGCGTCTTCTTTGAGCAGTTGGCCATTCACGCAAATTACGCGCTGGACTGGCGGGATATCGATCCCGAACAGTGGGTGGCGGCGAACCGAAGCGGCGCCACGGGGGATTTGAGCGCGCTGAGCGCTATCTTTGCCAAAGTAGTGAGCGAAGCGCGGGAATCTGAGTAGAATAGGGCGGCATTTTTTTCGGGAGCCGCCATGATTCTGCTGATTGATAACTACGATTCCTTCACCTGGAACCTTTACCAGTACTTTTGTGAACTGGGTGCAGAGGTGGTTGTCCGCCGCAACGACGAACTCAGCCTGGCCGATATCGAGACGCTGGCTCCGCAGAAAATCGTCATTTCGCCGGGGCCGTGTACGCCGTCGGAATCGGGCATTTCTCTGGACGTTATTCACCACTATGCCGGCAGGCTGCCGATCCTGGGCGTCTGTCTCGGCCATCAGGCCATTGCCCAGGCGTTTGGGGCCACCATCGTGCGTGCCGCGAAAGTGATGCACGGCAAAACCTCACCAGTCACCCACACCGGCACGGGCGTATTCACAGGGCTGAATAACCCGTTAACCGTGACGCGCTACCATTCGCTGGTGATTGACCCGCCGACGCTGCCCGACTGCTTTGAGGTGACCGCCTGGAGCGATACGCAGGAGATCATGGGGATTCGCCACCGCGAGTGGGATCTCGAAGGGGTGCAGTTCCACCCTGAAAGTATCCTCAGTGAGCAGGGGCACGCCCTGCTGGCAAATTTCCTCAATCGCTGAATATCTGTTGCCTTGTTGTGATTTTTTATGCATATTTTGTGATTATATTTTCACAATCAATGTGACATAAAATGGATGGGCATGACATGGCAACTGAACAACCAGCAATTACCCGCGCGACATTCGATGAAGTGATTCTGCCGATTTATGCACCGGCTGAGTTTATCCCGATGAAGGGGAAAGGCAGCCGCGTCTGGGATCAGCAGGGCAAGGAGTACGTGGATTTCGCGGGCGGTATTGCGGTCACGGCGCTGGGTCACTGCCATCCTGCGCTGGTGGAGGCGCTGAAAACCCAGGGCGAAACCCTGTGGCACACCAGCAACGTATTCACCAACGAACCCGCGCTGCGCCTGGGCCGTAAGATCATTGATGCCACCTTTGCCGAGCGCGTGCTGTTTATGAACTCCGGCACCGAAGCGAACGAAACCGCCTTCAAGCTGGCGCGCTACTACGCCACCACGCGCCATAGCCCGTACAAAACTAAAATCATCGCCTTCCATAACGCCTTCCACGGACGCTCTTTCTTTACCGTCTCCGTTGGCGGCCAGCCGAAGTATTCCGACGGCTTTGGCCCAAAACCGGCCGACATCGTCCACGTGCCGTTTAACGATCTGCACGCGGTGAAAGCGGTGATGGACGACCACACCTGCGCGGTCGTGGTGGAGCCGATTCAGGGCGAAGGCGGCGTGACCGCAGCAACCCCGGAATTCCTGAAAGGGCTGCGCGAACTGTGCGACGAGCATAAGGCGCTGCTGGTGTTTGATGAGGTGCAGTGCGGGATGGGGCGTACCGGAGAGCTGTTTGCCTACATGCACTACGGCGTGACGCCGGATATTCTGACCAGCGCCAAAGCGCTCGGCGGCGGTTTCCCGGTGAGTGCGGTACTGACGACGCAGGAGATTGCCTCCGCGTTCCACGTCGGGTCTCACGGCTCCACCTACGGCGGTAATCCGCTGGCGAGCGCCGTGGCAGGTGCCGCGTTCGACATCATCAACACCCCTGAGGTGCTAAACGGTGTAAGCGCGAAGCGCGAGCTGTTTGTGAAGCATCTCCAGCAGATTAACGATAAGTACGACGTCTTCAGCGAGATCCGCGGCATGGGGCTGCTGATTGGTGCGGAGCTGAAGCCGCAGTACAAAGGCCGCGCGCGCGATTTCCTGCACGCTGCCGCCCACGAAGGCGTCATGGTGCTCAACGCTGGGCCGGACGTGATGCGCTTTGCGCCGTCGCTGGTGGTGGAAGAGAAAGATATTGAAGACGGGTTAGCCCGCTTTGCCGCGGCGGTCGCGAAGATCGTTCAAGGCTAATACTCGGTTCGCTTTAACCGCCGCGTTAACCAAATGCCGTGATGCGGGCGCTGACGCCATGCCACCGACGAAATGGTGTGCATGGTGTTCAGATGCCCCAGCACGCGCTGCAAATGCTGCTCCAGGGTGCTCATCGGCCCGTGGGTCAGCGTCTCCGGTGCTTCCAGAATGTTCGAGTCGCCCGACTCGCCCGGCGCGTCATACTCCAGACGCTGCTGACACCTCTGCAGGGCAATTTCACAGGACTGCAAATAGCGCTGCGCCAGATCCGGCGTCAGCATCGTGTGCTCGCGCGCCAGCGTCGTCATGGCGTTAATGTGCTCGACGATAAACTGGCTGTGCGTCACCCACAGCTTCATGTCTGCAAGATAGTGTGAGTTAAAGCCCGGCTCCTGCATCGCCTGATTCAGCGAGTTGAACAGGGCGTTATGCGCCTGGTTGACCTTCATACGTTCGTAAGCAAGCGGGGAAGGCTGCGGATCGTCGCTCAGGATCAGACGAATGGCCTGCTGATCGGCTTCCAGCGCGTCGTGGGCGTTCTGCCTCAGCAGCCCGCTCTGCCACTGCGGCCACAGCCAGACCATCCCGCCAAAGGCGATCAGGCAGCCAATCAGCGTGTCGATCAGCCGGGCAACGATGAACTGTTCGCCGTTAAGCGTAAGCAGCTGCAGGGTGTATACCGCCGTCACCGTAAAGCCCACCATCGCCCAGCCGTAGTTTTTGCGAATGATGAGATAGCTTACCAGGGTGATCGCCAGCATGCCTGCCAGGGTATAGCCCTCTGGCACGTGAAAGTGCAGCGTCACGCCCGCAATGATCAGCCCCGCCATCGTGCCGCCTGCCCGGTGCAGAATGCGCACTCGCGTGGCGCCATAGCCGTTCTGGGTAACAAACAGCACGGTCATTAAGATCCAGTACGGTTTCGGCAGGTGGAGCGCTATGCCCATCAGGCTGGCGATACTGAGCATGACGCTAATTCTTGCGGCGTTGCGCAGGGCGGAAGATTTCAGAGACAGGTAGCTTCTCAGCGCCGGCAGCAGCGGCAGACGTTTTTGTTTATCCGCCATCAGGTCACGGGGATAAAGCGGTCGCTGGGTGCGCAGCACGCGGGCGATGCGGCTGAAGTGCCAGGCAGCGAACTGGCCGACCGGGTTATCCGGGTGCTGGCGGGCAATTTTCTCCAGCGCGCCGAGCTGTTTGTCCATGTTAAAGCGCGTGGGGTAACGGTGGTAGAGAATATCATCGGCCAGCACCCGCAGGCGCGCGGAGACGGTCTGCGCGTTCCAGCGGATCACCGCTTCGGCATGGCTGCGCTCAACCAGCTTTTGCACCTCCTGCGGGTGGTGAAGGCTAACGGAGATATGCTCCTGAAGGTCCAGCCCCACCTGGAAGGTGCGCAGCAGCCGTTTATATTCGTGGTTCTTGTTGGCGGCGAGCATATGCAGCTGCTGATAGCACTGGCTTATCAGATCCACCACCTTTTGCTGGCGCGTCAGCAGCGGCGGTAAGGATTTTTCCGGATCGGTATGCTGGGTGAGCAGGGTGTATTTGGCTTCGCAGTAATCCGCAAGCTGCACGTAGAGCAGGCTCAGCGATTCGCGCAGCGGCTGCTCCCGCCACAGCCAGAACCAGAACCAGTTAAACAGCCCGTACCACAGCGTGCCGAGGGCGTAGATCAGCAGCGGCTCCCACACGGGCATATTCCCGGCGAGGCTCAGGGTGAAGATGGCCGCAATGAGTGACGCGGGAAGCAGACGGGCATGGAGCGAACTGATTTCGGCGGTGACGCCGAGGGTCATCGCCAGCACGGTCAGGATCAGCGGCAGGGGAATATCGCGAGCCAGCAGAAGCTGCACCGCGAGGCTACAGCCTGCAAACAGCGAACCGCCAATTATCAGGCGTTTGAAAAAGCGTTTATGGGGCGTATCCAGACCGGCAATGTTGCAGCAGGCGGGCACGAGGGAAAACAGCAAGCCCTGCTGAAGATGTCCCAGGATCAGGCCCACGGCCACGGGAAGACACAACACCAGCGTTTGTCGCAGTGCGTAGTTAACTTCCGGGTGATATATCAGCCTGCGCCACATGGGGAAAAGAGACAAAAACGGCGTGACACCTCGCGATGGCACGCCGTTTGAGCAGGATTAACGGGTTCCGTAAACCACGATGGTTTTACCGTGGGCGGAGATCAGGTTTTGATCTTCCAGCATTTTCAGGATACGGCCCACGGTTTCGCGGGAGCAACCGACGATCTGACCAATTTCCTGACGGGTAATTTTAATTTGCATGCCGTCCGGGTGGGTCATCGCGTCTGGCTGTTTCGCCAGGTTCAGCAGGGTCTGCGCGATGCGGCCGGTCACGTCCAGGAAGGCGAGGTTACCCACTTTCTCTGACGTCACCTGCAGACGGCGCGCCATCTGGGAAGAAAGACGCATCAGGATGTCAGGGTTTACCTGAATCAGTTGACGGAATTTCTTATAAGAAATTTCAGCCACTTCACATGCTGTCTTTGCACGAACCCAGGCGCTACGTTCCTGGCCTTCTTCAAACAGGCCCAGTTCACCGATAAAATCGCCCTGGTTCAGATAAGAAAGGATCATCTCTTTGCCTTCCTCATCTTTGATCAGCACTGCCACCGAGCCTTTGACGATGTAATACAACGTTTCCGCTTTTTCACCCTGGTGAATCAGCGTGCTCTTCGATGGGTACTTATGAATGTGGCAATGAGACAAGAACCATTCGAGAGTCGGGTCTGTTTGCGGTTTGCCAAGCACCATGCGCTGTTATCCTCTGTTATAAGCTGTCACCAGAGTCATCAGATGCATCCGGACTCTGGGGTTGCAATCGAATTCTTACCCATACCCTGGGAAGTCGGCTGTCGTAACGTTTCGCAGCCAGTAAAGTTTGATGTCCTCTGCATACATGTGTAACGTCAATGTATTACTGTAGCATCCTGAGTGTTTTAGCATAGCTTTCGCCGCGTGTCTCCTGGTGTCTCGCTTCAGCATGATGCAGGTCGCCTTCCATTGCGAGAAATGTAACGCACGCGTAATCTGTCACCAAAAATGCAACGTTGGAGTTAATGAATATGCAAGCGCGCGTGAAGTGGGTTGAAGGTTTAACGTTCCTGGGCGAGTCCGCGTCAGGACACCAGATTTTGATGGATGGTAACTCCGGCGATAAAGCGCCGAGCCCAATGGAAATGGTGCTGATGGCGGCAGGTGGATGCAGCGCGATCGACGTGGTGTCGATTCTGCAAAAAGGTCGTCATGACGTGACGGATTGCGAGGTTAAACTCACCTCAGAACGTCGCGAAGAGGCGCCGCGCCTGTTCACCCACATTAATCTGCACTTTGTTGTTACCGGGAAAGCGCTGAAAGACGCGGCGGTTTCACGCGCGGTGGATCTCTCTGCCGAGAAATACTGCTCTGTGGCGTTAATGCTGGAGAAAGCGGTAAAAATCACCCATTCGTATGAAGTGATCGAGGCGTGATTCATGGGGCATCGTGCGTGTTGATGCCCTCATCCTAACCCTCTCCCACGGGGAGAGGGAACATGTTTACGGAATCTGCTTCCCTTCCATCAGTCGCTGAACCAGCGGCGTCATGATGAGCTCCATCGCCAGCCCCATTTTTCCGCCCGGCACCACTAACGTATTCATGTGCGAAATAAATGAGCCCTGCAGCATCGCCAGCAGCCAGGGGTAATCAATGCCGTCAAGATTGCGGAAGTGGATCACCACAAAGCTCTCATCCAGCGACGGGATGCTTTTCGCCGCGAACGGATTGGAGGTGTCCACCGTCGGCACGCGCTGGAAGTTAATGTGGGTTCGGGAGAACTGCGGCGTGAGGTAATTGATGTAGTCTTCCATGGAGCGCACTACCGAGTCCATCACCGCCTCGCGCGAATGGCCGCGCTCGCTCATGTCACGCGTCAGCTTCTGGATCCACTCCAGGTTAACGATCGGCACCACACCGACCAGCAGATCCACATGGCGCGCCACGTCGTGCTGAGGCGTGACCACGCCGCCGTGCAGTCCTTCATAAAACAGCACGTCGGTGGGTTCCGGCAGCGGTTGCCAGGGGGTAAAGGTGCCCGGCACCTGGTTCCACGGTACGGCTTCATCGTAGGTGTGCAGATATTTGCGGGACTGCCCGGTACCGCTCTGCCCGTATTCGCGGAAGGTTTGCTCCAGAAGGCCGAAATCATTGGCTTCCGGGCCGAAGTAGCTGATGTGTTTACCCAGATCGCGCGCCTTGCGGATCGCCATGTCCATCTCAGGCCGCGTATAGCGGTGAAAGCTGTCGCCTTCGACCTCCGCCGAACGGAGATTCAGCTGGGCGAAAATCTTGCGAAAAGCGAGGCTGGTGGTGGTGGTTCCCGCACCACTCGAGCCCGTAACGGCAATAATGGGATGTCTGGCAGACATAGCAACTCCCTGACTGAAAAGGTTGGAAGATCAGCCGTGAAACGCGTTGCGGGGCATGATATTGACCGTCTCATGCAGTTCTGACCACACCAGCACCACGTCGCCGCTTTTCAGCTGGCGTTTTACATCGTTGACCTTTTGCTCAAGCGAACGCTCATGTTCACCATAATCGGTGCCTTCGCGTAATACAAAGCTTTCAATCAGATTATCGAGCGTTTCGGGAGCCAGATCCTGCCAGGGAATGATCATTTTGCACCGTCCAGATAAGGAGTAAGCCAGTCAGGAATTCGCGCTTCCAGCCACATTTTCGGCCTGCGCAGCGTGCCGCCGATGAAACCCACGTGGCCGCCATGTTCGGTCAGCTGGTAGTGAACGTTGTCAGGCAGGAATTCCTGTGCGGGAATAGAATGATGATCCATGAACGGGTCATCTTTAGCGTGAATAATCAGCGTCGGCTGCGTGATTTTGCTGAGCAGCGGCATAGCGCTGCACTGTCGGTAATAGTCGATAGCATCGGCGAAGCCGTGAATTTTGGCGGTGATCAGATCGTCAAACTCGCGGATGCGGCGCACCTTTTTCAGCTGGCGCAGGCTTACCGGCAGGGTATCCGGATAGGCCTTCAGCTTGCGCGCCGCGTTGGCTTTCAGCAGGTTGAGCAGATAGCGCTGATAGACGCGAGAAAAGCCTTTTTCCATGTGGTAGCTGCACTGCTCCAGCATAAACGGTGCGGAGACAATGACGGCGGCATTCAGCGGTACGCTGTCGCCCTCTTTGGCCAGCAGGCAGGCCAGCATATTTCCGCCGAGCGAATAGCCCACCGCCGCCGTCGGCACGGTGCCGAAATTATCCCGCAGCCAGTGCAAGAACCAGGTGCCATCTTCGGTTTCACCCGAGTGATAGATGCGTTTCTGGCGATTCGGCTCACCGCTGCATCCTCGAAAGTGCATCACCACGCCGAGCCAGCCGCGCGCTTTTGCCGCCTGGATTAACCCATGTGCATAGGGGCTGTGCAGACTGCCTTCCAGACCGTGAAACACCACCAGGCGGGGTTTATGGCGCGCCTGTTCGGGATCTTCGCTCCAGGCGAGATCCAGAAAATCACCGTCCGGCAAATCCAGCCGCTGCCAGTGCGGAGTGAACTGCACCTTGCGGCGAATCAGGCGCGGCAGCATGGTTTGCAGGTGGGGGTTAGCCACGCCGCGCATGGGCACGAACTCGGTGCTGTCTTCGGCCGCAAAGTCGAAGTCTGAGGGAATGATTTGGGTCATAAGGGCGATGCTGATTCTTGTCAGAAATTTACTATACCTTCCGAATTGTACCCCGTTTAGCCTGGTTTTCCGAACCATGAACTGATCCCGATCACAAATATTTACCTTGATTATTACTCTCAGGCTAATGATTCCTCTCTACGCTTAATTGATGCCTTTTCCGCCAGGGTGCAGACTTTACTCAGCGTTAAGCAAATCAAAATGATGTGCTGAATCAGGAGGTTAATAATGTTATCTGGGCAAATACCCACCCGGCAATGGAACACCCGACGCAGCGAAAAAGCGCGTCGTCTGGCTTCCGTACCGGTGCAGGGCAAGGTTCTGCCAACCGGCGACCTTGTCGCCATGCTGGAAAAACTGATCGCACCAGGCGATAAGGTCGTTCTGGAAGGCAACAACCAGAAGCAGGCGGATTTTCTTTCCCGCTCGCTGGCCGAAGTGAACCCGCAAATCGTGCATGACCTGCACATGATCATGCCAAGCGTTGGCCGCAGTGAACATCTGGATATCTTTGAGAAGGGCATTGCCCGTAAGCTGGACTTCTCCTTCTCCGGCACGCAGAGCCTGCGAATCTCCCAGCTGCTGGAGGATGGTCAACTCGAAATCGGCGCCATTCATACCTATATCGAACTGTATTCACGTCTCTACGTCGACCTTTCACCAAACGTGGCGCTGATTGCCGGGTTTAAAGCAGACCGTAAAGGCAATCTCTACACCGGGGCGAGCACCGAAGATACCCCGGCGCTGGTAGAGGCCGCCGCGTTCCACGATGGGATCGTCATCGCACAGGTAAACGAGCTGGTGGACGACGAGTGCGACCTGCCGCGCGTCGATATCCCAGGCTCCTGGATTGACTACGTGGTGGTGGCCGACAAGCCGTTCTTTATCGAACCGCTGTTTACCCGCGACCCGCGCCTGATCAAACAGGAACACATCCTGATGGCGATGATGGCCATCAAAGGCATCTACGCTGAACATCAGGTGCAGTCCCTGAACCATGGCATTGGTTTTAACACCGCGGCAATCGAGCTGCTGCTGCCCACCTACGGCGAACAGCTCGGCCTGAAGGGCAAAATCTGTAAACACTGGACGTTGAACCCGCACCCGACGCTGATCCCGGCGATTGAAAGTGGCTGGGTGGAGAGCGTGCACTGCTTCGGCGGCGAGCTGGGGATGGAAGAGTACATCCGCGCCCGTCCGGACGTGTTCTTCACCGGTGCTGACGGCTCCATGCGCTCCAACCGCGCCTTCTGCCAGCTGGCGGGCCAGTACGCCGTGGATATGTTTATCGGCTCAACCCTGCAGGTGGATGGTTACGCCAACTCCTCAACGGTGACTCGCGGTCGCCTCTCCGGCTTCGGCGGCGCGCCGAACATGGGCCATGACCCACACGGTCGTCGCCACGCCACCCCGGCCTGGCTGAATATGATCACCGAACCAGACCCGATGCAGCGCGGTAAAAAGCTGGTCGTGCAGATGGTGGAAACTTTCCAGGCAGGCGTGAAGCCGACCTTCGTGGAAAAACTCGATGCCGTAGACGTGGCGAAAGCCTCCGGCATGCCGCTGGCACCGGTGATGATTTACGGCGATGACGTCACCCACGTGCTGACGGAAGAGGGTATTGCCTACCTTTACCGGGCAAAAGATCTGGAAGAGCGTCGTGCTATGGTCGCGGCCGTGGCGGGTATTACCGATATCGGTCTGGGCGTGGACGCCAGACGCGTGGCGGAACTGCGCCAGAGCGGCAAGGTCGTGTACCCGGAAGACATGGGGATTCGCCGTACCGATGCCACCCGCTCTCTGCTGGCGGCGGGCAGCGTGGCTGACCTCGTTGAGTGGTCCGGTGGTCTCTACAACCCACCTGCGAAATTCCGGAGCTGGTAATGACACTTCTGCCCCAGATTCAGGTTGAAGGCGGTGCCGAATGGCTGGCGCGAACCGCCACGCAGTGTCTGATTGACGAAGCGCGTTTAAGCCCGAAACCCGGTCTGGTGGACAGCCGGGGAAACGGCGCGCACCACGATTTATCCCTTGCGTTGATGGAGCGCTCCGCGCACAGCCTGACCTCCACCTTTCAGGCGCTGGCGCAGCAGAGCTGGCGGCGTCCGGCGGATATTGCCCTCAGGCAAACCGTTGGCCGCCTTGGCCGCGAAGGCGAACGGCAGATGATGATCGCCACCGACGGCGTGAATACGCACCGTGGCGCAATCTGGGCGCTGGGGCTGCTGGTGAGCGCGGTGGCGATGCTGGGCGGCGACGCCCGCGCGCAAACCGTCGCTAACACCGCCGCGCAGCTGGCGAAACTCCCGGACGACGCGGCGCCGAAGGTGTTCAGTAAGGGGTTACGCGCCACGCACCGCTACCGCGTGCCGGGCGCACGGGAAGAGGCTCAGCAGGCGTTTCCGCACGTTATGCAGCGCGCGCTGCCGCAGCTTCGCCTCAGCCGTCTCAACGGCAGCAGCGAAACGAACGCCAGACTCGACGCGCTGATGGCAATCATGACCTCGCTCACCGATACCTGCGTGCTATCGCGCGCCGGAATGGAGGGGCTGGACGCCATGCAGAACGGCGCCCGGGCGGTACTGAACGCCGGAGGATGCGCAACGCTCGCGGGGCAGCAGGCGCTGGCGCGGTTAGATCGCCAGATGCTGACGCTCAATGCCTCACCGGGCGGCGCCGCCGACCTGCTTGCCGCCACGCTGTTTCTTGACCGTGTCGAAACGCCCTATTCAAAGCATTAAGAGGATGTTATGGAAAAAATCACATTGACCATGCCAGCCAGCCGCACGTTAAGCGGCCGGGCGCTGGCAGGGGTAGTTGGATCCGGGGATATGGAGGTGCTCTTCACCGCCGAACCGGGACAGACGCTAACCATTGATATCACTACTTCAGTCGACAACAGCCGTGGGCGCTGGGAGGCGTTGTTCAGCCGCCTGGAGACCGTCAGCAGCCTGCCCGCAGGCAAACTGACCATCCACGACTTTGGCGCGACGCCGGGCGTGGCGCGCATTCGTATCGAACAGGTTTTTGAAGGGGTGAGCCATGCGTGATGACAGCAGCTTTATCGAATTAAAAGCGCGCCAGCGTGCGCAGGCGCTGCTCGACGAGGGCAGCTACCGCGAACTGCTGGATCCTTTTGAAGGCATTATCTCTCCGTGGTTGGGGCCACAGGGCATTGTTCCTCAGGCCGATGACGGCATGGTGGTCGCGAAAGGGACCATCAACGGCCAGCCTGCGGTAGTCGTGGCAATTGAAGGCGCGTTCCAGGGCGGCAGCATGGGCGAGGTTTCCGGCGCGAAAATGGCGGCGGCGCTTGAGCTGGCGGCGGAAGATAACCGCAACGGCATTCCGACTCAGGCGGTGCTGTGTCTCGAAACCGGCGGCGTACGCCTGCAGGAAGCCAACCTCGGCCTGGCGGCGATTGCCGATATCCACGCGGCGATCGTTGACCTGCGTCGCTACACGCCCGTTATCGGGATCGTGGCCGGAACCGTGGGCTGCTTCGGCGGGATGTCCATTGCGGCAGCGCTGTGTAGCTACCTGATTGTGACCCGCGAAGCGCGTCTGGGGCTAAACGGCCCTCAGGTAATTGAGCAGGAAGCGGGCATTGACGAGTACGATTCCCGCGACCGTCCGTTTATCTGGAGCATGACCGGCGGCGAGGTGCGTTATCAGAGCGGGCTGGTGGACGCGCTGGTCGGCGACGGCGTTAAAGCGGTGAAAGCCGCGATGAACGAGGCCATCGCCAAAGGCGTACCGGCGAAGCATCGCACCGATAACTATGACGATTACCTGAACCGTCTGACCAATTTCGACACCCGCAAACAGGCCGATGCCGAACAGATTAACGCGCTTTTTGCCCGGGAGGTGAAATGATGAATAACGCAATGAGCCGTGGCGAACGCTGGCTGGAAACCCTCGCGCCGAACGCCAAACGTATTGAGGGGCTGTGCCCGTCCGTGCAGGCGGCAGACGGTGAGCTGAACGGTGAAACGGTGCGTTTTATCGCCGTAGTGCCGGATGCCAACAACCACTTCCCGCGCGCGGCGAAAGGGGAAGTCGGCCTGCTCGAAGGCTGGACGCTGGCAAAAGTGGTCAGCGAAACCGTCGCGGCAGATGCTGATAAAACCGTTAAGCGCCCGATTGTGGCGGTGATCGACGTCCCAAGCCAGGCCTATGGCCGTCGCGAAGAGGCGTTTGGTATCCACCAGGCGCTGGCGGGAGCCGCGGCCGCCTACGCCAACGCGCGCCTGGCGGGTCATCCGGTGATTGGCCTGATTGTTGGTAAAGCCATGTCCGGCGCGTTTCTGGCGCATGGCTACCAGGCCAACCGTCTGATTGCCTTTAACGATAAAGGCGTGCTAATCCACGCCATGGGGAAAGAGTCTGCCGCGCGGATCACCCTGCGCAGCGTGGAGGCGCTGGAAAAACTGGCTGCCACTATTCCGCCTATGGCGTATGACATTAACAACTACGCCACGCTGGGGCTGCTCTCCAGCCTGCTGGATATCAGCAACCCGGATGCCCCATCCGAAAGCGACCTGACGCTGGTGAAAACCACCCTGCAACAGGCCATCAGTGACGCTCGCCAGGACCCGACGCTAAAAAGCCGTCTGGGTGCTGACAATCGCCGCAGCTCGGCGCTCGTACGCGAACGTATGCGCGCCAGCTGGTAAGTAAAAAGAGACCTGCCAGATGCACAACCTCACGGGCATATCCGTTATGCCCGTGCGGGAACCTGCATCCTGAAAATAATAATCATCGCGCCAGTGCTACTTCTTTTTAATCACAGGTGATTTATGACTTACGTAATTGTTCATGCTCTCGCACCGATTTTCGTCATCATGCTGCTGGGATTCTGGGCCGGTAAGGCAAAGATGGTCGATAACAAAAATGTTTCCCTGCTCAATATCTTCGTCATGGATTTTGCGCTGCCTGCCGCGCTGTTCAGCGCGACCGTGCAAACCCCGTGGACCGGCATCGTGGCGCAGTCGCCGCTGATCCTGGTGCTGACCCTGGCGATGTGGATCACCTATGCGGCTATCTACTTCCTCGCGACGAAAGTCTTTAAAAAATCCTCGCAGGATGCGGCCGTGCTGACGCTCACCGTCGCGCTGCCAAACTATGCGGCGCTTGGTCTGCCGATTCTGGGCAGCGTGCTGGGTGAGGGATCTTCCACGTCTCTGTCCGTAGCGGTCTCTATTGCCTGCGGTTCCGTGCTGATGACGCCGTTCTGTCTGCTGATTCTGGAGCGGGAAAAAGCGCGCGCTGAGGGCAATACCTCCGGCTCAACCCTCTCTATGCTGCCGGTGCTGATGTGGCGTTCGATTAAAAAACCGATCGTGATGGGGCCGCTGCTGGGTGTGATTTTATCCGCCATCGGCATCAAAATGCCGGAGCTGGTCCTCGCTGCGATTAAACCGTTGGGGCTGTCCGCCACCGCTGCGGCGCTGTTCCTGACCGGGGTGATCCTCTCTGCCCGTAAGCTGCAGATCAACACCATGGTGATTACCTCGACCATTGCCAAACTGCTGATCCAACCAGCCATTGCCTGGGGTATCGTTTTGATCTTCGGTCTGCATGGCTCCGTGGCGATCACCGCCATCCTGATGATTGCGCTTTCTGCGGGCTTCTTCGGCGTGGTGTTCGGTAACCGCTTTGGCGTGCAGTCGCCGGATGCAGAAGCGGTACTGCTGTTAAGCTCCGTACTGTGTATCCTGTCGCTGCCGCTGTTTATTTCGCTGACTTCAGGAATGTAATCATGACCACAACATTACGCCCCCACGACCTCATCTGGCTTACCTCGCGTGACGCGCTGGAAGGGATTATAGAATCCTGGGTGGATGCCGCCTGGCATACCGGCCTGCCGGTGGTGGTGCGGCGTGATGTTGATAACGATGGCCGAATCCCCGTTGGCGTGCGCGGACTGCGCCGCGACCAGCGGGCGGCCGGATGGGTGAAGACGGAAAACGTACGCCGCGTGGTGTCTCCTGAAGACCTGTGCGTCACCGCCGATCTGCTGCGTTCGCCGTTTGTCACCCAGCCACCGGTTCAGGTGGCGCTGCAGCTTGCGCAGCAGTCGTGGCCGTGGACGTGGGGCATCACCGGCAGTACCGGCTACGCGCTGGCGACCGGCATTCCGGTGATCCATGCCGACAGCGATCTCGATCTGCTGATCCGCGCCCCGCAGCCGATATCACCTGACGCGTTTGCCGCCTGGCAGTCGCAGTTGAATGGTGCGCTGTGCCGGGCTGATACGCAGGTGGATACGCCTGAAGGCGGATTCGCGCTGGCGGAGTGGCTGCGCGACGGTAAAACGCTGCTGAAAACCCGCCGTGGGCCACGCCTGGTGGCAGATCCATGGCGCAGGGAGGAGTGATGAAAATACTGTTTACCTTTCCGGGTCAAGGCACGCAGCATGAAGGTATGCTGCAAAACCTGCCGGGAACGGAACTGGCTCAGGCGCGTGAGGTGCTGGGCGTCGAAGTTGACACGCTGGACAGTGCCGCCTCGTTAACCCACACCCGTGCGGTTCAGCTTTCTCTGCTCATCGCTGGTGTCGCCTGGGCGCACGAGCTGGAGCGACGTGGCGTGTCACCTGACATCGTCAGCGGTTTATCGATTGGCGCTTACCCCGCAGCGGTGGTGGCAGGGGCGCTGGAATTTACGGACGCGCTTAAGCTTGTGGCGCTGCGCGGCGACCTGATGGAACAGGCCTGGCCGCACGGTTACGGCCTGACGGCCATCATGGGCTTAACCCTGCCGCAGGTGGAACAGCTAGTCGAGGGTAGCGGAACGTATATTGCAAACCTGAATGCCGAAACGCAGATCGTCATTGCCGGATCCGATGAAGGGATGGCACTGGTGGCAAAACGCGCCCTGGAAAAAGGTGCGAGCAAAGCGCAAAGGCTGGCTGTCAGCGTGCCGTCCCACTGTGAACTGCTGGCGGAACCGGCACAAAAGCTGGCGGCGGCGTTTGAGTCCGTCACGCTGGCTCGTCCACGCTGTGCGTACCTGAGCGGCAGTACCGGCCGCGTGCTCTGGCAGCCGGAAAAAATCGCTGACGATCTGGCAATGAATATGGCGCGCACCGTGCGCTGGCAGGAGGCAGTGATTGCCGCGAACGAGCGTGACGCCCGGCTGGCGATCGAGATGCCGCCCGGCGGCGTACTGACCTGTCTGACGCGCCAGGCGGCGTGGGAAGGGGAGACAATTTCGCTGGAGCGCAGCGGCGTGGACGTGGCGGTGCATCTGGCAGGAAGGCTTCGTGCGTGAATTTTTAGCCCGGTGGCGCTACGTCAGGCATCCTCCTGCAGGCTGCGCGCATACATCCGCCCCTCGGCGGCTAATGCCCGCAGGCTCGGATCCTGCTCGCGGTTGCGGGCAAAGACAATCGCGATCAGCTGCTGCATCTGGTACGGCTGTGCCAGCTTTAACAGCTGCACGGAATTTTCATACACCTTCTTCATCCTGCCCGGCATCAGCGTAAAGCCCACGCCAGCCTGAACCAGGCTTAGCATTGAGAAAATGTCATTCACGCGGGTGACAATTTCCGGTTCAAATCCGGCGATATGAAATGCTTCCTGGAACCCCGCATAGGTGGCGAACCCTTCTGCCAGTGAGACAAATTTCTGATCTTTGTAGTCGCGTAAATCCGCCAGCCCGCCGGTATTCAGCGTGGCAGAGGCCGGAGCGGCCAGGAAAATGTCATCATGAAACAGGGGCAGGACTTCAAGGCTGTTGCGGTCGATGTCGCTTTCGGAAATCGAGATGAGGATCGCGTCCAGCGTACCGTCATCGAGCATGTGCAGCAACGTATCGTTGGAGCCCATGGTCAGATCCATCTCCAGATCCGGGCGACGCAGCTTCATGCCCATTATCAGGCGCGGCACGGTTTCCAGCGTCAGCGAGTAGAGCGTGCCGACGCGTAACCGGCCCTGACCGATGCCGGCGACCTTGCGGGATTCTTCCAGCCCGCGCTCCATCACCTGCATAACTTCCTGGCAATACTCCAGCAGCGTCCACGCCGAGGGAAGGGCAACCAGGTTACGCCCTTTGTGGGTAAAGAGGGGGCAGCGGACATTCTCTTCCAGGGTATGCAGCGCCCGGTGTACGCTGACGCCGCTCAGCCCCAGCGTTTCGGCGGTACGCGCGATATTGCCCTTCTCCATAAACGTCATGAAGATGCTGAGCTTGCGGAATGTAATTTCGCTCGTGGTATCGAAACCCATAACCCTCCCGGCGTGTTAGTCTGCCTGCAGCATCGCTTCCAGCTGTTCCTGGGCGTCCAGCCAGGCCATCTCACACGCTTCGAGGCTGGATTTGGTCTTCGCCTGGGTTTGCAGGCAGTCGGTCAGTTCGGCTTTACGGCTCTGATCGTACAGACCGCTATCGCCGAGCTTCTCTTCAACGGCGGCAAGCGTGGCGTTGAGCTTTTCCATCTCTTTTTCAAGACGGGCAATCTCTTTACGCAGCGGCTGGGTCTGGGTGCGCAGTTCCGCTTCGCGACGCTTCTGGTCTTTACGCGACTGCGCGCTGTTGGCGTTGTCTTTGGCTGACTCTTCAGGCTGGTTTTCCTGTTTCTGTACGTCCGTCAGCCACTGCTGGTAGTCTTCCAGGTCGCCGTCGAACGGTTCGACTTTACCGCCGTGCACCAGGTAGAGATCGTCCGTGGTGGAGCGTATCAGGTGACGGTCGTGCGAAACCACCACCAGCGCGCCTTCGAACTCAATTAGCGCTTCGGTCAGCGCCTGGCGCATGTCGAGATCCAGGTGGTTGGTCGGTTCATCGAGCAGCAGCAGGTTAGGGCGCTGCCAGACGATCAGCGCCAGCACCAGACGGGCCTTTTCGCCGCCGGAGAAACGCTCGGTGTTTTCAGTCACCTTATCGCCCTGGAAGCCGAAGCCGCCGAGATAGTCGCGCAGCTTTTGCTCCATTTCCTGCGGTGCAAGACGCGCGAGGTGCTGAATAGGCGACTCATCAGCGCGTAAAAATTCCAGCTGATGCTGGGCGAAATAGCCCAGCTTGATACCCTTCGCCAGGCCGATTTCACCGCTGATTGGGTTAAGCTCGCCCGCCAGCAGCTTGATTAGCGTCGATTTACCGGCGCCGTTGCGCCCCAGCAGGCCAATGCGCGAACCCGGCACCAGGTTAAGCTTGATGGAGTCGAGGATGATGCGATCCCCATAGCCAGCGCTGACCTTTTCCATTTTCAGAAGCGGGTTCGGCAGGCTTTCCGGCGCGCGGAAGCTGAAGTGGAACGGGTTATCCACGTGTGCCGGGGCAATCATCTCCATGCGTTCCAGCATCTTGATGCGGCTCTGGGCCTGCTTGGCTTTTGACGCCTTGGCCTTGAAGCGATCCACGAAGCTCTGCAGGTGCGCCACGCGCTGCTGCTGGCTTTCGTACATGGACTGCTGCTGTGCAAGGCGCGTCGCGCGCTGGCGCTCGAAGGAGCTGTAGTTGCCGGTGTACTCGAACATGGTTTGCTGTTCGATATGAATGATTTTATCCACCACCGGGTCGAGGAAGTCGCGGTCGTGGGAGATGAGAATCAGAGTGCCCTGATAGCTCTTGAGCCACTTCTCCAGCCAAATAACCGCATCGAGATCGAGGTGGTTGGTCGGTTCATCGAGCAGGAGCAGGTCAGAGCGGCAGATCAGCGCCTGCGCCAGGTTGAGGCGCATGCGCCAGCCGCCGGAGAAATCGCTGACCGGGCGTTCAAGCTGTTCATTACTGAAGCCCAGGCCGTGCAGCAGGCTGGAGGCGCGGGAGCGAATGGTCCACGCGTCGATGGCGTCCAGCTTACCGTGAACGGTAGCGATGGCGTGACCGTCGTTGCGCTCGTTGGCC
Source organism: Enterobacter nematophilus (assembly GCF_026344075.1). Lineage (NCBI taxonomy): Bacteria > Pseudomonadati > Pseudomonadota > Gammaproteobacteria > Enterobacterales > Enterobacteriaceae > Enterobacter > Enterobacter nematophilus. The sequence continues at coordinate 10,551 of NZ_JAPKNE010000008.1, read as the reverse complement.
GCGTTGAGCTCCGCTTCGAGCTTGCGGTATTCGCGATCGCCGTCGATAACATAGTCGAGCGCCGGTTCGCTCAGGGCTGGCGTCTCCTGATTTACCCACGCAAGCTGCCAGTTCCCCGGGAAGGTAAAGTTACCGCCATCCGCGCTAATCTCGTTTTTCAGCAGCGCCAGCAGGGTGGATTTACCGCAGCCATTTTTGCCGACCAGGCCCACTTTTTGGCCCGGGTTGATGGTAGCAGTGGCGTTATCCAGCAGGACGCGCACGCCGCGACGAATTTGTAACGAGGAGAAAACAATCATAGAAGCGCCGTATGTTCCGACTATGTTAATTTGTCATTATGATAATGTAAGGTGTGGGCCATTTTCCGCACCGGGCCGCCATGGTAGCCCAAAACAACGACGATACACAAAAACAGAAACAAGACCGGGAGGGGAATGATGTCTCAGACAGCAAAGGTGCTGCTGCTGTATGCCCATCCGGAATCTCAGGACTCGGTGGCGAACCGGGTGCTGCTTAAGCCGGCCACGCAGCTCAGTAACGTAACGGTGCACGATCTCTACGCGCACTATCCTGATTTCTTTATTGATATTCCTTACGAGCAGGAACTGCTGCGTCAGCATGACGTTATCGTTTTCCAGCATCCGCTTTATACCTATAGCTGCCCGGCACTGCTCAAAGAGTGGCTGGACCGCGTGCTGAGCCGGGGCTTTTCCAGCGGGGTGGGGGGCAACCAGCTGGCGGGAAAGTACTGGCGCAGCGTGATTACCACCGGTGAACCCGAAAGCGCTTACCGTCACGACGGGCTGAACCGCTATCCGATGAGCGACATCCTGCGGCCTTTCGAGCTGACGGCGGCCATGTGCCGCATGCACTGGATGAGCCCGATTATCGTTTACTGGGCACGGCGTCAGGATCCGAAAGAGCTGGCAAGCCACGCCAGAGCCTATGGTGAATGGCTGGCATCACCGATTCCGGCAGGAGGTCGTTAATGGAAGGATCGAATTTGCTCCTCGCCGGGGTGCTGTTTTTATTTGCCGCCGTTGTCGCGGTGCCGCTTGCCGCCCGTATCGGCATCGGGGCGGTGCTGGGGTATTTGCTCGCGGGGATTGCCATTGGCCCATGGGGACTGGGTTTCATCAGCGACGTGAATGAAATTCTCCACTTCTCGGAGCTCGGCGTGGTGTTTCTGATGTTCATCATCGGCCTCGAACTGAACCCCTCGAAGCTGTGGCAGCTTCGACGCTCTATCTTTGGCGTGGGCGCCGCGCAGGTGCTGTTTAGCGCCGCGATTCTGGCAGGTCTGTTAATGCTGACCAACTTTTCCTGGCAGGCGGCTGTGATTGGTGGGATTGGTCTCGCAATGTCGTCGACGGCGATGGCGCTGCAGCTGATGCGCGACAAGGGGATGAACCGCAATGAGGCCGGACAGCTGGGCTTTTCGGTACTGCTGTTCCAGGATTTAGCGGTGATCCCGGCGCTGGCGCTGGTGCCGCTGCTGGCGGGCTCGGGCGACGATCACTTCGACTGGGCAAAAATTTCCATGAAGGTGCTGGCCTTCGCGGGCATGCTGATTGGCGGACGTTTCCTGTTACGTCCGGTGTTTCGCTTTATTGCCGCCTCGGGCGTGCGCGAGGTGTTTACCGCCGCGACGCTGCTGCTGGTGCTCGGCTCGGCGCTGTTTATGGACGCGCTGGGGCTGTCGATGGCGCTGGGCACCTTTATTGCCGGCGTGCTGCTGGCGGAGAGTGAATATCGGCACGAGCTGGAAATTGCTATCGATCCCTTCAAAGGGCTGCTGTTAGGCCTGTTCTTTATTTCGGTGGGAATGGCGCTCAATCTTGGCGTGCTTTATACCCATCTGCTCTGGGTTGTGGTGAGTGTTGCGATCCTGGTGGCGGTGAAAACGCTGGTGCTGTACGTCATGGCGCGTATCTACGGGTTGCGCAGTTCGGAACGTATGCAGTTTGCCAGCGTGTTGAGCCAGGGAGGCGAGTTTGCGTTTGTGCTGTTCTCCACCGCCTCCTCCCAGAAGCTGTTTAAAGATGACCAGATGGCGCTGCTGCTGGTGACGGTCACGCTGTCGATGATGACCACGCCGCTGCTGATGAAGATGGTGGATAAACTCCTGTCGCGCCGCCTGAATCCGGCAGATGATGAAGATGAAGCGCCGTGGGTGGAAGACGATAAGCCGCAGGTGATCGTCGTGGGCTTCGGCCGCTTCGGGCAGGTGATTGGCCGCCTGTTGATGGCGAACAAAATGCGCATTACGGTGCTGGAGCGCGATATCAGCGCGGTCAACCTGATGCGCAAATATGGCTACAAGGTCTATTACGGCGATGCCACCCAGCTTGAGCTTCTGCGCTCGGCCGGGGCGGAAGCCGCGGAGTCCATCGTCATCACCTGCAACGATCCGGAAGACACGATGAAGCTGGTGGAGCTGTGTCAGCAGCACTTCCCGCACCTGCATATTCTGGCGCGTGCCCGGGGACGTGTTGAAGCTCACGAATTGTTGCAGGCAGGTGTGAAACACTTCTCCCGCGAAACGTTCTCCAGCGCGCTGGAGTTGGGGCGCAAGGCGTTAATCTCCCTGGGGATGCATCCTCACCAGGCGCAGCGCGCCCAGATGCACTTCCGCCGGCTGGATATGCGAATGCTGCGCGAGCTGATGCCGGTACACACCGATACGGCGCAGATCTCCCGCGTGCGGGAAGCGCGGCGCGAGCTGGAGGAGATCTTCCAGCGAGAGATGCAACAGGAACGACGCCAGCTCGACGGCTGGGATGAATTTGAATAAAGGGTAACGAAAGATGGCTGTACGTAAACGCTTTATCGCGGGTGCAAAGTGCCCGTCTTGCCAGGCTCAAGATACGCTGGCCATGTGGCGCGAAAATAATATTGATATAGTTGAGTGTGTTAAGTGCGGTCACCAGATGCGTGAGGCCGACAAAGAAGCACGCGATCACGTTCGCAAAGAAGAGCAAGTCATCGGCATTTTTCATCCAGACTAGCGATATGCTCTGAGTTTTTTTAAGCTTAAGGGTACACGGGTGCAGATTTCCGCTACAATCTGCGCCAGCAATTTTCCCACGCTCAGGAGATATCATGAAAGTAGCAAAAGACCTGGTGGTCAGCCTGGCCTATCAGGTACGTACAGAAGACGGTGTGTTGGTTGATGAGTCTCCGGTGAGTGCGCCGCTGGACTACCTGCATGGTCACGGTTCCCTGATTTCCGGCCTGGAAACTGCGCTGGAAGGTCATGAAGTTGGCGATAAATTCGACGTTGCTGTAGGCGCGAACGACGCTTACGGTCAGTATGACGACAACCTGGTTCAGCGTGTTCCTAAAGACGTATTCATGGGCGTTGACGAGCTGCAGGTTGGCATGCGCTTCCTGGCTGAAACTGACCAGGGTCCGGTTCCTGTTGAAATCACTGAAGTTGAAGACGACCACGTTGTGGTTGACGGCAACCACATGCTGGCTGGCCAGAACCTGAAGTTCAACGTAGAAGTTGTTGCGATCCGTGAAGCGACCGAAGAAGAGCTGGCTCATGGCCACGTTCACGGTGCGCACGGTCACGACCACGATCACGATCACGGCCACGACGGCTGCTGCGGTGGTCACGGCCACGACCATGGTCATGACCACGGCCACGGTAAAGGTGGTTGCGGCAACGGCGGCTGCGGTTGCCACTAATTCCGTCATGCGGAAAATAAAAAAGCGGGATAATCCCGCTTTTTTTACGCCTCAATAATGAGGTGGTGGCGTCTCTTCTGACTGTGAGGCAATGTTTGACGGCTGCGTCGCCTTCAGTTTTTCCGTCAGCAGGCGCATATGATCCCGCAGTTTCGCCATTTCGAGTTCGTGCGCGGTCACGGTCTGGTTAAGCTCTTCGATGGTGATGTCCTGAAAAGCCAGGCGGCTTTCCAGCTCAGCCATTCTCGCTTCTATCGTTGTGTCCTTCATCATTCACCTCGTTTATATCTGATACGCCATATTGGCCCAGCGGCGGCGCAGTTTAACTGAGTTTATCCTGAAGTGCAGTCTCTATCCCGTTGGCAAGAAACTTATTTAAACAAAAATAGTCTGAAAAGTGGCGAGAATTGGAAGTGTCTGTCTGTAGATTTCTTCCGCAACGTTTTATAGTACGTCACTCATTTACGTTTAACGCTGGGGTGAGAGTCCCCAGGCCCTGGAGATATGGATGAAATCACTGTTTAAAGTAACGCTGCTGGCGACGACGATGGCTGTTGCACTGAACGCGCCGCTGTCATTCGCTGCTGATACTGCTGCGAAGCCTGCTGCCACTGCAGACAGCAAAGCGGCGTTCAAAAATGACGACCAGAAATCCGCCTACGCACTGGGCGCATCTCTGGGCCGCTACATGGAAAACTCTCTGAAAGAACAAGAGAAATTGGGCATCAAACTGGATAAAGCCCAGCTGATCGCGGGTGTTCAGGACGCCTTTGCTGATAAGAGCAAACTTTCTGACCAGGAAATCGAACAGACTCTGCAGGCGTTCGAAGCGCGCGTGAAGGGTGCCGCTCAGACCAAGATGGAAGCGGACGCTAAAGACAACGAAGCGAAAGGCAAAGCCTACCGCGATACCTTTGCTAAAGAGAAGGGTGTGAAAACCTCCTCTACTGGCCTGGTGTACAAAGTTGAGAAAGAAGGTACCGGTGATGCGCCTAAAGACAGCGACACTGTTGTAGTGAACTACAAAGGTACGCTGATCGACGGTAAAGAGTTCGACAACTCTTACACCCGTGGTGAACCTCTTTCCTTCCGTCTTGACGGTGTAATCCCTGGCTGGACTGAAGGCCTGAAAAACATCAAGAAAGGCGGCAAAATCAAGCTGGTTATCCCACCGGATCTGGCCTATGGCAAAACTGGCGTTCCGGGTATCCCGGCTAACTCCACGCTGGTCTTCGACGTAGAGCTGCTGGACATCAAACCAGCGCCGAAAGCGGATGCGAAACCGGAAGCGCAGGCAGATCAGAAAGCTGCGACAGACGCTAAGAAGTAATGTGATGCAAACCGCCGCCTTTTAAGGCGGCGGTTTTTTTATTGTGGGGCAGATATAATTAACACTGGAAAGCGTTAGGCACGCTGTATTAATTTAGTTGTCCGTGTAGATAATGAGCCTGCCCTGAAAACCTAACGACAGGCTCCTGAAAAGGAGTGTTTTTTTCATGTCCAGGTCGCTTTTAACCAACGAAACCAGTGAACTTGATTTGCTGGATCAACGTCCTTTTGACCAGACCGACTTCGATATTCTGAAATCCTATGAAGCGGTAGTGGACGGGTTAGCGATGCTCATTGGTTCCCACTGCGAAATCGTATTGCACTCCCTGCAAGATCTGAAGTGTTCCGCCATCCGCATTGCTAATGGTGAGCATACCGGCCGTAAAATTGGTTCGCCAATTACCGACCTTGCATTGCGTATGTTGCATGACATGACCGGCGCGGACAGCAGCGTCTCAAAATGTTATTTCACCCGCGCCAAAAGCGGCGTGCTGATGAAATCAGAAACCATCGCGATTCGAAACCGCGAGCATCGTGTGATTGGACTGCTGTGCATCAACATGAACCTTGATGTGCCATTCTCGCAGATCATGAGCACCTTTATTCCACCAGAAACGCCAGACGTTGGCTCTTCTGTTAACTTTGCCTCCTCCGTTGAAGATCTCGTCACGCAGACGCTTGAGTTCACCATTGAAGAGGTCAATGCCGACCGCAACGTATCGAACAACGCCAAGAATCGCCAGATCGTACTTAATCTCTACGAGAAAGGGATTTTCGACATTAAAGATGCCATCAACCAGGTGGCCGATCGTCTGAACATCTCCAAGCATACGGTTTACCTCTACATCCGTCAGTTCAAAAGCGGCGATTTCGTGGGGCAGGATAAGTAATGCGTTTTGCGCTAATGGTGACGGGCCCGGCGTATGGAACTCAGCAGGCCAGCAGCGCGCTGCAGTTTGCGCATGCGCTGCTGGCGGCCGGACACGAACTGGCGAGCGTCTTTTTCTATCGGGAAGGGGTGCATAACGCGAACCAGTTTACGTCGCCGGCGAGCGACGAGTTTGACCTGGTCCGCGCCTGGCAGACGTTAAATGAAAAGCAGGGCGTAGAACTGCATATCTGCGTGGCGGCGGCGCTGCGTCGCGGCGTGACGGATGCAGCCGAAGCCGAACGTCTGGGGTTATCGGGCGCTAACCTGCAGCCTGGTTTTTCATTGAGTGGTCTGGGCGCATTGGCTCAGGCGGCGTTAACCTGCGACAGAGTGGTGCAATTCTGATGAAGCGTGTGGCATTTGTTTTTACTTCTGCGCCGCACGGCAACGCCTCTGGCCGTGAAGGACTGGATGCGCTGCTCGCGACATCGGCATTAACAGAAGATATCGGCGTCTTCTTTCTGGGGGACGGCGTGCTTCAGCTTCTGGCGGGCCAACAGCCGCAGGCCATCCTGGCGCGCGACTATATCGCCACCTTCAAAGTGCTGCCGCTTTACGATATTGAAACCTGCTATGTCTGTGCCGACTCTTTAACGGCGCGCGGTTTAAGCGATAAGACGCCTTTTGTGCTGGATGTGACGACCTTACCTGCCGCAGCACTGCGTGAACAACTATCCCACTACGACACCATTCTGACTTTCTGAGGCTTCCATGCTCCATATTCTCAGCCATTCACCATGGCAATGTGATATCGACACGCTGTTGAGCATGCTGCGCGAAGGTGACGATCTGCTGCTGATTCAGGATGGCGTGCTCGCTGCGCTTGAAGGCGGCCGTTTCGTTGAAATTCTCACGAATGCCCCCATAACTGTCTCTGCGCTGAAGGACGATCTGGATGCGCGGGGTCTTTCTGGTCAAATTTCAGCCAAAATTGACGTGGTTGGCTATACTGATTTCGTCAATCTTACTGTGACGCACGCCAGTCAAATGAACTGGTGATTTGAGATCGCTGTATATTTCTTGACACCTTTTCGACGTAGCCCTAAAATTTCGCGTCCTCATATTGTATGAGGTCGTTTTATTACGTGTTTACGAAGCAAAAGCTAAAACCAGGAGCTATTTAATGGCAACAGTTAACCAGCTGGTACGCAAACCACGTGCACGCAAAGTTGCAAAAAGCAACGTGCCTGCGCTGGAAGCCTGCCCGCAGAAACGTGGCGTATGTACTCGTGTATATACCACCACTCCTAAAAAACCAAACTCCGCACTGCGTAAAGTATGCCGTGTGCGTTTGACTAACGGTTTCGAAGTGACTTCCTACATCGGTGGTGAAGGTCACAACCTGCAGGAGCACTCCGTGATCCTGATCCGTGGCGGTCGTGTTAAAGACCTTCCGGGTGTTCGTTACCACACCGTTCGTGGTGCGCTGGACTGCTCAGGTGTTAAAGACCGTAAGCAGGCTCGCTCCAAGTACGGCGTGAAGCGTCCTAAGGCTTAATGGTTCTCCGTTAAGTAAGGCCAAACTGATTTATCTTAATGTCAAACTAAACTCGTAGAGTTTTGGACAATCCTGAATTAACAACGGAGTATTCCCATGCCACGTCGTCGCGTCATTGGTCAGCGTAAAATTCTTCCAGATCCGAAGTTCGGATCAGAACTGCTGGCAAAATTTGTAAATATCCTGATGGTAGATGGTAAAAAATCTACTGCAGAAGCAATCGTATACAGCGCGCTGGAGACCCTGGCTCAGCGTTCTGGTAAAAATGAACTGGAAGCTTTCGAAGTCGCTCTCGACAACGTTCGCCCAACTGTAGAAGTTAAGTCCCGCCGCGTTGGTGGTTCTACTTATCAGGTTCCAGTTGAAGTTCGTCCGGTTCGTCGTAATGCCCTGGCAATGCGTTGGATCGTTGAAGCTGCTCGTAAACGCGGTGATAAATCCATGGCTCTGCGTCTGGCGAACGAACTTTCTGATGCTGCAGAAAACAAAGGTACTGCAGTTAAGAAACGTGAAGACGTTCACCGTATGGCAGAAGCCAACAAGGCGTTCGCACACTACCGTTGGTAATCCCTTCGGAGTATTAGTCACCAGGCGGGCGCTTCAGAGAAGCCGCCCGCTCTGGGTAACTTAACTGAACGCCTAAAGAAACAAACGAGGAATCAAATGGCTCGTACAACACCCATCGCACGCTACCGTAACATCGGTATCAGTGCGCACATCGACGCCGGTAAGACCACTACTACCGAACGTATTCTGTTCTACACCGGTGTAAACCATAAAATCGGTGAAGTTCATGACGGCGCAGCCACCATGGACTGGATGGAACAGGAGCAGGAGCGTGGTATTACCATCACCTCCGCAGCGACTACTGCATTCTGGTCAGGTATGGCTAAGCAGTACGAACCGCATCGCGTAAACATCATCGACACCCCGGGCCACGTTGACTTCACCATCGAAGTAGAACGTTCCATGCGTGTTCTTGACGGCGCGGTAATGGTTTATTGCGCAGTTGGTGGTGTTCAGCCACAGTCTGAAACCGTATGGCGTCAGGCGAACAAATATAAAGTTCCACGCATCGCGTTCGTTAACAAAATGGACCGTATGGGTGCTAACTTCCTGAAAGTTGTTGGCCAGATCAAAACCCGTCTGGGCGCGAACCCTGTTCCGCTGCAGCTGGCAATTGGTGCTGAAGAAGGCTTCACCGGCGTTATCGACCTGGTGAAAATGAAAGCCATCAACTGGAACGATGCAGACCAGGGCGTTACCTTCGAATACGAAGATATCCCGGCTGAGATGCAGGACCTGGCTGACGAATGGCACCAGAACCTGATCGAATCCGCTGCTGAAGCTTCTGAAGAGCTGATGGAGAAATACCTGGGTGGTGAAGAACTGTCTGAAGAAGAGATCAAAAAAGCTCTGCGTCAGCGCGTTCTGAACAACGAAATCATCCTGGTAACCTGTGGTTCTGCGTTCAAGAACAAAGGTGTTCAGGCGATGCTGGATGCGGTAGTTGACTACCTGCCATCCCCGGTTGACGTTCCTGCGATCAACGGCATCCTGGACGACGGTAAAGATACTCCGGCTGAGCGTCACGCAAGTGATGACGAGCCGTTCTCTGCACTGGCGTTCAAAATTGCTACCGACCCATTCGTGGGTAACCTGACCTTCTTCCGCGTTTACTCTGGTGTGGTTAACTCCGGTGACACCATCCTGAACTCCGTGAAAGCGGCGCGTGAACGTTTTGGCCGTATCGTACAGATGCACGCTAACAAACGTGAAGAGATCAAAGAAGTTCGTGCGGGCGACATCGCTGCAGCTATCGGTCTGAAAGACGTGACCACCGGTGACACCCTGTGTGACCCGGATCACCCGATCATTCTGGAGCGTATGGAATTCCCTGAGCCGGTAATCTCCATCGCGGTTGAACCAAAAACCAAAGCTGACCAGGAAAAAATGGGTCTGGCTCTGGGCCGTCTGGCGAAAGAAGACCCATCATTCCGCGTATGGACTGATGAAGAATCTAACCAGACCATCATCGCTGGTATGGGTGAACTGCACCTGGACATCATCGTTGACCGTATGAAGCGTGAATTCAACGTTGAAGCGAACGTGGGTAAACCTCAGGTTGCTTACCGCGAAGCGATTCGCGCGAAAGTTACCGATGTTGAAGGTAAACACGCTAAGCAGTCTGGTGGTCGCGGTCAGTACGGTCACGTTGTGATCGACATGTACCCACTGGAGCCGGGCTCTAACCCGAAAGGTTACGAGTTCATCAACGACATCAAAGGTGGTGTAATTCCTGGCGAATACATCCCAGCCGTTGATAAAGGCATCCAGGAACAGCTGAAAGCGGGCCCTCTGGCTGGCTATCCGGTTGTTGACATGGGTATCCGTCTGCACTTCGGTTCTTACCACGACGTTGACTCCTCTGAACTGGCGTTTAAACTGGCTGCGTCTATTGCCTTTAAAGAAGGCTTTAAGAAAGCAAAACCAGTTCTGCTTGAGCCAATCATGAAGGTTGAAGTAGAAACTCCTGAAGAGAACACCGGTGACGTTATCGGTGACTTGAGCCGTCGTCGCGGTATGCTGCGTGGTCAGGAATCCGAAGTAACTGGCGTTAAGATCCACGCTGAAGTTCCGCTGTCTGAAATGTTCGGATATGCAACTCAGCTGCGTTCTCTGACCAAAGGTCGTGCATCATACACCATGGAATTCCTGAAGTATGATGATGCGCCTAACAACGTTGCTCAGGCCGTTATTGAAGCCCGTGGTAAGTAATCCACAGGATTAAAACCTAAGTCCCGTGCTCTCTCCATAGGGGAGAGCACTATAGTAAGGAATATAGCCGTGTCTAAAGAAAAATTTGAACGTACAAAACCGCACGTCAACGTTGGTACTATCGGCCACGTTGACCATGGTAAAACTACCCTGACCGCTGCAATCACTACCGTTCTGGCTAAAACCTACGGTGGTTCTGCTCGTGCATTCGACCAGATCGATAACGCGCCAGAAGAAAAAGCTCGTGGTATCACCATCAACACCTCTCACGTTGAGTACGACACCCCGACTCGCCACTACGCACACGTAGACTGCCCAGGCC
>NZ_JAPKNE010000007.1:0-214645 GCF_026344075.1 Enterobacter nematophilus | reverse complement strand
TCCTTGAGAGTCCTGAAGGAACGTTGAAGACGACGACGTTGATAGGTCGGGTGTGTAAGCGCAGCGATGCGTTGAGCTAACCGATACTAATGAACCGTGAGGCTTAACCTTACAACGCCGAAGGTGTTTTGGCGGTGAGAGACACGATATTTTCAGCCTGATACAGATTAAACAGAATTTGCCTGGCGGCTTTAGCGCGGTGGTCCCACCTGACCCCATGCCGAACTCAGAAGTGAAACGCCGTAGCGCCGATGGTAGTGTGGGGTCTCCCCATGTGAGAGTAGGGAACTGCCAGGCATTAATTAAGAAGAACCCCGTACCGAAAGGTGCGGGGTTTTTTGCTTTGTGCTTTTCCTCGCTGGCATTTCTCTTAATCCCTTATCCTGCTAATGGAATGTGTGATCTCTGTCTCAATGTTATTTATAACAAAATTATAACATTTCATTTACGAGGTAATTGAGTCTGCTGGCTCAATACGCCGCTGTTTATGGCAGGAGCATAATCACAATGACAGAAAGCATTGCATCAAACGGGACGCTGGCTAACAGCGATACCCGAAGAAGGGTATGGGCAATCGTCAGCGCCTCTTCAGGGAACCTGGTAGAATGGTTCGATTTTTACGTCTACTCATTCTGTTCACTCTACTTCGCACATATTTTCTTCCCCTCCGGCAACACCACGACGCAGCTTCTACAAACAGCAGGAGTATTTGCGGCAGGATTCTTAATGCGACCCATCGGTGGCTGGCTGTTTGGCCGCATTGCTGATCGTCGCGGGCGTAAGGCCTCCATGCTGATCTCCGTATGTATGATGTGCTTTGGTTCTCTGGTGATCGCCTGTTTACCAGGATATGAATCGATTGGTACCTGGGCTCCTGCGCTGCTTTTGCTGGCCCGCCTATTCCAGGGGTTATCGGTGGGCGGTGAATACGGCACCAGTGCGACCTATATGAGTGAAATTGCGCTGGAAGGCCGTAAAGGCTTTTACGCCTCATTCCAGTACGTCACGCTTATTGGTGGTCAACTGCTGGCGATTCTCGTCGTGGTGATCCTGCAGCAGATCCTGACAGACGAACAACTTCACGCCTGGGGATGGCGAATTCCTTTCGCGATGGGGGCCGTGCTGGCAGTTGTCGCACTTTGGCTACGCCGTCAGCTGGATGAAACCTCGCAGAAAGAGGTCAGAACGCTGAAGGAGGCGGGAACCTTTAAAGGGTTATGGCGTAACCGCAAGGCTTTCCTGATGGTGCTGGGCTTTACTGCGGGCGGTTCTCTCAGTTTTTACACGTTCACCACCTATATGCAGAAGTACCTGGTGAACACCACCGGGATGCACGCAAACGTCGCCAGCGTTGTAATGACCGTGGCGCTTTTTGTCTTTATGCTCATCCAACCGATCATCGGTGCGCTTTCGGATAAAATTGGCCGACGTTCGTCGATGCTGATTTTTGGCGGGCTGTCGGCGTTGTGTACCGTGCCTATTTTGTCTGCGCTCCAGCACGTATCATCGCCTTATGCCGCATTTGCGCTGGTCATGCTGGCAATGGTAATTGTCAGTTTCTATACCTCCATCAGCGGGATACTGAAAGCCGAAATGTTCCCGGCGCAGGTTCGTGCGCTGGGGGTTGGTCTTTCTTATGCGGTAGCCAACGCGTTGTTTGGCGGATCGGCGGAGTACGTTGCGCTGTCGCTTAAATCATGGGGAAGTGAAACGACATTCTTCTGGTACGTGACGGTAATGGGGGCGCTGGCCTTTGTTGTCTCCCTGATGCTGCATCGCAAAGGGAAAGGCATTCGTCTTTAATAATGCGCCATCTGCCACACGGCATAGCCGGTCGTTGCGCCGGCGACATCCCAGGCGAAATCTTTCCAGCTCCAGCCGCTCCCTGAGGGGCGGCTATCCCACAGTTCTTTTGATGCCCCAAGGCCCACTGAGAACATCAATCCTATCGCCGCGCTATGGTCCCGGCTGTATCCCTGATGCTGCGCGTACTCATTACCGGCTGCAGACAGCATAGCGGAAGCGAGGAAGTGTTGTGCTTTGTCCTGACCGGACCAGCTATCGTTGGCCATATGACTGCAGCCACTCAGAAAGAGGACGCTCAGTAACAGGAGGATGCGCATTATTGGGCTCCATAAAAAAGCCCTGCGGATAACAGGGCCTGGACATTACAGAATTCGGCTGATAAGTCGGTCAATACGGATACGACGCAAGCGGCGAATCAGCTTGCGGACTTTCACCGGATAATCGGCAATGCTCTGCAGCTCGCGGTAATGATTAACCACCGTGGTATGCGTGCGAATCAACTCCAGTTCACGCTCACGCTGTGCGGCTAACTCATGCTGCGGGTCATGGATCAGGATTGCGTTTTCCAGATCCAGTCGCCACGCGCGCGGGTTCAGGTTGTTACCGGTCAGCAGCATCCACTCATCGTCGACCCACATGCCTTTCAGATGGTAACTGTTGTCTTCATCTTTCCACAGACGCACAACCAGCTGGTCAGTATTTACGTAATACTGCAAACGGCTCAGGAAGCGGCGCAGGTTAATTTCGTAAAGGTAAGGCAGCGCACCGATGATTTTGAACGGCTGATCTTCAGGAATGAAGAAGTCGTTCGCCGTTTTATCCCCGACGATAATTTCCACTTTTTTACCATCGCGCAGCAGCTGAATGATATTACGCACCAGTACGGCAGGAAGGTTAAAGTACGGCGTGCAGATGGTGAGCTTTTGTTCCGCGCACGGCATCAGATGGAAGATCGTTTTATTCAGCAGGCTTGATTTGCCGAGCCCAACCAGCGGGGTAACGGATAACTCTTCGTTGTTTGCATCACCCTGGAAATGATAGACCGCATCGCGCAGCTCCTGGCGGAAGGCGCGAACATCATTTTTGATCTCCGGGCTCTTAGGACGCTCAGGATCGTCAAGGCGATTAACGCCACGGCCGTGTACCAGGTTTTTATCAACCCAGTTGAACATGATATCGGCCATCTGCGGATTACGGATCAGATGGTAACGATCGTAGCGATATTTATCGAGCTGATGAAGGTAAACGTCATTAAGACTGGCGCCGCTGTACAGAACGCTGTCATCAATGATGAATCCTTTAAAATGGAGGACGCCGAGCGCTTCGCGGGTATTCACCGGTACGCCATAAACAGGCACATCGACGCCAGGATTTTCCTGCGCCGTGCGGCAATACCAGTCTGCATTGGTATTTGAAGCGGCCGCGCCAATACGGCCACGCTGGGCGCGATGCCAGTCAACCAGCACGCGAACATCCAGTTCTGGACGCTGACGCTTGGCTTCATAGAGCGCGTTCAGGATCGCGCGCCCGCCTTCATCTTGTTCAAGATACAGGGCCACAATGCAAATGCGTCGCGTGGCACTGGCAATCTTTTCCAGAAGCGTCTCCCGAAAATGAGCGGGAGCGTAAAAGAACTCTACATCATCAACTGACTGAGAAATCTTCGGTAGTTGAGCAAGGTGTTGTTGATGTTTATTACGCTTAAATTTTGACAACATCACAGTGCGTTTCTTCTCTGTTCATTGAAGGGTTGTCTGTCCCATGCAAACAACATAAGCGGACAATGATACCACCAGTCCCGTCCAAAGTGGGTAACATTTCCAGTAGCTTACTCGGGTTTGTCTGCTGATGTCAGGCCCAAGGATAGGGCGACAATACCTTCGTCCAGCTGAATATCAACATCAAATCCGAGTTTTCGCGCCAGGGTCACCATACCGCGATTGTTCGGCATAGTAATGCCATTCAGACGTAACAATCCGTGATCTCGCGTATAACTGATGAGTTTTTCCAGCAGTCGTCTGCCCAGACCCAGGCCTTTAAGATCGGAGCGCACCAGCACAGCAAATTCCGCGTCGACGTTATCCGGGTCAGAAATTGCGCGCGTCACGCCCAGGATCTCATCGCCTTTATCAGAACGCCGAACGGCGACAAACGCCATCTCTCGATCGTAGTCGATCTGGGTCATATTGGCTAAATCATCGTGGGTAAATTCGTTGATTTCGCTAAAGTAGCGGTAATAGAGATCTTCTTTCGTAACCTGAGAGATGAAGGTACGCAGCTGCGGTTCATCTTCCGGCAGAATAGGGCGGAACAGGGCGCGTTCCCCATTCTTCATCTCAACCCACTCCTCCAGCTGCAGAGGATACGGACGGATCGCCAGTCGGCTCTCTCTGTCCCCTTCGAATCGGGCGATATCCAGCGTCACGTCCAGCGCCGTAAACTCAGTGCCGGAGGCGAGCAGCGGATGGATATCCAGCCGCTGGATCTCCGCACAATCGACAATCAGGTTAGACACCTGCACCAGGAACTGACTCAGCCCGGCTATATCGAGCGGACGCAGGGCGCTGCGGCCACGGATCTTTTTGCTTTTAATCGCCTGAATGATCAGATAGCGCGCCAGATTCATGTTCAGCGGCGGTAGCGCCACCGCGGCCTGCTCCTCCGGACGCCACTCAACGCCGCCTTCTCCCAGCATAATGAGCGGACCGAAGACGGGATCGTGTTCAACCACCACCCGCAGTTCCTGAGCGCCCGCGCGGTTAGCCATGCTCTGCACCAGCAGCCCGTGGATCCGTGCCTGCGGCCAGGCCATTTTGACGCGATCGAAAATGGCATCGGCTGCCTGCTGCACCTCCGTTGCCGTACGCAGGTACAACATGACCCCCTGAACGTCCGACTTATGCGGGATATCGGGGGAACGCAGCTTAAGGGCGACCGGGTAGCCAATCTGTTCGGCTATATGTACGGCCTCAGCGCTGTCGCTGGCGATCCAGGTCGGCAGAGTTTGCATCCCGTAGCTGCCCAGTATGGGCTGCACTTCATGCGTATCAAGCGAGGTCGCACCTTCTTCGATAGCCTGCTGTAATAGTCGGTGAACGTCGACGGTATTCGCCGTCAGGTTACCGGGCAACGCCGGGGTCTCGCGTAACTGCTTCTGATTGCGCCGATATTCCACCATATGCATAAATGCCGTGATGGTGCCTTCCGGCGTGCGGTAGGTTGGCAGTCCGGCTTCACTGAACAAGCGTCGCGCCTCCTGAGAGGAAAACTCACCGCACCAGTTGGTCAGCAGGGTGACGTATTTGCCGCGCGGATGGTTCCGTACTGCCTCAATCAGCGCTCGCGCGCTTTCACTGCCCGGCGCGACCGCGCTGGGGGAGTGGATAATCATCAGCGCATCGAAATCCTGGCTGTCCAGCAAAATGGAGATTGCCCTGATATAGCGATCGCTGCTGGCGTCATCGCGCAAATCTAGGGGATTGCCGGGCGTCACGCTTGCCGGAAGCGCCTCTCTGAGGCGTTGCAGCGTCTCTTCACCCAGCGTGGCCAGCTTGCCGTTACGCAGCCACAGCTCATCCAGCGCCAGCGCGGCGGGGGCCGCGCCATTGCTGACAATCATCAACTTCTCGCCGCGCAGCGGACGCATATGGCTTAGCGTCTCAACGGCGGAAAAAAGCTCGTGTGTATCCTGCACCCGCAGTAACCCCGCGCGCTGAATTGCAGCATCCCAGGCGGGGTCCATGCCGGAATGAGACTGCAGCAGACGCTGAGCCGCAGGGCTGCGACCGCTTTTGATAACGAGGATCGGTTTATTGCGCGATGCGCTACGCGAAGCGGAAACAAAACGACGGGCGTCGCTCAGGTGTTCAAGATAAAGGAGGATTGCGCTGGTTTTACTGTCTCGCGCCAGGAAATCCAGCAGCTCGTCAACGTCGATATCCAGGCTGTCGCCCAGGGCTATGAAGTAGGAGAATCCCATTTCACGCTGCTGCGCCCAGTCGAGGATGGTGTTCGATACCGCAGCCGACTGCGAGATAAACGCCAGCTTGCCTTTACGGATCGGCACCGGGGAGAAGCTGGCGTTCAGCCCCTGCCAGGGCGCGAGCAGACCCAGGCTGTTCGGCCCAAGAATGCGCATTTGAAAGCGGCTGGCGCAGGCCAGCAGTTCGGGCTGCTGTTCAGGCGGAGACGAGAGAATAATGCAGGTTTTACACCCTTTCTTGCCGAGTGACTCCAGCAGTTCCGGATTGCGTTTGGCGTTTGTACACAGAACGGCGAGATCCGGTACAAAAGGCAGGCTCTCCACGTCCGGCCAGGCCAGCACGCCCTGAACGGCCTTATAAGCCGGCGTGACGGGCATGACGGGACCGTTAAATCCTCCGGCCAGCAGGTTGCGCATCATCAGATAGCCTGCACGATCCGGTTTCATTGATGCGCCGATGACGGCAATGGATTTAGGACGGAGTAGCGCTTCTAACCCTCTCTGGCTCATGCAGGCCTCCTGTGAATGCAAGCGACCTGATGATTTTAAACGCTTTCTGTCTCCGTTGCTGTGATGCTGCCCTTATGAACGGTTTTTCCCGCCAGATAGCGCTCCCGGAAGCATGAGAAATGGTTGCCCAGGGCGCCTGCTGCAGCGGTATCTCCTGCTAAATCCAGCAGCGCGATGGCTACTTCGGCGGTGCAGTATTGCCCGTCAGCATGCGCTTCGCGCAGGCGGTAGGCCGAGACGCGGGAAAGATCGACAGAAATAACCGGAAGGGCGTCGAGGTAAGGGCTTTTGCGAAACATTTTCCGCGCTTCGGTCCAGGTACCGTCCAGCATAATAAACAGCGGCGGTTTTCCTGATGGCGGCGCAGTCAGAACCTGACGCTGTTCTCCTGCATAAGATGCCGGGAAAACCACCATCGGCTGGTAGTCCGGGCTTGCCACCAGGTCGAGCAGAGCCTGAGGTGGCTCAGTGCGCGACCACTGAAACGCGGCGGTATCCGGCAGAATATCGGCAATAAGACGCCCCGTATTGCTGGGCTTCATCGGCTCGGTATCGAACATCACCAGACAAAAGCGGCTCTCCGCCGTACTTGGGGCCAGCGTTTCGCACAGACACACCTTTAGCGGCAGCAGGCAGCGCTGACAGCGACGTATGCGGTTGCCACGAGCAAGAAAGGGGCGAGTCGCGCGCGCAAGGCGTTCGGCGCGTAATTTAAGGACGGCGTTATAAGTCATGGGCGAAATGGAGGAAAAACCCTATTTTCGCAGAGGCGGGAACGGGGCACAAGATGTGCCCCGGGAATGTTACAGCGATTCGTTTAACCAGCTATCGAAGGGGGCTTTTGGAACCGCACCGTTGAGCATATCGATCACTTCACCATTTTTGAAAATCATGATGGTCGGGATACTGCGAATACGAAAACGTGCGCTCAGCTCGCGTTCAGCTTCAGTATTGACCTTAACGAACCGCATTTTTCCGCTGCGCTCTTCGGCAACATCTTCGAAGATCGGCGCAAAGCTGCGGCACGGACCGCACCATGGCGCCCAGAAATCGACCACCACCGGGAGATCGTCCTTGAGGAGTTTGTCCAGCGTAGCACCCGTCGCGTTAATGACATCGCCATCAAACAATTCATGGCCACAACGTCCGCATTTCGCACCATCTTCAATCCGATCGTCCGGAATGCGATTAAGAGCCTGACAGTTGGCACATACGGTATTCATAACTAACCTCTGATAGAGCCGTGGGACAGCGGCAGAACGCCGATAATGTTTCTAATATGTTACATATTATCAATGAGCCTGTTTGAAACAACAATGCGTTTTATTCAATGAGAACAATAGTCACAGGCTTTTGTACGAAATTATGGCTATGCGCTGGCACATCGGGTAATCTGCGCGCTTCGCGCAGCGCTGGTGGAGAAAAGCATGAACGACGAAATGAAAAATAAAAGCGGCAAGGTCAAAGTGATGTATGTCCGCAGTGATGATGACTCTGATAAACGCACCCAAAATCCGCGTACCGGAAAAGGGGGCGGGCGTCCGGCGTCCTCTCGTGCAGACGGTGGCCGTCGCCCCGCCCGCGATGACAGAAATAACCGCGGTGATGACCGCAAACGCGACGATCGTCCGCGTTCCGACCGCCCACGTAATGACCGTTCACGCGACGATCGTCCGCGTGAAGACTTCTCACGTGATAACGCCTCCCCGTGGCGCACCGTATCTCGCGCCCCTGGCGATGAGACCCCGGAAAAAGCCGATCACGGTGGCATCAGCGGTAAAAGCTTTATCGACCCGGAAGTGCTGCGTCGTCAGCGGGCGGAAGAGACCCGCGTATATGGCGAGAACGCCTGCCAGGCGCTGTTCCAGAGCCGTCCTGAGTGTATCGTCCGCGCCTGGTTTATCCAGAGCGTGACCCCGCGCTTCAAAGAAGCGCTGCGCTGGATGGCGGCGAACCGCAAAGCCTACCACGTGGTTGATGATGCCGAACTGACAAAAGCGTCCGGTACCGAGCACCACGGCGGCGTCTGCTTCCTGATCAAAAAACGTAACGGCACGACCGTTCAGCAGTGGGTCAGCCAGGCGGATGCCGATGACTGCGTGCTGGCGCTGGAAGACGTGGGCAACCCGCACAACCTGGGCGCAATGATGCGCAGCTGCGCGCATTTTGGCGTGAAGGGCGTGCTGCTGCAGGATGCCGCGCTGCTGGAGTCCGGTGCCGCGATCCGTACTGCGGAAGGCGGAGCCGAGCACGTACAGCCGATCACCGGCGACAGCGTTCTGGATGCCCTCGAGCAGTTCCGCAAAGCGGGCTATTCCATCGTGACCACATCCAGCCATGCCGGTACGCCGCTGTTTAAAGCGACGCTGCCGCGCAAGATGGTGCTGGTGTTGGGTCAGGAACGCGATGGTCTGTCTGACGCGGCGCTCTCCAGTGCGGATCTGAGCGTCTCTATCGACGGAACGGGCAATGTGGAAAGTCTGAACGTATCCGTTGCGACCGGCGTGCTGCTGGCCGAGTGGTGGCGTCAGAATAAAGCGTAAGCCTCTTATGTGCCGGGCCTGACCCGGCACATTCAAACCCTACTCGCTCTCTGCCGGTAACACAGGCATCCAGTCAATTGGCGTTTCGCCACGTTTTTCCAGCCATTCATTTGCCAGAACAAAATGATTACTGCCAAAGAAACCGCGATGGGCAGACAGCGGTGACGGGTGCGGTGCCTTCAACACGTGATGGCGCTGACGATCGATAATCGCCCCTTTCTTCTGCGCGTGAGAACCCCAGAGTAAAAACACAACCCCTTCACGATGCTCGTTAATCAGGCTGATAACTTTATCGGTAAAGGTTTCCCACCCAAGGCTGGCGTGCGAGTGCGCCTGTCCCGCCCGTACGGTGAGCACCGTGTTCAGTAACAGCACGCCCTGGCGCGCCCAGCTTTCCAGATAACCGTGGTTGGGGCGGGTAAACCCGGGCACGGTTCCTTCCAGCTCTTTATACATGTTGAGCAGAGAAGGGGGGATAGCCACGCCTGGGCGTACGGAAAACGCCAGCCCGTGCGCCTGCCCAGGGCCGTGATAGGGATCCTGGCCCAGAATGACGACTTTCACATCGCTCAGCTCGGTATAGCGAAACGCGTTGAACACATCTTTTTGCGGCGGATAAATCGTCTGCCCGGACTGACGCTCAGCAGCAACGGTGCTGAGCGTATTGATAAAATAAGGCTGCTGCTTTTCTTCTGCCAGCACGTCATGCCAGGTTAAAGGTGTCGTCATGTCGCTCTCCTGCGAATCTCAATCTGTCACTAGCTTACCTGTTTAACTCTTGCGAGCAAAATTACGCGCTGAAATGCGTGCTAAGTAATTAAATTTATTTTGAAATGATGCAAGTTAAGTTGAAATGGTGGCGTCGTGAAATTGATCTAAAGCAATAAATTCAAACCACACTCTTTATGTGGTTGGTGTTTTTGTTGATTTAAATCAATAAATCGCCGTGGTGTGAATGATATATATACACACAAGAAACAATGGTTTTACCAATTGGCCGCGTAAGGCCAGCATCAGTTAATGTAGCCTAAGGGAGGCAACACATGATTACAGGTATCCAGATTACCAAAGCGGCAAATGACGATCTGCTCAACTCTTTCTGGCTGCTGGACAGCGAGAAAAATGAAGCGCGCTGTGTAGTCGCGAAAGCGGGTTTTGCTGAAGATGAAGTCGTGCCGGTGAACAAACTGGGCGAAATCGAATACCGTGAAATCCCAATGGAAGTGCAGCCGGAAGTGCGCGTTGAAGGGGGTCAGCACCTGAACGTTAACGTGCTGCGCCGCGAAACGCTGATGGATGCCGTTGAGCACCCGGAAAAATACCCACAGCTGACAATCCGCGTGTCTGGTTATGCGGTTCGCTTTAACTCACTGACTCCAGAACAGCAGCGCGACGTTATCGCCCGTACCTTTACTGAAAGCCTGTAAGGCTTCAGCTACGGGGGGTGAATAAAAAAGCCGGGGATTTCCCCGGCTTTTTCTTACTCTTCAGTCTTCGTTTCCTGCGCTGCAGCGCTTGGCTTACGACGCTTACCAATGTTTTTGGTATCGCGGTGACGCTGCTTCACCCGCGGCTTCTCTTTTTCTTTCTCTTTTCTCTCAGCACGTTTCGCGAGCGCTTTCTTGGACGGTTTACCCGTCATTTTTTCGCTCGGCGCACGTGTGGTTGGGCGCAAGCCATCAATAACGCGCGCTTTCAGCGGCTCGTCAACATAGCGGCCAATTTTCTGCAGCAGCAGGTAGTCATGCGCTTCAACCAGTGAAATCGCAATCCCTTTGCGGCCCGCGCGACCGGTACGGCCGATGCGGTGCAGATAGGTATCGCCGCTGCGCGGCATATCGAAGTTAATGACATGGCTCACGTCAGGGATGTCGATCCCACGTGCGGCAACGTCTGTTGCAACCAGCACGTTAACGCGGCCATCCGTCAGGCGCTTAATGCCTTCAGTACGCTTGATCTGCGCCATCTCACCTTCAAGATAGCAGTTGTTGATCCCGGCGTTACGCAGCATTTCAGCCAGCTCGTGCACGCGCTCGCGCTTACGCACAAACACGATGGTGCGGGTGGCGTCTTCCTGCTTCAGCAGGTGTTTGAGCAGTTCAACCTTGTGCTCAAGGTTGTCCGCACGGTAATACCACTGGTGGATCTTCTTACGCTCTCGCGTGGATGGCGTCGCAGAGACTTCCACCGGATCTTCCAGCAGGCGCTCTGCGAAGTCTTTAATCGCATCCCCTTCAAGGGTGGCAGAGAACAGCATCGTCTGGTTACGCCAGCGCGTTTCACCGGCAATATGCTCGATATCCTGCGCAAAGCCCATGTCCAACATGCGGTCCGCTTCGTCGAGGATCAGCGTTTCTACAGCGCGGCAGTCGAAGTTCTCTTCTTTAATATACTGCAGCAGGCGGCCCGTCGTCGCGACGACGATGTCCTGGTTTTCGCTGAACACTTCGGCGTGGTTCATATACGCAACGCCGCCGGTGATGGTAGCGATATCCAGATGCGTATTCGCCGCGAGTTCACGCGCGTGATCGGCAACCTGCATGGCCAGCTCGCGCGTAGGCGTCAGGATCAAAATACGCGGCGGGCCAGATTTTTTACGTGGAAAGTCGAGCAGGTGCTGCAACACAGGCAGCAAATAGGCTGCTGTCTTCCCCGTGCCGGTTGGCGCAGAACCGAGCACATCGCGGCCCTCAAGCGCAGGCGGAATGGCCGCTGCCTGAATGGCGGTCGGGCGTGTAAAGCCTTTGCTCTCAAGAGCATTGAGCAGGCTTTCATCGAGTTCAAGTTCGGAAAAAGTCGTTACAGTCATGTTCTACCTCTGTGTGGGGCGCTGATTATAGACGTTACGGCTGTAATCTTCATCTGTTTGTATGGATATCGCTTTGCGGCCACTTCGCTTTCCCCTATGCTACTCCAGTTTCACTTAGAAGGTTGTCCTGACATGTCTCAACTCAAAGCGCAGCTGCGCCGCGATGGTTTTACGTTTAAACAATTTTTTGTCGCTCACGATCGCTGTGCCATGAAAGTCGGTACAGACGGCATTTTACTGGGAGCATGGGCACCTGTCGCAGGTGTAAAGCGTATTCTTGATATCGGTACCGGCAGCGGGCTGGTGGCCTTGATGCTGGCGCAGCGTACTGAAGAGCATGTCACAATCGATGCCGTGGAGCTGGATGCGCAGGCCGCAGGGCAGGCGGGTGAAAACGCGGCCGAGTCCCCCTGGGCTGACCGGATAAGCGTTCAGTGCGCGGACGTGCTGGCCTGGGCGCCTGAGCAAACGGCGCGTTACGATCTGATCGTCAGCAACCCCCCTTACTACGAGCCCGGCGTGGAGTGCGGTTCACCGGAGCGTGAACAGGCGCGCTATACCGGTTCACTCGATCACAAAGCACTGCTCGTCAACGCGGCTGAACTTATCTCAGAAGAGGGCTTTTTCTGCGTGGTGCTGCCAGAAAGTACGGGCAATACGTTTATCGCTACCGCGCAGGAGATCGGCTGGACGTTACGTTTGCGAACTGACATCTCTGATACGGAAGGACGACTGCCGCACCGCGTACTGCTGGCGCTCTCGCCAAAAGAGGGTGAGTGTTTTAATGACCGCATGGTGATCCGTGGGCCAGACCAGCGTTATTCCGAAGATTACACCGCTCTGACCCAGGCGTTTTATTTGTTTATGTAAACCTGCGGGGCGAGTATCGACGGGCCGGACTCGGCAAGCTGATCCGGGTAGTCGAGTGTGTAGTGCAAACCGCGGCTCTCTTTACGCATCATCGCGCAGCGAACAATCAGCTCGGCAACCTGCACCAGATTGCGCAGCTCCAGCAGATTATTGGAGACGCGGAAATGGGCATAATATTCATCAATTTCCTGCTGCAGCATCGTGATGCGGCGCAACGCGCGTTCCAGACGTTTCGTGGTGCGCACAATCCCAACGTAGTCCCACATAAACAGCCGTAGCTCGTGCCAGTTGTGCTGGATCACCACCAGCTCGTCCGGGTTCTCCACGCGGCTTTCATCCCAGGCCGGTAAACGCTCTGTTTCACGGGCGTAAGGCATGCGCTTCGCGATGTCTTCCGCCGCTGACCAGCCGTACACCAGACACTCAAGCAGCGAGTTAGACGCCATACGGTTCGCGCCGTGTAGCCCGGTATAGCTGACCTCGCCAATAGCATACAGACCGTCTACATCAGTGCGCCCATGATCGTCAACCATCACGCCACCGCAGGTATAGTGGGCCGCAGGCACAATTGGCACCGGATCGCGTGTTAAATCAATGCCAAGATTGAGCAGCTTTTCGTAAATCATCGGGAATTGCTGGCGAATGAATTCTGCCGGCTTATGGCTGATATCGAGATACATGCAGTCCACGCCAAGGCGCTTCATTTCGTGGTCGATGGCGCGGGCAACGATATCGCGCGGCGCCAGTTCACCCCGGGCGTCAAAGTCCGGCATAAAGCGGGTACCGTCAGGGCGCTTCAGATAAGCGCCTTCGCCGCGCAGGGCTTCCGTCAACAGGAAATTGCGCGCCTGAGGGTGGAACAGGGCGGTGGGGTGAAACTGATTAAATTCGAGATTCGCCACGCGGCAGCCGGCGCGCCAGGCCATGGCGATACCGTCTCCGGAAGCGATATCCGGATTCGTGGTGTATTGATATACCTTAGAGGCGCCACCCGTAGCCAGTACCACAGCCTTCGCCTGACAGGTTTCCACCTTCTCTTTATTACGGTTCCAGACCCACGCCCCCACCACGCGACGCGTGCCGGGCAGGCCTATCTTGTCGGAAATGATCAGGTCAACCGCGTTGCTCCGCTCAAGGACCCGGATGTTAGGATGGTTCAGCGCTTTGCTGACCAGCGTGGTTTCCACTTCTTTTCCGGTAGCATCCGCGGCGTGGAGGATGCGGCGGTGGCTATGGCCGCCTTCACGCGTTAAGTGGTAGCTCTCTTCACCGTTGGGCTGAACCTGAGTATCGAATAAAACACCCTGATCGATAAGCCACTGAACGCAATGGCGGGCATTGCTGGCGACAAACTCTGCGGCGTGCGCATCCACGATCCCGGCCCCGGCAATCAGCGTATCTTCAACATGTGACGCGATGCTGTCGGTCTCGTCAAATACCGCGGCAATACCGCCCTGAGCATAAAATGTGGAGCCTTCGCTTATCGGGCCTTTGCTCAGAACGATGACGTTCTGATGTTCGGCCAGACGCAGCGCCAGAGAGAGACCGGCAGCGCCGCTGCCGATGATCAGTACATCACAATGAAGTTCAGGTGTTGTGTTCATGATTGTTGTTTAATTTACTAAACAGTGTTGGGGCAGAATAGCACCTGAATGCGAGATATCGCACGTTTTTTTTAATGAGAGTTGCAATGGCTAAACGCACACGCAGGGGTAAACGAAGGGTAAATGAATGAAATTATTTTGCGAAGCAGATCGTTAGCGTCAGATTTTGTGGTGAAATAAAGCCTGTGTTGCGTTACTCTTCTGGCGGGAAAAAGATGTTTCTTGTCAGAAAGTGGTGCGTATCGTGAACAGACTTATAATGAGAGAAAATGAATGGTCTGCGGCGCGATGAACAAAAACAAAGGCGTTACGGAACTTATTGAAGATCGGACACTCTAACCTGGTGCTTGCTCAAAGTGCGGTAGTTATAGAGTGGCGTTTCGATAACGCGTGGAATTTAGGTTTGGGGAGACATTACCTCGGATGAGCGAGCAGTTAACGGACCAGGTCCTGGTTGAACGGGTCCAGAAGGGAGATCAGAAAGCCTTTAACTTACTGGTGGTGCGCTACCAGCATAAGGTGGCGAGTCTGGTTTCCCGCTATGTACCGTCAGGTGATGTACCTGATGTGGTGCAAGAGTCTTTTATTAAGGCCTATCGCGCGCTGGAATCTTTCCGGGGAGATAGTGCTTTTTATACCTGGCTGTACCGTATTGCTGTCAATACGGCAAAGAATTATCTGGTTGCTCAGGGCCGTCGTCCGCCGTCCAGTGATGTAGACGCTATCGACGCCGAAAACTTCGAAAGTGGCGGTGCGCTGAAAGAAATTTCGAACCCTGAGAACTTAATGTTGTCAGAAGAACTGAGACAAATTGTTTTTCGCACGATCGAGTCGCTCCCGGAAGATTTACGCATGGCAATTACGTTACGGGAGCTTGATGGTCTGAGCTATGAAGAGATAGCCGCTATCATGGATTGTCCGGTCGGCACGGTACGTTCACGAATTTTCCGTGCGCGAGAAGCTATTGATAATAAAGTTCAACCGCTTATCAGGCGTTGACGATAGCGGGATACTGGAAAAGGTATTAGGCATGCAGAAAGAAAAACTTTCCGCTTTAATGGATGGTGAGACGCTGGATAGTGAGCTGCTCAACGAGCTGTCTCATTCTCCCGAAATGCAAGAGACCTGGGAGAGTTACCATCTCATCCGTGACACGCTGCGCGGTGATACCGGAGAGGTTCTCCATTTCGATATCTCAGCCCGCGTGATGGCGGCCATCGAGAATGAGCCTGTTCATCAGACCACTCCGCTGATTCCTGAAGCTCAACCCGCACCGCACCAGTGGCAGAAAATGCCGTTCTGGCATAAGGTGCGTCCGTGGGCCAGCCAGCTCACCCAAATGGGGGTGGCTGCATGCGTATCGCTTGCAGTTATCGTTGGCGTCCAGCACTATAATACTCAGTCTGAAACTAATCAGCAGCCAGAAGCGCCAGTGTTTAACACACTGCCGATGATGGGCAAAGCCAGCCCGGTAAGTCTGGGCGTACCGGCTGATGCCTCCGCCAGCGGCGGTCAGCAACAGCAGGTTCAGGAGCAGCGCCGTCGCATTAATGCGATGTTGCAGGATTACGAGTTGCAGCGTCGTCTGCACTCTGAACAGCTTCAGTTTGAGCAGGCCCAAACTCAGCAAGCTGCTGTGCAGGTGCCCGGAAACCAAACTTTAGGAACGCAATCGCAGTAATGAAGCAACTTTGGTTCGCCATGTCTCTGATGGCGGCTAGCCTGTTCTTCTCTGCTAACGCCTCGGCTGATGTTTCATCCGGGGCGTTGTTGCAGCAAATGAATCTGGCCAGCCAGTCACTCAATTACGAGTTGGCATTTATCAGCATCAATAAGCAGGGCGTCGAGTCGTTACGCTATCGCCATGCCCGTCTTGATAACCAGCCGCTCGCCCAGCTTTTACAGATGGATGGCCCTCGTCGGGAAGTTGTCCAGCGTGGCAACGAAATCAGCTATTTCGAGCCCGGTCTGGAGCCTTTCACGCTTAATGGCGACTATATCGTTGATTCTTTGCCGTCGCTTATCTATACCGACTTCAAGCGGCTTGCCCCTTACTATGATTTTATTTCGGTAGGGCGTACCCGTATTGCAGACAGGCTGTGTGAAGTGATCCGCGTGGTTGCGCGCGATGGCACGCGCTACAGCTATATCGTCTGGATTGATGCGGAAACCAAGCTGCCGATGCGCGTGGACCTGCTCGACCGCGACGGCGAGACGCTTGAACAGTTCCGTGTTATCTCCTTCAGCGTGAACAATCAGGTTGGCAATAGCATGCAGAATCTGGCGAAGGCCAGCCTGCCGCCGCTGCTTTCTGTTCCAGCAGGGGACTCCGCTAATTTCAACTGGGTGCCTTCCTGGATCCCACAAGGCTTTAGCGAAGTGTCCAGCAGCCGTCGTCAGCTGCCCACCATTGATACGCCGGTTGAATCACGCCTCTATTCCGATGGCTTGTTCAGCTTCTCGGTGAATATCAACCGCGCAACGGCAAACAGCGCTGAACAAATGCTTCGTACCGGGCGTCGTACGGTCAGCACCACGGTACGAGATAACGCAGAGATCACGATTGTGGGGGAATTACCTCCGCAGACGGCGAAGCGCATTTCAGACAGCATTAAATTCAGGGCCGCACAATGATTAAAGAGTGGGCGACCGTTGTCTCCTGGCAGAATGGCATTGCACTGGTCAGCTGTGATGTTAAAGCCTCATGCAATAGCTGCGCATCCCGAGCCGGTTGTGGCAGTCGCGTGCTGAATAAGTTAGGGCCACAGACATCGCATACGATCTCCGTGCCGAGCGAACAGCCGCTGGTGGCGGGTCAGAAGGTCGAACTGGGCATTACGGAAGGCAGTCTGCTTAGTTCCGCAATGCTGGTCTATCTCTCCCCGCTGGTGGGGCTGTTTGCCATGGGCGGCCTTTTCCAGATGCTGTTTGGTACCGACGTGGCCGCCATGTGCGGTGCTGCTTTGGGTGGCGTAGGGGGATTTTGGCTTGCCAAAGGCATCTCACCGAAGCTCGCCGCGCGCGAAGAGTGGCAGCCCGTTATTCTGAGCGTTGCGCTGGCGCCTGACCAACTTCGCGTCGAGACGCTCTCTTCTGAGGCCCGGTGATCCACCGGGCTTTATCATTATTTACATCTCAAAAAAGAAAACGCCATTTCTTCGCGCTATGCTTGGCTCTAAGTGCATTTCCAGGTTGCGGGTATGTAGTGTAGAATGCTGCGTTTTCGCACTGAAAAACGTCAGGCTAAGAACAGCGGCCTCCAGGAATTCGTAAGGCATAATTATTTAACTATATGAAGAACATACGTAACTTTTCGATCATTGCTCACATTGACCACGGTAAGTCGACGCTGTCTGACCGTATTATCCAGATTTGCGGTGGCCTGTCTGATCGTGAAATGGCAGCCCAGGTACTGGACTCCATGGACCTGGAACGCGAACGCGGTATCACCATCAAAGCGCAGAGCGTGACGCTCGACTATAAAGCTTCTGATGGCGAAACCTATCAACTGAACTTTATCGACACCCCAGGCCACGTTGACTTCTCCTATGAAGTTTCACGCTCGCTGGCGGCCTGTGAAGGCGCGCTGCTGGTTGTCGATGCCGGGCAGGGCGTTGAAGCCCAGACCCTGGCGAACTGCTACACCGCGATGGAGATGGATCTCGAGGTTGTGCCGGTTCTGAACAAAATCGATCTGCCAGCTGCCGATCCTGAGCGCGTGGCGGAAGAGATTGAAGACATTGTCGGCATTGACGCGACCGACGCCGTGCGCTGCTCCGCGAAAACCGGCGTGGGTGTTCCAGATGTGCTGGAACGTCTGGTGCGTGATATTCCACCACCGGAAGGGGACCCGGATGCCCCGCTGCAGGCGCTGATCATCGACTCATGGTTCGATAACTACCTGGGCGTAGTCTCTCTGGTGCGTATTAAAAACGGCACCATGCGTAAAGGCGACAAAATCAAGGTTATGAGTACCGGACAGGTCTACAACGCAGACCGTCTGGGTATCTTCACGCCAAAACAGGTTGACCGTACCGAGCTGAAA
Organism: Enterobacter nematophilus; assembly: GCF_026344075.1. Lineage (NCBI taxonomy): Bacteria > Pseudomonadati > Pseudomonadota > Gammaproteobacteria > Enterobacterales > Enterobacteriaceae > Enterobacter > Enterobacter nematophilus. Next base: position 196,476 of record NZ_JAPKNE010000007.1, on the reverse strand, counting down.
TGCGGCGAGGTAGGCTGGCTGGTCTGTGCGATTAAAGACATCCTCGGCGCGCCAGTGGGCGATACCCTGACCGGCGCGCGTAACCCGGCAGACAAAGCGCTGCCAGGCTTCAAAAAGGTGAAACCGCAGGTTTACGCGGGTCTGTTCCCGGTCAGCTCTGACGACTACGAAAACTTCCGCGATGCGCTCGGCAAGCTGAGCCTGAACGATGCCTCCCTGTTCTACGAGCCAGAAAGTTCAACGGCGCTGGGCTTCGGCTTCCGCTGCGGCTTCCTCGGCCTGCTGCACATGGAGATCATTCAGGAGCGTCTGGAGCGTGAATACGATCTGGATCTAATCACCACCGCTCCGACCGTAGTCTACGAAGTGGAAACCACCTCGAAAGAAGTGATCTACGTCGACAGCCCGTCCAAGCTGCCGCCGCTGAACAACATTCACGAGCTGCGCGAGCCTATCGCAGAGTGTCATATGCTGCTGCCGCAGGAGTTCCTGGGCAACGTCATCACGCTCTGTATTGAGAAGCGTGGCGTGCAGACCAACATGGTTTACCACGGTAACCAGGTGGCGCTGACCTATGAAATCCCGATGGCGGAAGTGGTACTCGACTTCTTCGACCGTCTGAAGTCTACCTCCCGTGGCTATGCGTCACTGGATTACAACTTCAAACGTTTCCAGGCCTCCAACATGGTCCGCGTGGACGTGCTGATCAACGGCGAGCGTGTGGACGCGCTGGCGCTGATCACCCACAACGACAATGCGCCGTACCGCGGCCGCGAGCTGGTTGAGAAGATGAAAGATCTGATCCCGCGTCAGCAATTCGACATTGCGATTCAGGCAGCGATTGGCAACCACATCATCGCGCGTTCTACGGTGAAACAGCTGCGTAAAAACGTTCTGGCGAAGTGCTACGGCGGTGACGTCAGCCGTAAGAAAAAGCTGCTGCAGAAGCAGAAAGAAGGTAAGAAGCGTATGAAGCAGGTCGGTAACGTTGAGCTGCCGCAGGAAGCATTCCTTGCCATTCTTCATGTCGGTAAAGACGGCAAATAACCTTTAAGGAGTTGGCATGGCGAACATGTTTGCCCTGATCCTGGTCATCGCTACGCTGGTGACAGGCCTGCTGTGGTGTCTGGATAAGTTTATCTTCGCCCCAAAACGCCGTGAACGTCAGGCTGCCGCGCAGGCGGCTACTGGCGAACAGCTGGACGCGAAAACCCTGAAGAAAGTTGGTCCGAAACCGGGCTGGCTGGAAACGGGCGCGTCGGTATTCCCGGTGCTGGCGATTGTGCTGGTGGTACGTTCGTTTATTTACGAGCCGTTCCAGATCCCATCAGGTTCCATGATGCCAACGCTGCTGATTGGGGATTTTATTCTGGTGGAGAAGTTTGCCTACGGCATTAAAGATCCTATCTACCAGAAAACGCTGATCGAAACCGGTCATCCGAAACGTGGCGACATCGTGGTATTTAAATATCCGGAAGATCCGCGTCTGGACTACATCAAGCGTGCGGTAGGCCTGCCGGGTGATAAAGTAACCTACGATCCGGTTGCGAAGGAAGTCACCGTTCAGCCGGGCTGCAGCTCCGGTACCGCGTGTGAAAACGCGCTGCCAATCACCTACTCAAACGTTGAGCCAAGTGATTTTGTTCAGACCTTCGCCCGTCGTAACGGCGGTGAGGCGACCAGCGGGTTCTTCCAGTTGCCGAAAGGTGAAACCAAAGAGAACGGTATCCGCCTGGTCGAGCGTAAAGAGACGCTGGGCGACGTGACGCACCGCATCCTGACCGTGCCAATCGCTCAGGATCAAGTGGGGATGTATTACAAACAGCCGGGTCAGCAGCTGGCCAGCTGGATCGTACCGCCGGGACACTACTTCATGATGGGTGATAACCGCGATAACTCCGCGGACAGCCGTTACTGGGGCTTTGTGCCGGAAGCGAATCTGGTGGGTAAAGCAACCGCGATCTGGATGAGTTTTGAGAAGCAGGAAGGCGAATGGCCGACCGGCGTACGCCTGAATCGTATTGGCGGAATCCACTAATTCTCAGGAAAAGAACACGTAGCCGCGTTATTTCGCGGCTACGTGAATTATTTCCTCGATAAATCTCTTTGAACTAACGACATCCCCTGTCGTTGTGTATAGAATATTCCCCCGAAGTTTAAGGTTGGCCCTGCAAGGGTGCCACGGCACACGAAACCGCGTTGGTTTTCTCAGGTCGGTTTCGTGTGCTGCATTTTTGACGCATTCATTTATTGGTATCGCATGAACCCCATCGTAATTAATCGGCTTCAACGGAAGCTGGGCTACACTTTTCATCATCAGGAGTTGTTGCAACAGGCATTAACCCACCGCAGTGCCAGCAGCAAACATAATGAGCGTCTCGAGTTTCTGGGTGACTCTATTTTAAGTTTCGTGATTGCGAATGCGCTTTATCATCGTTTCCCGCGCGTGGACGAAGGTGATATGAGCCGCATGCGCGCCACGCTGGTTCGGGGTAATACCCTTGCGGAAATCGCGCGCGAATTTGAACTGGGCGAATGTCTGCGTCTTGGGCCGGGTGAACTGAAAAGCGGCGGCTTCCGTCGTGAATCTATTCTTGCCGATACGGTCGAAGCATTAATTGGTGGCGTGTTCTTGGACAGCGATATCCAGACCGTAGAAAAGCTGATCCTTAACTGGTATCAGACCCGTCTGGACGAAATCAGCCCGGGCGATAAACAAAAAGATCCGAAAACGCGCCTGCAGGAATATTTGCAGGGTCGTCATCTGCCGCTGCCATCCTATCTGGTGGTGCAGGTTCGTGGCGAAGCGCACGATCAGGAATTTACCATCCATTGCCAGGTCAGTGGCCTGAGTGAACCGGTGGTGGGCACAGGTTCAAGCCGCCGTAAGGCTGAACAGGCTGCCGCCGAACAGGCGTTGAAAATGCTGGAGCTGGAATGAGCGAAGAAAAAACCTATTGCGGATTTATTGCCATCGTCGGACGTCCGAACGTCGGCAAATCCACGCTGTTGAATAATCTGCTTGGGCAGAAGATTTCCATCACCTCGCGTAAGGCGCAGACCACGCGTCACCGCATCGTCGGCATCCATACTGAAGGCGCGTATCAGGCGATCTACGTCGATACCCCGGGCCTGCACATGGAAGAGAAGCGTGCCATTAACCGTCTGATGAACAAGGCGGCGAGCAGCTCCATCGGCGACGTAGAGCTGGTGATTTTTGTTGTGGAAGGCACCCGCTGGACGCCGGACGACGAGATGGTGCTGAACAAGCTGCGGGACGGCAAAACCCCGGTCATCCTTGCGGTCAACAAAGTTGACAACGTGCAGGAAAAAGCTGACCTGCTGCCGCACCTGCAGTGGCTGGGCAGCCAGATGAACTTCCTCGACATCGTACCGCTGTCTGCTGAGACCGGCCTGAACGTCGATACCATCGCGGGGATCGTGCGCAAGCATCTGCCGGAAGCGATTCACCACTTCCCGGAAGACTACATCACCGATCGCTCTCAGCGCTTTATGGCGTCTGAAATCATCCGTGAAAAGCTGATGCGTTTCCTGGGCGCTGAACTGCCGTACTCCGTGACGGTGGAAATTGAGCGTTTCCAGAGCAACGAGCGCGGTGGCTACGACATCAACGGCCTGATCCTCGTTGAGCGTGAAGGGCAGAAGAAGATGGTGATCGGCAACAAAGGCGCCAAGATCAAAACCATCGGTATCGAAGCCCGTAAGGACATGCAGGAGATGTTCGAAGCGCCGGTTCACCTGGAGCTTTGGGTGAAGGTGAAGTCTGGCTGGGCCGATGATGAGCGTGCTCTGCGCAGCCTCGGTTACGGCGAAGACCAGTAATTCAAGACGACGATAATGGAAGGTTGGCAGCGCGCCTTCGTTCTCCATAGTCGTCCCTGGAGCGAAACCAGCCTGATGCTGGACGTCTTCACGGAAGAGTCCGGTCGCGTGCGCCTTGTAGCGAAAGGCGCACGTTCCAAACGTTCTAACCTGAAGGGTGCCCTACAGCCTTTCACGCCGCTGCTGGTTCGCTTTGGCGGGCGAGGTGAAGTCAAAACCCTGCGCAGCGCTGAAGCTGTCTCTCTGGCGCTTCCTCTTTCTGGTATTACCCTCTACAGCGGTCTGTACGTCAACGAGCTCATCTCACGGGTTCTTGAACATGAGACTCGCTTCTCTGAACTTTTCTTCGATTATCTGCACTGTATCCAGGCCCTTGCGGGTGCAACCGGCACGCCCGAACCCGCCCTGCGTCGTTTCGAACTGGCGCTGCTGGGGCACCTGGGGTACGGCGTGGATTTTCTGCACTGCGCGGGCAGCGGGGACGAGGTTGAAGACGCGATGACCTACCGCTACCGGGAAGAAAAAGGGTTTATCGCCAGCGTCGTGATAGACAACAGCACCTTTACCGGTCGCCAGCTTCGGGCGCTGTATGAGCGCGAGTTTCCCGATCGGGACACCCTGCGCGCCGCAAAACGCTTTACCCGGATTGCCCTCAAGCCGTATCTTGGCGGCAAGCCCTTAAAGAGCCGCGAATTATTCAGGCAGTTTATGCCGAAACGTTAGACCACAGAATCGAAAAGAAAACCGAGGATTGTCATGGCTGAATTACTGTTAGGCGTCAACATCGATCACATCGCCACGCTGCGTAATGCACGCGGCACGGCGTATCCCGATCCGGTTCAGGCGGCGTTTATCGCTGAACAGGCTGGCGCCGACGGCATTACCGTTCACCTGCGTGAAGACCGCCGCCACATTACCGACCGCGACGTGCGCATTCTTCGCCAGACGCTGGACACCCGTATGAATCTGGAGATGGCGGTCACCGAAGAGATGCTGAACATTGCCTGCGAGACCAAACCGCATTTCTGCTGCCTGGTGCCGGAAAAACGCCAGGAAGTGACCACCGAAGGCGGGTTGGACGTGGCGGGGCAGCAGGACAAAATGCGCGATGCCTGCAGGCGCCTGGCGGATGCCGGTATCCTGGTTTCTCTGTTTATAGACGCCGATTTCGCCCAGATTAAAGCGGCAGCCGACGTGGGCGCGCCGTATATCGAAATTCACACCGGCTGCTATGCCGACGCCAAAAACGATGCCGAGCAGGCCAAAGAGCTGGAGCGTATCGCCAAAGCGGCCACCTACGCCGCGAGCCTGGGACTGAAGGTTAACGCCGGTCACGGCCTGACCTACCACAACGTGAAGGCCATTGCCGCCCTGCCGGAAATGCACGAGCTGAACATCGGCCACGCCATTATTGGCCGCGCGGTGATGAGCGGCCTGAAAGAGGCGGTTTCAGAGATGAAGCGTCTGATGCTGGAAGCGCGTCAGTAATGGCCATTCTGGGCTTAGGTACCGATATCGTCGAAATAGCCCGCATTGAAGCGGTGATCGCCCGAAGCGGCGATCGCCTCGCAAGACGCGTGCTGAGCGATAACGAATGGGCCATCTGGGAAGCGCACCAGCAGCCGGTGCGTTTTCTGGCAAAGCGCTTTGCGGTAAAAGAGGCGGCAGCCAAAGCCTTCGGAACCGGCATTCGTAACGGTCTGGCGTTTAACCAGTTCGAAGTGTTTAACGATGAGCTGGGCAAACCGAGCCTGCGTCTGTGGGGTGAAGCGCAAAAGCTGGCGGAGAAGCTGGGGGTGAATCACATGCACGTGACGATCGCGGATGAACGCCACTATGCCAGCGCGACGGTGATTATCGAAAGCTAAATTTTGTCCGCATGATGCAGCAGGACAAATTTATCCCACAGCTGTTCTTCGTTCTCGACGTGTGCCGGATCCTTCAGGATAGTATTGGGGATCGGGCACACCTTCTGGCAGGTCGGCGTTTCATAGTGGCCGACGCATTCCGTGCAGCGGTCGCTGTTAATCTCATAAATGCTGTCGCCCATCGAAATCGCCTGGTTAGGGCATTCGGGTTCGCACATATCGCAATTGATGCATTTTTTGGTAATTAACAGCGCCATCAGGAAATTCTCAGAAACAACACAAACCGGGCGGGCATTATACGCGTCAAACCAGTTTCTTTACCAGTTCTTCGCTGTGACGAATGCGCTCGGGCGCGCGCTCCAGATCCTGCTGTACCAGCGCCATAAACAGCAGGTCCGTCAGCATCATTTGTGCGCTGGTGGACGAAATTGCCGCGCTGCGCGTGGCCTGCTCTTCGGCAATGGTATACAAACAGCGCGTTGCCCGCTGCTGCAGCGCATTTGGCGTAAAGCCGGTGATCGCCAGGATTTTGCCGCCGACGCGCAGGGCTTCGTCGGTCGCCATATTGATCTCGCGGCGCTCGCCGGAGTAGGAGATCGCCAGCAGCAGATCGTCAGGATCCATCGCCTGCACGGTCGCCAGCAGGGCGTGCATATCCTGCTCGACGATTGCGTTAAAACCGATTTTAGTCAGCTTCCAGCCAAAATTACGCGCCACCAGACCGGACGCGCCAATACCGGTCAAAATAATACGCCGCGCCGCCCGCAGCATCGCCACGCTTTCCAGTAATTTCTCTTCGGTATTCACGTCCAGCGTGGCGTGCATTGCCGCCACGTTCTCCTTGATCAGCTTTTCCCCAACCAGACGCATCGGGTCATCGCCGCGGATCTGGTTATGCACCGGCATGGACTGCGGGTTCGGGTTACTCACCAGCGCTTCGCTGATTGCCAGCTTAAGAGCGGGAAAACCCTTAAACCCGATCTTCTGGGCAAATTTCACCACGCTTGACTGACTCACTCCGGCTTCGCTTGCCAGCTGCTGAGAGCTGAGGTGGCGGGCGCGATCGGGCTGAGAAAGCAGAAAATCCGCCAGCTTTTTGTCGCTTTGAGCAAAGCCGGCGTAGCGCTGGCGAATGCGAATTAAACAGTTCATAAGTACTCCCGGCGGAAATGTGATTGTCTGCGCAAATACGAATTTTGCTCGCCTGAATGAATTTTATATTCCATTATAGTGTGATTATTATGAATTAAAAATTCTTGAGGTACAAAAGATGAATCTTGGCTCACTTGTTTCTGAAACGCGTAACCCGCAAACCATGGATCTGGATGCCCTCTCCACCCTGGATCTGGTTAACCGCTTTAATCAACAGGATACGCTGGTCGCGCAGGCAGTGAAAGAGACATTGCCCGAGGTGGCGAAAGCGGTCGATGCGGCGGCGGAGGCTCTTAAGGCCGGTGGCCGTATTATCTATATGGGGGCCGGCACCAGCGGGCGTCTTGGCGTGCTGGACGCCTCGGAATGTCCGCCCACCTTTGGCGTTCCGCACGGTCTGGTGGTTGGCCTGATTGCGGGTGGCCCCGGCGCGCTGCTGAAAGCCGTTGAAGGGGCGGAGGACAACAAACAGCTGGGTGAGGATGACCTGAAGGATCTGAACCTGACGGCGAACGATCTGGTGGTCGGCCTGGCGGCATCCGGGCGCACGCCGTACGTCATTGGCGGCCTGGAATACGCCAACCGGACCGGCTGCACGACGGTCGCCATCTCCTGTAATCCGGGCTCGCCGATTGCGCAGGTGGCCGCTATCGCCATCTCTCCGGTCGTCGGGCCGGAAGCGCTTACCGGCTCCACGCGTCTGAAATCCGGGACCGCGCAAAAGCTGGTGCTCAATATGATCTCCACCGGCGCGATGGTGAAGTTCGGCAAGGTCTACCAGAACCTGATGGTCGATATGCAGGCCACCAACGTCAAGCTGGTGGACAGAGCCTGCCGCATGGTGATGGAGGCGACAGGCGCTGGCCGTGAAGAGGCAGAAGCGGTACTCAAGCAGACCGATCACGACGTTAAACCCGCCATTTTGATGATCTTAAGCGGGCTGGACGCGGCGGCTGCGCGAGCCAGACTTGATGCGCACAACGGCTTCTTACGGGCGGCATTAGAAAACTAGCAGAGGCGTTTATGGACAAAACAGCAGCGCTCGCCAGCGATATCCTGCAGGGGATCGGCGGGGAGAAAAATATTCAGCGTCTGGAAAACTGCATGACGCGCGTGCGCGTCGAGGTGCATAACGACGATCGGCTTGACGTGCCGGGTTTGAAGAAGCTATCCGGCGTCAGCGGCTACGTGAAACAGGGGCAGCAGCACCAGCTGATCGTCGGGCCGGGCAAGGCGGCGCAGGTTGTCGACGCCATGCGCGCGCTGATGGTCGGCGGGGCGAGCGTGACGGTCGACGACGCTGAACGCACCAAAGCGCAGGCGAAGGCCAAATACAAAGCTCCCATGAGCGACGCGCTGCGACAGCTGGCAAACGTCTTTATCCCGCTGATCCCGGCGTTTATAGCCTCCGGCTTGATCACCGGGATTATCAATATCCTCAAGCGGCCGGATATCGTCGGGGACTTTGCCACGCAGTATCCGAACCTGCTGGGCATTCTCGCGATCTTCGGCAGCGCGGTGTTTGCCATCATGAACATCCTGGTCGGGGTCAATACCGCGAAGGTGTTTGGCGGCTCGCTGGCCATGGGCGGCGTAATGGCAGGGATCTTGTCCAGCCCGCAGCTGGCGCAAATCACGCTGTTTGGCGAGGCGCTCCAGCCGGGTCGCGGCGGGGTGATTGCCGTGCTGCTGGTGGTTATCCTGATGTGCTGGATCGAGAAAAAGCTACGTGCGGTTCTGCCTGGCTCGATTGAGCTTATCCTCAACCCGCTGCTGACCACGTTAATTACCGGTAGCGTCGCGATTGTGGTCCTTCAGCCGCTGGGCGGGTGGATCTCTGACGCCATCGCTCACGGCGCGTCTCTGGCTATCGACCGCGGCGGCCTGCTGGTGGGGGCGGTGCTGTCTGGCACCTTCCTGCCGCTGGTGCTGACCGGCCTGCATCAGGGGCTGGTTCCCATTCACGTCGAGCTGGTGCAGGCGCACGGCTATAACGCGCTGCTGCCTATCCTATCGATGGCGGGCGTCGGGCAGGTGGGGGCAGCGATTGCCGTTCTGATGAAAACCCGCAACGCGCGCCTGAAAAAGGTGATTAAAGGGGCGCTGCCGGTCGGGCTGCTCGGCATCGGCGAGCCGCTGATCTTCGGCGTCACGCTGCCGCTGGGTAAACCGTTTCTTGCGGCCTGTCTGGGGGGCGCGGTAGGCGGGGCGCTTATCAGCTACTGGAAAGTCGCCACCGTTATCACCTTCGGTCTCTCCGGTTTACCGCTGGCATTAACCATCGTGACCGGAAAAGTCATGCTCTATCTGTTAGGCTATTTAGTAGCGGTGATCGCCGGGTTCCTGTTTACCTGGCTGTTAGGATTCAACGACCCAGAGGAGTAAGGTTTGGCCAATCACGAGCGTCGCGTTGTCTTTTTCGATCTGGATGGAACGCTGCATCAGCAGGATATGTTCGGTACGTTTATGCGCTACCTGCTGCGGCGCCAGCCTCTGAACGCGCTGCTCGTCTTACCGCTCTTACCCGTGATTGGCATCGCTCTGCTGGTAAAAGGCCGGGCGGCGCGCTGGCCGATGAGCCTGCTGCTCTGGGGATGCACGTTCGGCCACAGCGAAGCGCGGCTCAAACAGCTCGAACAGGAGTTTGCTCTCTGGTTCCGCGGCCACGTTGCCGCATTTCCCGTGGTGCAGGCGCGCCTGACCAGCTATCTCGACGCCAACGATGCCGACATCTGGCTGATTACCGGCTCCCCGCAGACGCTGGTGGAGCAGGTCTATTTTGATACGCCCTGGCTGCCGCGCGTGAATCTTATCGCCACGCAAATTTCCCGCGGCTACGGCGGCTGGGTTCTGACGATGCGCTGTCTGGGGCATGAAAAAGTGGTCCAGCTGGAAAAACGTATCGGCACGCCGCTGCGCCTGTACAGCGGCTACAGCGACAGCAAGCAGGACAACCCGCTGCTCTATTTTTGCCAGCACCGCTGGCGCGTTACTCCCCTCGGTGAACTTCAGCAACTCGAATAGTCTTATCTATAAGGGCTGTGTATAATGCCGCCCGCTTTTCGACTGGAGTATCAGCCTTTGTCCACCTCAGAACACAATCATGAATACTGGATGCGCCACGCGCTGGCGCTGGCTCAACGTGCCTGGGACGAGGGCGAAGTGCCCGTGGGCGCGGTGCTGGTTCATAACAACCAGGTGATTGGGGAAGGGTGGAACCGTCCTATTGGCCGCCACGATCCTACCGCGCACGCCGAAATTATGGCGCTTCGTCAGGGCGGACTGGTGCTGCAAAACTATCGCCTGCTCGATACCACCCTGTACGTGACGCTGGAGCCGTGCGTGATGTGCTCCGGAGCAATGGTGCACAGCCGAATCGGTACCCTGGTGTTTGGCGCGCGGGATGAAAAAACCGGGGCCGCCGGTTCACTGATGGACGTACTGGGTCATCCTGGGATGAATCATCAGGTGCAGACTATCGGTGGGGTACTTGCACCAGAGTGTTCGGGGCTATTAAGCGATTTCTTTCGAATGCGCCGTCAGCAGAAAAAGCAACAAAAGGCAGAATTGAAGCTGTCGGATGATTAAGCTCGTCCGGCGCAACAACCGGATAACTTTCCGCCAGCTGTTTTGCCTCTGTTGCCTCTTTCTCTTTCTCCAGCAGATAGCCGACCAGGCTAATCTGATACTTACGGATATTTTCCACGTAGGCGTAGGCTTCATGACCGCGCGCGTAGCCGTACGTCAGCTTGTTGTACCATGGCTTCTGGCTCAGCAGCGGCAGGCGTTGTTTTACGTCTGACCAGCTGTCCGGGTTCCCCTTCGTTTTCGCCGTCAGAGCCCGCGCGTCAAGCATATGCGCGTAGCCCATGTTGTAGGCCGCCAGCGCAAACCAGATCCGCTCTTCTTCCGGCACCGTTTCCGGCACTTTAGCCATCATATCCTGCAGATAGCGCGCCCCGCCGCTGATGCTCTGTTCCGCATCGGTACGGTCGTTCACGCCCAGGCTCAGCGCGGTATTTTTGGTTAACATCATCAGTCCGCGTACGCCCGTAGGGGAGGTGGCCTGGGTGTCCCAGTGGGACTCCTGATACGAGATCGCCGCCAGCAGTTTCCAGTCAATCTCCTGGGCGTATTTTTCAAATAGCGGCTGCAGGTCAGGCAGGACGCTGTCTACCGCGCGCAGGAAGCTGCGGGTGTCAACGTAGTCAAAGTCATCCCCGTGGCCGAGGTACTTCTCCTCAAGGCGCGCCAGCGTGCCGTCTTCATTAATGGTGTTATAGAAATCCAGCATGGCCGCCGAGAGGGTCTGGTCGTCATCCAGATGGGTAAACCAGGTCACCGGCTGTTCGTCCGTCACGTCCAGCGCCACGGCGATTTCAGGATGCACCCGCTGGAACAGGCTGATCGCCACCGAATCGGCGATGGTGTAGGGCAGTTTCCGATCTTTGACCTGCTCCAGCAGCTCCGTCGTGCCGAGTTTAGGGTCAACCGTCCAGCTGAGATCCGGGTATTTTTTCTCTTTCAGCTCACGCAGGTCGTCAATCACCACATGGCCGGGAGCAATCGTCAGCTGTTGCGCGTTGATTGAGGCAAGCGTACGCGGGCGCAGGCTTCCGACGCGATAGACCAGCTGCTGGGAAACGGAGTAGTAGGTCGGGCCCGGCTGGTAGTTCTTGCTGCGCTCGCTGTTGTACACCAGCCCGGCAGCGAGGATATCGGCGTTGTTGTTGTCCAGGTCGTCAAACAGCTGGTTAATGTTCTGGCGAACGGTAATTTTAAGCTTCACGCCCAGATAATCGGCGAACTGCTGCGCCAGCTCATAATCCAGACCAATAATTTTGCCGTTGATGTCGCTGTAAATCAGCGGAGAGTTAAGGGTACTGACGCGCAGTTCCCCCCGCTCCTGAATGGCGGCGATACGGTTTTCGGCTTTGCCGAACCAGGGGATGGAAGGCCAGAGGGCCACTGCCAGCAGCAACGTTACAATGCCGATGAGCAGATAATTAATCTTTAATTTTTTCAATTAGTTAATTCTCTGCGACGCCGGTTGCCTCAGTCTGCTGTAGCCATGTTAATAATAAGGTTTGCCATTGAATGAGCGGCATTTTGCGTAAACTTGCGCCACTTGGCAACCAATTAGAGAGACAGTTCACATCTATTGTTAAACGCTGAAGTCGATTTTATTTCGACGCAAACGGTTTCGTCGGCGCTCAGGATTCTCTATAATGACGCCCGTTTTCCCCCCTTGCGCACACTGTAAGCGCCCCGGCGCTTCGAAGACGAGAGACTTATGATGGAAATTCTGCGTGGTTCGCCTGCACTGTCTGCCTTCCGTATTACCAAACTGCTGGCACGTTTTCAGGCGGCCGACCTTCCGGTAAGCAATATTTACGCTGAGTATGTCCATTTTGCTGACCTGAATGCCCCCCTGAATGCAGAGGAGCGCGTACAGCTGGAACGCCTGCTCAAGTATGGCCCAAATCTGAGCAGCCATACGCCAACCGGCAAACTGATCCTTGCGACGCCGCGTCCGGGCACCATCTCCCCCTGGTCTTCCAAAGCCACCGATATTGCTCACAACTGCGGCCTGAGCCAGATTAACCGTCTGGAGCGCGGCGTAGCGTACTACGTCGAAGCCTCTACCCTGAGCGACGCGCAGTGGCAGGCGGTTGCGGCTGAATTGCACGACCGCATGATGGAGAGCGTGTTTGCCTCTCTTGACGACGCACAGAAGCTTTTCTCCCACCATCAGCCTGCGCCGGTACAGAGCGTGGACCTGCTGGGGCAGGGCCGTCAGGCGCTGATTGACGCCAACCTGCGTCTCGGCCTGGCGCTGGCAGAAGACGAAATTGACTACCTGCAGGACGCGTTCGTTAAGCTCAACCGCAACCCGAACGACATCGAACTCTACATGTTCGCGCAGGCCAACTCTGAGCACTGCCGCCATAAGATTTTCAACGCCGACTGGATTATCGACGGCGAACAGCAGCCGAAGTCGCTGTTCAAAATGATTAAAAACACCATGGAACAAACCCCTGACCACGTGCTGTCTGCCTATAAAGACAACGCCGCGGTGATGGAAGGTTCTGAGGTGGGCCGCTTCTTCGCCGATCGCGAAGCAGGGCGCTATGACTTCCATCAGGAGCCCGCGCATATTCTGATGAAAGTGGAAACCCACAACCACCCGACGGCCATTTCTCCATGGCCGGGTGCGGCGACCGGCTCCGGCGGTGAAATCCGTGACGAAGGGGCGACCGGCCGTGGGGCGAAACCAAAAGCGGGTCTGGTCGGTTTCTCCGTCTCTAACCTGCGCATTCCTGGCTTTGAACAGCCGTGGGAAGAAGATTTCGGCAAGCCGGAGCGCATTGTAACCGCCCTGGATATCATGACCGAAGGCCCGCTGGGCGGCGCGGCGTTCAACAACGAATTTGGTCGTCCGGCGCTGAACGGTTACTTCCGTACCTACGAAGAGAAGGTGGACAGCCACAACGGTGAAGAGCTGCGCGGCTACCACAAACCGATCATGCTGGCAGGCGGGATCGGCAACATCCGTGCCGATCACGTGCAGAAAGGCGAGATCGTCGTCGGCGCGAAGCTGATCGTGCTGGGCGGTCCGGCCATGAACATCGGTCTGGGCGGCGGTGCGGCCTCCTCTATGGCCTCCGGCCAGTCTGACGCGGATCTCGATTTTGCCTCCGTGCAGCGCGACAACCCTGAAATGGAGCGTCGCTGCCAGGAAGTCATCGACCGCTGCTGGCAGCTGGGCGATGCCAACCCGATCCTGTTCATCCACGACGTGGGCGCGGGCGGTCTGTCCAACGCCATGCCGGAACTGGTGAGCGACGGCGGCCGCGGCGGACGCTTCAACCTGCGCGACATCCTGAGCGATGAGCCGGGCATGAGCCCGCTGGAAATCTGGTGTAACGAATCCCAGGAGCGCTACGTGCTGGCTGTGGCCGCCGACCAGCTGCCGCTGTTTGACGAGCTGTGCCGCCGCGAGCGCGCGCCGTATGCCGTTATCGGTGAAGCAACCGAAGAGCAGCATCTGAGCCTGAGTGACACCCACTTTGACAACCAGCCGATCGATCTGCCGCTGGACGTGCTGCTCGGTAAAACGCCGAAGATGACCCGCGACGTGCAGACCCGTAAAGCGGCGGGCAAAGCGCTGGATCGCCAGGGCATTACCGTGGCGGAAGCGGTCAACCGCGTGCTGCACCTGCCCGCTGTGGCAGAGAAAACTTTCCTGGTGACCATCGGCGACCGTACCGTGACCGGTATGGTATCCCGCGACCAGATGGTCGGCCCGTGGCAGATCCCGGTGGCGAACTGCGCCGTGACCACCGCGAGCCTCGACAGCTACTACGGCGAAGCGATGGCCCTGGGCGAACGCACCCCGGTGGCGCTGCTGGACTTCGCCGCCTCTGCCCGTCTGGCAGTGGGTGAAGCGCTGACCAACATCGCGGCGACGCAGATTGGCGACATCAAACGTATCAAGCTCTCTGCAAACTGGATGGCCGCTGCTGGTCACCCAGGCGAAGACGCGGGCCTGTATGAAGCCGTGAAAGCGGTGGGTGAGGAGCTGTGTCCAGCCCTCGGCCTGACCATTCCGGTGGGTAAAGACTCCATGTCGATGAAAACCCGCTGGCAGGAAGGTAACGAGCAGCGCGAGATGACCTCTCCGCTGTCGCTGGTGATCACCGCGTTTGCCCGCGTAGAAGACGTGCGCCACACCGTTACGCCGCAGCTTGTGACCGAAGACAACGCCCTGCTGCTGATTGACCTGGGTAAAGGCCACAACGCGCTGGGTGCCACGGCGCTGGCGCAGGTTTACCGTCAGCTCGGCGACAAGCCAGCCGACGTGCGAGACGTGGCGCAGCTGAAAGGCTTCTACGATGCGATTCAGACGCTGGTGGCGGACCGCAAGCTGCTGGCCTACCACGACCGCTCCGACGGCGGCCTGCTGGTGACCCTGGCAGAGATGGCCTTCACCGGCCACTGCGGCGTGGAAGCGAACATTGCCTCTCTGGGCGAAGACCGCCTGGCGGCGCTGTTTAACGAAGAGCTGGGCGCGGTGATTCAGATTCGCGCGGCAGACCGCGAGGCGGTGGAAGCGATTCTGGCGAAGCACGGTCTGGCAGACTGCGTGCACTATCTGGGTAAAGCCGTTCAGGGCGACCGCTTCGTGATTGAAGCAGACGGTCACGCGGTGTTCAGCGAAAGCCGCACCACGCTGCGCATGTGGTGGGCAGAAACCACCTGGCAGATGCAGCGCCTGCGTGATAACCCGGACTGCGCCGATCAGGAGCACAATGCGAAGGCTAACGACAACGATCCTGGCCTGAACGTGAAGCTCTCCTTCGACATCAACGAAGACATTGCCGCGCCGTACATTGCCACCGGCGCACGTCCGAAAGTGGCCGTGCTGCGCGAGCAGGGCGTTAACTCCCACGTTGAGATGGCGGCTGCCTTCCACCGCGCGGGCTTTGACGCTATCGACGTCCACATGAGCGACCTGCTGGCCGGGCGTACAGGTCTGGAAGATTTCCATGCGCTGGTGGCGTGCGGCGGTTTCTCCTACGGCGACGTGCTGGGCGCGGGTGAAGGCTGGGCGAAGTCCATTCTGTTCAACAGCCGCGTGCGCGACGAGTTCGAGACCTTCTTCCACCGTCCGCAAACCCTGGCGCTGGGCGTGTGCAACGGCTGCCAGATGATGTCTAACCTGCGCGAGCTGATCCCTGGCAGCGAAGCCTGGCCGCGCTTTGTGCGTAACCAGTCCGACCGCTTTGAAGCGCGCTTCAGCCTGGTAGAAGTGACTCAGAGCCCGTCTCTGCTGCTGCAGGGGATGGTTGGCTCGCAGATGCCAATCGCCGTTTCCCACGGTGAAGGTCAGGTGGAAGTGCGCGATGCGGCGCATCTGGCGGAGCTTGAGAGTAAAGGCCTGGTGGCGCTGCGCTTTGTCGATAACTTCGGCAAGGTCACGGAAACCTATCCGGCGAACCCGAACGGCTCCGTCAACGGTATTACGGCGGTGACCAGCGAAAGCGGTCGCGCGACCATCATGATGCCGCACCCGGAGCGCGTGTTCCGTACCGTGAGCAACTCCTGGCACCCGGAAAACTGGGGCGAGGACAGCCCGTGGATGCGTATCTTCCGCAACGCGCGTAAACAGCTGGGTTAAGTTTTAGCGCAGTACCTGTAGGCCCGGTAAGCGCGAGCGCCACCGGGCTTTTTTGTATCTGTCGCAAAATCGCGACAAATAATATAGGCAGGTGTCTCCAAAAGGAGACATTTAAATCATTGATTTATATAGGCTGGTATGGGTTCCCGTTAAGGTGTTGCTTAATAGCGACACTTAGCCTGGAAATCATTCAGCGCACAACGAACAGGCTAAGCGAATAAAAGTTATAAATTTCAGTATGTTAATATTTTGTTTTGCATTCTGGCATGGGTGTTGCATAATATTAACCAGTGGCTCATTCACCTTCTTATGTCAGCCCCTTCGGGACGTGCTACATAAACTTCGAATGACGCACAAAAAGGTGCCTGCCGTCCAACTACTGATCATAGCGATGCTTTATCAGGCCAGGGCGAAACGTCGAGTTAGGCACCGCCTTATTCCATGACAAAGCCGGGTTTTTACCCGGCTTTGTTGTATCTGAAGGGCAGACTCAGTTACGCTCTCCGTAAACCCCCATGAAGAGAGTAATGCGTTGAAACGCTGGCCCGTTTTTCCCCGCTCCCTGCGACAGCTCGTGATGATGGCCTTTCTACTGATCCTGCTGCCGCTGCTGATCCTCGCCTGGCAGGCGTGGCAGAGCCTCAACGCGCTGAGTGCCCAGGCGGCACTGACGAACCGCACCACGCTTATCGATGCCAGACGCAGTGAAGCGATGACCAACGCCGCGCTGGAGATGGAGCGTAGCTATCGTCAGTACTGCGTGCTCGACGATCGGACGCTGGAGAAGGTGTACCAGAGCCAGCGCAAGCGCTACAGCGAAATGCTGGATGCCCACGCGGGCGTGCTGCCGGACGACAGGCTGTATCAGGCGTTACGTCAGGATCTGAACGATCTCGCGCAGCTGCAGTGCCAGAACAGCGGCCCGGATGCGGCTGCCGCCGCGCGCCTTGAGGCATTCGCCGCCGCCAATACCGAAATGGTGCAGTCAACGCGCACGGTCATTTTCTCTCGCGGCCAGCAGCTACAGCAGGAGATTGCCGAGCGCGGCCAGTTCTTCGGCTGGCAGGCGCTGGTGCTGTTCCTGGTGAGCCTCGGGCTGGTGCTGCTCTTTACCCGCATGATCATCGGCCCGGTGAAGGGTATTCAGCGCATGATCAACCGCCTGGGGGAGGGGAAATCGCTCGGGGATACGGTTGCCTTTAAAGGCCCGCGCGAGCTGCGCTCCGTCGGCCAGCGCATTATCTGGCTATCCGAGCGCCTGGCGTGGCTGGAATCCCAGCGTCATCAGTTCCTGCGCCATATCTCCCATGAGCTGAAAACCCCGCTGGCCAGCATGCGCGAAGGAACGGAGCTGCTGGCGGACGAGGTGGCAGGGCCGCTTACGCCGGAGCAGAAAGAGATTGTCGACATTCTGGACGCCAGCAGCCGCAACCTGCAAAAGCTGATTGAGCAGCTTCTGGATTACAACCGCAAGCTGGCTGACGGGGCGGTGGTGCTGGAAACCGTCGAGATTGAGCCGCTGGTGGATATGGTGATCTCCGCCCATAGCTTGCCGGCACGAGCTAAAATGATGCATACCGGGGTAGAGCTGACTGCGCCGACCTGTCTCGCTGAACCCATGCTATTAATGAGCGTTCTGGATAATCTTTACTCCAATGCGGTGCACTATGGTACTGAATCCGGTAACATTTATATCCGAAGTTATACGAAGGGTTCCCGGGTGTTTATTGACGTCGCAAACACCGGCACCCCCATCCCCGATGACGAAAAAACCATGATCTTCGAACCCTTTTTCCAGGGGAGTCATCAGCGGAAAGGTGCGGTAAAAGGAAGCGGTCTGGGCTTAAGCATTGCCCGGGACTGCATACGACGCATGCAGGGTGAGCTAAACATTGCCACGGACGAACGTTCAGATGTTTGCTTCCGTATTGAACTGCCCCTGAGCCGGAAAAATTAATAAAATGAATCTATATCTGGTGAGTATGTCACACGTCTTTTTCCGCGCCATACGTGCGGTGTTTTCCAGCAAAGCGGGTCGCCTGACTCTGCCCTGTTTAGTTCTGGCGGGGTGCGTTTCCCATGCGCCGCAAAGTGCGATAAGCGGTAAACAAGAAGATAAATGGCCCGATAACCAGCTGGCGGATTTCCTCTCTACCCGCTGTGACGATATCTGGAGCCTCTCAGGGCATGATGTCGAAAATAATCCGCTGTTCTGGCTGCGCGGAATAGATTGCGCCCAGCGGCTTGCGCCGGTAGACGCCCGCTCGAAGGCGGCGATGCTGGATGAAGACACCTGGCAGGACGCTTTCAAGCGTGGGATTTTACTGGGCGATGCGAAAATTACCCCCGTTGAGCGTCGGGCTAACGTGACCCGTCTTGACACGTTTGTCATCAATCTTCCGGCACAGGTGCGCCCGGTATACCAGCTCTGGCGGGATGGGCAGACGTTACAGCTGCAGCTGTCAGAAGAGCGCTCCCGCTACAGCAAGCTGCAACAGTCAACCGACAGCGAGCTTGATACGCTGCGCCAACAGCAACAGCATTTACGTACTCAGCTGGATACCACGACGCGCAAGCTGGAAAACCTGACCGATATCGAAAGACAGCTCTCTTCGCGTAAATATCAGCCCGGTAGTTCATCTGCTGCACCGGACAGCGATATGCCGAAACAAGAGGATGTGAAGCATGACGAGCCGTAAACCAGCCCATCTCTTACTGGTGGATGACGATCCCGGCCTGTTAAAGCTGCTGGGGATGCGTCTGGTGAGTGAAGGCTACACCGTGGTGACCGCGGAAAGCGGGCAGGAGGGGCTTAAAGTCCTCAGCCGCGAGAAGATCGACCTGGTGATCAGCGACCTGCGGATGGACGAAATGGACGGCATGCAGCTGTTCGCGGAGATCCAGAAGCAGCAGCCGGGCATGCCGGTCATTATCCTGACGGCGCACGGGTCAATCCCGGATGCCGTCGCCGCAACCCAGCAGGGCGTGTTCAGCTTCCTCACCAAGCCGGTAGATAAAGACGCGCTCTACAAAGCTATCGACAGCGCGCTGGAGCACGCCGCGCCCTCCGGCGACGACGCATGGCGTGAATCAATCGTCACCCGCAGCCCGATAATGCTGCGTCTGCTTGAGCAGGCGCGAATGGTTGCACAGTCAGACGTCAGCGTGCTGATTAACGGCCAGAGCGGAACCGGGAAAGAGATCCTGGCGCAGGCGATCCACAACGCCAGCCCGCGCAGCAAAAACGCCTTTATCGCCATCAACTGCGGCGCGCTGCCGGAACAGCTGCTCGAATCTGAACTGTTTGGCCACGCCCGCGGGGCATTCACCGGCGCGGTGAGCAGCCGGGAAGGGCTGTTCCAGGCCGCGGAAGGCGGCACGCTGTTCCTCGACGAGATTGGCGACATGCCCGCGCCGCTGCAGGTCAAACTGCTGCGCGTGCTTCAGGAGCGCAAAGTGCGCCCGCTGGGCAGCAACCGCGATATTGATATTAACGTGCGAATCATTTCCGCCACCCACCGCGACCTGCCAAAAGTGATGGCCCGCAACGAGTTCCGTGAAGATCTCTACTACCGCCTGAACGTGGTGAACCTCAAGATCCCGGCGCTGGCGGAGCGCGCGGAAGATATTCCGCTGCTGGCGAATCACCTCCTGCGCCAGGCGGCAGATCGGCATAAGCCGTTCGTGCGCGCCTTTTCGACGGATGCGATGAAACGGCTGATGGCCGCCAGCTGGCCGGGTAACGTGCGTCAGCTGGTGAACGTGATTGAGCAGTGCGTGGCGCTGACGTCCTCGCCCGTTATCAGCGACGCGCTGGTGGAGCAGGCGCTGGAAGGGGAGAACACGGCCTTGCCGACGTTTGCGGAAGCGCGTAACCAGTTCGAACTGAACTATCTGCGCAAGCTGCTGCAGATAACCAAAGGCAACGTGACCCACGCGGCGCGGATGGCCGGACGCAACCGCACCGAGTTCTATAAGCTGCTCTCACGCCACGAGCTGGAAGCAAACGATTTTAAAGAGTAGTGCCGTATGGTACTGTGAGCAACCGATTACGAAGCAGCTTACAGGCAAGAGTTTAAGGACCCACCATGAAAAAGATTGATGCGATTATTAAACCTTTCAAACTGGATGACGTGCGTGAAGCGCTGGCGGAAGTGGGCATCACCGGGATGACCGTGACGGAAGTGAAAGGTTTTGGTCGTCAGAAGGGCCACACCGAGCTTTATCGTGGCGCAGAGTACATGGTCGACTTTCTGCCGAAAGTGAAAATTGAAATCGTGGTCAGCGACGATATCGTCGATACCTGCGTGGATACCATTATCCGCACGGCGCAGACGGGCAAAATTGGCGACGGAAAAATCTTCGTCTTTGACGTGGCGCGCGTGATCCGTATCCGTACCGGTGAAGAAGACGACGCGGCGATTTAACAATTCGCCACCCGGCGAAAAAAAGCCCCTCGTTCGAGGGGCTTTTTCATTACAGCACCTTATGCGGCCCGAAACATTCGTAATGAATGTTGTCTTTATTCACGCCCAGCTCAACCAGCTGCTTCGCGGCATACTGCATAAACGCCACCGGTCCACAGACGTAGAACTGCATCTCCGGCGCGCTAAACGCCCCTTCCACCTGGCTTAAGTTCATCAGACCTTCGCTGTCAAAGCGAGCGGCTGCGCGGTCTGCCTCCGTCGGCAGGCGATACCAGGTGTGGGAGGTGAAGCGGGGCAGATCCGCCCCCAGCGCTTTCACTTCATCCGCAAAGGCGTGCACGTCGCCGTTCTCCGCGGCGTGGAACCAGTTAACCTGCGCGCCGTGGTTTGTTTTCGCCAGCGTGTCCAGCATCGCCAGCATTGGCGTTTGGCCGACGCCCGCAGAGATCAGCGTCACCGGGGTATTGGCTTCAACGGCCATAAAGAAGTCACCCGCCGGCGCTGCAAGATGAACGACGTCACCCACGTTCGCTTCGTTGTGCAGCCAGCTGGAAACCTGACCGCCGTCCTCGCGCTTCACCGCAATGCGGTAGCCTTTGCCGTTTGGTTTGCGGGTCAGAGAGTACTGACGGATCTCCTGGTGCGGGAAGCCTTCAGGCTTCAGCCATACGCCCAGATACTGGCCCGGCTGGTAATCGGCCACCGGCTGTCCGTCTACCGGTTCAAACTCAAAGCTGGTGATTAAGGCGCTGCGCGGCGTTTTCTCGACGATGCGGAAGGCGCGCGTCCCTTCCCATCCACCCGTTTTACCGGCGTTTTCGCTGTAGATCTGCGCTTCACGATTGATAAACACGTTTGCCAGCACGCCGTAGGCTTTACCCCAGGCGTCCAGCACCTCCTGTCCCGGGCTGAACATTTCGTCCAGCGTCGCCAGCAGGTGAGTGCCGACGATGTTGTACTGCTCGGGTTGGATCTGGAAGCTGGTGTGCTTCTGCGCGATTTTTTCCACCGCGGGCAGCAACGCCGCCAGGTTTTCGATATTGCTGGCGTAGGCCGCGATGGCGTTGAACAGCGCTTCACGCTGATCGCCGTTACGCTGGTTGCTCATGTTGAAAATCTCTTTGAGCTCCGGGTTGTGCGTGAACATGCGATCGTAGAAATGGGCGGTAAGTTTAGGACCGGTTTCCACCAGCAGGGGAATGGTGGCTTTAACGGTAGCGATGGTTTGAGCGTCGAGCATGGCAGCTTCCTTCTGATGTCACTTTAATAATGTATTTTAAATACATCTTATAAAAAATACCCATGCTTTGTAAATGGTTCTTTGCAAGATGAAAAATACGCATCACAAACCTGAAAAGAAATCCGCTGGAAATAGCGAGATCTTTATTCCTCAAACCCTTGCGTGGCGCGAAGGAAAACGTTTGCGTAAAATCATTTGTCAAGACCTGTTATCACAGAACTATTCAGTTATACTGTTGCCCGTCGTCCAACAGGACTGCCTTTTCAGGCCAAAATTTACTTGTTAGCTGAGTCAGGAGATGCGGATGTTAAAGCGTGAAATGAACATTGCCGATTATGATGCCGAACTGTGGCAGGCTATGGAGCAGGAAAAAGTACGTCAGGAAGAGCACATCGAACTGATCGCCTCCGAAAACTACACCAGCCCGCGCGTGATGCAGGCGCAGGGCTCTCAGCTGACCAACAAATACGCTGAAGGTTATCCGGGCAAGCGCTACTACGGCGGTTGCGAGTACGTTGATATCGTTGAGCAGCTGGCGATTGACCGTGCGAAAGAACTTTTTGGCGCTGACTACGCGAACGTGCAGCCGCACTCCGGCTCTCAGGCTAACTTCGCGGTCTACACCGCGCTGCTGCAGCCGGGCGATACCGTTCTGGGCATGAACCTGGCGCAGGGCGGCCACCTGACTCACGGCTCCCCGGTTAACTTCTCCGGCAAACTGTACAACATCATTCCTTACGGTATTGATGAGTCCGGTAAAATTGACTACGAAGATATGGCTAAGCAGGCCAAAGAGCACAAACCAAAGATGATCATCGGTGGCTTCTCTGCTTACTCCGGTATCGTTGACTGGGCAAAAATGCGTGAAATCGCAGACAGCATCGGCGCGTACCTGTTCGTTGACATGGCGCACGTTGCGGGCCTGATCGCCGCTGGCGTTTACCCGAACCCGGTTCCTCACGCTCACGTTGTGACCACTACCACCCATAAAACCCTGGCGGGTCCACGCGGTGGCCTGATCCTGGCGAAAGGCGGTGACGAAGATCTGTATAAGAAACTGAATTCTGCCGTGTTCCCAAGCGCGCAGGGCGGCCCGCTGATGCACGTTATCGCCGCAAAAGCCGTCGCGCTGAAAGAAGCGATGGAGCCAGAGTTCAAGGTTTACCAGCAGCAGGTTGCTAAGAACGCCAAAGCGATGGTGGAAGTGTTCCTGAACCGTGGCTACAAAGTGGTGTCTGGCGGTACTGAAAACCACCTGTTCCTGCTGGATCTGGTTGATAAGAACCTGACCGGTAAAGAAGCTGACGCTGCCCTCGGCCGCGCCAACATTACCGTGAACAAAAACAGCGTGCCAAACGATCCGAAGAGCCCGTTCGTGACCTCCGGTATCCGTATCGGTTCTCCGGCCGTGACTCGTCGCGGCTTCAAAGAAGCGGAAGTGAAAGAGCTGGCTGGCTGGATGTGTGACGTTCTGGACAACATCAATGACGACGCGGTTATCGAGCGCGTTAAAGGTAAAGTTCTGGATATCTGCGCACGCTTCCCGGTATACGCATAATTCCTCTGCTTTGCAGAAACAAAAAAGGCCGCGCTTGCGGCCTTTTTTTATGGCTTAACGTCGGTCCAGGGAAATGGCCCCCGGTCCCACAATCGCCAGCAAAATAAACGCGCCAGCAATACTGACGTTCTTGTAGAAATTAATCATATTCGGCACCACCGCATCACCGTTCATATCCCAGTAGTGGTGACCAATAATCGCCGTGCCCAGCGTGTAGAAAACAAAGAGAACCGCGAGAGGGCGGGTAAAAAAGCCCAGTACGATCAGGATGGCGGCAGGCACTTCCATCACCACCGCAATAATGGCCGCCAGCATGGGCATCGGCGTGCCCAGCGAGGTCATATATTGTACGGTGCCGCTAAATCCCGTTAGTTTCGGGTAACCAAAGATAATAAACAGTACGACAAGCGCGATGCGGCCAATCAGCAGCAGCAGATGACGCGACTGACCAAAATCAAGATAACGCAGTGAGTTCATGGCAGAAATACCTCTGCAAGTGGAGTAATTTAAACGTAATACACATTTTCATTCCCCGCCATAAGCCAGACGACTGCGCAACATGTTAATTTTTCGTTAATTTATAGCAGGCTATCTACTTGCTTAATTTTTATATTCTCGCCAGACTATGGCCTCCATTTCGGGAGGGATTCATGGTCTTGCATTCCACGCGCTGGCTGGCGCTCAGCTACTTCACCTACTTCTTTAGCTACGGTATTTTTCTGCCTTTCTGGAGCGTCTGGCTCAAGGGAATTGGTTTGACGCCAGAAACCATCGGCATCCTGCTGGGCGCGGGGCTGGTGGCTCGTTTCCTGGGTAGCCTGTTGATTGCACCCCGCGTCAGCGATCCCTCTCTATTGATTAAAGCGGTGCGTATTCTGGCGCTGCTGACGCTGGTCTTTGCGGCCTGCTTCTGGGTCAGCCACCAGTTTGCCTGGCTGATGGTGGTGATGGTCGGTTTTAACCTGTTCTTCTCGCCGCTGGTACCCCTGACGGATGCCCTGGCAAACACCTGGCAAAAGCAGATCACCATGGACTATGGCCGCGTGCGCCTGTGGGGCTCGATTGCCTTCGTGATCGGCTCGGCGCTGGTGGGGAAACTGGTCAGCCTTTACGACTACCGCGCGATTCTGGCTCTGCTCAGTATCGGGATAGCCTCGATGCTGCTGGGAATGCTGCTGCGCCCGTCGGTGATGCCGCAAGGGGAGAGTCGCCATCAGGAGAGCGCGGGCTGGCCCGCCTGGCGGAGCCTGGTGGCCCAGAGCTGGCGTTTTCTGGCGTGCGTCTGCCTGCTTCAGGGGGCGCATGCGGCCTATTATGGATTCAGCGCAATCTACTGGCAGGGGGCGGGCTACTCTGCCTCTGCGGTCGGTTACCTGTGGTCGCTCGGCGTGGTTGCGGAAGTGATCATCTTTGCGCTTAGTAAAAAGCTCTTTCGCCGCTTCGGCGCGCGCGACCTGCTGCTGCTTTCCGCCGTCTGCGGCGTGGCGCGCTGGGGCATTATGGGCTGGACGACCGAACTGCCGTGGCTGATTGTTGCGCAGATTCTTCACTGCGGTACCTTCACCGTGTGCCACCTGGCGGCGATGCGCTATATCGCGGCGCGCGAGGGCGGGGACGTGATACGTCTGCAGGCGGTCTACTCGGCGGTGGCGATGGGCGGCAGCATTGCGGTGATGACGGTCTTTGCGGGCTTCCTCTACCAGCATCTGGGACACGGCGTGTTCTGGGTCATGGCGCTGGTGGCGCTTCCGGCGATGTTTGTTCGACCTAAAGTGGCCGCGCGGGCGTAGCTACGATTCCAGCATGGCGCGAATATGTTCCCGCTGCTGCGCGTTCAGTGATTCAACCGCGTGGATCAGCGGCGGCGAGAACAGCGGCAGCGCGGTAGGATAGGGGGTGACAACCAGCGCGGCTTCGCGCGGTGCCCCCTCTTTCTGGAACGCCTGCAGCGTCAGATAGCGAATGTTGAGCGGCAGCAGGGTTAGTTCGCGCAGCTGCTGTTCAATCACCTCCTCACAGGATTTATCCTCCCCGGTCAGCAGCACCACCTGTTTTTCATGCAGATCGGTCTCCTGCATCAGCCAGGCACCGAAAATAACCGCTACCAGCGCCATCTCTTCATCGGAAAAACGCAGGCCAAACTCCGCCTCCAGCTCAAAGAGTGCCTCTTTCGTGGTGCGCAGCAGCCGGGGATAGAGACGGTGAATTTCCTCGGGCAGGCTATTGTCGATGCCAATCTCAAACAGCGAGCGGTCCAGCGCCTGAGCCAGATGGATATACAGCTGATCGGTCAGCCCCTGCTCGTCGCTGAAGTTCATCCCGGTCTGGGAGCGAAAACGGGCCACCATGCGCACAATGGCGCGGCGCAAACGCTGATCCTGCTGGTGCTTATCGAGCACCGGATCGGGCGTGCGGAGCATCATAAACAGCAGCGCCAGAAACAGCTGCTCGTCCACGTGCGCGCCCTGCGGCACGCGCCGCTTCCAGTGACGGACAATTTCCTGTGCCGTAAAATACTCTCCCCGCGACTGGGTCCAGCTGCGCTGGGCGTGGGAAAACTGCGGCGTATTCCCTAAGTGGTGCTGGATGAGGCAGTATTGTAAATAGAGCTGTAAGAACTGGACGTCCCGGCATTCAAACTGACGCTGCAGCTTGCGCGAGCAGAAGCCGATCAGCGCCCGCAGGTTCGCATCGTCGTAAAGCGGCCGCGCGATGCCGTGCTGTTTAAGCGCGGTTTTTAAGGCCGGGGTAAACTGGTGCGAGACAAACTGCGGGCAAAGGCGGAGCGCCCTGCGCAGCCAGTGCAGCAGACATAAACGCTGATTCAGGGCAGTGCCTTCAATTCGGTAGCTGCCGTCGTGGTGCGTGACGATATCCAGCCGGTGATAGCGCTGGATTTCATCGCGCGTCTCGGCTATATCTTGCCGTGCCATGACGTCGTCCACGCCGTTGGCAGCGATTATGCTCTGTGCGGTGACGGCAGCATCGGGCAGGTAAAGCATTAAAAGCACCTGGCAGCGGCGCTGCGAACTGGAAAGCACAGATGGAATTTCAAGCGTCGTCATCATCTGTCGGGTATCCAGTGTGAATGTTTGATAAGAATAGCTAAAGGATGGGCGCTGAAAAGCGCGCCGGCAGGCCTTTCACTCAGGATTGCTGGGGAACATCACAGAATTTTTGACGTGAGGAATTGATGCAGACAGTTAAACAAAATGCGATGGCGGTATTTTTGGCGGTTATCACCTTCACCGCCAGCGCACATCCTCACAGTTTTATCAGCCTGAAAACCGAGCTGGTCACCGACGGCACGCAGCTGAGCGGCCTGAAAATGCGCTGGACGATGGATGAAATCACCTCGGCGGATCTGCTTTACGATGCGGGCAACGCGAAGCCCGGCGACGAAATCTGGAAAAAGCTGGCGGCGGAAGTGATGGCCAACGTGCTCGGGCAGCACTACTTCACCGAGTTCTGGCATAACGGACAAAAGGTGAAGTTCCTCAATCGCCCGACAGAATACGGCATGTCCCGCGACGGGCATCAGGCGGTGCTGACGTTCGTGCTGCCGCTGGCGCACCCGCAGCCGCTGGCAGGACAAACCTATACGTTTTCCACCTTTGATCCAACGTACTACGTCGACATGAGCTATGCCGAAGAGCGCGACGTTCAGCTTCCTGCGTCGTTGCAAAAAACCTGCAAAATTGCGGTCCACACTCCAAAGCCCAGCGAAGAGACGCTGAATTTTGCGGTCTCCCTCGATAAAGAAGATGCGCCACCGGAGGACATGGAGTTGGGTAAACAGTTTGCGCAGAAGGTGACGTTACAATGTCAGTGATCTCCTCTTCGGTACGAAAACCGCGCCGCTGGCTGCACCTCTGGCCGCTGGCGCTCTTTTTACTGTTAGCCTTCGGCGGTTCGCTCTGGCTGTGGCAGGCCTGGCCGCAGGTGATGATGAAAAGCATCATCTGGCAGCGTGAGGTCAACCAGCAGATGAGCGGGCTGCTGAAGGCGGTGGCGGAGAACCCGACCAAAGCGGGCGGTTCCCTGCTGGCGTTCAGCTTTATCTACGGCGTGCTGCACGCGCTGGGTCCGGGGCACGGTAAAATCGTTATCACCACCTGGCTTGCGACCCACCCGTCGAAGCTGAAATCGAGCATTGGCCTGACGCTGGCCTCTTCGCTGCTTCAGGGGGGCGTGGCAATTGCGCTCGTCGTGGTTGTGCTATCGCTATTACAGCTTCCCGCGCGCCAGCTGCACCTGAGCAGCTTCTGGCTGGAGAAGGGGAGCTATGCGCTGGTCGGCGTGCTGGGGCTGATCCTCTGCTGGCGGGCGCTGAAAAAGCTGCGCGCGCTGCTGCAAAAGCCCAAATTCAAAACCTTTACGCCGCACCACGTGCATGATGAACACTGCGGCTGCGGGCATCAGCATCTGCCGACGCAGGAACAATTACAGAGCGGTGACGACTGGCGCGCGCGGCTGATGATCGTTCTCTCGATGGGCATGCGCCCGTGCTCGGGGGCTATTATGGTGCTGCTGTTCAGTAAGGTGATTGGCGTGTTCGGCTGGGGAATGCTCTCGGCGCTGGCGATGGCGGCGGGAACGTCCCTCACCATTTCATCTTTAGCCCTGCTGGTACACAGCTTCCGTCAGCTGGCGGTAAAACTCAGCGGCAATAAAACGCCGGTACTGTGGCGGCAGGTAGGATGGACAACGCTCGCGCTGGCGGGGGGAGTGATTCTGCTGGTGGCGGCGGTGACGATGTGGATGAGTACGGTGCCGTTTAACACCCTCTCCCCTTTGGGGAGAGGGCTGGGGTGAGGGGATTAACGCTTCAGCGCATCGCTCAGCTCGTCACGCATGTTGGCCAGCATGGCTTTAACAACGCGTGGGTTACCCGCAACGATGTTGCCGGTGGTCATGTAGTTGTGGCCGCCGGTGAAGTCGCAAACAATCGCGCCGGCTTCACGCGCGATCAGCTCGCCCGCAGCAAAGTCCCACGGCTTCAGTGACAGTTCGAAGTAACCGTCAACGCGGCCGGTGGCAACGTAGGCCAGATCCAGCGCAGCGGAGCCGGTGCGACGGAAGTCCGCGCATTCGGTGAACAGCTTGCCCAGAATATTCATATAGGTGGTTGCGTGCTGCTTCGCCTTGAACGGGAAGCCGGTCGCCAGGATGGTGCCGTCCAGGTCGCGTGCATTGCTGCAGCGCAGACGGTAGCCGTTCAGCTGTGCGCCCTGGCCACGGGTAGCAGTGAACAGTTCGTTACGCATTGGATCGTAAACAACGGCGACTTCAGTACGGCCTTTGATGCGTACTGCGATTGACACAGAGAAGTGTGGCAGGCGTTTGACGAAGTTGGTGGTGCCATCCAGTGGATCGATAACCCATTGAACATCCTGATCGGTACCTTCATGTTCACCGCTTTCTTCGGTGATGATGGTGTGCTGCGGGTAAGATTTACGGATCGTTTCGATAATAATCGCTTCTGCGGCTTTATCGACGTTAGTCACGAAATCATTGCTGCCTTTCTGGCTGGTTTCTACGGAGTCTGGCGTTTCGTAGTGTTTGGCAATTACGTTACCCGCCTTGCGCGCTGCGCGCACGGCGATGGTCAGCATCGGATGCATCGGTCTCTCTCACTGGATGTTAAAGAACAGGAAAATCGGCGCAGAGTATAGCAGCGGGATCGGATTATGTCTCCCGTTTATGATAATATGCCCGAATATTCTTCAGACACTGAATCCAGACATCTAAAAATTATGCTGCAAAACATTCGAATCGTGCTGGTCGAAACATCGCACACCGGCAACATGGGCTCCGTTGCCCGCGCTATGAAAACCATGGGCTTAACGAACCTGTGGCTGGTTAACCCGCTGGTGAAGCCCGATTCCCAGGCCATCGCTCTGGCGGCCGGGGCCAGCGACGTGATTGGCAACGCGCAGATCGTCGATACCCTCGACGAAGCGCTGGCCGGCTGCAGCCTTGTTGTGGGCACCAGCGCGCGCTCACGCACGCTGCCGTGGCCGATGCTGGACCCGCGTGAATGCGGCCTGAAAAGCGTCTCAGAAGCAGAGCAGGCGCCAGTTGCGCTGGTGTTTGGCCGCGAGCGCGTTGGCCTGACCAACGACGAACTGCAGAAGTGCCACTACCACGTGGCGATTGCCGCCAACCCGGAATACAGCTCGCTGAACCTGGCGATGGCAGTGCAGGTTATCGCCTACGAAGTGCGTATGGCGTGGCTGGCGACGCAGGAGAAGCAGGCAGAACCGAAAGAAGAGACGGCCTATCCGCTGGTGGACGACCTGGAGCGTTTCTACGGTCACCTGGAGCAGACGCTGCTCGCGACCGGCTTCATCCGTGAAGGTCACCCGGGCCAGGTAATGAACAAGCTGCGCCGCATGTTCACCCGCGCGCGCCCGGAAAGCCAGGAGCTGAATATCCTGCGCGGAATTCTTGCGTCGATTGAGCAGAAGAATAAAGAGTAGTGCCGCTTTGTTTTCTCCCTCTCCCTGTGGGAGAGGGACGGGGTGAGGGCATCAGGCCGCACCCAGGCAAAACGGCACGGAAGGTTAAATACCTGACTAAAACAGTCAAGTAAATAGTTGACCATTTTAGTCAGGAATGTCAGACTTGGCCCTGCTATGCAATACCCCCATTTTACAATAAAAAACCCCGGGCAGGGGCGAGTTTGAGGTTAAGTAAGACATGAGACTGACATCTAAAGGGCGTTATGCCGTGACCGCGATGCTGGACGTTGCGCTCAACTCCGAAGCGGGCCCGGTTCCGTTGGCTGATATTTCTGAACGACAAGGGATCTCCCTCTCTTACCTGGAACAGCTGTTCTCCAGACTGCGTAAAAATGGACTGGTTTCCAGCGTTCGTGGCCCGGGCGGCGGTTATCTGCTGGGGAAAGACGCGGGCAGTATTGCGGTTGGCGAAGTGATTAGCGCCGTTGACGAATCCGTTGACGCGACCCGTTGCCAGGGTAAAGGCGGCTGCCAGGGCGGCGATAAGTGCCTGACCCACGCGCTGTGGCGCGATTTGAGCGACCGTCTGACCGGCTTCCTGAACAACATCACCCTCGGTGAGCTGGTCAATAACCAGGAAGTTCTGGACGTATCAGGCCGTCAGCACAGCCATGATTCACAACGTAGCACCCGCGCGCAGGACGCTATCGACGTCAAATTACGCGCGTAATAAAACGATAAGTATTTCAGAATCAGGCCGGGGTGATAACACCCCGCGTACTCGGTCGTACATCCAGCCGGTTGCCTGATTCCTTGCATTGAAGCGATGTACGGAGTTTATAGAGCAATGAAATTACCGATTTATCTCGACTACTCCGCAACCACGCCGGTGGACCCGCGTGTTGCCGAGAAAATGATGCAGTGTCTGACCCTGGACGGAAACTTTGGTAACCCAGCTTCCCGTTCACACCGTTTTGGCTGGCATGCTGAAGAGGCGGTGGATATCGCCCGTAATCAGATTGCTGACCTGGTGGGTGCCGACCCGCGTGAGATTGTTTTCACCTCCGGTGCGACCGAATCCGACAACCTGGCGATCAAAGGTGCAGCCAACTTTTATCAGAAAAAAGGCAAGCACATCATCACCAGCAAAACCGAACACAAAGCCGTGCTGGACACCTGCCGTCAGCTGGAGCGTGAAGGGTTTGAAGTGACTTACCTGGCGCCACAGAGCAACGGTATTATTGACCTGAAAGAGCTCGAAGCAGCCATGCGTGATGACACCATTCTGGTCTCCATCATGCACGTTAACAACGAAATCGGCGTCGTTCAGGACATCGCGACCATCGGCGAAATGTGCCGCGCGCGCGGTATCATCTACCACGTGGATGCGACCCAGAGCGTGGGCAAACTGCCTATCGACCTGAGCCAGCTGAAAGTCGACCTGATGTCCTTCTCCGGCCACAAAATCTATGGCCCGAAAGGGATCGGCGCGCTGTACGTTCGTCGTAAACCGCGTATCCGCATCGAAGCACAGATGCACGGCGGCGGTCACGAGCGCGGCATGCGTTCCGGTACGCTGCCTGTTCATCAGATCGTGGGCATGGGCGAAGCGTACCGCATTGCAAAAGAAGAGATGGAAACCGAGATGGCGCGCCTGCGCACGCTGCGTAACCGTCTGTGGGACGGCGTGAAAGATATGGAAGAAGTATATCTGAACGGCGATCTCGAGCAGGGCGCGCCGAACATCCTCAACGTCAGCTTCAACTATGTTGAAGGCGAATCGCTGATCATGGCGCTGAAAGACCTGGCCGTTTCTTCCGGTTCTGCCTGTACGTCTGCAAGCCTGGAGCCATCCTACGTGCTGCGCGCGCTGGGCATGACCGACGAGCTGGCACACAGCTCTATCCGTTTCTCTTTAGGTCGTTTCACTACCGAAGAAGAGATTGACTACACCATCAAGCTGGTTCGTAACTCCATAGGCCGTCTGCGCGATCTTTCTCCACTGTGGGAAATGTTTAAGCAGGGCGTGGATCTGAACAGCATTGAATGGTCACATCACTAATCGGTACATAAGGAGAATTCAATCATGGCATACAGCGAAAAAGTTATCGATCATTACGAGAACCCGCGCAACGTTGGCTCTTTTGACAACAGCGACGAATCTGTCGGTAGCGGCATGGTTGGCGCACCGGCGTGTGGCGACGTGATGAAGTTGCAGATTAAAGTCAACAATGAAGGTATCATTGAAGACGCGCGCTTCAAGACCTACGGCTGCGGTTCTGCAATTGCGTCCAGCTCCCTGGTCACCGAATGGGTGAAGGGCAAGTCTCTGGACGAAGCACAGGCAATCAAAAACACGGATATTGCTGAAGAACTCGAACTGCCGCCGGTGAAAATTCACTGTTCAATTCTGGCAGAAGACGCGATCAAAGCCGCCATTGCGGATTATAAAAGCAAACGTGAAGCAAAATAATTGAGGTTTGAGTATGTCGATTACCCTTAGCGACAGCGCTGCCGCGCGAGTAAGCTCTTTTCTGGCGAACCGTGGTAAAGGCTTTGGCCTGCGACTGGGCGTACGTACCTCCGGCTGTTCTGGTATGGCTTACGTACTGGAGTTTGTTGACGAGCCGGCGTCTGACGACACCGTGTTTGAAGACAAGGGCGTGAAGGTGGTGGTCGATGGCAAAAGCCTGCAATTCCTCAACGGCACTCAGCTGGACTTCGTAAAAGAAGGCCTGAATGAAGGGTTCAAATTCACGAACCCGAACGTCAAAGACGAGTGTGGTTGCGGCGAAAGCTTCCACGTTTAACCGCGCGTCATCCGAAACCCCACCGCAGGATCTCTGTGTGTGGGGTTTGTTCTAACAGGCTACCCCTGAGATTGTTATGGATTACTTCACTCTCTTCGGACTACCCGCTCAATACCCGATCGATTTGCAGGCTCTGACGGTCCGCTTTCAGGATCTGCAGCGTCAGTATCATCCGGATAAATTCGCCAGCGGGACGCAGGCAGAACAGCTGGCTGCGGTTTCCCACTCTGCCACCATCAATCAGGCCTGGCAGACGCTGCGCCATCCGCTGGCGCGAGCAGAATACCTGCTCTCGCTCCACGGCTTTGATCTCGCGAGCGAGCAGCACACCGTGCGCGACACGGCGTTTCTGATGGAGCAGCTTACGCTTCGCGAAGAGCTGGACGAGATTGAACAGGCCAAAGACGAAGCGCGTCTGGAAAGCTTCATCAAGCGCGTGAAGGGCATGTTCGATACCCGCCATCAGCAGATGGTGGAGCAACTGAACAACGAGACCTGGGACGTGGCGGCAGATACTGTGCGCAAACTCCGTTTTCTCGATAAACTGCGAAGCAGCGCTGAACAACTCGAAGAAAAGCTGCTCGATTTTTAATTTCGGAAGCAATTATGGCCTTATTACAAATTAGTGAGCCTGGCTTAAGTGCCGCACCGCACCAGCGTCGACTGGCGGTGGGTATCGATCTGGGCACCACCAATTCCCTCGTGGCGACCGTGCGCAGCGGCCAGGCGGAAACGCTGGCCGACGAGCAGGGCCGCCATCTGCTGCCTTCCGTGGTTCACTACCAGCAGCAGGGGTACGCGGTCGGCTATGACGCCCGCGCCAACGCCGCGCGCGATCCGGCCAACACCATCAGCTCCGTCAAGCGCATGATGGGCCGCTCGCTGGCCGATATTCAGGCCCGCTATCCGCATCTGCCGTATCAGCTGCAGGCCAGTGAAAACGGCCTGCCGATGATCGCGACCGCGGCCGGCCTGCTGAACCCGATTCGCGTTTCCGCTGACATCCTCAAAGCGCTGGCGGAGCGTGCTAAAGCGACGCTCGGCGGCGATCTGGACGGCGTGGTGATCACCGTTCCGGCCTATTTTGACGATGCACAGCGTCAGGGCACCAAAGACGCCGCGCGTCTGGCGGGCCTGCACGTGCTGCGCCTGCTGAACGAACCGACGGCGGCGGCGATTGCCTACGGCCTCGACTCCGGTCAGGAAGGGGTAATCGCGGTTTACGACCTCGGCGGCGGCACCTTTGATATCTCGATCCTGCGCTTAAGCCGCGGGGTGTTTGAAGTCCTGGCGACCGGCGGGGATTCCGCGCTGGGCGGCGATGACTTCGACCATCTGCTGGCGGATTACATTCGCGAGCAGGCGGGCATCAGCGATCGCAGCGATACCCGCGTACAGCGTGAACTGCTGGATGCGGCGATTGACGCCAAAATCGCCCTGAGCGATGCGCAGGCGGTTACCGTTAATGTCGCAGGCTGGCAGGGTGACATCACCCGCGACCAGCTCAGCGATCTGATTGCCCCGCTGGTGAAACGTACCCTGCTGGCCTGCCGTCGCGCATTGAAAGATGCGGGCGTCGAGGCCAGCGAGGTGCTGGAAGTGGTCATGGTGGGCGGTTCGACCCGCGTGCCGCTGGTGCGCGAGCGCGTGGGCGAATTCTTTGGCCGCACGCCGCTGACCTCCATCGACCCGGACAAAGTGGTCGCCGTGGGCGCCGCGATCCAGGCCGATATTCTGGTCGGCAACAAGCCGGACAGCGAAATGCTGCTGCTGGACGTCATCCCGCTGTCGCTGGGTTTAGAAACCATGGGCGGCCTGGTGGAGAAAGTGATCCCGCGTAACACCACCATTCCGGTGGCGCGCGCGCAGGAGTTCACTACCTTTAAGGACGGCCAGACCGCGATGTCCATCCACGTGATGCAGGGCGAACGCGAGCTGGTGCAGGACTGCCGCTCTCTGGCGCGCTTTGCGCTGCGCGGCATTCCGGCGCTACCTGCGGGCGGGGCGCATATTCGCGTGACTTTCCAGGTGGATGCGGACGGCCTGCTGAGCGTCACGGCGATGGAAAAATCCACCGGCGTGGAATCGTCCATCCAGGTGAAGCCGTCCTACGGCCTGACCGATGGCGAAATCGCCTCCATGATTCAGGACTCAATGAGCTACGCCGAGCAGGATGTGAAGGCGCGTATGCTGGCTGAACAAAAAGTTGAAGCCGCCCGCGTGCTGGAAAGCCTGAACGGCGCGCTTGCTGCCGATGCCGCGCTGTTAAGCGCCGCTGAGCGTCAGGTAATTGACGAGGCTGCCGCGCACTTAAGCGAGGTCGCTGAAGGCAATGACGCTGACGCAATAGAAGAAGCCATTAAAAACGTTGATAAACAAACCCAGGACTTCGCTGCTCGCCGCATGGACAAATCTGTCCGCGTCGCGCTGAAAGGCCAGTCCGTGGACGAGGTTTAATATGCCAAAGATTGTTATTTTGCCTCATGCGGACCTCTGTCCGGATGGCGCTGTTCTGGAAGCGAAGACCGGTGAAACCATTCTCGATGTTGCCCTGCGTGCAGGTATCGAAGTGGAACACGCCTGTGAAAAATCCTGTGCCTGCACCACCTGCCACTGCATCGTGCGTGAAGGTTTTGACTCTCTCGCCGAGAGCACCGAAGACGAAGACGACATGCTGGATAAAGCATGGGGTCTGGAGCCAGACAGCCGCCTGAGCTGCCAGGCCGCGGTGACCGATGAAGATCTGGTCGTGGAATTCCCACGCTATACCATCAACCACGCACGCGAGCATTAATATGGGACTGAAGTGGACAGACAGCCGCGAAATCGGCGAAGCGCTCTACGACGCGAACCCGGATCTCGATCCGAAGACCGTACGATTCACCGACATGCACCAGTGGATCTGCGATTTAGAGGATTTCGACGACGATCCAAACGCATCCAATGAAAAAATTCTGGAGGCGATTCTGTTAGTCTGGTTAGATGAAGCAGAGTAAATCACTTAACGGGCTGCCTTCAGGCGGCCCGTTTGCTAATAAGGATAAATAAAATGACCGAAGCGATGAAGATTACGCTCTCTACGCAGCCAGCCGACGCGCGCTGGGGCGAGAAAGCCACGTACAGCATCAACAACGACGGTATTACCCTGCACCTGACGGGCAAAGATGATTTAGGTCTGATCCAGCGCGCGGCGCGTAAAATTGATGGACTGGGCATTAAGCATGTGTCCCTGGAAGGCGAAGGCTGGGACACCGACCGCAGCTGGGCATTCTGGGCGGGCTACAAAGGCCCGAAGGGCACCCGCAAAATTGAGTGGGCGAACCTCGACGAAGCCGGTCAAAAAGAGCTGGAAAGCCGCCTGCAAATTATCGACTGGGTGCGCGACACCATCAACGCCCCGGCGGAAGAGTTAGGCCCTGAGCAGCTGGCGCAGCGCGCGGTTGACCTGCTGTGCGGCGTGGCGGGCGACAAGATGTCTTACCGTATCACCAAAGGTGAAGATCTGCGCGAGCAGAACTACATGGGCATCCACACCGTGGGCCGCGGTTCTGAGCGTCCTCCGGTCCTGCTGGCGCTGGATTACAACCCAACCGGCGATAAAGAAGCTCCGGTGTTTGCCTGCCTGGTGGGTAAAGGCATCACCTTTGACACCGGCGGCTACAGCCTGAAGCAGAGCGCGTTCATGGACTCCATGAAGTCCGACATGGGCGGCGCGGCTACCATCACCGGCGCGCTGGCGTTCGCCATCACCCGCGGTCTGAACAAGCGCGTGAAGCTCTACCTGTGCTGCGCGGACAACATGGTGAGCGGCAACGCCTTCAAGCTGGGCGACATCATTCGCTACCGCAACGGTAAAAACGTTGAGGTGATGAACACCGACGCCGAAGGCCGTCTGGTGCTGGCCGATGGCCTGATCGACGCCTCCGCGCAGAAGCCAGAGCTGATTATCGACATGGCGACCCTGACCGGCGCGGCGAAAACCGCCCTGGGCAACGACTACCACGCGCTGTTCAGCTTCGACGACAAGCTGGCCGCTCGCCTGCTGGCAAGCGCCGCTGCGGAAAACGAACCGTTCTGGCGTCTGCCTCTGGCCGAGTTCCACCGCAGCCAGCTGCCGTCTAACTTTGCCGAACTGAACAACACCGCGAGCGCGGCGTACCCGGCGGGGGCAAGCACCGCAGCAGGCTTCCTGTCGCACTTCGTTGAGAATTATCACGAAGGCTGGCTGCACATCGACTGCTCCGCAACCTACCGTAAAGCGGCAGTTGAGCAGTGGTCCGCGGGCGCGACCGGTCTGGGCGTGCGTACCGTGGCGAACCTGCTGACGGCTGAGTAATCGTTGCCCCTCACCCCAGCCCTCTCCCCAAAGGGGAGAGGGTGTTCAAATTCCCTCTCCCCTTTGGGGAGAGGGTTAGGGTGAGGGGAAAAGCACCATCTGGAATAACTATGTCCGAAACCAAAAACGAATTAGAAACCCTGCTGGAGCAGGCGGCGACCGAGCCCGCCCACCGTCCGGCATTTTTCCGCACGCTGCTGGAATCCACCGTCTGGGTGCCGGGCACCGCGGCGGAAGGTGAGCAGGTTGTCGAAGACAGCGCGCTGGATCTGCTGCACTGGGAGAAAGACGACGGCACCTCGGTGATCCCGTTCTTCACCTCGCTGGAAGCGCTGCAGGAAGCGGTAGAAGATGAACAGGCGTTCGTGGTGATGCCGGTGCGTACCCTGTTTGAAATGACGCTGGGCCAGACGCTGTTCCTTAACGCTAAGCTGCCAACCGGGAAAGAGTTCACCCCGCGTGAAATCAGCCACCTGATCGGTGAAGAGGGTAACCCGCTCAGCACCCAGGAGGTGCTGGAAGGGGGAGAAACGCTGCTGCTGTCTGAGGTGGCCGAGCCGCCTGCGCAGATGATCGATTCGCTGACCACGCTGTTCAAAACCCTGAAACCGGTTAGACGCGCGTTCCTCTGCTCGATCAAAGAGAGCGCTGACGAAAAGCCTGTTCTGCTGATTGGGATTGAGGCCGACGGCGATATCGACGACATCATTCAGGCGGCGGGAAGCGTGGCCACCGACACGCTGCCTGGCGATGAGCCGATCGATATCTGTCAGGTGACGAAAGGTGAAAAGGGCATCAGCCACTTTATCACCGAACACATCCCCCCGTTCTACGAGCGTCGCTGGGGCGGCTTCCTGCGCGATCTCAAGACTAACCGCATCATCTGATTACGGCGGGGTGAATATCACCCCGTTGCTTCCAGCAGCAGTAGATCCATCAGCAGCACCAGATTCGACTCAAACGACGTCACGCCCGCGGCTTCGGCGGCGAAGTGCACCGCTTCGTCATAGAGAGCAAAATGCACGTCCGCCATCCCCGCCAGCGTATTGGCCGACGCGCGGGTAAAGGCGACGATCGTCATGCCGACGTTTTTGGCAATCCGCGCTTTATCCAGCACCTGCTCCGTTTCGCCGCTTCGCGAAACGGCGATAAACACCTGATAGCGGGCGGCGTTGCTGAGGAAAATATTCCGGCTGTCCCCCGGCCCGGAGATGAACGCCGTTTTGCCCAACACCTGCAGCTTCTTGGTCAGGTACTCGGCAAACAGATAGGAAAATCCGGCCCCGTAGAGAAAAAAGCTCTCTTTCTGGCGCAGCAGCCCGGCAAACTGCTGGCGCTTCTCCTGCGTGACCCACTGGAAGGTGTGCTGATAGTTGGCGATAAACTGATTAAACAGCGCCGGGAGTTCAGGAAGGGATTGCGCCTCGGCGGCAATATGCGGCGTGTCGGAGAGCAGCTGCTTGCAGTGCCAGATAAATTCGCTAAAGCCGCTGAACCCCAGCTTCTGACACAGCCGCATAATGGTGGCGGTCGAAACAAACGTCGCCTGCGCCAGCTCACGCACCGTGATGTTGCCCACCAGCAGCGGATGCTCCGTGAGGTGGGCGAGGACGCGATACTCCGCGCGGGTCAGCGACGCCCCGCGCGTTAACAGCGTGGCCAGGCGGTTATCCATTATTTCGTTGGTTCAACCGGCAGATCGTCTCGCGCACCCCATTCGCTCCAGGCGCCGTCGTAGAGCGTGACGTCGTTCGCGCCGAGCGTGGCGAGCGCCAGAATCACTACGCAGGCGGTTACGCCGGAACCGCAGCTGGCAATAATCGGACGATGTAAATCCACGCCCGCACGATCAAAAATGGCGCGCAGCTCGTCGGTGGTTTTCAGCTCGCCCTCAAACACCAGGTCGCCCCACGGCACGTTCAGCGCCCCCGGGATATGTCCGCGCTTCAGTCCCGGACGCGGCTCGTCCGCTTCGGCATTAAAGCGCGGGGCGGGGCGGGCATCGACGATTTGCGCCGTTTTTTCATGGCTCGCGACCAGCACGTCGGTCAGGCGTTTCACCACGTTAGCGTCGAACGTCGCGTCGAACTCGCCTTCCGGCAGCGTCACGTCGCCCTGCTGGAGCGGCAGCTCGTCGCGCTTCCAGCCCGCCAGACCGCCCGCCAGAATCGAAACTTTTTCCACGCCAAACTGTTTCAGCATCCACCACGCGCGCGGCGCGGAGAAGAGGTTACCTTCATCGTAAACAACAAGATGTTTGTCTTTGCTGACGCCCAGCTCGCGCATCGCCACGGAAAACGCTTCCGGGCGCGGCAGCATGTGCGGCAGGGGGGAGGTATGATCGGAGAGGGCTTCGATATCAAAAAATACCGCGCCAGGCAGATGCCCTTCGCGGTATTCACCTGGAACGTCTCGATGTTCCTGGCCCGGCGGGGCCATACGCGCGTCAATGATCTGGACTTCCGGATCGTCGCCGTGCTCAATCAGCCAGTCGGCGGCGACAAAATATGAGGTGGACATGGGTTGCCTCCATTCTTTTCCGTAAAAAAGGATTGTCGGTGTTTTTTCTGACACCGACAAGCAAACCTCGTTCAACTCGCGAGCAAGCCCCTATTTTTTCACCGGTTCGCCATCCTGCCAGGCTTTTTGCAGCGCAGGCCAGTAGTCGCGGTTGGCTTCAATCATCTCATCCAGAATCGCTTTCGCGTGCTCCATGGTCGGCACGGTGCGGTTGAGGGTGAACGCCTGAAGCGCTTTCTCATAGCTGCCCTCGATGGTCGCCTCTACCAGCAGCTGTTCAGACGCCAGCTGCTGTTGCAGCAGAGTCTGATGGAACAGCGGCACCTGCCCCACGCGCACAGGCTCCGGCCCTTCGGAGGTGATATAGGCGGGCACTTCCACCACCGCATCGTACGGCAGATTGGTTATCGCCCCGCGGTTTTCCACCATCACCAGATGTCGTTGGCGCAGGTTAAAGGCCAGCGAGCAGGCGACATCGACGATAAACTCGCCGTGAACGCCCACGTGGAAGGCATCCGGTAAAATCCCGGTGCGCTTGTACTCTTCAGCAGCGGCAAAAAGTTTTTTCTCACGCCCGTTCATCACTTCATTGGCGCGGGTATAGTCCGGGTTCTGATGCTCCACAATCTGGTTCGGCATCAGGTAGTACTGCAAATACGGGTTCGGCAGGTACTCCGGGAAGTTATCCATAATCGGCTTGATGTTGCGCCAGGTTTTAACCCACGATGGATCGGAGTGCTGCGGATCGGTTTTGGCCGCATCTTCCGTCAGCAGGCCAAACTTCGCGATATGCTTGCGCAGCTCCGGCAGCTTGTCCTCGCCGTCCACCAGCACGCGGGTAAACCAGCCGAAGTGGTTCAGGCCAAAGTAGTCCACCTCCAGCCTGCGGCGATCCACGCCCAGAATGGCCCCCATATTGCGCATCGCGGCGACGGGCATATCGCAAATGTTCAGCACCCGGGCATTCGGGCGCAGGCGGCGCACGCCCTCCGCGACGATCGCCGCCGGGTTGGAGTAGTTCACGATCCAGGCTTTTGCATGCGCGTAGCGATCCACCAGATCGATAAGCTCCACCATCGGCAGGATCGTGCGCAGCCCGTAGGCCAGCCCGCCGGGGCCGCAGGTCTCCTGGCCGACCACGCCGTGACGCAGCGGGATCTTCTCATCCTGCTCGCGCATTTTGTACTGGCCGACGCGCATCTGGGCGAAGACGAAATGCGCGCCGCTGAACGCCACTTCCGGATCGCTGGTGACGGTAAATTTGATGCTCTGGCTGTGGTCGCGAATCACTTTCTCAACCACCGGCGCAATGGTGTTCTGACGCGCCTCGTCAATGTCATAGAGGCGGATTTCGGCCAGCGGGAAATCCTGCAGGCGCACCATCAGGCTTTTCACTATACCCGGCGTGTAGGTGCTGCCGCCGCCGGCAATCGACAGAATGAATGGGGGTGTAAACATCTTTAGCTCCTTTCAGAGAAACGTCTCAACGGCTTCTCGCATTTTTTTGACGTGCAGCCCGTAGACCACCTGAACGTTATTACCTTGTTTGATAACCCCTTTCGCGCCGGTCGCCTTCAGGCGCGGCTCGTCGATGATGGCGACATCCTTCACCGTGACGCGTAAGCGGGTGTAGCAGTTATCCACAACCTCAATATTTTCCCGGCCGCCCAGGCCCACCACGATGGACTCGCCCAGCCCGTCGTTATTGCCTTTCGCCTGGTACTCCTGCTTGCTGTAGAGGCGTGTCTCCCGATCTTCATCCTCACGGCCCGGGGTTTTCATGTTGAAGCGCAGGATCAGGAAGCGGAACACCACGAAGTAGAGGGCAAACATGATCAGCCCAACCACGATGTACATCGGCCAGTTGGATTTC
The DNA here is from genome assembly GCF_026344075.1 of Enterobacter nematophilus. NCBI lineage: Bacteria > Pseudomonadati > Pseudomonadota > Gammaproteobacteria > Enterobacterales > Enterobacteriaceae > Enterobacter > Enterobacter nematophilus. The sequence goes on along the minus strand of NZ_JAPKNE010000007.1, from coordinate 155,204 downwards.
TCGGTGCCGAGCGGCAGGTTGTAGAGAATGAAATCGATTATCCCGTTGGCGCCGATGGCGTGAACGCCCAGCAGCGAGAACAGCATCATGCCGATACCGGTCAGTACCGCATGCACCACGAACAGCTGCGGGGCGACGAACAGGAAGGAGAACTCAATCGGCTCGGTCACGCCGACCAGCAGCGAGGTCAGCGCCGCCGGGATCAGAATGGCTTTCGCAACGGCTTTACGCTCCGGCTTCGCGGTCATGTACATCGCCAGCGCGGCGGCGGGCAGGCCGAACATCTTGCTGATGCCGCGCGCGTCCCACACTACCGTACTGCTGAGCTGCTTCACGTCCGGGCAGGCCATCTCGGCGAAGTAGATATTGCGCGCGCCCTGATAGGTTGCGCCGCACACCTCCTGCGTGCCGCCCAGTTCGGTATAGAGGAACGGCGTATAAACCAGATGATGCAGGCCGGTCGGCACAAGAATGCGCTCAAGGAAACCGTAAATGGCTACGCCGAACGGGCCGGAACCTTTAATGGCCAGCGCCAGCGCGCTAATGCCGTGCTGGGCAAACGGCCAGAGTTCGCTCATTACCACGCCGAGCAGCATAGAGACGGGCAACATGACAATCGCCACAAAGCAGTGGCCGGAGTAAATCGCCATCGCGCCGTTAAACTGTACGCCGGAATATTTGTTGTACAGATAACCGGAGAGCGCCCCGGTCAGGATCCCGGCGAAAACGCCCATCTCCAGCACCTGAACGCCCAGCACCATGCTTTGCCCGGCGGCTTTCATCTGCTCAGCAGGGGCCAGTTCGCCCTGCAGCTGTAGCGTCACGTTCATGGCATTGATAAACACCACGAAGGTCACCAACCCAATCAGCGCCGCGTAGCCTTTATCGCGCGTCGCCAGGCCAATCGGGATCCCGACGGCAAACACCAGCGCCAGGTTGACCAGTACCGACACGGCAGATTTGGCGATCAGCTGGCCGATACTCTGGATAAGCGGATGGCCAAGGAACGGCAAGTATTCGGCCAGGTTGCCGTTGCCCAGCACATTTCCAAAGGCGATAAACAGACCGACAATCGGTAAGATAAGTACCGGTCCGTACAATGATTTTCCGAAATTTTGTAGGGCGTTCACGGCTCGTTTCATGGCTTTCTCTCTTATTGAACCGCGCACTCGGGGTGCGTCATGGTCATAAAACTAGCAGGCTCAGAGCGGACATATCCAGCTATCTTATTGTTTTAAAAACAAATGACGTAAAAGGTAACATGTGACGTTATGCGCTGTGATCGCTGTTCCATCCCGGTATAACGGGGGAATACCATTCTGCGAGGCGCTTTCCAGATTCTAAAATTGGACTTTTGGTATTAACGAAACTTGCGGATAATACTTATCCGGACGACGACCAACAGGCCCCCTCAGGCCAGGGACACAGGATGAAACCGTTTCGCTTAGCCGCGATCTCTCTCGCGCTGCTCACCACGTTTACGCTTGTCGGCTGTGATAACAGCGACGATAAGCCTCAGGCTGCTGCGCCAGCAGCGTCTACTGCATCAACACCGAAAGCCGCAGAAAAGCCCGACGCTGAAAAGCTGGCTAAAATGGCCGCCCAGAGTCAGGGAAAAGCGCTGACCCTGCTTGATGCCTCTGAAATTCAGCTCGACGGTGCCGCCACGCTGGTGTTGACCTTCTCTGTGCCGCTGGATCCAAATCAGGATTTCGCCAAAACGGTGCATGTCGTGGATAAGAAAAGCGGCAAAGTTGACGGGGCGTGGGAACTTGCGCCTAACCTGAAAGAGCTTCGCCTGCGTCATCTGGAGCCTAACCGAAACCTGGTCATCACCGTAGATCGTGGCCTGGTGGCGCTGAACAAAGCGACCTTTGGCATTGATTATGAAAAAGCCCTGACCACGCGAGATATAGAACCAACGGTCGGTTTTGCCAGCCGCGGCTCGCTGCTGCCGGGCAAGGTGGTGGAAGGTCTGCCGGTGATGGCGCTTAACGTCAACAATGTGGACGTCAATTTCTACCGCGTGAAGCCGGAATCGCTGGCCTCGTTTGTCAGCCAGTGGGAGTACCGTAACGCCCTGACCAACTGGGAATCCGACAATCTGCTGAAGATGGCGGAGCTGGTCTATACCGGCCGTTTTGACCTCAATCCGGCGCGCAACACGCGTGAAAAATTGCTCCTGCCGCTCAAGGATATCAAGCCGCTTCAGCAGTCCGGCGTTTATATCGCCGTCATGAACCAGGCCGGGCACTACAACTACAGCAATGCCGCAACGCTCTTTACCCTGAGCGATATCGGTTTGTCCGCTCACCGCTATCATAACCGGCTGGACATTTTCACCCAGAGTCTGGAAAACGGTGCGGCGCAGTCCGGCGTCACCGTCACGCTGTTGAATGACAAAGGGCAGACGCTTGCCGAGGCGAACAGCGACGCCGACGGTCATGCGAAGCTTGAAACCGATAAAGAAGCCGCGCTGATTCTGGCCAGCAAAGACGGCCAGACCACCCTGCTTGACCTCAAGCTTCCGGCGCTGGATCTGGCGGAGTTCGATATTGCCGGTAACCCGGGCTTCAGCAAGCAATTCTTTATGTTTGGCCCGCGCGATCTCTATCGTCCGGGTGAAACGGTGATCCTCAACGGCTTACTGCGCGACAGCGACGGAAAACCGCTTCCCGACCAGCCCGTGAAGCTTGACGTGCTGCGCCCGGACGGCCAGGTGGCACGCACGATCGTTGTTCAGCCTGAGAACGGCCTCTACCGCTTCAATTATCCGCTGGATAGCGGCGCGCAGACCGGCATGTGGCATATTCGCGCCAACACGGGCGATAACCTGCAGCGCCTGTGGGACTTCCACGTCGAAGACTTCATGCCTGAGCGTATGGCGCTGAACCTGACGGGACAAAAAGCGCCGGTTTCCCCGCAGGATAACGTGGACTTTAACGTCGTGGGCTATTATCTCTATGGCGCGCCGGCCAACGGCAACTCGCTGCAGGGCCAGCTTTTCCTGCGTCCGCTGCGCGAGGCGGTTGCTGCGCTGCCGGGCTTCCAGTTCGGTGATATTGCTGAGGAAAACCTGAGCCGCAGCCTGGATGAAGTACAGCTTACGCTGGACGAGCAGGGGCGCGGGCAGGTGACCACCGAAAGCCAGTGGAAAGAGGTACACTCGCCGCTGCAGCTGATTCTGCAGGCCAGCCTGCTGGAGTCGGGCGGTCGTCCCGTGACGCGCCGCGCTGAGCAGGCCATCTGGCCCGCGGCGGAGCTGCCGGGTATCCGCCCGCAGTTCGCCAGTAAAGCGGTTTACGACTACCGTACCGATACCACCGTCAACCAGCCGATTGTCGATGAGAACGGCAACGCCAGCTTTGACATCGTCTATGCCGATGCCAGCGGGGCGAAAAAAGCGGTGTCCGGCTTGCAGGTTCGTCTGATCCGCGAGCGCCGCGACTACTTCTGGAACTGGTCTGAGAGCGAAGGCTGGCAGTCTCAGTTCGATCAAAAAGATCTGGTTGAGGGCGAGCAGGAGCTTAGCCTCAAAGCCGATGAAACCGGCAAAGTCACCTTCCCGGTGGAGTGGGGCTCATACCGTCTGGAAGTGAAAGCGCCTGATGAAATGGTCAGCAGCGTGCGCTTCTGGGCAGGCTACAGCTGGCAGGATAACAGTGACGGCACGGGAGCCGCACGCCCTGACCGCGTGACGCTGAAACTGGATAAGCCGGCCTATCAGCCAGGCGATACCATCCAGCTGCACATTGCAGCGCCAGCCGCAGGCAAGGGCTATGCCATGATTGAATCCAGCGAAGGGCCGCTGTGGTGGAAAGAGATCGACGTACCGGCAAACGGTCTGGATCTCTCCATTCCGGTGGATAAAGCCTGGAAACGGCACGATCTCTACCTCAGCACGCTGGTGGTGCGTCCTGGCGATAAATCCAGATCCGCCACGCCGAAGCGCGCGGTCGGCCTGCTGCATCTGCCGATGGGCGACGAAAATCGCCGTCTGAACATTGCGCTGGATAATCCGCAGAAAATGCGTCCAAACCAGACTCTCTCCGTGAAGGTGAAGGCCAGCGTGAAAGAGGGGGCGGTTCCGCAGAAAGTGAACGTGCTGGTCTCGGCGGTGGACAGCGGCGTGCTGAATATTACCGATTACGTCACGCCGGATCCGTGGCAGGCTTTCTTTGGCCAGAAGCGCTACGGCGCGGATATCTACGATATCTACGGCCAGGTCATTGAAGGGCAGGGCCGTATGGCCGCGCTGCGCTTCGGTGGTGATGGCGATGAACTCAAGCGCGGCGGCAAACCGCCGGTGAACCACGTCACCATTATTGCCCAGCAGGCTCAGCCGGTTACGCTGGATGCCAACGGAGAAGGCACCGTTACGCTGCCGATTGGTGATTTCAACGGCGAACTGCGTCTGATGGCACAGGCGTGGACGGAAGATGATTTCGGCAGCAGCGAAAGTAAGGTTGTGGTGGCCGCGCCGGTTATTACCGAGCTTAATACGCCGCGCTTCCTGGCTAGTGGAGATACCTCACGGCTGACGCTGGATCTCACTAACCTGACCGACAAACCGCAAACGCTGAACGTCGCCCTGAGCGCGACAGGCAAACTGTCACTGGAAGGCGCACAGCCGCAGCCGGTTCAGTTGCCTCCGGGCGCGCGCAGCACCCTGTTCATTCCGGTGCGCGCGCTGGAGGGGTATGGCGACGGTGAGGTGACGGCGCAGGTTACCGGCCTGGAGCTTCCGGGCGAAACCTTTGCCCCGCAGCAGAAGAGCTGGAAAATCGGCATTCGTCCGGCGTTCCCGGCGCAGACGGTCAATACCGGTGCCATGCTGAACCCCGGCGAGTCCTGGACCGCACCGGCGCAGCATAGTAACGGTTTCTCTCCTGCCACCCTGCAGGGGCAACTGCTGCTGAGCGGCAAACCACCGCTCAACCTGGCACGCTACATCCGCGAGCTGCAAGCGTATCCGTATGGCTGCCTGGAACAAACCACCAGCGGCCTGTTCCCGTCCCTCTATACCAACGCGGCGCAGCTGGCCGCGCTTGGCATCAAAGGAGATACCGATGACAAGCGTCGTGCTGCCATTGATATCGGGATCTCTCGCCTGCTGCAGATGCAGCGTGATGATGGCGGTTTTGCCTTGTGGGATAAAAACGGCCCTGAAGAGTACTGGCTGACCGCCTATGTGACTGACTTCCTGGTGCGCGCGGGCGAGCAGGGTTATAGCGTACCTGCCGATGCGGTGAACAACGCCAACAACCGTCTGCTGCGCTACCTGCAGGATCCGGGCATGATGTCTATCCGCTACAGCGACGACACCCAGGCCAGCAAATTTGCCGTACAGGCGTATGCCTCGCTGGTGCTGGCGCGTCAGCAAAAAGCGCCGCTCGGTGCGCTGCGTGAAATCTGGGAGCGTCACGCTCAGGCCGCCTCCGGGCTGCCGCTGATGCAGCTGGGTATGGCGCTTAAACTGATGGGCGACGCGCCGCGCAGCCAGCAGGCGCTGGATCTGGCACTTAAAACGCCGCGCAACGACAGCAAAAACTGGATGGCCGATTACGGCAGTCAGTTGCGCGATAATGCCCTGATGCTCTCCCTGCTGGAGGAGTACAAGCTGCTGCCGGATGCGCAAAATACGCTGCTGAACGCGTTGTCTGAACAGGCTTTCAGCCAGCGCTGGCTGTCTACTCAGGAAAGCAACGCGCTGTTCCTGGCCGGACGTTCTCTGCAAACCTTGTCCGGTGCATGGCAGGCGAAAACCTCCCTGTCTGATACCGCATCAGGCGGCGATAAGGCGCAGGTACAAAACGTAAACAGCGACCAGCTTGGTGCGCTGCAGGTCACCAATACCGGCACGGCACCGCTGTGGGTACGTCTGGACAGCACCGGCTATCCGGAATATGCGCCTCAGCCGAGCTCCAGCGTGCTGCAGGTTGAGCGTCATATCCTGGCAACAGACGGCAGCAGCAAATCACTCTCTTCGCTGAAGAGCGGTGAGCTGGTGCTGGTCTGGCTTGAAGTGAAAGCCAGCCAGAACGTGCCGGATGCGCTGGTAGTGGATCTTCTCCCGGCAGGTCTGGAGCTGGAAAACCAGAACCTGGCGAGCAGCAGCGCCAGCCTGCAGGACAGCGGTAGCGAAGTGCAGAACCTGCTCAGCCAGATGCAGCAGGCGGACATTCAGCATATGGAGTTCCGCGACGACCGCTTTGTGGCAGCCGTGCCGGTAAACGAAGGTCAGCCGGTCACGCTGGTCTATCTGGCCCGCGCCGTGACGCCGGGAACCTATCAGGTGCCGGTTCCGATGGTGGAGTCTATGTACGTTCCGCAGTGGCGGGCAACGGGTGCGGCCAGCGGCCCGCTGATTGTTGTTCCGTAACATGCGAATGGCACGTCTGATACGCTCCCGCTGGCTCTGGCTGGCGGGAGCGCTTCTCGTTTTAGGGGGGCTGATTGTCGCCGCCGACCGCCTGTGGCCGCTGCCTCTGAAAGAGGTTAACCCCGCGCGAGTTGTGGTAGACGAAAAGGGCGCGCCGCTCTGGCGTTTTGCCGATAGCGAAGGCATCTGGCGCTACCCGGTTACGATTGAAGAGGTTTCTCCCCGTTATCTTGAGGCTCTGATCCAGTATGAAGATCGCTGGTTCTGGGATCATCCTGGCGTAAACCCGCTCTCTGTTCTTCGCGCAGCCTGGCAGGATCTCAGCTCCGGAAGAGTGGTTTCGGGAGGAAGCACGCTTACCATGCAGGTGGCGCGCCTGCTGGATCCGCATCCGCGCACCTTTGGCGGCAAAATTCGCCAGCTCTGGCGGGCGATGCAGCTGGAGTGGCATCTTTCTAAGCGTGACATTCTTACGCTCTATCTCAACCGCGCTCCGTTTGGCGGCACGCTGCAGGGCGTGGGGGCGGCAAGCTGGACCTATCTTGGAAAACCCCCTTCGCAGCTGAGCTACTCCGACGCGGCGCTGCTGGCGGTACTGCCGCAGGCACCCAGCCGTCTGCGCCCGGACCGCTGGCCCGAGCGGGCCGAAGCGGCACGCAACAAAGTGCTCGACCGCATGATGATTCAGGGCGTCTGGTCAGCAAAGCAGGTGAAAGAGTCCCGTGAAGAGCCGGTATGGCTGGCTCCCCGGCAGATGCCGCAGCTGGCGCCGCTCTTTGCACGCATGATGCTTGGCAAAAGCCGCGATACGAAAATTGTCACCACGCTGGATGCCGGACTGCAACGGCAGCTGGAAGAGCTGGCGATGAACTGGAAATCCCGCCTGCCTGCGCGCAGCTCGCTGGCGATGATCGTGGTCGATCATACCGACATGAAGGTGCGAGGCTGGGTTGGCTCGGTGGATATCAACGATGACAGCCGTTTTAGCCACGTGGATATGGTCAACGCGATCCGATCCCCGGGATCGGTATTAAAGCCCTTTATCTACGGCATGGCGCTGGACGATGGTCTAATCCATCCCGCCTCGCTGCTTCAGGACGTGCCCAGAAAAACCGGTGATTATCGCCCGGGAAATTTTGACAGCGGGTTCCACGGGCCGGTCAGCATGAGTGAAGCGCTGGTGCGTTCGCTCAACCTGCCAGCGGTACAGGTGCTGGAAGCCTATGGTCCCAAACGGTTTGCCGGGATGCTGAGCAATGCCGGGCTGCCGCTGATCCTGCCTGCCGGAGCGCAGCCGAATCTGTCGCTGATCCTGGGTGGCGCAGGCGCGAGGCTGGCGGATATCGCCGCCGCGTACAGCGCCTTTGCAAGGCATGGCAAGGCGGGCCGGCTGCGCTTACAGCCGAGCGACCCGCTGACTGAACGCCCGCTGTTATCGCCAGGTTCGGCGTGGATTATTCGCCGTATTCTGGCGAACGAGGCGCAGCCGCTGCCGGACAGCGCGCTGCCGCAAATCGCCCCCCTGGCGTGGAAAACGGGCACCAGCTACGGCTATCGCGATGCCTGGGCCATCGGTTTGAATGCCCGTTACGTAATAGGTATCTGGACAGGGCGACCTGACGGCACGCCGGTAGCGGGGCAGTTTGGTTTCGCCAGCGCGGTTCCGCTATTAAACCAGGTGAATAACCTGCTTCAGTCACGCTCGACGATAGACGAAGCCCGCCTGCCGCGCGATCCGCGCCCGGAAAGCGTCGGGCGGGGCGTGATCTGCTGGCCGGGCGGTCAGTCGCTGCCGGAAGGCAGTGAAAACTGTCGGCGCCGTCTTTCGACCTGGCTGCTGGAAGGGAGTGAACCGCCCACGCTGCTGCTGCCGGAACAGGAAGGCATTCGCGGCATTCGTTTCCCGGTCTGGCTGGATAAAACGGGCAAGCGTGTGGCGGCAGATTGCCCTGATGCCACAGAAAAAGTTCTCGACGTCTGGCCGCTGCCGCTGGAGCCGTGGCTGCCTGCTGCGGAAAAAAGAGCTGCGCGTCTTCCTCCGAGATCGACGGTCTGCCCGCCTCTGGATAATAACAACGCGGCACCGCTTATGATTTCGGGTATCAGAGAAGGCGCCGTTATTAAGCGACTCCCTGGAGAAGGGAATGTGACCCTATCTGTTATTACGACAGGAGGAGAAGGTGGGCGCTGGTGGTTTTTAAATGGAGAACCGTTAGAAGGCCGGAATAATAATTATTCATTAAAGTTATATTCACCCGGTGAATATCAATTGCTTGTGATGGATGAAACAGGCCAAACGGCGACGGTGAACTTTGAATTAGACCGTTAAGTATTACCCCCGAAGAGTTAGCTTGATAATTATCAATATTCGTTCCTGAAAAAAAACGAGAATGCGTTTTTATTTTAAGGAATGAGCAATGAAAAAAAATAAAAGTCCGGGCGAAGGACTTATTCCCTCAATATCCCGGCGTCATTTTATTCAGGCTGGGTCGGCGCTGGCCGCCCTTCCTTTTGTTACGACAAACGGCAATGCTCGGGCGCAGGATACGGCAACAGCAGGCGCGACGCCTGAAGAAAAAGTGGTGCAAACCTGCAGCACGTTTGACTGCGGCGGTAAATGCGATATTCGCGCTCACGTCAGTGAGGGTGTGGTCACGAGAATTTCCACGCGCCCGGATAATGAACTGGATCCTCAAATGCCGGTTATGCGCGCCTGCGTTCGAGGCCGCGCTTATCGGAAATTTGTCTATCATCCCGATCGGCTTAAATATCCAATGAAACGCGTGGGTAAACGTGGCGAAGGAAAATTCGAGCGTATTACCTGGGATGAAGCCACCACGCTTATTGCGAATCAATTAAAAACGATTACGCAAAAATACGGCGCAGCCTCACGCTATGTGCATGTAGGTACTGCGGTATCCGGCGGAACGTTTTCCGGCGATAAAATGGTTCGTCGTCTGCTCAACTTAACCGGCGGCTACCTGGAAAGCTATCACTCGGTCAGTATGGGCAACACGGCGGCAGCCACGCCGTATACCTATGGCACAGCCGCCAGCGGCAGCTCTCTGGACACGCTGCTGGATACCAAACTGGTCATTCTCTGGGGGCATAACCCGACGGAGACCATCTTTGGCCACAGCAACCACTTCTTCCAGAGGATGAAGCAAAACGGCACCCGCTTTATCGTTGTCGATCCGCGCTATTCAGATACGGTTTCCTCTCTTGCCGATCAGTGGATCCCGCTGCTTCCAACAACGGACAACGCCCTGATGGACGCCATGATGTACGTGATCGTCACGGAGAACCTGCACGATCGTGACTTCCTCCAGCGCTATACCCTGGGCTTTGACGAAGCATCCATGCCGGAAGGCGTTCCGGCCAATGAATCCCTGATGGCTTACCTGACCGGCGCAAAAGATGGCGTAGCGAAAACGCCGGAGTGGGCAGAGACGATCACCCACGTTCCTGCGCAGACCATTCGTCAGCTGGCGCGGGACTACGCAACCACCAAACCCGCCGCGCTGATCCAGGGCTGGGGACCGCAGCGCCATAACTGCGGCGAGCGCACCGCGCGCGGCTCGACGTTACTGGCAACGCTGACGGGTAACGTTGGGGTGAAGGGCGGCTGGGCGGCAGGCTATGGCGGCTGTTCAAACCGTAAATTTGCGGCCGGGCCGGAGATGCCGGATAACCCGGTAAAAGCCAAAATATCGGTGATGAACTGGGTGCAGGCCGCCGATGATGCTTCAAAGGTAACGGCGGAAGTCGGCCTGAAGGATGCAGAGAAGCTGGACAGCAATATCCGCATCCTGTTTTCGCTCGCGGGCAATTATCTGGCTAACCAGAACCCGGATCTGCATCAGGCGACGCGCGTACTGGAAGACGAGTCGAAAATCGAGTTTATTGTCGCAAGCGATCTGTTTATGACGCCGAGCGCCAGATACGCCGATCTTCTCCTGCCGGAAACCAGCTTTATGGAACGCTGGAATATTGGCGAAACCTGGGGCACGGCGAGCTATCTGATCCTGTCGGAAAAGCTGATTGAACCTGAATTCGAGCGCCGTTCGGATTACGACTGGCTGCGTGAGGTCGCCGCTAAGCTCGGCATTGAGCCTGCGTTCAGCGAGGGTCGTGACGAAAAAGCGTGGATTGAGCACATCTGGGAGCAGACGCGGCTGGCGATGCCGGAGGAAAACCTGCCGGACTTCGCGACGCTACAGAAGACGCGTCAGCATCTTTTCAAAAGCGCGCCGTTCGTCGCCTTTGAAGACAACATCCGCGATCCGCAAAATCATCCGTTCCCGACGCCGTCCGGGAAAATTGAGATCTTCTCGAAGCGCCTGTACGACATGCAACACCCGGAGATCCCGGCGCTGTCGCACTACGTGCCCGCCCATGAAGGGCCGGAAGACGAACTGGCGAAAACCTTCCCGCTCCAGCTGATTACATGGAAAGGGAAAAACCGCGCTAACTCAACCCAGTACGCCAACCCGTGGTTAATTGAGGCCCAGCAGCAAAAGCTGTGGATTAACCCGCAGGACGCGCAAAAGCGCGGCATTTCGCAGGGGAATACCGTGCGTATCCATAACGCGCGCGGCGTTTGTGAAATTCCGGCGGAGGTCACACCGCGCATCATTCCGGGCGTTGTTGCCATGCAGGCGGGCGCCTGGTGGCAGCCGGACGAACAGGGCGTCGATAAAGGCGGCTGCGCGAACGTGCTCAGCTCTGCCCGAATTACCGCGCTTGCGAAAGGGAACTCCCATCAAACCATGCTGGTGGAGGTAGCTAAAGCATGAGTCAGTTTAAACACTACGCGCCGGTGAGCGATAAACAGCTGGGTTTCTATATCGACTCTTCCCGCTGTTCGGGCTGCAAGGCATGCCAGGTGGCGTGCAAAGATAAAAACAACCTTGAGGTCGGACGTCGTTTCCGACGCGTATACGAAGTTAACGGCGGGAATTTCATCCCAACCGGGCAGGGCGGCGTTAGCAACAACGTTTTTGCCTACACGCTCTCTATTTCCTGTAACCACTGCGCGGACCCGATCTGCACCAAAAACTGTCCGACCACCGCGATGCACAAGCGTCCGGGCGACGGCATCGTGCGCGTCGATACGGACAAGTGCGTTGGCTGCGGCTACTGCGCGTGGTCTTGCCCTTACGGCGCGCCACAGCTCAACGAGCAGACCGGACAAATGTCCAAATGCGATTTTTGCGTGGATCTGCAGGCGAAGGGCGAGCAGCCCGTCTGCGTGGCAACCTGCCCGCTCGAGGCGATCAAATTTGGGCCGATTGATGAACTTCGGGCGAAATACGGTACGGTCTGCGATGTGAAGGGCTTGCCGGATCCCTCGATTACAAAACCGAACCTGGTGATCAAAGCGCATCAGGGCGCAGAGAAAGAGGGGAAACGTCATGCATGAGTTACCGCTGCTGATTTTTACGCTGTTCCTGCAGGGATCGGTTGGCGTGACGCTCTGGCTGGCGTTCGGGGGCGCGCATGCTACCCAGCGTAGCCCGCTGCTGCCTGCCGCCGGGGCGTTTGTGCTTGCAAGCCTGGGGCTGCTCGCCTCAGCGCTGCATATGGGCTATCCGCTCAACGCCATGAACGCGCTACGCCACGTGTCCAGCTCGTGGCTGAGCCGCGAGATTATCTTTGCCAGCCTTTACCTGGCGTCGCTTGGCCTTGCAGCGCTGCTGATGTTTGCCAAAAAGCCAGGCTGGAAGATGCTGTTGGCCGCGGCGGGTCTCGTCGGGCTGGTGGATGTGTTCTGCATGGCGCAGATCTACATGCACGCGTCCGTAGTGACCTGGCAGCACCTTAACACGCTGGTGCTGTTTATCGGTTCGGTGGGGATTATTGGTTCAGCCTGCATGGCGGTTGGGATGCAATCCAAAACTACTCTGCGTGCGGCGGTGGTCATTATCACGCTGGTGGTGCTTGTGCGTCTGGTGATGCAGCCCGTCTGGCTGGCAGACATCGCAGCCGTAGACAACACCGTGGTGACGTTCCCCCACGCTCCGCTACGGATGCTCGAACAGCTGCGCGCGGTACATCTGCTGAGCTGGTGCGTTTCCGTTGCGGGTATGCTGTGCTTTGCTGCGGGCGGCCTGAAAGCGGCGCGAGGTCCAGTGCTGCTGGGCAGCGCCTTGCTGATTGTGGGTGAGCTGATGCTGCGCTTCGTTTTCTTCAGTATTGGCTGATGGGCGGATTGACGTTTGCCCCGGCGATGGACGTGACGCATGCGTGCGTCCGTCGCCGTTTTCGCCACGCTTCCTGCTGCGCCTGCGCGGACGTTTGTCCAGCGCAGGCTTTTTCTTTTACGGAAAACGGCGTCTCGGTGGATGAAAATCGCTGTATTGAATGCGGTGACTGCCTGTTCGTCTGCCCCTCCGGGGCCATTACCGGCATTGCGCCGAGAAAGCGTTTTGTACACAGGGACACCCTTGTTGGGCCTTTTACTGAACGTGCACCTGGGGTGAATGAGCTGCTGCTGTGGCACGCGCAACGCCGGGTTCGTTTTATCAGTATCGAAGCAGAGCAGTACCCTGACTGGCTGCTGGCGCTTGCCCGGCTTAACCTTGCGCTTCGTTGCCGTGGTGAAGCGGAGTGGGGGTTTAAGCTCATACCGAGCAACGAGGTGAATATCGCTCGTCGTGCGCTTATGCACGTTCCCCGCGAGGATGTGAAAGCCTGCCGCGTTTCCCCGGGGCCGCGCGAGCTGCGCAGGGCATTCTCGACGTTTAGCGAGTCGGATATTGCTCTCGACGTCGATAAGTGCGTGCTGTGCGGCGCGTGCTGGCGAAGCTGCACGGAAAACGCGATTCGGTTTGAAAACGCCGCGCTGGTGGTGGATACCGGGCGCTGTACCGGCTGCGGTGGCTGTGAAGCAGTATGTCAGCACGAGGCGATAAACGTCTCAGAAACGGATGGACCGGCAAAAAACGTGGTCACCCCCGCCTATAAAGCAGTTTGCCTGACGTGCCAACGCCAGTTCTGGTCATTTACGCCTGATGAAAAGCAGTGCCCGCTCTGTTTACGCCATCAACACGGTATGCGAAATCCGGCCTGTTGCTAATCTTCGTCTCATTTTAAAAAAATGTTATGCAGAACCATAGGCAATGGCGCTATTGCTCTTTATAATCCGCGCCACACCATACTCAGGTATGCAAAACAACAGAACATTTTACAGAGGTTATCATGGCTATTGAACGTACTTTTTCCATCATCAAACCAAACGCGGTGGCAAAAAACGTTATTGGCAGCATCTTCGCTCGCTTTGAATCAGCAGGGTTTAAGATCGTTGGCACCAAAATGCTGCACCTGACCGTTGAGCAGGCTCGTGGTTTCTACGCTGAGCACGAAGGTCGTCCATTCTTTGATGGCCTGGTTGAGTTCATGACCTCCGGTCCAATCGTAGTGTCCGTGCTGGAAGGCGAAAACGCGGTTCAGCGTCACCGCGATCTGCTGGGTGCAACCAACCCGGACAACGCGCTGGCGGGTACCCTGCGCGCTGACTACGCGGACAGCTTCACCGAGAACGGCACCCACGGTTCCGACTCTGTTGAATCTGCTGCGCGCGAAATCGCTTTCTTCTTCGCGGAAGGCGAAGTGTGTCCACGTACCCGTTAATTTAACGGTTTCGTTTACACATTATTTTCGTAAATGCCACGTCCAGACGTGGCATCCCTGCGCCAGACTTTGTACAATGCAACGCCCCGGACGAGCAGACCGCTTTCCGGGGCGTTTCTATTCAACCCTCCATGGGCCACAACGTGTAACAACGAGGCCGGAAAAAATTATGTCTGAACTAGTGAATACCTCCGAAGTCGCCATTCCTGCGGTTCTCAATAAAAATGGAAAAATTAACCTGCTGGACCTGAACCGTCAGCAGATGCGCGAGTTCTTTAAAGATATGGGTGAGAAGCCGTTTCGTGCCGATCAGGTAATGAAGTGGATGTACCACTACTGCAGCGACAACTTTGATGAGATGACCGACATCAACAAAGTGCTGCGCAACAAGCTCAAGGATGTGGCTGAAATCCGCGCGCCGGAAGTGGTGGAAGAGCAGCGCTCGGCAGACGGCACCATCAAATGGGCGATTGCCGTAGGCGATCAGCGCGTTGAAACCGTCTACATTCCGGAAGACGATCGCGCCACGCTGTGCGTCTCTTCTCAGGTGGGCTGTGCGCTGGAGTGTAAATTCTGCTCTACGGCTCAGCAGGGTTTTAACCGTAACCTGCGCGTGTCTGAAATTATCGGCCAGGTCTGGCGTGCCGCGAAGATCGTGGGTGCGGCAAAAGTGACCGGCACGCGTCCGATCACCAACGTGGTAATGATGGGGATGGGCGAACCGCTGCTGAACCTGACCAACGTGGTGCCGGCGATGGAAATCATGCTGGACGACTTCGGTTTTGGCCTCTCCAAGCGCCGCGTGACGCTGTCTACCTCAGGCGTTGTGCCTGCGCTGGACAAGCTCGGCGACATGATTGACGTTGCGCTGGCTATCTCCCTGCACGCGCCAAACGATGAAATTCGTGACGAAATTGTACCGATTAACAAAAAGTACAATATCGAAACCTTCCTCGCTGCCGTGCGTCGCTACCTGGAGAAATCCAATGCAAACCAGGGCCGCGTTACCATCGAGTACGTGATGCTTGACCACGTTAACGACGGTACCGAGCACGCGCATCAGCTGGCTGAGCTGCTGAAGGATACGCCATGCAAAATCAACCTGATCCCATGGAACCCGTTCCCGGGCGCGCCGTATGGCCGCAGCTCGAACAGCCGTATCGACCGTTTCTCCAAGGTGCTGATGGAGTATGGTTTCACCACCATCGTGCGTAAAACCCGTGGTGATGATATCGATGCCGCGTGCGGGCAGCTGGCGGGCGACGTCATTGACCGTACCAAACGTACCCTGCGTAAACGCATGCAGGGCGAGACGATTGCGGTCAAAGCTGTTTGATTATTATGCACTCACGGCGCATTATCTGCGCCGTGATGCTTAATCTTTCTGAATAATCAGTCAGATTCGTGATGACTGATCAATAATTACGGTGCGTTTCATCCGACTTTCGGGCAGTATGTAACGACGTAACAACAGTTTAGCCGTTCGGGCAGGGCTGTACTGTCATCTCCGGGCTGACAGTCTTATACTGTCTGTTCAAGGTTAACTGACCTGAAGTTTCGCGGTGCGGGTGGCATTGTGACTCACCGGCACCTGAACCCTTTTTTTCACGTACCAGTAGTTGTAGCGAATGAATACTGAAGCCACTCACGACCAACATGAAGCACTCTCCACTGGCGTTCGTCTTCGCAACGCCCGTGAACAACTCGGACTCAGCCAGCAAGCTGTCGCAGAACGCTTGTGCCTGAAGGTTTCCACGGTTCGCGATATTGAAGAAGATAAGGCGCCTGCCGATCTGGCTTCAACATTTCTGCGCGGGTATATCCGCTCTTACGCAAAACTGGTGCACATCCCCGAAAACGAATTACTGCCAATGATGGAGAAGCAGGCACCGGTTCGTGCAGCAAAAGTTGCCCCGATGCAAACTTTCTCCCTGGGGAAACGTCGTAAAAAGCGCGATGGCTGGCTGATGAGCTTTACCTGGCTGGTGCTGTTTGTTGTTGTCGGTCTGACCGGCGCGTGGTGGTGGCAAAACCACAAGGCGCAGCAGGAAGAGATCACCACCATGGCCGATCAATCCTCCGCCGAACTCAATCAGGCGAGCAACGGTGGCGCCCAGAGCGTCCCGCTGAACACCGAGGGTGCGGCGGCCTCAAGCGAGCCGCAAACGACGGCTCCGGCAACTGATGCAGCACAGGCTCCGGCCGCAACGGCTAACACCGCTGCGCCGCAGGCTCAGGATCAAAACGCGGTCGTCGCGCCTTCTCAGGCAAATGTCGATACCGCAACGAACGCCCCTGCAGCGACTCAGCCTGCGGACAACGCCGCGGCGTCCCTGCCGACCGACCCGGCGGCAACCGCCGCACCAGCCGCCGATCCAAACGCGCTGGTGATGAACTTCACGGCTGACTGCTGGCTGGAAGTGACTGACGCGACAGGTAAAAAACTCTTCAGTGGCCTGCAGCGTAAAGATGGCAATTTAAATCTGGTCGGTCAGGCTCCTTATAAGCTTAAAATTGGCGCTCCGGCAGCGGTACAGATCCAGTATCAAGGAAAACCTGTCGACCTGAGCCGCTTTATCAGAACTAACCAGGTTGCACGTCTTACCGTTAATGCCGAACAATCAGCAGCACAGTAACAGACGGGCAACGCGGGAGATTTTTCATGCATAACCAGGCTCCGATTCAACGTAGAAAATCGAAACGGATTTACGTTGGGAATGTGCCAGTCGGCGATGGGGCACCTATCGCCGTCCAGTCGATGACCAATACGCGCACCACGGACGTGGAAGCGACGGTCAACCAAATCAAAGCATTAGAGCGTGTAGGCGCGGACATTGTTCGCGTCTCCGTGCCCACCATGGATGCCGCTGAGGCGTTCAGGCTGATCAAACAGCAGGTCAGCGTTCCGCTGGTTGCAGATATCCACTTCGACTACCGTATCGCGCTGAAAGTCGCTGAATACGGCGTCGATTGCCTGCGTATCAACCCGGGCAACATCGGTAATGAAGAGCGTATCCGCATGGTGGTGGACTGCGCCCGCGACAAAAATATCCCTATCCGTATCGGCGTCAACGCCGGCTCCCTGGAAAAAGATCTCCAGGAAAAATACGGCGAGCCTACGCCGCAGGCGCTGCTCGAATCCGCGATGCGTCACGTCGATCATCTCGATCGCCTTAACTTCGATCAGTTTAAAGTCAGCGTAAAAGCGTCCGACGTCTTCCTCGCGGTGGAATCTTACCGCCTGCTGGCAAAAGAGATCGATCAGCCTCTGCACCTCGGGATCACCGAAGCGGGCGGCCTGCGCAGCGGCTCTGTTAAATCTGCGATCGGCCTGGGACTGCTGCTCTCTGAAGGGATCGGCGATACCCTGCGCGTCTCGCTGGCTGCCGATCCGGTCGAAGAGATCAAGGTCGGTTTCGATATCCTGAAATCACTGCGCATTCGTTCGCGTGGGATCAATTTCATTGCCTGTCCAACCTGCTCACGTCAGGAATTTGACGTGATCGGCACGGTGAATGCCCTGGAGCAGCGTCTGGAAGACATCCTCACCCCGATGGACGTTTCCATCATCGGCTGCGTGGTGAACGGTCCGGGTGAAGCGCTGGTGTCAACCCTGGGCGTAACCGGCGGTAACAAGAAAAGTGGTCTCTATGAAGATGGCGTTCGTAAAGATCGTCTGGATAATAGCGACATGATCGATCAGCTTGAAGCCCGCATCCGCGCCAAAGCCGCGATGATGGACGAGACGCAGCGCATTAGCGTTCAGCAGGTTGAAAAATAACGTGATGGGAAGCGTGCCGCTTCCCATGTATGATTGAACCCATTCTTTGGGTTTTTTTTGTATATAGAAAGAGAATAAACGTGGCAAAAAACATTCAAGCCATCCGCGGCATGAACGATTACCTGCCTGGCGAAACCGCCATCTGGCAGCGCATTGAAGGCACGCTGAAGCAGGTGCTCGGCAGCTACGGTTACAGCGAAATCCGTTTGCCGATTGTAGAGCAGACCCCGTTATTCAAACGCGCGATCGGTGAAGTAACCGACGTGGTTGAAAAAGAGATGTACACCTTTGAGGACCGCAACGGCGACAGCCTGACCCTGCGTCCGGAAGGTACGGCGGGCTGCGTACGCGCCGGCATCGAACATGGTCTTCTGTATAATCAGGAGCAGCGCCTGTGGTATATCGGCCCGATGTTCCGCCACGAACGTCCGCAGAAAGGTCGTTACCGTCAGTTCAACCAGCTGGGTGTGGAAGTCTTTGGCCTGCAGGGCCCGGACATCGACGCCGAACTGATTATGCTGACCGCCCGCTGGTGGCGTGCCCTCGGTATCGCCGAACATGTCTCCCTGGAGCTGAACTCAATCGGTTCTCTGGAAGCGCGCGCAAACTACCGCGATGCGCTGGTGGCGTTCCTTGAGCAGCATAAAGAGAAGCTGGACGAAGACTGCAAGCGTCGCATGTACAGTAACCCACTGCGGGTGCTGGATTCCAAAAACCCTGATGTCCAGGCGCTGCTGAACGATGCCCCTGCGCTGGGTGACTACCTGGACGACGAGTCTCGCGAACACTTTACCGGCCTGTGCAAGCTGCTCGAAGCGGCGGGCATTGCCTACACCGTGAACCAGCGTCTGGTGCGCGGTCTGGACTACTACAACCGTACCGTGTTTGAGTGGGTAACCACCAGCCTCGGTTCGCAGGGTACCGTGTGTGCCGGCGGCCGTTATGACGGTCTGGTTGAGCAACTGGGTGGCCGTGCGGCGCCTGCGGTTGGCTTCGCGATGGGTCTTGAGCGACTTGTTTTGCTGGTTCAGGCAGTTAATCCGGAATTTAAAGCAGATTCCGTTGTCGATATATACCTGGTGGCTTCAGGCGCGGAAACGCAGTCTGCGGCGATGCAGCTTGCCGAACGCGTGCGCGATGCGCTGCCGGGCGTTAAGCTGATGACCAACCATGGCGGCGGCAACTTCAAAAAACAGTTTGCTCGTGCCGATAAGTGGGGCGCAAGTATTGCACTGGTGCTGGGCGAGTCCGAAGTGGCTAACGGCGAAGTGGTAGTAAAAGACCTGCGCTCTGGTGAGCAGACAACGGTAACGCAGGACGGCGTTGCGGCGCACTTGCGCACTCTATTGGGCTAAGGAGAAAGACGGCGTGGAAATGTACGAGAACGAACACGATCAGGTCGACGCGATTAAACGCTTCTTTGCTGAAAACGGCAAAGCGCTGGTTGTTGGGGTAATTTTAGGTGTGGGTGCGCTGGTTGGCTGGCGTTACTGGAACAATCATCAGGCGGATTCCGCGCGCGGCGCGTCGCTGTCTTATGAAAATACCGTTAGCGCGCTCCGCGCCGATCAGCCACAAACGCTGGTGGCGGCAGAGAAATTTGCCGCTGACAACAAAAACACCTACGGTGCGCTGGCTGCACTGGAAGTGGCTCAGCAGTACGTTGATAAAAACGAGCTGGATAAAGCCGCTGCTCAGCTGTCTCAGGGCCTTGCTGCCGCCAGCGATGAAAACCTGAAAGCCGTGATCAATCTGCGCCTGGCACGTATTCAGGTTCAGCAGAAAAAAGCTGACGACGCGCTGAAAACGCTCGATACCATCAAAGGCGAAGGTTTTGCTGCCATCGTTGCCGATCTGCGCGGTGAAGCACTGCTGAGCAAGGGTGACAAAGCGGGCGCGCGTAAAGCGTGGCAAGCTGGCGTAGAGAGCAAAGCGTCACCTGCGCTGAGCGAAATGATGCAGATGAAAATAAATAATTTGTCCGTCTGAGAGGGACCCGATGCAATTGCGTAAATTACTTCTGCCAGGACTGCTTTCTGTTACGTTATTGAGTGGTTGTTCACTGTTCAGTGGCGAAGAAGACGTTGTGAAAATGTCCCCACTGCCGACGGTTGAAAACCAGTTTACCCCATCCACCGCGTGGGATGTTTCCGTGGGAAGTGGGATTGGCGATTTCTATTCCAACCTTCATCCTGCGTATGCAGACAGCGTTGTCTATGCCGCTGACCGCAAAGGCACCGTGAAAGCGGTAAACGCCGATGACGGGAAAGAAGTCTGGTCCGTTAACCTGGCGGAAAAAGACGGCTGGTTCTCCCGTAAACCTGCACTGCTGTCTGGCGGCCTGACCGTTTCCGGTGGGCATGTCTACGTGGGCAGCGAAAAAGCGCAGGTTTATGCGCTGAACAGCAGCGACGGCTCTATTGCCTGGCAAACAACCGTAGCCGGCGAGTCGCTGTCTCGCCCGGTGGTGAGCGATGGCCTGGTGCTGATTCATACCAGCAACGGCCAGCTGCAGGCTCTGAACGAAGCGGACGGTCTGGTGAAATGGACCGTTAACCTGGATATGCCTGCGCTCTCTCTGCGCGGTGAATCTGCACCTGCGACCGCATTTGGCGCTGCCATTGTGGGCGGTGACAACGGTCGCGTGAGCGCCGTGCTGATGCAGCAGGGCCAGATGATCTGGCAGCAGCGTATCTCTCAGGCCACTGGCTCAACGGAAATTGACCGCCTGAGCGACGTAGACACTACCCCGGTTATCGTTGACGGTGTGGTTTACGCCCTGGCCTATAACGGCAACCTGACCGCGCTGGACCTGCGCAGCGGCCAGATCATGTGGAAACGTGAGCTGGGCTCTGTGAATGATTTCATCGTGGACGGTAACCGCATCTATATGGTTGACCAGAACGACCGCCTGCTGGCGCTGAGTACCGAAGGTGGCGTGACGCTGTGGACGCAAAGCGATCTGCTGCACCGTCTGCTGACCGCGCCAGTGCTGTATAACGGTAGCCTGGTGGTTGGCGACAGCGAAGGCTATATGCACTGGGTTGATCCAGAGAATGGCCGCTTTGTGGCACAGCAGAAAGTGGACGGTTCAGGCTTCCTGACCGACCCGGTTGTGGCTGACGGCAAACTGCTGATTCAGGCAAAAGACGGCACGCTGTACGCGATCACGCGTTAATTACCCGGCGGTTGTAGTATACTAAACGGCTCCTGTTCACTCAGGAGCCGTTTTGACATTTTTAAAAACGCTGCGAAAGCGACGTTTATTTGAATTTTATGAGGCTTCAAACATGGTACCTGTGGTCGCGCTTGTCGGGCGCCCTAACGTTGGAAAATCCACTCTTTTTAACCGTTTAACACGCACCCGTGATGCGCTGGTTGCGGATTTCCCGGGGCTGACGCGTGACCGTAAGTACGGTCGTGCAGAGGTGGAAGGACGCGAGTTCATCTGTATCGATACCGGCGGTATCGATGGCACAGAAGACGGCGTTGAAACCCGCATGGCGGAACAGTCCTTGCTGGCGATTGAAGAAGCGGACGTCGTGCTGTTCATGGTGGATGCGCGCGCTGGCCTTATGCCGGCGGACTCCGCAATCGCTAAGCACCTGCGTTCACGTGAAAAGCCAACTTTCCTGGTGGCGAACAAAACTGACGGCATCGATGCCGATCAGGCTATCGCGGACTTCTGGTCTCTGGGCATGGGGGATATCCACCCGATTGCGGCATCGCATGGCCGCGGTGTGACCAGCCTGCTGGAAACCGTTCTGCTGCCGTGGGTTGACGAAGTGAACCCGCCGGAAGAGGTGGACGAAGACGCCGCATACTGGGCGCAGTTCGAAGACGGTGAAGAGGGCGAAGAAGAAGAAGAGCCTGAGGATGACTTCAACCCGCAGGATCTGCCGATCAAGCTGGCTATCGTCGGTCGTCCAAACGTAGGTAAGTCTACACTTACTAACCGTATTCTGGGTGAAGAGCGCGTGGTGGTTTACGACATGCCGGGCACTACGCGTGACAGCATCTACATACCGATGCAGCGCGATGAGCGTGAGTATGTCCTCATCGACACCGCCGGGGTACGTAAGCGCGGAAAAATCACCGACGTGGTGGAAAAATTCTCCGTAATCAAAACCCTGCAGGCGATTGAAGACGCTAACGTGGTGCTGCTGGTCATCGACGCGCGCGAAGGTATCTCCGATCAGGATCTCTCTCTGCTCGGCTTTATCCTCAATAGTGGGCGCTCACTGGTTATCGTGGTCAACAAGTGGGACGGGCTGAGCAATGAAGTGCGTGAGCAGGTGAAAGAGACCCTGGACTTCCGTCTGGGCTTTATCGACTTTGCCCGCGTGCACTTTATCTCTGCGCTGCACGGCAGCGGCGTCGGTAACCTGTTCGAATCCGTGCGTGAAGCGTATGACAGCTCCACCCGTCGTCAGAGCACCGCCATGCTGACCCGCATCATGAATATGGCTGCGGAAGACCACCAGCCGCCGCTGGTGCGCGGTCGTCGCGTGAAGCTGAAATATGCCCACGCCGGTGGCTATAACCCGCCAATCGTGGTGATTCACGGCAACCAGGTGAAAGACCTGCCGGATTCCTACAAGCGCTACCTGATGAACTACTTCCGTAAATCGCTGGACGTGATGGGCACGCCTATTCGTATCCAGTTCAAGGAAGGGGAAAACCCGTTCGCCAACAAGCGCAACACCCTGACGCCGAACCAGATGCGTAAGCGTAAGCGTTTGATTAAGCACATTAAGAAAAGCAAATAATCATTGCCGATCTCACTAAGGCCCGCGTTTATCGCGGGCTTTTTTTTGCCCAACCATACCGACGGTTTTCTCTGTGTGATGTCAATCACTATTCATTTTCAACCACGTTTAAATCTAAGAAAGTAGACAATCGTCGAATTTTCATCTTAAAGTCCAGGGGCTGGTACTAGACAAAACTAGCGACTGGTTATCAAATGGTTAACTAACTTTTCGCCGCATGTAAAAAATCGGTCAGATACGTAACTGGCCGGCGTACCTGCTGGTGTTTACAAGCACGACACATACCTTTCGGGAGAATTATGCAATCCTCTGTTAATCAAAAAGAGAGCCGAACGTTCTTCGGCCATCCGTATCCGCTCGGTTCGCTGTTCTTTACCGAGATGTGGGAGCGTTTCTCGTTCTACGGCATTCGCCCGCTGCTGATCCTGTTTATGGCCGCCACCGTCTATGACGGCGGCATGGGGCTGGCGCGCGAAAACGCCTCGGCGATTGTCGGTATCTTTGCCGGCACCATGTACCTGGCCGCGCTGCCGGGCGGCTGGCTGGCGGATAACTGGCTCGGCCAGCAGAGAGCCGTCTGGTACGGCTCGATTCTGATCGCGCTCGGCCACCTGTCGATTGCGCTGTCGGCCATCATGGGCAATAACCTGTTCTTTATCGGCCTGATGTTCATCGTGCTCGGCTCTGGCCTGTTCAAAACCTGTATCTCGGTGATGGTCGGCACCCTGTATAAAAAAGGCGACGCGCGTCGTGACGGCGGCTTCTCGCTGTTCTACATGGGCATCAATATGGGCTCGTTCATCGCCCCGCTGATCTCCGGCTGGCTGATTAAAACCCACGGCTGGCACTGGGGCTTTGGTATTGGCGGCATCGGGATGCTGGTAGCGCTGATTATCTTCCGCGTGTTTGCGGTTCCGGCGATGAAGCGCTACGACAGCGAAGTCGGCCTGGACTCCACCTGGAACAGCCCGGTGGTGAAGCGTAACGGCGTGGGCGTCTGGCTGCTGGCGCTGGCGGCAGGCGTGGCAACGCTCGTGACGCTGATCGCGCAGGGCGTGATTGTTATTAACCCGGTCGCGGTAGCCAGCTTGCTGGTCTACGTAATTGCGGCGTCCGTTGCCCTCTACTTTATCTACCTGTTCATTTTCGCGGGCCTGAACCGGAAAGAGCGCGCCAGGCTGCTGGTCTGCTTTATTCTGCTGGTCTCCGCCGCGTTCTTCTGGTCCGCGTTTGAGCAGAAGCCAACCTCGTTCAACCTGTTTGCCAACGACTACACTAACCGCATGATGGGTGATTTTGAAATTCCGGCGGTGTGGTTCCAGTCGATCAACGCCCTGTTCATTATCCTTCTGGCCCCGGTGTTCAGCTGGGCATGGCCGAAGCTGGCGAGCATGAACATTCGCCCGAGCAGCATCACCAAGTTTGTTATCGGCATTCTGTGTGCGGCAGGGGGCTTTGGCCTGATGATGCTGGCAGCACAGAACGTGCTGAGCAACGGCGGGGCGGGCGTGTCGCCGTTCTGGCTGGTGGGCAGTATCTTAATGCTGACGCTCGGCGAGCTGTGCCTGAGCCCGATCGGTCTGGCGACCATGACCCTGCTGGCGCCGGAGAGAATGCGCGGCCAGATGATGGGGCTGTGGTTCTGCGCCAGCGCGCTGGGTAACCTGGCGGCGGGCCTGATTGGCGGTCACGTGAAGGCCGACCAGCTGGATATGCTGCCGGATCTCTTCGCGCGCTGCTCCATCGCGCTGCTGATTTGTGCCGCAGTGCTGATCGTCCTCATTGTTCCGGTGCGCCGCATGCTGGAAAATGTGCAGACTAAACCGGCAGCTAGCGCCTCATAAACCTCGGTGTGCCGGGGCAGGCGTTTCGCCCCGGCACGGTATTTTCTGAGGTGAAACTATGCAGTTAGGATTTGTTGGTCTTGGTGCGGTAGTGGAAACAGCGTATCTGCCCGCACTACGTAACCTTTTCGATGGCGCCGTTCGTTGTTTCGGCTTTGATGCTCTCCCCGCAAAGCACCCTGAAGGCGTTACGCGCTGCGCCTCGCTTGAGGCGCTTTTAGCCACCCCGCTGGATACCCTTTTTATTACCACCGCATCGCTGCACCACCTTGAGGTGCTTGAGCAGGCGATTGCCTCACCGATCCCGCGGATTGTGATTGAAAAACCGATTGTCGCCACGCTTCCTCAAATCGAAAAACTCAACGCGCTGCTGGCAACGCCCGGTGTGGCGTCCCGCGTGCTGGCGCTCGACCACTGGATGGCGCGCATCGAAACGGTGAAGCGGTCGCTGGTCGGCCATGTTTCTGATATCGCCAGAATCGAAGGCTTTTTGCAGGAGCCGAGCGGGTATAACGCCGCAGGGGAACCGATTGCGCTCAATTTCGCAACCGGAGAACCGGATACCAGAACGCTTCGCCACCCGGACGGCGTGATTCTGGATATCGGTACGCACGTGCTGGCGATGCTGCGCGAAACGGTGCGCTATCTGGGCGGTCAGGACGAGATGACGCTGCAGGTGGTGGCGGCCAAAGACCGCCTGGGCCGCAATATTGCAAAAGGTGACCTGACCACCGCAGAAGGCGAGGCGCACCTGCAGGGAAGCATCAGCGGCGTGCCGGTGGACATCTGGCTCAACAAATACGCGGGGCCCGCGGGCGGGCAAAAGGGCCTGCGGCTCTGGTTACGCGACGGGCGCATTATCAACTACGACCGACGCGGCGCGGAAGATGTGCTGGAGCTAATTAAAGGTAAGGATATTCAGCGCTGGCATATCCCCGGCACGATCTACGAACGCTGTCTTACAGGACACATTCTTGGCGCAAACAGTCTGTTTGAGCGCGATCCCCAGGAGGTGAGCCGCACAACGCGCCGCAGAATTGAAGAGGTGGCGCTGCTGCTGACCTTGCAGCAACGGTTGCGTGGCCCGCACTGAAGACGTGGTAAAATTTTCGCAGACCTGAACGCCCTGAAGGAGACACCATGACCATTACCTGCCCGGATTGCCAGGCACAGCTTGAACCCCTGAACGGGGTCGCGCACTGCGACAGCTGTAATAAAGATATCGCGCTCGAAGCCCGCTGCCCGGAG
Source organism: Enterobacter nematophilus (assembly GCF_026344075.1). Classification (NCBI taxonomy): domain Bacteria; kingdom Pseudomonadati; phylum Pseudomonadota; class Gammaproteobacteria; order Enterobacterales; family Enterobacteriaceae; genus Enterobacter; species Enterobacter nematophilus. The sequence goes on along the minus strand of NZ_JAPKNE010000007.1, from coordinate 129,548 downwards.
TGCCATCAGCCACTCCAGGTACTAAAAGCCTGCGGGGCGGTGGACTATTTCTGCCAGAACGGCCACGGCTTGATTTCTAAAAAGCGCGTGGAGTTTGTCCTGGCCGAAGGTTAATCGCACACGCAGTCTTCGCCTTTCTTCCACAGCTCGACCAGCGACTCGGGCGCTTCCTGCTCAGGTACCAGCACGATGATATCGGCGTAGTGCGCCTGATTTTGCCCGGTCCAGATAATCTGGATGCGGAAATAGCGCTGGTCCCCGCTGCCGGGTGACGACGACTGACCCGGCGGCTGACCGCGTGGAAAGGCCTGCTCCAGGATGCTCACCAGGCGCTGGCGCTGGGCCTCATTAAGCGAGGAAAGCGCGATGGTACGCTGGCCGCTCAGCTTAGGGATAAAAGCGACGCCGCCTTCCCGGGCCAGCTCAACCACGGCGTCATCCGTCAGTTCCGGAACCTGCATTTACAGCACTCCCACCTGTTCCCAGGCGTGTTTTATCGCCGCCCCAACGTCGCTGCCGGAGCGTTTCTCTCCGTGGGCTATCGTCAGTTTTGCGAAGGCATCAAAATCCGCATCCTGCGCCAGATTGCGATCGCAAACCGTGTCGTACCAGGCATAACCGGCTTTTTCCCAGGCGTAACCGCCGATCGCCGTCGCGGCCAGATAAAACGCCCGGTTGGGAATGCCGGAGTTAAGGTGTACGCCGCCGTTATCCTCGCGCGTTTTGATGAAATCTTTCATGTGCGCGGGCTGCGGGTCTTTCCCAAGCAGAGGATCGTCGTAGGCGGTGCCGGGTTCAGACATGGAGCGTAGCCCTTTGCCGTTAATACCCGCGGCCAGCAGCCCTTCACCAATCAGCCAGTCTGCTTTATCGGCGGTTTGCTTCAGATGGTACTGTTTCACCAGAGAGCCAAACACGTCTGACAGGGACTCATTCAGCGCGCCCGACTGCTCAAAATAGATAAGCCCGGCTTCGGTCTCGGTTACGCCGTGGCTCAGCTCGTGCGCCACCACGTCGATGGCAATCGTGAAGCGGTTAAAGATCTCCCCGTCACCGTCGCCAAACACCATCTGCTGACCGTTCCAGAAGGCGTTCTGATATTCCCGGCCGTAGTGAACGGTGCCGGTCAAAATAAGTCCCTTATTATCGAGAGAATCACGCTGATATTCTTTCCAGAAGAAATCATGGGTGATGCCTAAATAGCTATAGGCTTCATCCACCGCCACATCGCCGTTGGAGGGTTGCCCCTCATAACGCACCTGGGTACCCGGCAGCTCCTGGGTCTGTTTCGCATCGTAGATATCGCGCTCAAGCTGACCGGCTTTATTCACGTGCGGCGCTGCGGGTTTGCCCGGCATATGCGCCATCAGCGTCTGGACGTGGGTTAAGGTCTGACGGGCATAGCGCTGCTGCGGCTCGGAACCGCTTTCGATAATACGACGAAGAATATAAGGGGGAATAACGCTACGAAGATGGGACATGCTGCTCTCCTTATTAAAAAAGGGAATAGCAGCAGTATAGTAAGTAACCGGCGAAGAATTATCCGGTTTTGCGCTGACGCGTCTTTTTCACCGGTTTAATTGATTTCACTTCGCTTTCTACCCAGCCGTCAGACAGGCGGGTGGTAAGAACATCACCGGTATTCACCTGTTTTGCTTGCTTCAGCACTTTGCCGTCCGCTGCCGTCGTCACGCTATAGCCGCGCGCCAGCGTGGATAGGGGGCTCACGGCTTCCAGATGGGTCACCGCGTTGCCAAAACGTTCGCGGGTGGTGCTCAGACGCGCCCGGAGAGTCTCCGCCAGGCGATACTCCAGCTGCTGAATGCGCGTTTGCGCACGATAGATTTTCGGCTGCGGGTTCTGCTGGTTCAGGCGCTGGGTCACGCGCTGCTGGCGCGACACCGCGCGCTTAAGCTGATTATCCAGCGCAAAGTTCATGCGCTGACGCAGGCGCTCCAGCACGGTCTGCTGACGCGCCAGACGCAGCTGCGGGTGCTGCTGCTGAAGACGGTGATGAAGCTGGGTAAAGCGGCGGGTACGGTTGGCAAGGAAGTAGTCCATCGCCATCTCGAGCCGCTGCTGGCCGTTCTGAAGCTGACGCAGCAGCTCCAGCTGGTTACGGCTCACCACTTCCGCCGCCGCGGACGGCGTAGGCGCACGCAGATCCGCAACAAAATCGGCTATCGTTACGTCCGTTTCATGCCCGACGGCGCTCACCACGGGGATGACGCTTGCAAAGATTGCCCGCGCCACGCGCTCGTCGTTAAAACTCCACAGGTCTTCCAGCGATCCGCCGCCGCGCCCGACGATTAATACGTCGCACTCCTGACGGGCGTTTGCCAGTTCAATGGCGCGAACAATCTGCCCTGGCGCATCATCACCCTGAACGGCGGTCGGGTAGATGATGACGGGCAGGGAAGGGTCGCGACGCTTCAGGACGTGTAAAATATCGTGCAGGGCGGCACCGGTTTTCGAGGTGATGACCCCAACGCAGTGGGCAGGTGAGGGCAGCGGTTTTTTGAACTGCTGGTCGAACAATCCCTCGGCAGAGAGCTTTGCTTTTAGCTGCTCATACTTCTGCTGCAGCAGACCTTCGCCCGCGGGCTGCATGCTCTCAACGATGATCTGATAGTCGCCGCGCGGCTCATACAGGGTGATATTGGCGCGAACCAGAACCTGCTGGCCGTGCTGCGGACGGAACGTCACGCGACGGTTGCTGTTGCGGAACATCGCGCAGCGCACCTGAGCGGTATCGTCTTTTAAGGTAAAGTACCAGTGTCCGGAGGACGGCTGCGTGAAGTTAGAGATTTCACCGCTGATCCAGACCTGCCCCATTTCCTGCTCAAGCAGCAAACGCACCGTCTGATTAAGGCGGCTGACAGTATAAATTGAGGGAGATTGAGAGGATAACATGTGAGCGGGATCAAATTCTAAATCAGCAAGTTATTCAGTCGATAGTAACCTGCTGAGAGGCATTCGCAAGCATTTTTTCAAAAAAGTGTAGATGCAATCGGTTACGCTCTGTATAATGCCACGGCAATATTTAACCACCCAGGTCAGAGATATTGCCCATGCTACGTATCGCTAAAGAAGCACTGACGTTTGACGACGTCCTCCTCGTTCCCGCTCATTCCACCGTTCTGCCGAATACTGCCGACCTCAGCACGCAGTTGACGAAAACCATTCGTCTGAACATTCCTATGCTCTCCGCGGCAATGGACACCGTGACTGAAGCGCGCCTGGCTATCGCCCTGGCACAGGAAGGCGGCATTGGCTTTATCCACAAAAACATGTCTATCGAGCGTCAGGCGGAAGAAGTTCGCCGCGTGAAGAAGCATGAGTCCGGCATCGTGTCCGACCCACAGACCGTTCTGCCAACCACCACCCTGCACGAAGTGAAAGCCCTGACCGAACGTAACGGCTTTGCCGGCTATCCGGTAGTGACCGAAGACAATGAACTGGTCGGCATCATCACCGGTCGTGACGTGCGCTTCGTGACTGACCTGAACCAGCCTGTTAGCGTCTACATGACGCCAAAAGAGCGTCTGGTGACCGTCCGCGAAGGCGAAACCCGCGACGTGGTGCTGGCGAAAATGCACGAAAAACGCGTTGAGAAAGCGCTGGTTGTGGATGCGAACTTCCACCTGCGCGGCATGATCACCGTTAAAGATTTCCAGAAAGCAGAACGTAAACCGAACGCCTGTAAAGACGAGCATGGCCGTCTGCGCGTTGGCGCTGCGGTTGGCGCAGGTGCAGGTAACGAAGAGCGCGTTGACGCGCTGGTTGCTGCGGGCGTTGACGTGCTGCTGATTGACTCCTCACACGGCCACTCCGAAGGCGTGCTGCAGCGTATTCGCGACACCCGTGCAAAATACCCTGACCTGCAGATCATCGGCGGCAACGTGGCAACAGGCGCAGGCGCTCGCGCGCTGGCTGACGCCGGCTGCAGCGCGGTGAAAGTGGGTATCGGCCCTGGCTCTATCTGTACCACCCGTATCGTGACCGGCGTGGGCGTTCCGCAGATCACCGCGGTTTCTGACGCGGTTGAAGCGCTGGAAGGCACCGGTATTCCGGTTATCGCTGACGGCGGTATCCGCTTCTCTGGCGACATCGCTAAAGCCATCGCCGCGGGCGCCGCTGCCGTAATGGTAGGCTCCATGCTGGCCGGTACCGAAGAATCCCCGGGCGAAATTGAACTCTACCAGGGTCGTTCTTACAAATCTTACCGCGGTATGGGTTCCCTGGGCGCGATGTCCAAAGGTTCCTCTGACCGTTACTTCCAGACCGATAACGCCGCTGACAAACTGGTACCGGAAGGTATCGAAGGCCGCGTTGCCTATAAAGGCCGTCTGAAAGAGATTATTCACCAGCAGATGGGCGGCCTGCGCTCCTGTATGGGTCTGACCGGCTGTGGTACCATTGACCTGCTGCGTACTAAAGCGGAATTCGTACGCATCAGCGGTGCGGGTATCCAGGAGAGCCACGTTCACGACGTGACGATCACCAAAGAGTCCCCGAACTACCGTCTGGGCTCCTGATAAGTTTCCGCGCCCGGCTTCTGCCGGGCGCTCTGTTTTTGTTTCACTTGCCTCGGAATTAGCGTCAATGACGGAAAATATTCATAAACATCGCATTCTCATCCTGGATTTTGGTTCTCAGTACACTCAGCTGGTGGCGCGTCGCGTACGTGAACTGGGCGTTTACTGTGAGCTGTGGGCGTGGGATGTCACGGAAGCACAGATTCGCGAATTCAATCCAAGCGGCATCATCCTGTCCGGCGGCCCGGAAAGCACCACCGAAGAGAACAGCCCGCGCGCGCCGCAGTACGTGTTCGAAGCGGGAGTGCCGGTATTCGGCGTCTGCTACGGCATGCAGACCATGGCAATGCAGCTGGGCGGCCACGTAGAAGGCTCTAACGAGCGCGAGTTCGGCTACGCGCAGGTAGAAGTGGTGACCGACAGCGCGCTGGTGCGCGGTATCGAAGACTCCCTGACCGCAGACGGCAAACCGCTGCTGGACGTGTGGATGAGCCACGGTGACAAAGTCACCGCTATCCCGTCTGACTTCGTGACCGTTGCCAGCACCGAAAGCTGCCCGTTCGCGATCATGGCGAACGAAGAAAAACGCTTCTACGGCGTGCAGTTCCACCCGGAAGTGACCCACACCCGTCAGGGGATGCGCATGCTGGAGCGCTTCGTGCGTGACATCTGCCAGTGTGAAGCCCTGTGGACCCCGGCAAAAATCATCGACGACGCCGTTGAGCGTATCCGCCAGCAGGTTGGCGATGACAAAGTGATCCTCGGCCTCTCCGGCGGCGTGGACTCCTCCGTGACCGCGATGCTGCTGCACCGCGCCATCGGCAAAAACCTTACCTGCGTGTTCGTGGACAACGGCCTGCTGCGTCTGAACGAAGCGAAGCAGGTCATGGACATGTTCGGCGACCACTTCGGTCTGAACATCGTTCATGTGGAAGGCGAGCAGCGCTTCCTGGACGCGCTGAAAGGCGAGAACGATCCGGAAGCCAAGCGTAAAATCATCGGCCGCGTGTTCGTGGAAGTGTTCGACGAAGAAGCGCTGAAGCTGGAAGACGTTAAGTGGCTGGCGCAGGGCACCATCTACCCTGACGTGATCGAGTCTGCGGCCTCCGCAACCGGTAAAGCGCACGTCATCAAATCTCACCACAACGTGGGCGGCCTGCCGAAAGAGATGAAGATGGGCCTGGTTGAACCGCTGCGCGAGCTGTTCAAAGACGAAGTGCGTAAGATCGGTCTGGAACTGGGTCTGCCGTACGACATGCTCTACCGTCACCCGTTCCCGGGCCCGGGTCTGGGCGTGCGCGTGCTGGGCGAAGTGAAGAAAGAGTACTGCGACCTGCTGCGCCGCGCGGACGCTATCTTCATCGAAGAGCTGCACAAAGCTGACCTGTACAACAAGGTGAGCCAAGCGTTCACCGTGTTCCTGCCGGTTCGCTCCGTCGGCGTGATGGGCGATGGCCGTAAGTACGACTGGGTTGTCTCCCTGCGTGCGGTGGAAACCATCGACTTCATGACGGCGCACTGGGCGCACCTGCCGTATGACTTCTTAGGCCGCGTGTCTAATAGAATAATCAATGAAGTCAATGGCATATCGCGGGTCGTATATGACATCAGCGGTAAGCCACCGGCTACGATTGAGTGGGAATGATTGAGCGTCTGGCAACGACTTGGGCGTAAAAACAGCAAAATACTTCTAAGCCCGCGTAACTGCGGGCTTTTTTATGTTTCATCGACTAGCGTGAACTAATGGAAAACGACATTCAAAGCATTTAGATTTGTATTCGCCAATAAACACCCTAAACCTTAAACATTGTTGTTGCCATGAATACTAACTTGACTTCTTTTTTCTTTTCTGAAAAAGAATTAAGTATCTCTTCCTGCACTGAAATTTACCATAACACTCTTTGCTCATTCGTCTCCAACCCGAGGCTTCGCAGCTACTCTGCTGTCGTGGGTGTCACCGCACCACGCCGCATATTCATGATACTTCCCTGCGGCATCATGACTGCAAAAATCGACTGTGTGCCATGAGCGTCAGCTATATACCACACCCCTATCTGCGTGGGTTGAATCAATTGTCAGTTTACTCCTCACTAACAATGTCGTCAGCCTGAACAAACTGCATTGGCTTACATTAAAAACATTTGCTATCGACCCTAACTTTTTTTGAATTTGCGGATAAGGAAGCATCCCATTCGTAATTCCTCAACATAGAACGCAATAATTTCATTTCTATGTATGGCATGATTCATGGTATTACTAATATTGAGTTAAGCCCGCGACAGTTTCAAACGGTTTCGACAATCTGTTGCTTGTTGAGAGAGCAGAATGGTGCTTTTTTATATAAAAAGGATTTTCTATGGAAGAGAATAAATTTTTAATACAATAAATTATTTGTTATAATTATCAATAAAATCAACCATTTGTCATGATTGTTAGGTTGGGCACAGTTTAGATGGATGTCGATGGGCATTTTTAGAGATCTCACGAATTACGTCATTAACTGTATAACAATCGTTAGGCAATCCTTCATCAATAATTGCAGCGTGATCGTATGCAGAGAAAACTTAGACTATTAAAAGCAGACAGGTACGCTTTTTTGGTTTGTGCTCAGATGATGGCAACCATGGTGGTTGCTTATCTTGAAGGGCGGCAGGGAGCAAAGTGGCTTGGATGTGAGCAAGGTGCTGTGCCTGATTGGGATGACATTGTTCAGGAGCTAAGTGATGGCTCGCTTCGCCATACGCAAGTCAAGCGACAAGTGACTGATTTTAGTAGTGAGAAGGCGAAGCGTGCGATTAAGACTACAACAGCGAAAGTAGTAAATGCGAAGGCCTCGCCCATTGCCCCTCCCAAATTGCCTGATTTAAGTGCGTTCGATAATTCAATCTTAGCTCTTGCTAAATGGTTTTCGTCTGCAACTATATCCGATGGTATAGTCAGAAGTTTCACAATTCAGGTACCTGATCGGAAGATTAACATCAAGAAAGAATTCGAAATTAGGCATTTTGAGGATTTTTGTGATCTATGCAGGCTTAGTACTACTACCCCTAATGGTTTAGAGTCGCACGCGCAAACTAATCTTGCAGCAGGACATATATATGATTGGCTGACAACTTGGTGCGGATTTACCGACTGGACTCATATTCATAGAGCTTTGCGTAATTTGAAAGTTGAGATTAAGTCTCTCGAGAGTGAGATCCAGAAATCAGCTGAGTCTCTATTAGAGACATACTTCTCCCCGGCACCCGAAGCATTTAAAGTTCTCTTACTTGATCTGGAACAAAATGTATCAAATGCTGGGGCTGCGACTCCTCGACAGATATTTTCCCTGATTCGCCAATATCTTCGGTCAGAGTTTCCTGTATGGACTCAGTATGCAAAGGAAGAGACCACTTTTACTTGGGGGGTTTCTGGATGTGCAACGAGCCACCAATATGGTGTAGAGGAGCCTTCTAACACTGTTCCGATTTTTTGGAACGATAGCAGTAGCTATGAGAAACGATTAAAAATTGGTGTCAAGTATGATCAACAGATTTGGTCACGGGACCATCTGACGCCTCGTTTGATGCGCCTTGCGCTTCATTTACGTGGGCCGGGGCATGCGGGTTTATGCGATGTTAAATCTTGGAGTACAGCGATTAAAAGCACATTTGCAAATACGCTCGGTGTTACCTCTGATGATTTTTCTGGGCTTCAATGGATTGAAGCTAAAGATTTAACTTATTGCATCGATTCGCGTCAGCTACGTGGTATTGAAAATACCAAAATTGAATGTGATAGTTTTGATTTGTCAATGAATAAAATTGCATGGTCGCTTACTAAAACTGCGATTAGCAGTTCTATTCAAGGTATGTCAGCCGGAGACTTGCAAATCGAGGTCGATAGACTCTGGCAGGTACTTTATCCTATGTTAGATGCTGATCTGAAACTAGCGAATGAGCTGTTTGTAAGGATGCTGAGTCCAGCTAGTGAGAAACTCGAAATGTTCGGTGTGATGCGTGTTGGCCCTCGAACTACACAGATACTTGCAGATGGACTCATGATGTTGATGATTACTGCTATTGCTTTAAAACGACATACGGATGTAGTGTCGCTTTTATCAGGGAATGATATTCGAGTCATAGCGCTTAAATATTGGGGCGGCCCCGCATCATCAAATCGAACTGCACGGCTCTTGATTGAGGATGACGATGATACGGAGGTCGAAGACTTATTAGGAAAAGAGCTTGCGAATATTATTCTACTAGCAGGATCCAGCTCTTCTCATAGTGAGGTAAATCGGTGCTCTATCGCTTCTGATAGATTATCTCAGGATAGCTTTGGTACTTCGCGGCGAGCGATGTTGGCTGTCACAAACTCTAGGAGATTTCGGATGGCTGTAAAAAGCGGGAAAATAGAAATGGTTACAAAACTCTTAGAGCCTGAGTTTCGTCTGCGTGGCTTAGCTAGAGAAGAAAATATTATGAAAACTGAGCTGGAAAAATAATGAAGACTCGTGAGATGGAAGCGCAAATTAGAGACCGGGCGAGAGGCAGGTTTGATGTCTTTATTGATAATTCTTTGACTAATCTAGCTGAGCAACCACTGAATGATGTTACAGCTCTTAAGGTTCGACGGACTATAAGGCCATTGAGTAGTGGCCGTACGATGTTACTGGCTGCCATCGACAAAATTGAAGATTGGAAAATAGTAGTTCGTTGGACAGCCCAAGTTCGCGATATTTTACCAGAGCCAGAGACCTCCGATCTTTATCTCATTTTACTTGCGCAGGGATTCAGTGCTCATAATAGATCCCGTATAGAAGCAGATGAACAATTTTGTCGCAAGTATGTGACAAGCTCTCTTAATGAAATGCCACAGTTACTTGATAGGACATTTTTGGCATCGCTAAGTGCAAGTGATATTGGCACTGAAATTGTAGACCCTGTCACTGCGGCATTTATGGCAACTCAAAACAATCATGCATGGCTCACTAATCCTCTGCAAGAACAATGGCTAAGAACCTTCCTCAGCGAGAAACCAGGTAAAGACCTTATACCAGGTATCATTGATAATGTTGACCCTAGGATGGATTCATGATGGATACACGTGAATCAATTAAACTGAAATCTATAGTCCTGAATAACATCCGTCGTTTTGGTTCTGATGTTCAGATTAATTTTGGAGCTGGGGCAACCATATTAATTGCACCTAACGGTTCGGGTAAGACGGCGGTGCTGGAGGCCATTGAACTTGCTCTAACTTCTAAAGTAAAGCGAGTGGAGGAAAGGTGGGCTCCTCTTATTAGAAACGGTGGCAATGAAGCTTCGGTAAAGATTAATTTTGGCGACTGGCAGCGCGAGGTCTCAGTTACAAAGGAGAAAGTCTGTGTTATCAGTGAGGGAAATCTGAAGCAAATTTTTTGTGACACAACCCCAGAAGAGATTCCCTTCCTGCTCCGACTTACACACTTGCTTGACCAGAGAGATGGTGAATGGTTTTGCCATCAACGAAGTGAAGAGGCGGGTGGGCAACTAGCGATGTTACCGCTGGGGCGACAAGCTTCTCAGATTAACTCCACGGTTACGAGACTAAGACCAGCCATTGCTAGAAGACTCAATGAGTTGAATGGTATTATCGAGTCGAAACAGAAATTGCTGAATGATTGGAATGCGTTGCTTAGAGTACGCGATAGCGCTCAAACTGATTTAAGTAAGCCTCTACCTTCTTTATCATTATTAAATGAACGTTTGGGAGTGATTACAAATACCCCCGTAAGTGTGGAAGCAAAGACTATTGCTGCGATTCGTGAGCAGTGGGCCATTGCTAAAACTGTTAACAATCAGCGTTTAGTTTCGATTGAGACAACTTTGGGCAACTTGGCTGACTTGGTTTTGCTTCCGGTTAATTATGGTGAGATTTCCGAGTCGTTAGAAAGCCTTCAACAGAAGTTGAAGACTAGCAAATTGACTCAATCTGAATATCAAGATAGCCAAAAGCAATTAAGTGAAAGTATCGAGTCTGCTGGCGAGAATCATCGGCTATTAAATGAAAAATTATCGCAGCTCAAACCTAAGCTAGAGCGAAAGCGGTCCTACGAAGAAAAATTGGGTCTGCTAAATATGCAATGTCATATGAGAGACGAACTTTTACGCTCTTTTGAGCAAAAAAAGGTTGTCTTTGAAAAAGCTCAGGAAATCTACTCGGCTGCCCTAACGGCATCAGAAGTTCACGGTATTCTGGAATCATTAGCTATAACCATCTCACAACATTATGAAGATCTTACTGCAGCAAGGAAGTCGTACGAAAACTGGCGTTCTGCAGAATTGCGTAAGCAAGTGGAAGAAAGCAATCTTCATGTAACTAGTACGAAGATAACTTTATTGGAAGAAGAGCTCCGTGATTTAGCAACAGAAGTTGAGAGAGTTAATTCATCTTACCATCATGCAAAATCAGTTATGTCTGCTTATCAAGATGCAGTGGGAGCCATTCGTGCCGCTGTTTCAACAGTTGCTGAGAAATTGCCAGCAGGAACTAACTCCTGCCCGGTATGTTTGGAAGTACATGGTGAACAAAAGCTGCGTAGTAGAATTTCCGAAGCTCTAAAGGTAATTGACCCTCGTCTTGAAATCGCTACTTTGGAGCTTCGCTCGGTAACTGAGATGCTGGAAACGTCGAGAAGGAAGCTGCATGAGAAAAATTCTGAACTTACAACGGCTCTGGATGCTAAAACACGCATAAACGAAGCAATAGCGGTCATTGACTTAGAAATTAAAACGGCTAAGTCAGACAAACTTCTTGTTGGTTATGATCTATCGGTGATTGAAGAACGTCTTGACTTTTTACAGAAAAAATTTGATGGAGAAAGTGCCGAACTCAAAGTCAAACGGGCTGTACAAAAGCCTCTGGTTAATGTCGAGGACATGACCCAACTGACTACTCATTATAATTCAGCTAAAAGGGATTTAGCGGAATGCGAAGAAGCTGTTAAGAGAACGAATGAAGCTATTAAAAGCATTTCCTTAACATTAAATGAAATGGAACCGTCAGTTGTCAAGGATATGACAATTGAGCAATTCGAACAGATGTTGAAATCACTTGAAGAAGAAGTGCGCTTGAGCGCTACGGAAATTGAAGAGATTCAGGCTAAAAAATCTGCTTTATCTAGGTTACTCCTTGATATTGATGCATCTATAACCCGGACTTCGCAGCAATTTGAACTGGACAAAGGACGTTTAGAAACATTATTGTCCAAATGGCAATCTGCTGGGTTGTTTAAGTCACCCTCTAATGAACAGCTGGAGAATATTAAAGAAAAAATTTTGCAAGATAAGGCAAAAGCCGATGAGGTACGCCTGCAATTGAGCAATATTGAGATGGAGCTGAATCGGATAGCCGAGGCCAATGCCTTAATGGCTGCACAGAAGGAAATTGATGCAGTTAGGGGGGAACTCTCGGAAAGTGAGCACACTCGACTTATGAGGGAGGCATTGAAAAATGCTCAAGATGAGTATGCCTTGAGCAGCCAACGAAAATACGCATTAGATGAATTTCACTCACATTTGACTAGTGGTATTGAAAAAATCCGAGACAAAATTGCAGATGTTGTACCTCATTGGCAAGCGATATTGCGACGTATCGTTCAGGAGCCTCGTTTTTCTGGTACCAACTTGAAATATTATCAAAATCGTGCCAAGGACCACGCTTCGATCCAGGTTGGCTTGGGCGACGGTTTTGTTGGTGCTGCTGATGTAGCAAGCCAAGCACAGATGACAGATTTACAGTTGTCCTTCATGCTCTCAATGGCAACCATACATACATGGTCCCCTTGGAGAGCTTTGCTGCTTGATGATCCTACTCAACATCATGACTTAATTCATGCATCTTCGGTATTCGATGTTCTACGTGATTTTATTGCAGAGTTAGGCTTTCAAGTAGTTCTGACTACACACGACGCTCAGCAAGCGCGTTTCCTAATGCGAAAACTGAATAATGATGGGATCGATGCGAGACTATGGACGTTAGAACCATCACATGATGGCATGACAGCTAAACAAATAGGTGGGATAGAATAGATTTTTATCATTGGTGGTATTTAAACCTCGCATTTTAATTTACTCATTATGCATTGCTTGCTGTAAGCAATTCTAAACTTTAATGGCACTACAAATCAAAGTTAGGTGGCTTGAGAGTGATTGTGGTATGGATATAGTTAATTCGATTAATCTGCTGTTTTTTTAATGTTTTTTCATAGGTTGTGATGGTAGAGATAATAATATCCCGCTGAATTAGCAACCAAACCCTCTGCCTGTGCAGGGGGTTTTTTATTTCTTATTTCCCTTCCCCCAACCGATACGCCAGCGCCACCACCAGCGACTGCACCAGGCACAGCGTCGCCGACTGGGACCGGAACGCGTCAACCTGCGCCTCTTTCACCACAAAGCAGAGATCGCTGAACGTCGCCAGCGGGCTGATCTGGCTGTCCGTAATCACAATCTGTCGCGCCCCGACGCTGGCGGCGGTTTCGCTCACCATCACCGTCTCTTCCGCGTACGGCGAGAAGCTGATCGACACCACAATGTCGCGCGCCTTAATGCGGCTGATCTGCTCCCGCAGCATCCCGCCCATGCCGTCGAGCAGGATAGGGCGGCACTCCAGGTGGCTGAGGGCGTAGGTGAGGTAGGCCGCGACGCTAAATGAGCGGCGCAGTCCGGCGATGTAGATGGTGTCGGCGGCGGCCAGCAGCTGCACCGCGCGCTCCAGCATTTCCGGCTCGGCGCGGGCGGCCAGCTGCTGTAGCGCCTGCGCGTTCGAGCGGGCAAACTCCTGCAGGATATCGAGCGGCGTTTCCGGCACGGCCTCGCTCTCCATTTCGCGGAACAGCCGGGCGCGGTCGCTGTAGCTGGCGGTCTCCTCCACCAGGTTCATGCGAAACAGCTGTTTCATTTCGTTGAAGCCGGTGAAGTCAAACGCGTTGGCAAAGCGGATCAGCGTCGACGGCGGCACGTCGGCGCGCTCGGCAATGACGGCAACCGTATCAAAGGCCACGCTGTTGGTGTTATCCAGCACGTAGCGGGAGACTTGCTGCAGCCTCTTGCTCAGGCTATCGTAGCGATCGCGGATTTGCTGCTGCAGTTCGTTCAGGCTGGTTGCTGTCGTCATCTTATCCCCCAAATACAGTCTTATGATTCTAAACGCAAAACCGCGTCTTTTAAATGTCGGCCATCCATCTGGCAGCAAAAATGAAACAGAAGCTTCAGTCATTTCCTCGCCCGAAATCCCTTAATAGCGTACGCGGCGTCAGTGTTGCTGGCTGTTAACATAAAAATCCATCCTTGATCACAATAATCATCATTTATTTTATTTCAACTTAAAATGGAATATTTGTTTCATATATAGTGTCCAGTACACAGCGTTCACGTAACAGTCACGTATCAACAGCGAGAGGTTAAGGATGGAGACGGTAGCGAATTTTATTCACGGCGAATGTGTCACCGGTTCAGGCCAGCGCGTTCAGGCGATCTTCAACCCGGCCACCGGCGAGCAGATCCGCCAGGTGGTGATGAGTACGGCGCGGGAAACCGAACAGGCGATTGCCGCCGCGCAGCAGGCGTTTCCGGCGTGGGCGCGCCAGGCTCCGCTGAAGCGCGCGCGCGTGATGTTCCGCTTCAAGGCGCTGCTTGAAGAGAACATGACGCGCCTGGCCCGCATCATCAGCGAAGAGCACGGCAAGGTCTTCTCCGACGCGGTGGGCGAACTGACCCGCGGCCTGGAAGTGGTGGAGTTTGCCTGCGGCATCCCGCATCTGCAAAAGGGCGAACACTCTGCGAACGTCGGCACAGGCGTGGACAGCCACTCGCTGATGCAGCCGCTCGGCGTCTGCGCCGGGATCACGCCGTTTAACTTCCCGGCGATGGTGCCGATGTGGATGTTCCCGATTGCGCTGGCGACCGGCAATACCTTCGTGCTGAAACCCTCTGAAAAAGATCCTTCTCTGGCGCTCGCGCTGGCGCAGCTGCTGAAAGAGGCCGGCCTGCCGGACGGCGTGTTCAACGTGGTGCAGGGGGATAAAGAGTCCGTTGACGTGCTCCTGACCGACCCGCGCGTGCAGGCGGTGAGCTTTGTTGGCTCCACGCCGATTGCGGAATACATTTACCAGACCGCGTCCGCCCACGGTAAGCGCTGTCAGGCGCTGGGCGGCGCGAAAAACCACTGCATTCTGATGCCGGACGCCGATATGGAGATGGCGGCCAACGCCATCATGGGCGCGGCCTACGGCGCGGCGGGCGAGCGCTGCATGGCGCTCTCGGTGGTGCTGGCGGTGGGGGATAAAACCGCCGACGACCTCTGCGCCCGGCTGGAAAAACAGATTGCCGCGCTGCGCGTCGGGCCGGGCCTGGACCAGACGCCGGAAAACGAAATGGGGCCGCTTATCTCCTCCGCGCACCGCAGCAAGGTGCTGGGCTACATCGACAGCGGGGAAGCGCAGGGAGCGAAACTTCGCGTGGACGGTCGCGGCTTCAGCGTGAAGGGCCACGAGCAGGGCTACTTCGTCGGGCCGACGCTGTTCGATAACGTCACCCCGGAGATGACCATCTATAAAGAAGAGATTTTCGGCCCGGTGCTTTCTGTGGTGCGCGTAGCAGATTACGCCAGCGCGGTGGATCTGATTAACCGCCATGAATATGGTAATGGCTCGGCGATCTTCACCCGCGACGGCGGCTGTGCGCGCCGCTTCTGCGAAGAGGTGCAGGCGGGCATGGTGGGGGTCAACGTGCCGATCCCGGTGCCGATGGCGTTCCACAGCTTCGGCGGCTGGAAGCGATCCATCTTTGGCGCGCTCAACGTGCACGGCAACGACGGCGTGCGTTTCTACACCCGAATGAAAACCATCACCGCGCGCTGGCCGGAAATGCAGCAGGAGACAGGCGCTGCGTTCTCCATGCCGACGCTGGGCTGACAGGAGGCGTTATGCAAACCGAACGTATGACCATGGCCCAGGCGCTGGTCCGGTTCCTGAATCAACAGTACGTCAGCGTGGACGGCAACGAAACGCCCTTCGTGGAGGGCGTGGCGACCATCTTTGGGCACGGCAACGTGCTGGGTATCGGCCAGGCGCTGGAGCAGGATCCCGGTCATCTGAAAATCATGCAGGGGTGCAACGAGCAGGGCATCGCCCACATGGCGACGGGATTCGCCAAACAGCACCGCCGCCAGCGCATTTTTGCCGTCACCTCCTCCGTCGGGCCGGGCGCCGCCAATATGGTAACGGCGGCGGCAACCGCCACGGCGAACCGCATTCCGCTTTTACTGCTGCCGGGCGATATCTACGCCAGCCGCCAGCCGGACCCGGTGCTGCAGCAGATCGAGCAGTATCACGATCTCAGCATCAGCACCAACGACTGCTTCCGTCCGGTCTCCCGCTACTGGGACCGCATCAACCGCCCCGAGCAGCTCATGAGCGCCATGCTAAGCGCGATGCGAACGCTCACTGACCCGGCAGATACCGGGGCGGTGACCATCTGCCTGCCGCAGGACGTGCAGGGGGAAGCCTGGGACTACCCGCTGAGCTTCTTCGCGCGACGCGTGCACCACATCGAACGTCGTCCGCCCGATCCGCAGCGTCTGGCGCAGGCGCGGGCGCTGATCGCCCGCAAGCGTCGCCCGCTGGTGGTGTGCGGCGGCGGCGTGCGCTACTCCGGCGCGCATGAGGCGTTTCGCGAATTCGTCGAGACGCTGCAGTTGCCGTTTGCCGAAACCCAGGCCGGAAAGGGGGCACTGGTAAGTGACCACCCACTTAACCTGGGTGGCGTAGGAGTGACGGGCGGAATGGCCGCCAACCAGCTCGCGCCACAGGCTGACTTAGTGATTGGCGTCGGCACGCGCCTGACCGACTTTACCACCGGCTCCAAGGCGCTCTTTTCCCACCCGGACGTCGAATTCCTGCTGCTGAACGTGGCCGAGTTTGACGCCCTGAAGCTGGACGCGACCGCGCTGATTGCCGATGCCCAAGCCGGGCTCCAGGCCTTAACTCAGTCGCTCGGCGATTACCGCAGCGGCTGGGGGCAGGCGATCGCCCAGGCGAAATCCGCGTGGCGCGACGAGTGCCGCCGCCTGTGGGATCGCCTGTGGCATCCGGACGACGCGCCTGAGGTGGCGGGGCACCTGGACGCGCAGCTGGCGGAATACGGCGAGACGCTCAACACTCGCCTGACCCAGACGCGGGTGCTGGGGCTGATCAACCAGCATGTAGAAGATAACGCCATCGTGGTGGGCGCGGCCGGTTCGCTGCCGGGGGATTTACAGCGCCTCTGGCAGGTCAAAACGCCGGACGGCTATCACCTGGAGTACGGCTACTCCTGCATGGGGTACGAGATTGCGGCGGCTATCGGCGCGAAGCTCGCCAGACCCGCGCTGCCGGTATACGCCATGGTGGGGGATGGCTCCTACATGATGCTGCACTCCGAGCTGCAAACCGCCGTGCAGGAGGGCATTAAGGTCACCGTTTTGCTGTTTGATAACGCCAGCTTCGGCTGCATTAACAACCTGCAGATGGGGCACGGGATGGGCAGCTTCGGCACGGAAAACCGCCAGCGTAATCCGGAGACCGGGCGGCTCGACGGGCCGCTGGTGAAGGTCGACTTTGCGCAAAACGCGGAAAGCTACGGCTGCCGCGCGTGGCGGGTGAACGATGAGCAAAGCCTGCTGGCGGCGCTTGAGGCGTCACGCGCCCATCCGGGCCCGACGCTGCTGGACATCAAGGTGCTGCCGAAGACCATGACCCACGACTATGCCTCGTGGTGGCGAACCGGTGACGCGCAGGTGGCAGAGTCTTCTGCCGTGCGAGAGGCCGCGGAGCAAACGCAGGCGCAGGTGAAAAAAGCCCGTCAGTATTGAGTTTTTCCGCTTTAACGAAATTTTCATTTCATTTCCCCCTCACCCTAACCCTCTCCCCAAAGGGGAGAGGGGATGGTTCGGTGCGGACTTTTCTTCCCTCGCCCCTTTGGGGAGAGGGCCGGGGTGAGGGGCGTTGCCGCACGCCCTCCCATGTTGTGAGATTGATAACAAAAATTATCTCATTCATCTCAAAAGTGTTAACCCGCACTCAAAAACATAATTTTCACTATTTATAAAAATGAAATAAATGTTTTATTTATAGGGTCGTTAGTTCACAGCATTCACCAACACCGGGAGCCGTTATGTTTAACATTGCTTTACTGGGCGCTGGCCGAATTGGCCAGGTACATGCAGCTAACATCGCCAGCCACGGCGCGACCACGCTCTGGTCCGTGGTTGACCCGAATCAGGAATTTGCCACCCGCCTCGCCACCCAATATCAGGCCCGCCAGCAGAGCCTGGAAGAGGCGATGACCGACCCTAACGTTCACGCCGTGCTGATCGCCTCCGCCACCGATACCCACGCGGACCTGATTGAAATGGCCGCCCGCCACGGCAAGGCCATCTTCTGCGAAAAGCCGGTCCACCTTGACCTCGCCCGCGTGCGCGACTGCCTGAAGGTGGTCAAAGAGTACGACGTGCCGCTGTTCATCGGCTTCAACCGCCGCTTTGACCCGCAGTTCCGCCGCGTGAAAACCGACGCACTGGCCGGGCGCATCGGCAAGCCGGAATCGCTGCTGATTATCTCCCGCGACCCGTCTCCGCCGCCCGCGGAGTACGTGCGCGTCTCCGGCGGCATGTTCCGCGATATGACCATTCACGACTTCGACATGGCGCGCTTCATCATGGGTGAAGAGCCGGTGTCGGTGTATGCCCAGGGCAGCAACCTGGTGGATCCGGCGATTGGCGAGGCGGGGGATATCGACACCGCGTTTATCGTTCTGAAATATGCCTCCGGCGCGATGGCGACCATCGTCAACAGCCGCCGCTCATCTTACGGCTACGACCAGCGTCTGGAGCTGCACGGCTCCGAAGGGCTGCTGTGCGCGGGCAACATTCTGGAAAACCAGGTGCAGCACTACGGCAAACAGGGCTGCACCAGCGCGCTGCCGGAACACTTCTTCCTGCAGCGCTACAAATCCGCTTACGCCGCGGAATGGGAACACTTTGTTGCGGTCCTGCGCGGCGAAGCGGTGCCTGACTGCAGCGGCGATGATGGTGAACGTGCGCTGTACCTTGCGGATAAAGCGCTGGAGTCACTGCGTAGCCAGCGCGAGATCGTCCTCTAAACACACCAACCCTACACAGAGAGACATAATAATGAAAAAGCTGATCTTAGCCGCCCTCATCGCCATGACGTCCGGGGCCGCCCTCGCCGAAAACGAGCAGATTGTTTTCAGTACGCCAAACCTGGCGATGCCGTTTGAGGTTCACATGCAGCGCACGGCGGTGAAAGCCGCGAAAGAGATGGGCGTGAAGCTTCAGGTGCTGGACGGGCAGGGCAGCTCGCCGAAGCAGGTGGCTGACCTGGAAAACGCCATCACCCGCGGGGCGCAGGGCTTTATTGTCTCCCCGAACGACGTCAACGCGGTCTCCAGCGCGGTGGATGAAATTCAGGATGCGAAGCTGCCGGTGGTCACCCTTGACCGCTCCGTCGACAGCCAGAAGAAAGTGCCGCACTTTGGCGCCAACAACTATAAAGGCGGCCAGGCGATTGGCGACTTCGTCAAAACCAAATTCCCCGACGGTGCGGAGATCATTCTGCTCACCGGTCAGCCGGGCTCCTCCTCCAATATTGAACGCACCAAAGGGATCCGCGACAGCCTGAAGGCGGGCGGGGATAAGTACAAGATCGTCGCCGATCAGACCGGCAACTGGATGCGTTCTGAAGGGATGCGCATCGTTGAAAGCGTGCTGCCTTCGCTGCCGAAACGTCCGCAGGTGATCCTCTCCGCCAACGACGATATGGCGCTGGGGGCGATTGAAGCCCTGCAGAGCCAAGGCGTGAAGCCGGGCGAAATTCTCGTGACCGGCTTTGATGCGGTGCCGGAAGCGCTGGCCCGCGTGCGCGACGGCTGGCTGGCGGTAACGGCGGATCAGCGTCCGGGCTTTGCGGTGCAGACGGCGATGAGCCAGCTGGTGGCCAACGTGCGCGAGAAGAAAGCCATCACCGGCGCGGACTACCCGCCAACGCTTATCACCAAAGAGAACCTGCAGCAGGCTGAGCGTATCGGTGAGGCCGGTAACTGATATGTCCCGAGCCGCCTTCGGCGGCTCAACATGAGGAGGAGCAGACCGATGTCGCAACCCTTACTGAAAGTGACCGACCTGGCAAAAAGCTTTTCCGGCGTCTGGGCGCTGAGCAGCGCCCAGCTGACCGTCGGCGCGGGGGAGATCCACGCCCTGCTGGGGGAAAACGGAGCGGGAAAATCCACGCTGCTGAAGGCGCTCGCGGGCGCGCAGCCGCAAACGCGCGGGGATATCTGGTTCAACGGCGAAACGCTGCCGGTGGACGACTCTCCGGTGGAACGGCAGAACAAGGGCATTATTACCATCTATCAGGAGTTCAACCTGCTGCCCAACATGACCGTCGCGGAAAACATGTTTCTCGGGCGCGAGCCGCGTAAACGTAACCTGATCGTCGACGAAAAAGCGGTAAACCAGGAGGCGCAGGTCATTCTCGATTACCTGCAGCTGAACGTTGCGCCGACTACGCCGGTCGCCCGTCTGAGCGTCGCCCAGCAGCAGATGGTGGAGATCGCCCGGGCGCTGACCCTCAACGCCCGCCTGATCATCATGGACGAACCTTCCGCCGCGCTGAGCGACAGCGAGGTGGAAAGCCTGCACCGCGTGGTGCGCGAGCTTAAAAACCGCGGCGTGAGCATTATTTACGTTACCCACCGCCTGCACGAGGTTTTCCAGCTTTGCGATCGCTTCACCGTTTTCCAGGACGGCCGCTTTACCGGCACCGGCGCGGTAGCCGAAACCAACGTAGAGCAGCTGATCCGCCTGATGGTCGGACGCGACGTGGCCTTTAATCGCCGCCCCGCCAGCGAAACCCATCATGAAGACAAACCCGTCCGCCTGTCGGTGAAGGGGCTGAGCCGCGAAAAGCCGCCGCTGGATCCGCACGGCATCGCCCTGCACGACATCAGCTTCCACGTCCACGCCGGGGAAGTTCTGGGCATTGCCGGGCTGGTGGGCGCGGGACGCACCGAGGTGGCCCGCTGCCTGTTTGGCGCAGACGCGTTTACCTCCGGCAGCTTTGAGCTGGACGGCGTGCCGTACCAGCCGCGCGACCCGCTGTATGCCCTCGACCAGGGCGTGGCGCTGGTGCCGGAAGATCGCAAAAAAGAGGGTGCGGTGCTCGGGCTGTCGATTCGCGACAACCTGTCGCTCTCCTGCCTCTCCTCGCTGCTGCAGTGGCGCTGGTTTGTGAATACCCGCAAAGAGGACGACCTGATTGAGTCCTACCGGCAGGCGCTGCAGATCAAAATGGTCAACAGCGCGCAGGAGGTGCGCAAGCTCTCCGGCGGTAACCAGCAGAAGGTGATCCTCGCACGCTGCATGGCGCTCAACCCGCGGGTGCTGATCGTCGATGAGCCGACGCGCGGTATCGACGTGGGGACCAAATCGGAAGTGCACCAGGTGCTGTTTGACATGGCGAAAAAGGGCGTGGCGGTGATCGTGATCTCCTCCGATCTGCCTGAAGTGATGGCGGTGTCTGACCGGATCATCACCCTCAGCGAAGGTCGGGTGACCGGCGAGATCCACGGTGACGACGCTAACGAAGAACGGCTGATGACGATGATGGCCATCAACCACAACGCCCTGAACGCGGCATAACGGAGTTTCTCATGACGCAGATGATTTCTAAAACGCAGGCCCCGGTCAAACGCGCCGGACGCATCGATCCCATCGCCTTCTTCGAGCGCTTCGGGGTGCTGATTTTCATGATCCTGCTGCTGATCTTCTTCCAGTCGCAGAACAGCAACTTTTTCTCTGAACGCAATATTTTCAACATCCTGACCGAGGTCTCCATCTACGGGATCATGGCCGTGGGGATGACCTTCGTCATTCTGACTGCCGGGATCGACCTCTCCGTGGGCTCCATTCTGGCGGTGTGCGCGATGACCGCGGCGTATGTGATCAAAGGCGACAACTTTACCACCGTCGACCCGAACGCCTGGGGCGGCATGAGCTGGCTGATCGGGCTGGGGATTTGTCTCGCCATGGGCACGGCGATTGGCTTCCTGCACGGCCTGGGCGTCACCCGCCTGCGCCTGCCGCCGTTCATCGTCACCCTCGGCGGGATGACCATCTGGCGCGGCCTGACGCTGGTGATTAACGACGGCGCGCCGATCGCCGGTTTTGATCCCGGCTACCGCTGGTGGGGGCGCGGCGAGCTGCTCGGCATATCTATTCCTATCTGGATCTTCGCCATCGTCGCCGTCGGCGGCTATCTGGCGCTGCATAAAACCCGCTGGGGTCGCTTCGTCTACGCCATCGGCGGCAACCCGGAGGCGGCGCGCCTGGCGGGGGTTAACGTGAAGCGCGTGCTGGTCAGCGTCTACGTGCTGATCGGCTGTCTGGCGGGGCTGGCGGGCTTCATTCTGAGCGCGCGTCTGGGGAGCGCCGAGGCGGTCGCCGGGATCTCCTTTGAGCTGCGCGTTATCGCCTCGGTGGTGATCGGCGGTACCTCGCTGATGGGCGGCTACGGGCGCATCGGCGGCACCATTATCGGCTCCATCATCATGGGCATTTTGATTAACGGCCTGGTGCTGATGAACGTCTCGGCCTACTACCAGCAGATTATCACCGGGTTAATTATCGTTCTGGCGGTGGCATTCGATACCTATGCCAAGAGCCGTCGCGGCGCACTGTGAGGATAGCGATGAAAGAGGTTCGTATTGGATTGATTGGCACCGGGTATATCGGCAAGGCGCACGCTATCGCCTATGCCCAGGCCCCGACGGTGTTCAACCTGCGCGGCAGGCTGGTGCGGGAGATGGTGGCGGAAGTTACGCCGGAGCTGGCGGCAGAGCGCGCGCGGGCGTTTGGTTTTAACCGTTCAACGGGAGACTGGCGGGCGCTGGTGGCCGACCCGGCCATTGACGTGGTGGATATTTGCTCGCCCAACCACCTGCATAAGGAGATGGCGCTGGAGGCGATCCGCCACGGCAAGCACGTCTACTCGGAGAAGCCGCTGGCGCTCAACGCCCACGACGCGCGCGAGATGGTCGACGCCGCGAAGCGGGCCGGGGTGAAAACGCTGGTGGGGTTCAACTACATGAAGAACCCGACGGCGCAGCTGGCGAAAGAGATTATCGCCCGCGGCGAGATTGGCGAGGTGATCCACTTCTACGGCACCCACAACGAAGACTATATGGCCGACCCGCTGTCGCCCATTCACTGGCACTGCTTTAAAGAGACTGCCGGGCTGGGGGCGCTGGGCGACCTGGCGGCGCATATCGTCAACATGGCCCAGTACCTGGTGGGCGATATCGAGCAGGTCTGCGGCGACCTGAAGATCGTGGTCCCGGAACGCCCGGTGAAGGCCGGTTCGTCAGAGATGATTGCGGTGGAAAACGAGGATCAGGCCCACGCGATGGTGCGCTTCGCGGGCGGGGCGCAGGGGGTGATTGAAACCTCCCGCGTCGCCTGCGGCCGCAAGATGGGGCTGTCGTACGTGATCACCGGGACGAAGGGCGCCATCAGCTTCACCCAGGAGCGCATGGCGGAGCTGAAGCTCTATCTGCATGACGATCCGGTGAACCGTCAGGGGTTCCGCACGCTGTTGGTCGGCCCGGCGCACCCGGACTACGCCGCGTTCTGCATGGGCGCGGGACACGGGATTGGCTTTAACGATCAAAAAACGGTGGAGGTGCGCGACCTGGTGGACGGGATTGCCGCCGACGCGCCGATGTGGCCGGACTTCGAAGAGGGCTGGAAGGTGTCGCGCGTGCTGGACGCGATTGCGCTCTCGCACCGGGAAGGCCGCTGGCTGAACGTGAACGATATTGTCTGATGAGGTATCAACGTGGAAAAGCAGTTTGATGTGATATGCATGGGCCGCGTGGCGGTAGACCTCTACAGTCAGCAGATTGGTGCCCGCCTGGAAGATGCGTCGAGCTTCGCCAAATACCTTGGCGGATCCTCCGGCAACGTGGCGTACGGCACCGCGCGCCAGGGCCTGCGCTCGTCGATGCTGGCGCGCGTCGGCGATGAACATATGGGCCGCTTCCTGCGCGAAGAGCTCAGCCAGGTAGGCTGCGATACCAGCCACCTTATTACCGATAAAGAGCGCCTCACGGCGCTGGTGCTACTCGGCATTAAAGACCGGGACACCTTTCCTCTGATTTTTTATCGCGATAACTGCGCGGATATGGCGATTACCGCCAGCGATGTGGACGAAAGCTACATTGCCTCCGCACGTTGTCTTGCCATCACCGGGACCCACCTTTCTCATCCGCAGACCCGCGAGGCGGTGCTGACGGCGCTGGGCTATGCCCGCCGTCACGGCGTGCGCACGGTGCTGGACATCGACTACCGTCCGGTGCTGTGGGGGCTCACTTCCTTAGGCGACGGCGAAACGCGATTTATCGCCGCCGACCAGGTCACCCGCGAGCTGCAGGAAGTGCTGCACCTCTTCGACGTCATTGTCGGCACCGAAGAGGAGTTCCACATTGCGGGCGGCAGCACGGATACCCTGCAGGCGCTGGGGCAGGTGCGCGCCGTCAGTGAAGCAGCGCTGGTCTGCAAGCGCGGCGCGCTCGGCTGCTCGGTCTATACCGACGCCATTCCGCCCCGGCTGGACGACGGCCTGACGGTCACCGGCGTGCGCGTGGAGGTGCTGAACGTCCTCGGCGCGGGGGACGCGTTTATGTCCGGCCTGCTGCGCGGCTACCTGAACGACGAGGGCTGGGAGCAGGCGTGCCGCTACGCCAACGCCTGCGGCGCGCTGGTGGTTTCGCGCCACGGCTGCGCCCCGGCGATGCCGAGCAAAATCGAGCTGGATGACTATCTCTCCCGCGCTGCGGTTGTGCCGCGCCCGGATCTTGACCCGCGTCTTAACCATCTGCACCGGGTCACCACCCGCCGCCGCGAGTGGCCGGAGCTGTGCGTGATGGCCTTCGACCACCGCAGCCAGCTGGAGGATATGGCGATGCAGTGCGGCGCGTCGCTTAAGCGCATTCCGGCGCTGAAGCAGCTGATCCTGCAGGCCAGCCGCGAGGCGGCGAGCCGCGCCGGGCTGGAGGGCAAAGCCGGCCTGCTGTGCGACGGCACCTTTGGTCAGGACGCGCTGAACGCGATCACCGGGGAAGGGTGGTGGATTGGGCGCCCCATTGAGCTGCCGGGCTCCCGGCCGCTGGAGATGGAGCACGGCAACATCGGCACCCAGCTTATCAGCTGGCCGCAGGAGCACGTGGTGAAGTGTCTGGTCTTTTTCCACCCGGAAGACGCCCACGGCCTGCGCCTGGAGCAGGAGCAGAAAATCGCCGAGGTGTACCACGCCTGCTGCCGGTCCGGGCACGAGCTGCTGCTGGAGGTGATCCTGCCCGCCAGCATGCCGCGCAGCGACGAGCTCTACCTGCGCGCCATCTCCCGCTTCTACAACCTCGGCATTTACCCGGACTGGTGGAAGCTGCCGCCGCTTTCCGCCGACGGCTGGACGGCGCTTGGCAAAATTATCGAACGCCGGGACCCGCACTGCCGCGGGGTGGTGATCCTCGGTCTGGACGCTCCGGCGGAACAGCTGCGCGCTGGCTTCAAGGCCGCAGCGGGGCAGCCGCTGGTTAAAGGCTTCGCCGTGGGGCGCACGCTGTTTGGCGACGCCTCCCGCGCGTGGCTGAAGCACGATATTGACGATGCGCAGCTGGTGGCGCGCATCCGGGACAACTACCTGCAGCTTATCGCCTGGTGGCGCGAGCGCGGACACGCATAATGGAGATGACAATGAGTGTACAACTGGGCATTAACCCGCTGACGTGGACGAACGACGATCTGCCTTCCCTCGGCGCGGAAACCTCGCTCGAGACCTGCCTGAGCGAAGGGAAAGAGGCCGGTTTTGCCGGCTTCGAGCTGGGCAATAAGTTCCCGCGCGAAGCGCGCCTGCTTGGCCCGATTTTGCAGCGCCACGACCTGCAGCTGGTCTCCGGCTGGTACTCCGGCCGCCTGCTGGAGCGCAGCGTGGAGGAGGAGATCGCCGCCGTGCAGCCGCACCTGACGCTGCTGCGCGAGCTGGGGGCGAAGGTGCTGGTCTTTGCGGAAGTGAGCGGCTGCATTCACGGCGAGCAGCAGACCCCGGTGCATCTGCGTCCGCGCTTCCCGCAGGAACGCTGGAAGGAGTACGGAGAGAAGCTCACCGAATTTGCCCGCTATACGCAGCAACAGGGCGTGCAGATTGCCTACCATCACCATATGGGCACGGTGATTGAATCCGCTGACGACGTGGACAACCTGATGACCCATACCGGCGAAGCGGTCGGACTGCTGCTGGACACCGGCCATCTGACCTTTGCCGGGGCCGATCCGCTGGCGGTGGCGCAGCGCTGGGCGTCGCGCATCAACCACGTTCACTGCAAAGACGTGCGCGCCGACGTGCTGGCGGACGTCAAAAACCGCAAAACCAGCTTCCTCGATGCGGTGCTGAGCGGCGTGTTTACCGTGCCGGGCGACGGCTGCGTGGATTACCCGCCGATTATGCGGCTGCTGAAGGCGCAGGACTACCGCGGCTGGCTGGTGGTGGAGGCCGAGCAGGATCCGGCCATTGCTCACCCGCTGACCTACGCTCGTCTGGGGTATAACAACCTGAGCCGCCTGGCGCGCGACGCCGGACTTATTTGAGGAGGTGACATGTCACGTCTGTTATCACGCTGGAAACAGCCGAACGCGGAGGGGCGCACCCAGTCCGTCACGCCGGAACGCGCAGGGTGGGGGTACGTCGGGTTTGAGGCGTATGAGCTGCAGGAGGGGCAGACGCTGACGCTGCCCGCCGTCAGGGAAGAGCGCTGCCTGGTGCTGGTCGCCGGGCGCGCCTCTGTCACCACGCCTTCCGCGCAGTTTAACGACATCGGCGAGCGGATGAGCCCCTTTGAACGCATCAAGCCGTGGGCGGTGTACGTCACCCCGCAGGAGACGGTGCAGGTGAAGGCGCTGACGGCGCTGGAGCTGGCGGTCTGCGCCGCGCCGGGCAAGGGCACGTACCCGACGCGGCTGATTGCCCCGGAGGACATCGACGCTGAAGCGCGGGGCAAGGGCCACAACCAGCGCTACGTGCACAACATTCTGCCGGAAGACAGGCCCGCCGACAGCCTGCTGGTGGTGGAGGTGTGGACTAACGAGGGCCGCACCAGCTCGTACCCGAGCCACAAGCACGATACGGATAACCCGCCGCAGGAGACCTACCTGGAGGAGACCTACTACCATCGCCTCAACCCGGAGCAGGGGTTCTGCATGCAGCGCGTCTACACCGACGACAGAACGCTGGACGAGTGTATGGCTGTCTACAACCGTGACGTGGTGATGGTGCCGAAGGGGTATCACCCGGTGGCGACGATGGCCGGGTATGACAGCTACTACCTCAACGTGATGGCGGGGCCGGTGCGCAAATGGATGTTCACCTGGGAAGAGGACCACGCGTGGATTAATCGCGATTATCCCGCAGATGGCGGTGGCTGAGGCTGTTTTTTGCCGGGTGGCGCTGCGCTTACCCGGCCTCTAATTCGCAAAATTTTACTTTGCTTCAACCGCCTGCTCAATCGTCCGGGCGATGGCCTCCGGCTGGCTTACCATCGACACGTGACTCGCCGCCACCTCGGTGGTTTTCGCGTGGATCGTCTTCGCCATCGCACGTTCCAGATCGGGGTTGATCATCCGGTCATTCTTGCTGACCACAAACCAGCTCGGTTTATCATGCCACGCCGCGTGGGTCACCTTTTCACCAAACGCATCGGCCTTAATCGGCCCCTGCGTCGCCGCAATAGCGTTTTGTTCCCCCGGCTTCACGTCCGGCGCGAAGTCCTTCCTGACGGCTTCCGTCGGCAGGTATAAATAGCCCTCCGCCGTTTTGGCAATGCCCGCGCTGCCCGGCGGCGGCGGGTAGCTTCCCGCCAGATCCGCCGTCGACTGGCCGGAATCCGGCGCGAATGCCGCCACATACACCAGCGATTTTACCCGCGCATCGTTGCCCGCCTCGCTAATGACGGTTCCGCCCCAGGAGTGTCCCACCAGCACCACGTCGCCGTGCGCCCGGGAGATGGCCCGTTTCGTGGCGGCAACATCATCCTTAAGCGAGGTGAGCGGGAGCTGGACGGCAATCACCTCGTCGTGCTGCTTTTGCAGCAGGGCGATCACCTTATTCCAGCTGCTGCCGTCGGCAAACGCGCCGTGCACCAGCACGACGCTGGTTTTATTTTCCGCGAAGGCGCTGGCGGAAAGTGCCAGCAGGCCCGCCGTCAGTACAGACAATGCTTTCATGTTCAGACTCCTTAAAAATGGTGGACCGCCGCGTGGGGCGGGACGGTGAATTCAATGGTTTTGTGGTCGAGCGGCTTGTGCGTCGGGTCGGCCAGGATGATCGTTACCTTGTGCTTGCCGGCGGGCAGCCCCACCAGGATCACCGGCTCGCCGCTGGCGTCAGCCCAGTGCCACGGCGCGCCGTCCACCACCACGTGAATGTGTCCGATACGCGGGGTCACCTTGAGCGCCTCGGGGCCGAAGACCGGCTCGATGCGCAGGTTTTCGGCCCGGTACTGAATAAACACCGCGCCTTTGCTCAGCGGGCCCGGGAGCGGGGGATCGACGATCAGCCTGGCGGGCGGCTGCGGGTGTTCCAGCGGCGCAACGGCGGCAGGGCCGTTAACGTCGGCGGCGCTGAGGCCGCTCAGGGGGGCAGCGCAGACGGAAGTCGTCAGGGCGAGTATGGAAAGCAACAGATGATGGCGAATCATTTCGGTATCTCCTCGTGGGTAATGTCACGAGAGACAGCAGACCATTTTTATGTATCGCGCCTGTTTGCTTATGCGGGGTTTTTGTATCGACGCGTAAGCCTGATGGGGCAGATACAGTGTGATACATTCTGCCCGGGCACAGCAGGCTGTTTGCTGGCATGGTATCTCCAGGCGCACCCATCGGGTGCGCAAACTGACCGGAGAAAATATGATGAATAGTCAAAAAGTCGCTTTGATTTTCGGCGGCGCACGTGGAATTGGCGCGGCTATAGCGGTGCGGCTGGCGAAGGAAGGGTATCGCGTTGCCGTGACGTGGGTATCACGCCCGGACCGGGCTAATGCGCTTGTCTCATCCATTGCTGATGCGGGCGGACAGGCGCTGGCGATTAATGCGGATAGCGCGGACGCTGCCGCTATTCAGGCTGCGGTTGATGCCACGATTAAACATTACGGCAGGCTGGATGTCGCCGTCGTGAACGCAGGCGTACTGCGGCTGGGAAGGCTTGAGGAATACTCGCTGGAAGATCTGGATGCCACGCTGTCGGTGAACGTGCGCGGCGTTTTCCTCTCCATTCAGGCGGCAGTAAAAGGGATGGCGGAAGGGGGAAGAGTGATCACCATTGGCAGCAACACCGCAGTGCGGACAGGACATGCGGGAAGCAGCGTTTACGCAATGAGTAAAGCCGCGGTGGCTGCGATGGTGCAGAACCTGGCGCTGGATCTGGCGCCTAAGCGGATCACCATTAACAACATCCAGCCCGGCCCCATCGCCACGGATATGACGGCCGGAATGGCGGAGCAGATCGTGGCGCATATCCCTTTGCAGCGCATCGGGCAGCCGGACGAGATCGCATCGCTTGCCGCATGGCTTGCTGGCGAGGAGTCCGGATATATGACGGGCGCGAGCCTGACTATTGACGGTGGCTTTGTGCTCTAGTCGCTCAGGGCAGGGACGCCCTGCTGCGGTTGCGATCTCAACATACTTACCGCCAGCCCCGCGATAATCAGCGTCAGGCTCAGCGAAAACCACAGCGTGCCCGTAATACCCAGTGTTTTATTCAGCCACGCAAAGGCAAACGGGGAAGCCGCGGCCATCATCTGGCCCGGAATGAGAAGCATGCCTGTCCGGCTGGCGTAACGCTCCGCGCTGAACAGCTCCAGCGGCAGGGTCGCTTTGACAATGGTTACCAGCCCGTTAATTGCGCCATAGCCCAGCACAAATCCGGCGGCACACCAGGCAAACAGGGTGCTGCTCAGACCGATGAGAAAACAAAGCGGCATGGCAAGGGCAGTAAAAAGCGTGAGTTTTAACGGGGTTAAACGTGCACCCGCCAGCACCTCCATAAAGCGCGCGCCCGTCTGGCCGATCCCCCACAGCATGCCGACCGCGACCGGCAGGCCGAAACTGGCGATAAACTCGGGGAGGTGGGTAGAGGTCCCGTTTGAGACGAAGGTAATGAGCGCAATAAAGGTCGCATACAGCCAGCCGTTACGCCTGTCTCGTGGCGAGACCGGCGCGCTTGCTTTTGGCTTCACCATAAAGCGCTGACGCGGAAAGTGGCGAAGCAGCAGGGCGCTCAGTAATCCGAAAAGGGCGTAGATTTTCAGCGCGTCCTGCCATGCCATCACCTTGAGTAAAGCGTCACCCAGCGGCCAGAAGACGGCAGACGCCAGCCCGCCCATCAGCGTAATACGTGAGATCGTCCCGCGTGCCTGCTGGCCATAAAGATTGACCAGCGCGGCGAACAGCGCGTCATACAGCGACAGACGCATCCCGATGCCGCACAGTAGCCAGGCACCGTACCAGCCATACAGCGTCCGGGTATACGCCATACCGGCGCAGCTTGCGGCAATCAGCAGCGTTCCGCCCATCACCACTTTCTGTCCGCCAAAGCGTGCCAGCAGGCGGGCGACGAAAGGGGAGACCGCGGCCATCACCAGCATCGCCAGCGTCAGGCCGAGGTAAATCTGCGGCGCTGACCACCCCCGGTCGGCTGAAATCGCCCGCGCAAAGGTGCCGGGCAGGTAAAACGAGATCCCCCAGTTGATAAGCTGATTACATCCGGCAGTGAGGGCAAGGCGACGAGGCAGGGCAGGTGTTTCCATTGTTTTTCATTCCGTTATGCAGTTGTCCTGAGCATAGCGAGCGCGGTATTGTGCTGGCAGGCCTGCAACCTTATGCGCTGTATAAGAGAAACTTTGAATGACGACGCTTAACCTTGGCTATCTCGCGACGTTCCGTCTGGTGATCCAGCGCGGCAGCTTTTCCGCGGCGGCGGATCTGCTGGGCATTTCCCAGCCCGCGGTTAGCCTGCAAATACGCCAGCTGGAGCAGTTTCTGCAAACGCGGCTGGTGGAGCGTACCGGGCGGGGCATTAAGGCCACGGCGGCCGGAGAGTCACTGCTGGTGCACGGAGAGCGCATTCAGCAGGTCGTGGACGAAACCCTCCGGTCCGTGAGCGCGTTCAGCCACGATGTCAGCGGGACCATTACCCTTGGCACGGGGGCGACGGCCTGCATCCATCTTCTGCCGCCCCTGCTGGCGCAGCTGCGCCGCGACTATCCGCTCCTGCGGGTGGGCGTAACGACGGGCAACACCCTCGATATCGTCAGAGCTATCGAAGAGAACCGTCTCGATATGGGGCTGGTGACGCTGCCGGTCAGCGGCAGAGCGCTGGACGTTATGCCGGTGATGGACGAGGAGTTTGTTTTTATCGCCTCGCGGGAGCAGCAGGACGCTTTCAGGGAGTTAACCCCGGAGGCGCTTCATGTTCAGCCGCTGATCGCCTTTGAGTCTGGCAGCGGTACCCGGGCGCTGATTGATGGCTGGTTTGCGGCCAATGGGTTAGCGATCGCGCCGGTGATGCAGCTTGGCAGCATTGAGGCGATCAAGCGTATGGTTCGCGTGGGGCTCGGCTACAGTATCGTTCCGCGAATGGCGGTTGAGCATGACGCTGACCGTGAAGGGCTCTGCGTCATGTCGCTCACGCCCATGCTTCAGCGGCAGCTGGCCATCGTGATGCGGCAGGACAAGATCCTCAGCAAAGGGATCGCGGGGATTATTCGGCTGGTGCAAAACCCTCCGCAGGGCTAGCGATCAGCGGCGTCGACGTTCAGGCTGGACTGCTGTGACTGGACTTTGTCCTGGTGGTGATACCAGGCGCCGATGGAAGAGTAAACGAAGCGGCCAAAGAAAAACAGAAAGCTGATGAGCAGTATGATGCGTGTCATTCGGGTGTTAAAACGGTGTCGTTTGCGCATACGCGTGGCCTGACTCACTCTCTTTTTTCCTGGGCATGCCCATCTGGGCGACGGGGATATTAAGGCACAGAGGAAAGAGAGGGTCAATTCCGTCATGTGTAAATAACCGTCAATGCTTACATTAATTATTGTTATTGAAATTAATAATTGCATTTACCATATTGATAATATGAAGAAAATTATTTCAAAAAAACGCTGTGCAAGGCTTATTTGCGTAAAATAGTTTGATTTATGTCAACGGATTCCCGGCCCTGCTATTTAAAATCCCTCCTCCATACCGTTCGCCCCGCACGTCGCCGGGCGGCGCCAGGTCAGGTTGGATGCCTGTCTTTATTTTCCCTCTGGAGAAAAAGGGGTTTAACCGGGCATCTATGAATATTTTCGCTTTTCTGAAAAAGAATAAACACCGCTGGTGGTCTTTGCCGCTTATTTTACCGGTGGTTTTACTTCCCATACTGAGCGTGGCGAATACGTTCACCCAGCTGGGCGACGGGATAGCGGCACTTTATTATTTACCGCTCTCGTTTTTGCTTTCGCTGATGATGTTTTTTGGCCTGGAAGCCCTTCCCGGGATCGTATTGTCGCTGTTTATCCGCTATTACCCGTCGGTCGGGATGTTTGAAACCGTCGCCGGCGTGCTCCATTTTATTGTCCCTATTGTGCTGAGCTGGGGCGGCTACCGGGTGTTTGCGCCCAGACGGAATATGACGGCGTACGGCGACGTACGGCTGATGGCGCAGCGCATCTTCTGGCAGGCCTTCTGCCCCGCGACGCTGTTTCTGCTGCTGTTCCAGTTTGCGGTGTATCTGGGCGTGTATGAGAGTCGCCAGAGCCTGGCAGGGCTTAACCCCCTCAACATTCGCACGCTGATCAACTATCAGGCCCTGCTGGTCAGCGGCCTGACGGGCGTGCCGTTAAGTTATCTGCTGATCCGCCTGATTCGTCATCCGCGCTATCTTAAAAGCCTCATCTCGCAGATCCGTACCCAGATAGACAAAAAGGTGACGCTCGCGGAGTTTCTGATTTGGGCCATTGCGCTTGCCGGGCTGCTTTCGCTCCTGCTGCTGCCGATGAATGAAAACAGTTCGATTTTCACCACTAACTACACCCTGTCGCTGCTGATGCCGGTGATGCTCTGGGGCGCGATGCGCTTTGGCTATAAGCTGATTTCGCTTATCTGGATCCCGATACTGCTGGTGTCTATTCACTATTTTTACCGCTATATCCCCGTGAACCAGGGGTACGACATTCAGCTGGCGATCACCTCTTCCAGCTATCTGGTTTTCTCGTTTGTGGTGATTTACATGTCGATGCTGGCGACCCGGCAGCGGGCGGTGAACAAGCGCTCCCGCAGGCTGGCGCTGCTCGACCCTGTCCTGCATATGCCTAACCTGCGGGCGCTCTCGCGCGATCTGGCGAAAAACCCGTGGTCGGCGCTCTGTTTACTCCGCGTTCCGGAGCTGGAAATCCTGGGCCGTAACTATGGCGTGTTACTGCGCATTCAGTACAAACAGCAGCTGGCGCAGTGGGTAAACGGTACGCTCCAGCCCAATGAGCAGGTTTATCACCTGACGGGCTGTGACATGGCTATTCGCCTTAACGCCGAATCGCACCAGCAGCGGATTGAAACCCTCGACGAGCACATCAAGCAGTTCCGCTTTGTCTGGGACGGCATGCCGCTGCAGCCGCAGGTGGGCGTGAGCTACTGCTATGTGCGTTCGCCGGTTAACCACCTCTATCTGGTGCTGGGTGAGCTGGGGGTGGTGGCCGATCTGTCGCTCTCCTCTAATCATCCGGAAAATCTCCAGCAGCGCGGTGCCGTGCATCTGCAGCGCAGCCTGAAGGATAAAGTCGCGGTGATGAGTCGCCTGCAGCGTGCGCTGGATAACAACGCATTCACGCTGCTCGTTCAGCCCGTACGCGGCCTGCGCGGCGATAGCTATCACGAGGTCTTGCTGCGGATGACGGACGCAAACGGACTGTTGATCTCCCCTGAACAATTCCTGCCGATAGCCCAGGAGTTTGGCCTCTCTTCGCGGGTGGATTTGTGGGTGCTGGAGCATACGCTGCGCTTCCTCGCCGCGCATCGTGAACGGCTGCCCGGCCAGCGCTTTGCCATTAATCTGGCTCCTTCAACGGTGTGTCGGGTGCAGTTCCCGCTTGAGGTGAGTCGCCTGCTGGCGAAATATGCGATTGAGCCGTGGCAGCTGATCTTTGAAGTGACGGAGTGCAGCACCTTCAGCAACGCGGAGCAGGGGCTCCACATCCTCAGCCAGCTGCAGAAAATGGGGGTACGCATTGCGATTGATGACTTCGGTACCGGCTATGCGAGCTATGCGCGGCTGAAAAGCGTGGACGCAGACATCCTCAAGATTGACGGCAGCTTTATTCGCAATATCGTCAGCAACAGCCTGGATTACCAGATTGTGGCCTCTATTTGCCATCTGGCGCGCATGAAGAAGATGCTGGTGGTGGCGGAATATGTCGAGACCGAAGAGATACGTAGCGCGGTGCACGCGCTAGGCATCGATTATGTGCAGGGCTATCTGATTGGCAGACCGGCAGCGCTTGAGTCACTGCTGGAAGCAGAGGCGTCCACGGCGGACGCCTGAGCCGTTACGCGGCGACGTCGGCGCTCTCTTCCTCAATTTTGAGCAGCCAGCCGGTGACCGCTTCCCAGTACTGCTGCTCTTTTTCCAGGTCCAGCAGGACCAGCGCGTTCTGGCTGAACCAGTCGTGCGGAAAGCTCAGCGTCCAGTGGTGATCGTCGGTTTTCAGCTTCAGCGTCGGCGGTGTGGTGGTGGCCTGACGCTGATTATTCAGCAGCACGCCCAGGCGCAGCAGCTGAATAAGCGGCAGGAACTGCTTTTTCTTGAACAGCGTGAAGCGCGGCAGATCGTCGAGCTTAATGGCTTTGCGGTGATAGCGCACCAGCGTCGCCATCATGGTTTGCTGTTCCTGGTTGAAGCCAGGGAGATCGCTGTTTTGCAGAATATAGGCCGAATGGCGGTGCATCCCGCTGTGGTTGATGTTCAGCCCCACCTCGTGCAGCATCGCGGCCCACTTCAGCAGGGCGGCAAGCTGCGGGTGCGCCAGCTTGGGATTCTGCTCCTGCCACTGCTCGTACATCTGCACCGTGGTTTCAAGCACGCGCTTCGCCTGCTCGCGGTCGATGTTGTACTGGTTGGCCAGGCTCTGCGCGGTGCGGCTGCGAATGTCCTGATGACGGAAGCGGCCCTCCATCTCATACAGCACGCCCTCACGCAGCGCGCCGTCGGAGAGGCGCAGCTCTTTAATCGCCAGGGCGTCAAACACGCCGCAGAGAATAGCCAGGCCCGGCACGAAGACTGCCTTACGCTCGTCGGAAAGCCCCGGCAGGCTTAGGGCGTCAAAACTTTTATGCTTCAGCACCTCTTCGGTCAGCAACGTCAGGCGTTCAGGCGTGATAAAGCCGTCTTTTTCACCCATCGCCAGCAGCACTTCATGCGCCGCCTTGATGGTGCCCGACGCGCCCAGCGCCACGTTCCAGCCCTGAATGCGGTACTGCCAGGCCAGATTCTCCAGCTTCTGGATCGCAGCCATTTTTGCCCGCTGGAAGTTCTCACGGGTGATGGTGCCGCCGGGGAAGTACATCTGCGCGAAGCTGACGCAGCCCATGCGACGGCTCTCCACCAGGCGCGGCTCAAAGTCTTCGCCGATCACCAGCTCCGTTGAGCCGCCGCCGATGTCGATCACCAGCTTGCGCCCTTTTTCCGGCTGGGTGTGCTCCACGCCCATGAATATCAGACGCGCCTCCTCGTTACCGGAGATGATCTCAATCGGGTAAGGGATCACTTTTTCGGCTCGCTTGAGGAACTCCGGCGCGTTCAGCGCCTGGCGCAGCGTGTGGGTGCCCACGATGCAAACGCTGGAGGGCGAGAAGCCCTGCAGGCGTTCAGCAAACAGCGACAGGCAGTTCAGGCCGCGCTCCATCGCCTCTTCGCTGAGCATGCTGCGCTCATCAAGCCCATCCGCCAGGTGTACGCGCTGCTTCAGACGACCGATGATCTGCAGCGCGCCATCCACCTCACGGGCGATGACCATGTGAAAACTGTTAGAGCCAAGATCGACCGCGGCGTATTCCTGCGGGCGTGGGGTCTTATCATTTATCGGCATAGGTTAATCGGGTTGCTCGAGTGATTTGATATAGTCGTAAATCGCCAGCTGTGACCGCACTTTACGGCGGTTGCCGCGCGGTACGTAGCGGTTACTGAGTTCTTTGTCGATATAGCGCGCCTTCACCGTATCGCTGAACAGGATCTCGATAATGTCGAGGATACGCTGTTTCAGACGCGGATCCAGCAGCGGCGTCGCGACTTCAATTCGATAGTCAATATTGCGCGTCATCCAGTCTGCTGAAGAGAGATAGACCTGTTTATCACCCGCATTATCGAAAATATAGACCCGATCGTGCTCCAGGTAGCGGTCAACGATGCTGATAACGCGAATATTGTCGCTAATGCCTTCCAGTTCCGGGATAAGCGAGCACATGCCGCGGATCAGCAGGTTAACCGGCACGCCGGAACTGGACGCGGCATACAGCCTGTCCACCAGTCCTTTATCGACCAGGTTGTTAAGCTTCAGCGTGATGCCGGACGACAAGCCCTTCTGGGCATTGGCGATCTCTTTATCGATCATATCGTACAGCAGGCGGCGCGAGTTCTGCGGCGAGACCAGCAGATAGTCGAAGCTCACCGGGCGGTACGGATTTTCGATAAAGTTAAAGACCCGGCGCACCTCGTTGGTGATGCGGGCGTCGGCGGTTAAGAGCGAGTAGTCGGTGTAAATCCGCGCGGTTTTTTCGTTAAAGTTCCCGGTGCCGATGTGGGCGTAGCGCACCACGTCGTCGCCCTCTTTACGCGAGATCAGGAACAGCTTGGCGTGAATTTTCAGCCCCGGCGCGGAGAAGATCACGTGCACGCCCGATTCCGTCAGGCGGCGCGCCCAGTGGATGTTCGCCTCTTCGTCGAAGCGCGCCTGCAGCTCAACCACCACGGTCACTTTTTTGCCGTTGTGCGCCGCGTGGATCATCGCGTCGATGATGCGGGAATCTTTTGCCACGCGGTAGATGTTGATTTTGATAGCCAGCACGTTCGGGTCGAACGACGCCTGACGCAGCAGCTCCAGCACGTGTTCAAACGTGTGGTACGGGTAGTAGAGGAGCACGTCGCGCTCGCGAATGGCGTCGAACCCGTTGCGGAACTTATCGAACCAGATATGACGCAGGCGCGGCAGCGGCTTGTTCACCAGATTGGCTTTGCCGACGTTCGGGAAGCCAATAAAGTCTTTAAAGTTGTGGTAACGGCCACCCGGCACGATGGAGTCATAGCGCGAAATGGTCAGTTTTTCGCGCAGCATCTCTACCATAGCGTCCGGCATATCGCGCTGATAGACAAAACGCACCGGTTCGGCCGTCAGGCGCTGTTTCAGGCTGGAGGACATCAGCTCCATCAGGCTGGCTTCCATCTCGTGCACCAGGTCATATTCGGCGTCACGGGTCATCTTCATCGAGTAGGCGTTTAACGCATCGTAATCGAAGAAGCCTTTGAAAATATCGTCCAGACAGTAGCGCAGGATGTTATCCAGCAGGATCATCGGCTTGCGTCTGCGCGGGGTTTCCGGCGGCAGGTTCACAAAGCGCGGCACCTTGTCGGACGGGATCTCCAGCAGGGCGTAACGGATGGATTCACCGCGAATAATTTCCACCGCCAGATAGGTATAGTCATCCTTCAGGAACTGCACCAGATCGGTTTCGCGGTTGATGAGAATCGGGGTAATGTGCTGGCGCAGGTACTGTTTAAAATAGTGGCGCAGCCAGTTTTGTTGGTTAACGGAAAGCTGACGTTCGTTAATCAGGAAGATTTGATTGCGCGCCATCTCCAGCAGCAGTTCGTTATACAGGCCGTCAAATTCCTGATCGGCTTTCAGCACGCGGGACTGGATTTTGCCCAGCAGATGCCGCGAGTGCGAGTTTAAGCCCTGTTCTTCGCTGATGATGATCCGTCTTTTCAGCTCGGCAAAGCGAACCTTGTAGAACTCATCCAGGTTGTTGGAATAAATGCCTAAAAAACGCATGCGTTCGATCAGCGGGTTGCTTTTGTCTGCCGCTTCCTGGAGTACACGTTCGTTAAATGCTAACCAGCTTAGCTCTTTCTCGATATATAACTTTTCCTGACCCATTACAGCTCACACTCCAGTTCAATCACAGGACGTGGTAAATCCGTCTCGTCCTTATTATGGCGAGCATTTCCACGATATGTCCAACAGTGCCAGAAAAGTATGACAGTTATTTTTTTTGTTGGGGAATTTAGCGGGTTGGGGGAGGGAATATCGGGTAAGCGGAGCGCCACCCGACATAGCAAACTACTCTTCGGCCGCATAACCCTGCGGGGGTAACTTCACGCCGTCCAGCCAGGCCGTGCCGTCGCGCATCGCCAGACGCCCGTCAACAAACCAGCTTACCACCAGCGGGTAAATGGCGTGTTCCTGAGCCTGCACGCGTTCGGTCACGTCGTCTTCGTTGTCGCCGTCAAAGACCGGGACTTTCGCCTGGAGGATCACCGGGCCGCCGTCCAGCTCGTCGGTCACGAAATGGACGGAGGTGCCGTGTTCCTCGTCGCCGTTTTCCAGCACCTGTCGATGGGTGTGCAGGCCGGGATATTTTGGCAGCAGGGAAGGGTGAATATTCAGCAGACGACCGGCGTAATGTTCGACGAAGGCCGGGCTCAGAATACGCATATAGCCCGCCAGCACCACCACGTCCGGCGCGTAGGCGTCAATCTCCTGCACCAGCTCGCGGTCAAAGGCTTCACGTCCGGCGAACTGACTGGCTTCCAGCGCGTGCGCAGGAATGTTCGCTTCCCGCGCGCGCTCAAGGCCGAACGCGTCGGCCTTGTTGCTGAAAACTGCCCGAATGGTGCCATTGATTTTCTTCTGTTTGCAGGCGTCTATGATTGCCTGCAAATTGCTTCCGTTGCCGGAAATGAGCACCACGATGTTTTTCATTCAATGACCACACGCTGTTCGGAATCGGAGGCTTTAATCGTACCGATTTTCCACGCGTTTTCACCTTTTTCGGTCAGCAGCTTAACCGCTTTATCCGCTTCACTTGCGGGCAGGGCGATAACCATGCCCACGCCGCAGTTGAAGGTGCGGTACATTTCGTGAGAGCTCACGTTGCCTGCGGTCTGCAGCCAGTTGAAAACGGCTGGCCACTGCCATGAGGATTCGTCGATCACCGCCTGAGTGTTGTCCGGCAGCACGCGCGGAATGTTTTCCCAGAAGCCGCCGCCGGTCAGGTGGGCAATGGCGTGAACGTCAACGTTTTCGATCAGCTCCAGCACGTTCTTAACGTAGATGCGGGTTGGGGCCAGCAGGTGGTCGGCCAGCGGTTTGCCGTCCAGCTCGGTGGTCAGCGGGTCGCAGCCGCTCACTTCGAGGATTTTACGCACCAGAGAGTAGCCGTTAGAGTGCGGGCCGCTGGAGGCCAGCGCGATCAGCACATCGCCATCGGCCACTTTGCTGCCGTCGATAATTTCTGATTTTTCTACTACGCCGACGCAGAAGCCCGCGACGTCATAATCTTCGCCGTGGTACATGCCCGGCATTTCAGCGGTTTCACCGCCCACCAGCGCACAGCCGGACTGCAGACAGCCTTCGGCGATACCGTTAATGACGCTGGCTGCGGTATCCACATCCAGTTTGCCGGTCGCGTAGTAATCGAGGAAGAACAGCGGCTCTGCGCCCTGAACCACCAGGTCATTCACACACATCGCGACCAGATCGATACCGATCGTGTCGTGACGTTTTAAATCCATCGCCAGGCGCAGCTTGGTGCCTACGCCGTCAGTACCCGAGACCAGAACAGGTTCACGATATTTTTGCGGCAGCGCGCACAGTGCGCCGAATCCACCCAGACCACCCATCACTTCCGGGCGGCGGGTTTTCTTCACCACACCTTTGATTCGGTCAACCAGCGCATTACCTGCGTCAATATCAACACCGGCATCTTTGTAGCTGAGAGAAGTTTTGTTGGTCACGGCTTAAATCCCCACGCGATTGCATAGCTAGTAAGAAAAATCGGCGCAATTCTAACAGTCCAGGCAAACGTTTGCGAGCCTATTCTGGACGTGGGGATCTTTTTTTCTGTATAGCCCGTAAATGCAGCCAA
The DNA here is from genome assembly GCF_026344075.1 of Enterobacter nematophilus. NCBI lineage: Bacteria > Pseudomonadati > Pseudomonadota > Gammaproteobacteria > Enterobacterales > Enterobacteriaceae > Enterobacter > Enterobacter nematophilus. The sequence continues at coordinate 89,712 of NZ_JAPKNE010000007.1, read as the reverse complement.
ACTTGATTCCGTTCACGAAAATGAAACCGGTTTCGGCGATCTGCTTGCAACGAATATCCCCTTTGCACATCATCGAACTGAAACCGGTTTCTGTAATTGTTTTTGCAGAAAATAACGCAGAATGAGGGAAAGCGAATGTCAGGATTCAAAGCAGATTTTCTGTGGGGTGGGGCCGTTGCGGCGCACCAGCTTGAGGGCGGCTGGAAAGAGGGCGGCAAGGGCGTAAGCGTTGCCGACGTTATGACGGCGGGGGCGCACGGCGTGCCGCGTGAAATCACCAACGGCGTGCTGGAGGGGAAAAACTACCCTAACCATGAGGCCATCGACTTCTACCACCGCTATAAAGAAGACATCAAACTGTTTGCCGAGATGGGCTTCAAGTGCTTCCGTACCTCCATCGCCTGGACGCGTATCTTCCCGAAAGGCGACGAGCTTGAGCCGAACGAGGCGGGCCTGAAATTCTATGACGATCTGTTCGACGAATGCCTGAAGTACGGCATCGAACCGGTTATTACGCTTTCCCACTTTGAGATGCCGTTCCACCTGGTGACGGAATACGGCGGCTGGCGCAACCGTAAGCTGATCGACTTCTTTGTCCGCTTTGCGAAGGTCGTTTTTGAGCGCTACCAGCACAAAGTGAAGTACTGGATGACCTTTAACGAGATCAACAACCAGGCCAACTTCCACGAAGACTTTGCGCCGTTTACCAACTCCGGGCTGAAGTACGCGCCGGGTGAAGACCGCGAGCCGGTGATGTTCCAGGCCGCGCACTACGAGCTGGTGGCCAGCGCCCTGGCGGTGAAGGCGGGGCGCGAGATTAACCCGTCACTGCAGATCGGCTGCATGATTGCCATGTGTCCTATCTATCCGCTGACCTGCGCGCCGGACGACATGATGATGGCGATGAACGCCATGCACCGTCGCTACTGGTTTACCGACGTTCACGTGCGCGGCAAGTATCCGCAGCATCTGCTCAACTACTTCGAACGTCGCGGCTTCGCGCTGGATATTACCGAAGAAGATAAAGCCGCGCTGAAGCAGGGCTGCGTCGATTACATCGGCTTCAGCTATTACATGTCCTTTACCACCAAAGCGACGGCGGACAACCCGCAGCTGGACTACGACGAGAGCAAGAGCCTGGTCTCCAACCCGTACGTGCAGAAATCCGACTGGGGCTGGCAGATTGATCCGGTCGGGCTGCGCTACTCCCTGAACTGGTTCTGGGATCACTATCAGCTGCCGCTGTTTATCGTTGAGAACGGCTTTGGGGCGATCGACGTACAGGAGAGCGACGGCATGGTGAACGACCAGTACCGCATTGATTACCTTTCCGCGCACATCCGCGAGATGAAAAAAGCGGTGGTGGAAGACGGCGTGGATCTGATGGGCTACACCCCGTGGGGCTGTATCGACCTGGTGTCTGCCGGAACCGGCGAAATGAAAAAACGCTACGGCTTTATCTTTGTGGATAAAGACAACGAAGGTAACGGCACCCTGAACCGCAGCAAGAAGAAGTCGTTCGACTGGTATAAGCAGGTGATTGCGAGCAACGGCGAGCAGCTATAATTGCTCGGTGGCACCCCGCATCCAAGCCGGAGGCTCGCCTCCGGTTTTTTTTTGTCTCTAAATCACTTTGCTTGATATACGTCAAGCAAGTTGGGTATGGCGCAATCCGAAAAAAGCGGTATAATCCCGCGATTTTTTTGCGGATGCCACCTCAGAGGAGAAAGAGAATGAAGATTGTGGAAGTGAAACACCCACTCGTTAAACACAAGTTGGGCCTGATGCGTGAGCATGACATCAGCACGAAGCGTTTTCGCGAACTGGCTTCTGAAGTGGGTAGCCTGCTGACCTACGAAGCAACCTCTGATCTGGAAACAGAAAAAGTGACCATCGAAGGCTGGAACGGCCCGGTGCAGGTTGAGCAGATCAAAGGTAAGAAAATTACCGTGGTGCCTATCCTGCGTGCCGGCCTTGGCATGATGGAAGGCGTGCTGGAGCACGTACCGAGCGCGCGCATCAGCGTGGTCGGTATCTACCGTAACGAAGAGACGCTGGAGCCGGTACCTTACTTCCAGAAGCTGGTCTCTAACATCGACGAGCGTATGGCGCTGGTGGTTGACCCAATGCTGGCGACCGGCGGTTCAATGATCGCCACCATCGACCTGCTGAAAAAAGCGGGCTGCAGCAGCATTAAGGTTCTGGTTCTGGTGGCGGCACCGGAAGGGATCGCTGCGCTGGAAAAAGCGCACCCGGACGTTGAGCTGTACACCGCGTCTATCGACCAGGGGCTGAACGAGCACGGGTACATCATCCCGGGGCTCGGCGATGCCGGCGATAAAATCTTTGGTACGAAATAATCGAATAACGATAAATAAGCCGACTTTGATAGTCGGCTTTTTTTTGAATAAAACACCAACAACAATACTACACAGAGGAAAACACTATGACGCGCCGTGCTATCGGGGTGAGTGAAAGACCGCCGCTTTTACAGACTATCCCGCTTAGTTTGCAGCACCTGTTCGCCATGTTTGGCGCAACCGTGCTGGTGCCAATCCTGTTTCACATTAACCCGGCTACCGTGCTGCTGTTCAACGGCATCGGTACGCTGCTGTACCTCTTTATCTGTAAAGGCAAAATCCCGGCGTATCTCGGGTCGAGCTTTGCCTTTATCTCCCCGGTACTTCTGTTGCTGCCGCTGGGTTATGAGGTCGCGCTGGGCGGCTTTATCATGTGCGGCGTGCTGTTCTGCATCGTTTCCTTCATCGTGAAGAAAGCGGGCACCGGCTGGCTGGACGTGATGTTCCCGCCTGCGGCGATGGGGGCCATCGTTGCCGTTATCGGTCTCGAACTGGCGGGCGTGGCGGCGAACATGGCCGGCCTGCTGCCTGCGGACGGTCAGTCACCGGATTCCAAAACCATCATTATCTCGCTGGTAACCCTGGGCGTGACGGTGTTTGGCTCCGTGCTGTTCCGCGGCTTTATGGCGATTATCCCGATCCTGATTGGCGTGCTTGCGGGCTATGCGCTCTCCTTCGTCATGGGCGTGGTGGATACCACTCCGATTGCTCAGGCACCCTGGTTCGCGCTGCCAACCATCTACACCCCGCGCTTTGAATGGTTTGCTATTTTCACCATTCTGCCTGCCGCGCTGGTGGTGATTGCCGAGCACGTTGGCCACCTGGTGGTGACGGCGAACATCATTAAGCGCGACCTGATCCGCGACCCGGGGCTGCACCGCTCCATGTTTGCGAACGGCTTCTCGACCATCATCTCCGGATTCTTCGGCTCCACGCCAAACACCACCTACGGTGAAAACATCGGCGTGATGGCGATTACCCGCGTCTACAGCACCTGGGTTATCGGCGGCGCGGCGATCATCGCCATTCTGCTCTCCTGCGTGGGCAAGCTGGCGGCAGCGATCCAGATTATCCCTGTCCCGGTAATGGGCGGCGTTTCCCTGCTGCTGTACGGGGTGATCGGGGCGTCCGGTATTCGCGTGCTGATTGAATCCAAAGTGGATTACAGCAAGGCGCAGAACCTGATCCTGACCTCCGTTATCCTGATCATCGGCGTGAGCGGCGCGAAGGTGCACATCGGCGCGGCCGAGCTGAAGGGCATGGCGCTGGCGACCATCGTCGGCGTGGGCCTGAGCCTGATTTTCAAGCTGATCTCGGTGATCCGCCCGGAAGAGGTGGTGCTGGACGCTGACGAAAGCGAAAAAGCGCCACATTGATCTTCATGCCGGGCGAAGGATCGCCCGGTTCTCTCCCGGCTGGTTCCGTGATAAACTCATCGCCGATTTTATGTAAGATCTCTGGTTGAGGTATTTCTGAACGGACCGGCACAGCTCTCTCTGCCACTTTATCTCCCTGACGACGAAACTTTCGCGAGTTTCTGGCCGGGTGATAACCCCTCTTTACTGGCTGCACTGCAAAACGTGCTGCGCCAGGATCACAGCGGATACATCTATATCTGGTCACGCGAAGGCGCGGGGCGCAGCCACCTGCTGCATGCTGCCTGCGCGGAGCTTTCGGCGCGCGGTGACGCGGTAGGCTATGTGCCGCTGGATAAACGTACCTGGTTCGTGCCTGAAGTGCTGGAGGGAATGGAACATCTCTCGCTGGTCTGCATCGATAATATCGAATGCGTGGCGGGGGACGAGCCGTGGGAAATGGCGATCTTTAACCTCTACAACCGCATCCTGGAGTCGGGCAAAACCCGGCTGCTGATCACCGGCGATCGTCCACCGCGCCAGCTCAATCTGGGGCTGCCGGATCTGGCGTCCCGTCTGGACTGGGGGCAAATCTACAAGCTCCAGCCGCTGTCGGATGAAGACAAACTGCAGGCGCTACAGCTGCGCGCAAAGCAGCGCGGCTTTGAGCTGCCGGAAGACGTGGGCCGTTTCCTGCTCAAGCGTCTGGACCGCGAAATGCGCACCCTGTTTGATACGCTCGATCAGCTCGATCGCGCCTCCATTACTGCCCAGCGCAAGCTGACCATTCCGTTTGTGAAAGACATTCTTAAGCTTTGAGTTTTTGCCCGGTGGCGGCTAAAGATCCCCCATCAGGTGCTCAACCAAAAGCGGAATCGGTCTGCCCGACGCCACGCTCCTGCCATTCTCGCGCCACAGCGCCGTGCCGCTGATGTCCAGATGCGCCCACGGGATCGTCTGCGGGCAGAAATGGTGCAGCAGCCACGCCGCCGAGGCGCTGATTGCCGCGTTGTTGGTCGGCGTGTTGCACAGATCGGCAATCGCGCTGTCGGTCTGCTTTTTCAGCCGCGCATCCAGCGGGAGGGACCACACTTCGTCGCCGCTCCGCTTACCCGCCTGCGTCAGCGCGGCGCGCAGCGGCTCGTCCTGGGTCATCAGCCCGCTCAGCTCATACCCCAGCGCCTTCACTACCGCACCGGTTAAGGTCGCCATATCAATGATATAGCGCGCCTGCGGATGGCGCTGGCTGGCCCAGGCGATGGCGTCCGCGAGCACCAGTCGGCCTTCGGCATCGGTGTTGTTGATTTCAACCGTCATGCCGTTACAGGCCGTTGCCACCGTGCCGGGCTGCATGGCGTCCGGGCCGATGGCGTTTTCCGCCAGCGCCAGCACGCCCATGATGCGCACGGGCAGCGCCAGCTCTGCGGCGGTCAGCATCAGCCCCAGCACGTTGGCCGCGCCGCACATGTCGTATTTCATGGTGTACATGCCCGCGCCTTCCTTCAGCCACAGGCCGCCGGTATCAAACGTAATGCCTTTACCTACGTAGCAGCGCACTGGGCCGTCAGATGCACCGTCGTAATGAATAGTCAGCAGACGCGGCGGGCAGGTCGCCCCTTTGCCGACGGCGTGCAGCAGACCCAGCCCCTGCTCAACGATTTGCTCTTCATTCAACACGTCACAGCGCAGGGTGGGGAAGGCAGAACACAGTTTTTGCGCCTCTTCGACGACAAACTGCGGCGTGCAGCGGTCGGAAGGGATATCCGCCAGGCGTCGCGCCGCGACCATGCCGTGGGCGATGGCCTGCTGATGGCGGAAGATCGTTTCCAGCTTTTCCTGCTGCTCCGGCAGGCAGAGGGCGGTGATGCGCTTAATACGGACGCCCTCACTGGTTTTCTTCAGCTGTAAATCGCTCAGCCTGTGCGCCTGATTAAAGAGAAAACGCAGCACCTGGGCCAGCACGACGTCGTCAATATCTGTTGCGTCCAGCACGATATCTGCGCTGGCGGGAGAGGCAATCAGCGGTCGCAGGGCGGCAAGCAGGCCTTCAGTGAGCGCGTCATGCCAGAGCGCGTCCGGCAGCAGGGTGATGCGCGCAAAGGGCGCGCAGCCAAAGCGGGTGTCCGCGATGCCGTCAGACTCGCGCATTTCGGCCACAAGCGCGGTTTGCGGCAACTGCGCGCAGGAGACGCGGGCGATTAAATGGCTTTGCGGCTTCGCGTCTGAAAGCGCGGTGATTAACTGATACGCGATCATTTTGACTCCTCAATCGGCGCGCGGATCCGCGCGGCATAGGCCTGCATCCACTCTTCGTCCACGGCGTGATAGTGCGTTTTCTCCCGCAGGCGCTCGGTACGAAAAACGGTGAGCGGCTGACGGGCCGTCGCCACCACAAACGAGAAGGTTTTGATGTTGGTGGCGGCGCCAAATTCGCCCCTGTTATTCATGCACACTACGGAGAGATCGCCCACGCGACCAAAGCGCGACATCAGCTTGTCTTCCAGCTCGAACACCACGGAGTCTGCCGCCTGCTGCGGGGTCATACCCTGCGCCATCCGGCGGACGATTTCGTAGCTGGTGCAGCCTTTCATCAGATCTTCACCGACGCCCGTAGCGGTGGCCGCGCCGGTTTCGCTGTCGCAGTAAAAGCCGGAGCCGATAATCGGCGAATCCCCAATGCGGCCGCGTTTTTTCATAAACAGGCCGCTGGTGGAGGTGGCAACGCTCATCGAACCCTGCTTATTGAGGCCGATAATGCCGACGGTGTCGTGTCCGTCGTACGGGCTTAAGCCTTTATCCAGCGTCTCGCGGCAGCGCTTGCGGTAGTGCTGCATGGCCCGTTCGGTGAGCATGGTTTTGTCGGCAAAGCCCTGGCTTAGCGCCCATTCCCGCGCGCCTTGGCCGACCAGCAGGCTGTTGTAGCGCTGGCGGCTGAGCGCGTGCGCCACGCGCACCGGGTTGGCGATATCCACCAGGTTCCCCACGGCACCGAACGCCAGCGTGTCGCCGTCCATGTATGCCGCGTCCAGCTCGACTTCACCGTTTTCGGTAGGCAGTCCGCCGTAGCCGACAGATTTATACAGCGGAAAGTCTTCGACGGCGGCGACGGCATCAACCACCGCCGTAGCGACCGGCTTTCCCGCCGCCAGGGCAGACGCAGATTCCGTTACCCCTTCAAGCGCCATTCGCCAGGTTGCGATAATTCCCCACATGCTTTACTCCTGTTTTGCAAGGGTGGTGTCGGTTTGCGTAACGGTGGCAATTTCCGCCGCGCGGTACTGTTTGTCCACGATACGCATAAAGGGCAGGTACAGCATGGCGCCAATCAGCAGGTTGATCAGCTGCATCACGCTGCCGCTCAGGTGCCCGGTGACGATAAAACCGCTGATCACCGGCGGCAGCGTCCAGGGGATAAACACCCCGGTGGTAACGGCGACCGCACCAACTTTCATCGCCGCATACTGCACGGTGACCAGCACCAGCGGCACCAGGTTGAACGGGATGAGCATGATCGGGTTCATGATCACCGGCAGGCCAAACAGAATCGGCTCGTTGATGTTAAACACCGACGCCCCGGCGCCGAGGCGCGCCACTTCGCGCATGTTTTTACTGCGCGCGAAAATCAGCATCGCAATCACCAGCGACAGCGTGGCACCCGCGCCGCCCATCCAGATCATGTCAAAAAACTGCTCGGTGATGATGTGCGGCGGCGTTGTGCCGGCCTGAATCGCGGCGATGTTGTCCGTCTGGTTTTCCATCCACAGCGGACGAATGATGCCGTTAATCATCGAGCCGGAGTTAATGCCCACGGACCAGAGAATGGTGATGCTGAAGACGGTCATCAGCGCGCCAAAGTAGGAGGTGCCGTAGTGGCGCACCGGCGTGGCAACCACTTCATAAATAAACTGATGGATGGTGCTGTAGTGGGTGTTTTCAAAGACGATGCGGATACCCAGCACCAGAATCATCACCAGCAGGGCCGGGATCAGCGCCGCGAACGACTCCTGCACCGCAGGCGGCACGCCGTCCGGCATTTTAATGACCAGATTTTTGCGCTTCAGCCAGCAGAACAGCTCCGTCCAGAGCAGCGAGCCGATCATCGCCACGAACAATCCTTTGCTGCCAATCCACTCCACCGGCATCACGGTAATACCGCCGTTTTCCGCCACCTTAATAAACGGGGTCAGGATCAGAAACGCCACCAGCGCCAGGATGCCGCAGGAGATGCGGTCCTCGCCGTAGTGTTCCGCCAGGCGGAAGGCGACCAGAAAGCTGATGAACAACGACATGGTGGAGAACACCGCGTTGAACGGGATTTCAATAATCGCGCTCCAGCTCTCACCAAAGGCCTGAGACATAAACTGCTGATAGGTTTGGTTCGGGAATGAGGAGATCACCAGCAGGATGGAGCCGACGATGATAAACGGCATGAATGAAACGTAGGCGCCGCGTATGGCCCCGAGATGACGCTGCTGGGCCGTTTTCGCCGCCAGGGGCATCAGTTTTGCTTCAAGAAATCCCAGAACATTGTTCATTGTGAACTCCGTACAAGATTGAGTGGCGTGGTTTATGTTATGTCTGAGGATTATCAGTGAAGCGCGGCGAGCGAAAGGTGAAATCGGTCACAAAGCAATCGCTCCCGTTATATAAATCTCATATGATTAGTTAACGGAATTGTTGCGATGGAAATTAAACTGCATGCCAATGCGACTACCACGCCGCGTATCCGCCGCTATCTTCAACAGTCGGATAAAAGCGACAGAGAGCTTGCCGCTGAGCTGGGGATCTCGGTCACTACCGTCAGACGCTGGCGCAACCGCGACCAGGTTTCGGATAACCACACCACGCCAAAAGTGATACACAAAGCGTTGAGACAGGAGCAGATTGCGCTGGTGAATGCGCTGCGCGACATCTCAGGGGCGCCGCTGGATGAACTGCTGCAGATGGTTAACGACGTGCTGGGGATCCGCGTTTCGCGGGCAACGCTGAGCCGCTATCTCAAGCCGGCCCCCGCGAAACACAAGGGGACTTCATTGCAGGGTAAAAAGGCGCTGAAGGCAGGCATCATGCCGCACACGCTGATGCTGCATCATCTGCCTTTGTCGTTGCACATGGACGATGGGGGTGAACAGCACCTGCTCTGGGCGCGCGAACCGGTAAGCGGCTGGTGTCATGCCCGGCTCTATGCGGGACTTTCGCCCCAGTTGCTCAATACCTGGACGCGGGCGCTGCTTGATGACTGTCCGGCTGATATACAATCTATTGAGACTTTTGGTTTTGAACTGACGGATCCTGCAAAAGATGTGGCTGTAAAAACGCATCCCCAAAAACACAATGCGCTTCAGGTGGCGGTGCCATTACGCGATATTATTCCTCGCGTGAATGATGAACCGGCGGGAGAGGTGTTGATCGCGCTGTGCGAATTCTATAACCGGGGCAAAACGCAGAAAAAGCTGGGAGAGAGTACGCCGCAGGCGTTTCTGGAAGCGCTGCGGCGCAGGGACTAGAGGATTTCGAGCACATCTTCCGGCGGACGGCCAATTCGCGCCTTGCCGTTCGCCACCACGATCGGGCGCTCAATCAGCTTTGGATTGTCGACCATCGCCTGTACCAGCTCAGCCTCGGTGAGGCGGCCGTCATCCAGATTAAGCGATTTATACAGATCCTCTTTCTGACGCATCAGTTCGCGCGCGCTGCCCATCCCCAGCATGTGCAGCAGCTCGCGGATCGTCTGCACGTCCGGCGGCGTCTCCAGATACAGCACCACTTCCGGGTCGACGCCGTTAGACTTCAGCAGGCTGAGCGTGTCGCGGCTCTTGGAGCAGCGAGGGTTATGGTAAATTTTTACCGCGTCTGTCATGACTTCTCCTTTTATTACATCTTCTCGTACGGCTTAAAGCGTTGTTGCAGGCCGCGCAGTTGGTCGATGCGCGCGTCGTAGCGGGCCTGCTGCAGGCTGCCGAGCTTCACCTGCGAGCTGGCGCTGCTGAGCAGGGAAATAGCCTGATCGAGACGGCCCGCCAGCGCCAGGCCTTCAGCACGCGCGGCCAGCTCCTGATCGCGGTTACCCAGCTGACCCTGGGCCTGAGCGAGCAGCTCCCAGCCGTTCTGGTCGTCTTTATTGTTAAACGTGTAGCGGTTCAGAATGGTCACGGCCTGCGCGGGCTGACCGCCCTGCAGGTAAGCGTTCGCCAGGTTAAGCTGCAGCACCGGGTTGGTCCGTATGTCTTTCGCCCCTTTCAGGCGGTTAATCGCATCGGTGGCTTTCTTCTGCCCCAGATCGATATCCGTTGAGAGATCGAGATACCACGGATTGTTCGGGTCGGCTGCCAGCAGCGGCTGCAGCGCTTTACGCGCTTCGTCGTATTTGCTGGCTTCCATCGCCTGTAGCGCCTGACCATACTGCGCGGCGTTTTTTTCCCGCACGTTGCCTTTCGCCAGGGTATCCAGCAGATCGCTGGTGAGCTGGTTACGCCCGGAGTTGTACATGCCGAGCGTTCTCACTTTCGCCATGTAGAAATCCTGCGAAGACTGCACGACCACCGGGCGCATCTGGTTGGCACGGTTGCGCGCATCCGATAAACGGCTTTCCGGCAGCGGGTGGGTGAGCAAAATTTCCGGTGGACGGGATGAATAACGCGCCTGATCGAGCAGTTTTTCCAGGAAGCTCGGCATGGCCTGCGGGTCAAAGCCGGAGCGCTGTAAAACCTGAATGCCGATGCGGTCCGCCTCCTGCTCGTTTTGCTGGGTGAAGCTGATCATCCCCTGACGCGTTCCCGCCAGGGTACCGGTCAGGGCCGCCATCCCGGCCTGCGGGCTGGCCATCGCCAGCAGAATAGAGCCCAGTGCACCCACCCAGGTCAGCGGGGCGTTACGCTTCTGGTCTTCCATCGCACGCGCGAGGTGGCGCTGGGTGACGTGCGAAATTTCGTGCGCCATTACCGAGGCCAGCTGGCTTTCGTTGTCTGAATAACGGAATAACGCCGAATGCAGCACCACGTTCCCGCCGAAGAAGGCGAAGGCGTTGATTTCGTCGTTATTAATTAAATAGAAGTGGAAGGGCGTTTTTACCGAGTCGGCGTGCGCCACCAGGCGCATCCCCAGCCCGTTAATGTACTGCACCAGCAAAGGGTCGTTGATCAGCGGGGCGCTGCCGCGCAGCTGGCGCACATAGTAATCACCCATCTGCATCTCTTGCCCGATAGAGAGCGTGCTTCCTGCCGTGGTGCCCATGTCCGGCAATGAATCGGACGAGTCAGCGAAAGCGGGCAACACCTGACCGACCGTCACTGCGGCAATCAGTGTTGCAACCAGTGTTTTTCTCAACTGCCTGAACATAACCACTGTCCTGTATGTTGGAGGTGCTAATTTGACCGATGAACCGGCATATCGTTCATCTCTGCTGCCCTGCGAGTGTAGCCGTGTTACCGCATGAAGAAAATCCCATTCATCAGGCTTTTGCGGATTGTGACAGGGATACAAAAAGCGAAAGTCTTTTTTGTGACAATTAGATACAATTCATCGTCTCACTCCCGCCAATCGATTCAGGGAAGGGTTGTATGCTCGAAATGTTAATGCAGTGGTACCGGCGTCGGTTCAGTGACCCGGAAGCCATTGCTTTGCTGGTTATTCTGGTTGCCGGATTCGGTATTCTGTTCTTCTTCAGCGGCCTTCTCGCCCCTCTGCTGGTGGCGATTGTGCTGGCGTACCTGCTGGAGTGGCCAACGGCGCGCCTGGAACATATCGGCTGTTCACGCCGCTGGGCGACCAGCATCGTCCTGGTGCTGTTTGTCGGCATTCTGCTGCTGATGGCATTCGTGGTGATGCCGGTTGCCTGGCAGCAGGGGATCTACCTGATCCGCGATATGCCCGGCATGTTGAACAAGCTGTCTGATTTCGCCGCCACGCTGCCGCGTCGTTACCCCGCGCTGATGGATGCGGGGATCATAGATGCGATGGCCGAAAACATGCGCGCCCGCATCATGACGATGGGCGACTCGGTGGTGAAATACTCTCTGGCCTCGCTTGTGGGGCTGCTCACCCTGGCCGTCTATCTTGTGCTCGTGCCGCTGATGGTGTTCTTCCTGGTCAAGGACAAAGAGCAGATGCTTAACGCGGTACGCCGCGTGCTGCCGCGCAATCGCGGCCTGGCCGGGCAGGTCTGGGAAGAGATGAACCAGCAGATCACCAACTACATTCGCGGCAAGGTGCTGGAGATGATTGTGGTCGGGGTCGCGACCTGGATTGGCTTCCTGATCTTCGGCCTGAACTACTCGCTGCTGCTGGCGGTGCTGGTCGGATTTTCGGTTTTGATCCCATACATCGGCGCGTTTGTGGTGACTATTCCGGTGGTGGGCGTTGCGCTGTTCCAGTTTGGTCTGGGCACGGAGTTCTGGAGCTGCTTTGCGGTATACCTCATCATTCAGGCGCTGGACGGTAACCTGCTGGTGCCGGTGCTGTTCTCCGAAGCGGTGAACCTGCATCCGCTGGTGATTATCTTATCCGTGGTGATTTTCGGCGGGCTGTGGGGGTTCTGGGGCGTGTTCTTTGCTATTCCGCTGGCGACGCTGATTAAAGCGGTGGTGCACGCGTGGCCGGATGTGCCAGCGGTGGAAGAGAAGTAGATTTTGTGCGGCCTGATGCCCTCACCCACGGGGAGAGGGAGAAAACACTAAAACGGCAACTGGGTTGCCGTTTTGCTGTTTATCAGGCGCTTGCTTTCAGCCAGTTCAACACCACGTCGTGGTGGTTGCTGGTTTTGAAGTCGTCAAATACATGCTCAACTTTGCCGTCAGCGTCAATCAGGAAGCTGATGCGGTGAATGCCGTCGTAGGTTTTACCCATAAAGGTCTTTTCACCCCAGACGCCGAACTGCTCGCATACCTGGTGGTCTTCGTCGGAAAGCAGCGTAAAGTTCAGCAGCTCCTTTTCCGCAAATCGTGACAGCTTTTCTGGTTTATCCGTGCTGATTCCCAGAACTTCCACGCCGACTTTCTTCAACTCGTCCATGTTGTCGCGTAAGCCGCAGGCCTGAACGGTGCAGCCGGGGGTCATGGCTTTCGGGTAGAAATAGACCAGAACACGCTGTCCCTGGAAGTCGGTCAAATTTACTTGCTCGCCGTCTTGATCCGGTAAGCTAAATTTCGGTGCGATGTCACCGGCTTTCAGTGGATTCATTACTCAACTCCATCCTGTTCGTGCTGCGAATAATTGACGACGCTTATACTGCCCTGCGCGTTTAATTCTGTACAGAGGGCTTTGAACGCTTGCTCGATATTTGACGCATCCTGCGAGGCAGGGCTGTGTGCGGTAATTTGAATAAAGAGCGTGGGAACGGTGCTTTCGTCGCCCGGCTGCGTGCGGGAGACGAGTTCGGCAATGTTCATCTGATGGCTGTCGAACAGCGCGGTAAAGCGCTCAATCAGATGCGGAGAATCAGGGACTTCAACCTGCACCCAGACGGTCGCGGGCATGGCCGGACGCGGGCGCGCGGTGGTGCGCTTCATGACGATCAGCAAATCCAGCTCCGCGCCTTTCAGCGGCAGGGTGGATTCGATAAGGGTAATGGCATTCCATGTTCCGGACAGCAGCATGATAAACGTGAACTCTTCGCCGAGCATCGCCAGGCGGCTGTCTTCGATATTACAGCCGCAGCTGCTCACGTGACGGGTGATGGTGTTCACGATACCCGGCCTGTCGGCACCCAGCGCGGTGATAACCAGGTAATGTTGTGATGAGGTTGTCAAACCTGTTCTTCCTTTGCATGGTTAAGTCTTCCTAAGGAAAGCATAAAAAAAACATGCATACAACCGCCTGAGCGCCTCAGGTCGCTTGCTTTTATTACAGTTCCAAACGTAACATTGAGGCTCTTGTTCGCACAGAGGATGGCTCATGTTCACGGGAAGTATTGTCGCGCTTGTTACACCGATGGATGAAAAAGGTAATGTCTGCCGGTCAAGCATGAAGAAGCTCATTGATTACCATGTCGCCAACGGAACCTCGGCGATCGTTTCGGTAGGGACTACCGGTGAATCCGCAACGCTGAGCCACGAAGAGCACGGCGATGTGGTTATGCTGACCCTGGAACTGGCTGACGGACGTATTCCGGTCATTGCGGGGACAGGCGCTAATGCGACCGCAGAAGCGATCAGCCTGACCAAACGTTTTAACGACAGCGGCATCGTGGGCTGTCTGACGGTAACCCCTTACTACAACCGTCCTACTCAGGAAGGTTTGTTCCAGCACTTCAAAGCCATCGCTGAACATACTGACTTGCCACAAATTCTGTATAATGTGCCGTCCCGTACCGGCTGCGATATGCTGCCGGAAACCGTTGGTCGTCTCTCGGAAGTAAAAAATATTATCGGTATTAAAGAGGCGACAGGGAACTTAAGCCGCGTTCATCAGATCAAAGAGCTGGTTTCAGACGACTTTATCCTGTTGAGTGGTGATGATGCGACCTCGCTGGACTTTATGCAGCTTGGTGGTCATGGCGTGATCTCCGTAACGGCAAACGTTGCGGCGCGCGATATGGCTGAAATGTGCAAACTGGCCGCCGCCGGTCACTATGATGAAGCGCGTGTCATTAATCAGCGTCTGATGCCGTTGCACAATAAATTATTTGTCGAACCCAATCCGATCCCAGTGAAATGGGCGTGTAAGGAGTTGGGGCTTGTAGCATCCGATACGCTGCGTTTGCCAATGACACCGATTACCGACCACGGTCGCGACATCGTCAGGGCAGCGCTGAAGCATGCCGGTTTGCTGTAAAGTTTAGGGAGATTTGATGGCTTATTCAGTACAGAAGTCGCGCCTGGCGAAGGTTGCGAGTGTTTCGCTTGTTATGCTGCTCGCTGCCTGTAGTTCAGACTCGCGCTACAAGCGCCAGGTGAGCGGTGATGAATCCTATCTGGATGCGACCCCGCTTGCTGAACTTCATGCACCGGCTGGTATGATCCTGCCGATTCAAAACGGCGATTATAATATTCCCGTGACCAACGGTAGCGGCCTGGTCGGTAAAGCGCTTGATATTCGTCCGCCAGCACAGCCTCTGGCGCTGGTAAGCGGGGCGCGTACCCAGTTCACCGGTGATACGGCGTCTCTGCTGGTTGAAAGCGCGCGCGGAAGCAATCTGTGGCCACAGGTCGTCAGCGTTATTCAGGCGAAGAATTACACCATTGATAAACGCGATGACGCCAGCCAGACGTTAACCACCGACTGGATCGAGTGGAACCGTCTTGATGAAGATCAGCAGTACCGTGGACGCTATCAGGTCTCCGTAAAACCACAGGGTTACCAGCAGGCGGTTAACGTTAAGCTGTTGAACCTGGAGCAGGCGGGTAAACCGGTTGCGGATGCCGCCTCTATGCAGCGTTACAGCACTGAAATGCTGAACGTGATTGCGGCAGGTCTGGATAAGACCGCTACCGATGCCGCCAACGCCGCGCAGAACCGTAACGGCGTCACTTACGACGTTCAGAGCGGCGCGGATGATACCGGCCTGCCAATGCTGGTGGTGCGTGCACCGTTTAACCAGACCTGGCAGCGTCTGCCAGCGACGCTGGAAAAAGTGGGCATGAAAGTGACCGACAGCACCCGTTCAACCGGCAGCATGACGGCGACCTATAAGCCGCTGTCCGACAGCGCGTGGCAGGAGCTGGGCGCCAAAGATCCTCAGCTTGCCTCCGGTGATTACAAAATTCAGGTAGGCGACCTTGATAACCGCAGCAGCCTGCAGTTTATCGATCCAAAAGGTCACACGCTGACCCAGGCGCAGAACGATGCGCTGGTCGCTGTCTTCCAGGCAGCATTCAGCAAATAAATACGAGGGCGGGTTAATCCCGCCCTTTTTATTTTCGTGCCACGCAAACGTGTGCGTGGCATAATATACCCAGTTTTGAACACAAATTATCACACCAGGAGTAATGAAGATGCAGAAGCAAGCTGAGTTGTATCGTGGCAAAGCGAAGACCGTATACAGCACGGAGAACCCGGATCTGTTGGTGCTCGAGTTCCGCAATGATACGTCAGCAGGGGATGGCGCACGCATTGAGCAGTTCGATCGTAAAGGCATGGTGAACAACAAGTTCAACCACTTCATTATGACCAAACTGGCTGAGGCGGGTATTCCGACCCAGATGGAAGCGTTGCTGTCCGATACGGAATGTCTGGTGAAAAAACTGGATATGGTTCCGGTTGAGTGCGTGATTCGTAACCGTGCGGCAGGCTCCCTGGTGAAGCGTCTGGGCATTGAAGAAGGTATCGAACTGAATCCACCGCTGTTCGACCTGTTCCTGAAAAACGATGCCATGCACGACCCGATGGTCAACGAATCCTACTGCGAAACCTTCGGCTGGGTGAGCAAAGAGAACCTGGCGCGCATGCAGGAACTGACCTACAAAGCCAACGACGTGCTGAAAAAGCTGTTTGATGACGCGGGCCTGATCCTCGTCGACTTCAAGCTGGAGTTTGGTCTGTTCAAAGGCGAAGTGGTGCTGGGCGACGAGTTTTCCCCGGACGGCAGCCGCCTGTGGGATAAAGAAACCCTGGATAAAATGGACAAAGACCGTTTCCGTCAGAGCCTGGGCGGCCTGATTGAAGCGTACGAAGCGGTAGCTCACCGTTTAGGCGTTAAGCTCGACTAAGTTCCTCTGTTGCCAAAGGATGTTCGCATCCTTTGGCGTCTTACCTTTGTTTCCTATGGTAATCTTGCCGTTAACCGCCTACGATCATAGCTATTATTAATGGAATAGTTCGAGGTGGTTATGCGCTGGCAAGGGCGTCGTGAAAGTGACAATGTAGAAGACAGACGCGGTGATGGTGGCGGCGGTCCTTCAATGGGCGGGCCCGGCTTCCGCTTACCCAGCGGCAAGGGCGGTATCATCCTGCTGATTGTGGTGCTGGTCGCGGGCTATTATGGCGTCGATCTCACCGGCCTGATGACCGGTCAACCGCTGCAACAGCAGCAACATTCTCAGCGCTCCATCAGCCCGAATGAAGATGAAGCGGCCAAATTTACCTCCGTTATTCTCGCCACAACTGAAGACACCTGGAGTCAGCAGTTCGAGAAGATGGGGCGCACCTACCAGCAGCCGAAGCTGGTGATGTACCGGGGCGCAACCCGCACCGGATGCGGCACCGGGCAATCGGTGATGGGGCCGTTCTACTGCCCGGCAGACGGCACCGTCTATATCGATCTCTCCTTTTACGATGACATGAAACGCAAGCTTGGCGCTGACGGTGATTTTGCCCAGGGCTACGTTATCGCGCATGAAGTCGGCCATCACGTGCAAAAGCTGCTGGGGATTGAGCCCAAAGTGCGCCAGCTTCAGCAGAATGCGTCTCAGGCCGAAGTGAACCGCCTTTCCGTCAAAATGGAGCTGCAGGCGGACTGCTTCGCGGGCGTCTGGGGCCACAGCATGCAGCAGCAGGGCGTGCTGGAATCCGGCGATCTTGAAGAGGCATTAAACGCGGCTGAGGCCATCGGCGACGACCGTTTACAGCAGCAGAGCCAGGGGCATGTCGTGCCGGACAGTTTCACTCACGGTACGTCACAGCAGCGCTACAGCTGGTTCAAGCGCGGCTTTGACAGCGGCGATCCGGCCCAGTGTAATACCTTCGGCAAAGCCATGTGATGGTGTCGTTTGAACATCTGACGCGCGGGCTTGAGCGTACCGGGCACCGCCGTCTGGTGGTGCTTACTGGCGATGAACAGTGGACGTTGAGCCAGGCGGCTGGCCTGCGTGATGCCTTGCCGGGAGACTGGCTGTGGCTGGAGGAAAACCCCTCAAAAACCGTTAGCGGGCTGCTGGGACGTGAATACCTGCACGCCGTTTTTGACGCGCGTGCCGGGTTTGATGTCTCAGCCTTTGCCGCGCTCAGCGGGACGCTGCGCGCCGGAAGCCTGCTGGTGCTGCTGGTGCCGCCTCTCGCTGACTGGGCCGACAGGCCCGACGGCGATTCCGTGCGCTGGAGCGACAGCGCGGAGCCGATCGCCACCCCGCGCTTCGTCCACCATTTTTGCCGAACGCTTGCCGCCGATGCGGATGCGATCGTCTGGCAACAGCATTGTCCTCTCTCTCTTCCCGCTGCGCCGGATTCACCCGCCTGGCAGCCCGCCAGCGGCGAGCCGCAGCGCGAGCAGGCGGAGATCCTCGACGCGCTTCTGGCCATGCCTGCGGGCGTCGCTGCCGTGACGGCACCGCGGGGACGCGGAAAGTCAGCCCTGGCAGGCATGCTGCTCAACGGCATCCACGGAAATGCAGTGGTGACGGCACCGGCAAAAGGGGCAACGGATGTCATTGCGCGCTTCGCCGGCGAGCGTTTTCATTTTATGGCCCCGGATGCGCTGCTGGCCTCCACGACGGAAGCCGACTGGCTGATTGTTGATGAAGCCGCCGCTATCCCCGGCCCGCTGCTGGACAAGCTGGTGACGCGCTTTCCCCGCGTACTGCTCACCACCACCGTTCAGGGTTATGAAGGCACGGGCAGGGGGTTTCTGCTCAAGTTCTGCGCCCGGTTCAGCGGGCTGCGGCGCTATACCTTATCCACCCCCATTCGCTGGGCGTCCGGGTGTCCGCTTGAGCGGATAGTGGCGAATACGCTGCTGTTTGACGATGCGCTTATCGACCGCAAACCGGAAGGTGACGTGCGTATACGGTCGCTGGAGCCGCGGATGTGGGAGAGCGACCCGGCACGCGTGGCAAGCGTGTATGAACTGCTGTGTGCCGCGCACTACCGGACGTCTCCCGTCGATTTACGCCGGATGATGGACGCCCCCGGCCAGCACTTTGCGGTTGCACACGCGGGTGCGGATATCGCGGGTGCGCTCTGGCTGGTGGAAGAGGGGGGATTGCCCCCCGAACTGAGCCGCGCGGTGTGGGCGGGCTTTCGTCGTCCACGCGGGAACCTTGTGGCGCAGTCGCTGGCGGCGCACGGCGGGTCGCCACTCGCGGCGACGCTGAAAGGCCGACGAATCAGCCGCATTGCGGTGCATCCCCATCGGCAACGGGAGGGCATCGGTCAGCGGCTTATTCGCAGCGCCAGCGGTGAAGATTATCTCTCGGTCAGTTTTGGCTATACCGACGAGCTGTGGCGTTTCTGGCGGCAGTGCGGTTTTGTGCTGGTGCGAATGGGCAGCCATCGGGAGGCCAGCAGCGGGTGCTACACGGCGATGGCCTTACTGCCGCTGAGCGAAGCCGGGCACCGCCTGTGCGCGCAGGAGCACCAGCGCCTGTGTCGCGATATGCGCGTTCTTTCGGCCTGGAACGGCGAAAAGATCCCGGTGACCGATGCCTGGGAAGCTACCCTTAATAGTGACGACTGGCTGGAGCTGGCGGGGTTTGCCTTTGCGCACCGGGCGTTTTCAACCTCGGCTGCCGCGCTGACGCGGCTGGTGCTAACCACGGACATGCCGCTCCCGGCGCTGCGCGGGAAAATCGAGGGAAAGACGGACGAGATGGGGCGAAAAGCGCTGCTGGCTAAGCTGCGGAGTGAAGCCGCACAGGCGCTCGAGAGCCTTGATTATTCCCGCTGCCAGCAGTTGAAAGCAGACATTTTGCAATGGCAATTTTTTCAATGACTTCTTCAGTAAAGTGGCATGGTCATTACCCCGCAGAGGCGTAAAATCCTGCTCATCAATTAAGGAGACCGCCATGAAACACGACCATTTTGTTGTTCAAAGCCCGGACAAACCGGCTAAACAGTTACTGCTCCTGTTTCATGGCGTGGGCGATAATGCCGTCAACATGGGACAGATTGGCCGCTGGTTTGCGCCCGTTTTTCCGGAAGCATTGATTGTCAGCATCGGCGGCGTGGAGCCGTGCGGCCCAGACGGACGGCAGTGGTTCCCGGTTCAGGGCGTGACGGAAGAAAACCGTCAGGCGCGCATTGATGCGATCATGCCCACCTTTATCGACATCGTGCGCTACTGGCAGCAGCAGAGCGGCGTAGGCGCTGACGCAACGGCGCTGATCGGCTTCTCTCAGGGGTCAATCATGTCGCTGGAAAGCGTAAAAGCGCAGCCGGGTCTGGCTTCACGCGTCATCGCGTTTAACGGGCGTTATGCGACGCTGCCGACAAGCGCGACTACGCAGACCACCATCCATCTCATTCACGGCGGTGAAGACCGGGTGATTGAGCTTTCGCATGCGGTAGCTGCCCAGGAAGCGCTGGTGCGCGAAGGCGGGGATGTGACGTTGGATATTGTGGACGATCTGGGCCATGCGATTGACGACCGCAGCATGCAGTTTGCGCTCGACCATCTGCGCTATACCGTGCCGAAGCACTACTTTGATGAAGCGCTCAGCGGCGGTAAGCCGAATGATGATGATATTGTAGAGTTTATATAAACAATTTCCCCCTCACCCTAACCCTCTCCCCAGAGGGGAGAGGGAACATGGTCCCCCTCGCCCCTCTGGGGAGAGGGGCGGGGGGGAGGGGATTACTTCTTCTGGTCTTTCTTCGGCCAGTCGTCGTCATCGTCCCACTTGTCGTTAAAATCACGGTGCGGCGGGAGATCCGGCTTATTCGCGAGAAACTTTTTGTGGTCCACGCGCTTAAGGTCTTTAATCACGTTCAGCAGTACGCCGACCAGAAACACCAGCACCAGAATCCACCAGTACTTTGCAAGCCAATCCATTCGCTATTCCTCTCTGAGCGTTCGTCAGGCGACGAGTTGCTCCATAATACGTTGATACATTCGGGCCAGCAGTTGTAAATCGGCTGCGTTCACACACTCGTTGATTTTGTGAATCGTCGCGTTAACCGGACCCAGTTCGACAACCTGTGCACCCATGCGGGCGATAAAGCGTCCGTCTGAGGTGCCACCCGTCGTCAGCAGCTGCGGCTTAATTTCATTATAGTGCTCAATGGCGTTCACCACCGCATCCACCAGCTTGCCGCGCTGCGTCAGGAACGGCTGGCCGGAAAGCCACCAGTCAACGGTGTAGCGCAGGCTGTATTTTTCCAGCAGAGCGACAACGCGCGCTTTGATCGTCTCGTCGGTCAGTTCGGTGCTGAAGCGGAAGTTGAACTGGACGAAAAGATCTCCCGGGATGACGTTGTTGCTGCCGGTTCCGGCCTTGACGTTCGCAATCTGCATGCTGGTCGGCGGGAAGAACTCGTTGCCTTTATCCCACTCGATGCCCACCAGTTCGTTCAGCATTGGCGCAGCGCGGTGGACCGGATTATCGGCCAGATGCGGGTAGGCCACGTGCCCCTGAACCCCATGTATGGTCAGGTTACAGGTCAGCGAGCCGCGGCGACCGTTTTTGACGACATCACCCACCACTTCGGTACTGGACGGCTCGCCGACCAGACAGTAGTCAAGACGCTCGTTGCGCGCCATCAGCGCCTCAACGACCTTCACGGTACCGTTATGGGCGCTGGCTTCTTCGTCGGAGGTGATCAAGAACGCGAGACGGTTTTTGTGGTTCGGATGCTGAGCCACAAAGCGCTCTGCCGCCACCACCATCGCCGCCAGCGAGCCTTTCATGTCTGCCGCGCCGCGGCCGAAGAGCATGCCGTCGCGGATGGTTGGCTCAAAAGGCGGGTTAATCCAGCGATCGGCGTCACCGACGGGAACAACGTCAGTGTGCCCGGCAAAGGCCAGCGTTTCGCCCTGGCCCCGCCACGCCCAGAAGTTCTGGGTGTCGCCAAAATCCATGCGCTCAACGGTAAAACCGATAGCGCGCAGGCGCTCAATCATTAATGCCTGACAACCTGCGTCGTCCGGGCTAAGGGAGGGACGGCGAATAAGCTGTTGAGTCAGCTCAATGACCGGGCATGACATACACTACACCTCAACGAAAAAGTCAGAATAAAGGGTTTCACTGAAACCCAGCAGCATAGGCTGACCTGGCTTGCAGAGCAATGGGCGTTTGATAATTGCCGGCATATCGAGCATCAGCTTTGCCGCGCTGTCGGCGTCAACGATGCTGGCGCGCACGGATTCGTCCAGCTTGCGCCAGGTGGTGCCGCGGGTGTTCAGCAGCGCCTCCCAGCCCAGTTCGTTAATGGCGGTATGCAGAAATTCTTCATCAAGCCCGTCGGCACGGTAATCGTGGAAGCGGTACTCGACGTTATTGGTTTCCAGCCAGCGGCGCGCTTTTTTGATGGTGTCGCAATTTTTAATGCCGTACATCACAACCATGTTGAATCCTTTTGCTCTTATGGCGATTAAATGTTCAGTAAATTCGAAGATATATCTTTAAGCGGAATATAACACATTCAGGAATCGTCTGGATTCACGCTTCTTATTAATTCAACTCACACTTGTACGCTGAATATACTTTCACCATTTAAGCATAGATGTCCACCGGGTTTAAATTCCGAATAAACTCAGCGCGTAAAATAAAACTCAGCCGTTCGCAGGGTTATTTCAAAATATTGCTGGCCGTCACACAAAATTTAAGCCCCTCCGTTCATATTTATCATAAATCCCCAACGTTGGCGGGGTACAATCACAGCGATTGGTTAAACAGTCTTCACAATGATGATACGTTTTCGTAGAATGCGCATAATAATAAGAGAGGTTGTTATGATTGAACGTGAACTGGGGAACTGGAAAGATTTTATCGAAGGCATGCTTCGTAAATGACATTCAGTAAGAATTGCAAGAGCACTAAAATAACCATAGTGTGAATTAATCACACAATAAAAAGGCGGCCGAGTAAGCCGCCTTTTTTATGGCTGCGGGTTATTCCTGCCGCTCCCGGAGCGGGAAGCGACGACGCACCAGCACAAAGAACAGCGGCACAAAATAAATCGCCAGGATGGTGGCCGAAATCATCCCACCCATGACGCCGGTACCCACCGCATGCTGGCTGCTTGAGCCTGCACCCGTGCTGGTTGCCATCGGCAGTACGCCAAAAATAAACGCCAGTGAGGTCATCAGGATCGGACGTAAGCGCTGGCGGCAGGCGTGCAGCGTGGCGGCCATCAGCTCGTGGCCCTTGGCATTCATCTCGTTGGCAAACTCAACGATCAGAATGGCGTTTTTCGCCGACAGGCCGATCACCGTAAGTAGCCCCACCTGGAAGTAAACGTCGTTCTCCAGGCCGCGCATCCAGGTCGCCAGCAGCGCACCGATAACCCCAAGCGGCACCACCAGCATGACCGAGAACGGAACCGACCAGCTCTCATACAGCGCGGCAAGGCAGAGGAAGACCACCAGCAAAGAAAGCGCATAGAGGGCAGGGGCCTGCGCGCCGGAGAGGCGCTCCTGGTAAGACATGGCCGTCCATTCCAGACCAAACCCGGCGGGCAGCTGCTGCACCAGTTTTTCCATGGTGTCCATGGCGGTACCGGTGCTGACGCCCGGCGCGGCTTCCCCGACGATTTCAACTGCCGAATAGCCGTTGTAGCGCTCCAGGCGCGGCGAACCGCTCTCCCAGCGCGACGTGGCAAAGGCGGAGAAGGGGACCATCCCGCCGGAGTTATTGCGTACAAACCAGCGGTTAATATCATCCGGCAACATGCGGAACGGCGCGGCTGCCTGGACATACACTTTTTTCACGCGGCCGCGATCCATAAAGTCATTGACGTAGCTAGAGCCCCATGCGGTTTGCAGGGTGTCGTTGATATCGTCGATCGAGACGCCCAGCGCCTGCGCCTTACGCTGGTCGATATCCACCTGAAGCTGCGGGCTGTCGTCAAGACCGTTGTGACGAACGCGGGTCAGGCCGGGATCTTTCCCTGCAAGTTCCAGCAGCTTGTCGCGCGCGGCCATCAGCGCCGAGTGGCCCGCGCCGGCGTGATCCTGCAGCTCCATATCAAACCCGGCGGAACTGCCCAGGCCGCTGATCGCGGGCGGGCTGCTGGCAAAGACGCGCGCCTCTTTAATGCGTGCAAACGCTTTGGTTGCCCGTTCGATGATGGCGAACGAGGTTCCCGTTCTGGCGTCGCGTTCGTCCCAGTCTTTCAGGCGGACAAACATGCGGGCGACGTTCTGCCCGTTCCCGCCCGGGCCGGAGCCGACGGTAGAGAAGACCGAGACAACGTTATCTTTCTCTTTGGTGAAGAAGTACTGCTCAACGTTCTGAACCACCTTCAGCGTCTGCTGCTGCGTGGAGCCGCTCGGGAGCTGCACCGAGGTGATGAACATCCCCCGGTCCTCCTGCGGCAGGAACGAGGTGGGAAGATGCAGGAACAGCCACACGATGCCGCCCAGCAGCACAACGTAAATCATCATCCAGCGCAGGCTGCGGTGCAGCACTTTACCGACGGCAGATTCATACCGCTCGGCATTGCGGTTGAACATACGGTTAAACCAGCCGAAGAACCCTTTCTGGCCGTGATGTTCCCCTTTGTGCAGCGGCTTGAGGAGGTTGGCACAGAGCGCGGGGGTGAGGATCAGCGCCACCAGCACGGAGAGCACCATTGCCGAGACGATGGTGATTGAGAACTGACGGTAAATCGCCCCGGTTGTACCGCCAAAGAAGGCCATCGGGATAAAGACCGCCGACAGCACCATCGCGATACCGACTAACGCCCCCTGAATTTGTCCCATTGATTTGCGCGTCGCCTGACGCGGGGAAAGCCCCTCTTCGCTCATGATGCGCTCAACGTTTTCGACCACCACGATGGCATCGTCCACCAGCAGGCCAATCGCCAGCACCATGGCAAACATCGTCAGGGTGTTGATGCTGTAGCCGAACGCGTAAAGCACCGCAAAGGTGCCCAGCAGCACCACCGGGACGGCAATGGTGGGGATCAGCGTGGCGCGGAAGTTTTGCAGGAACAGGTACATGACCAGGAACACCAGGGCGATCGCTTCCAGCAGGGTTTTGACCACGTCCTCAATCGAGGCTTTAACGAAGGAGGTGGTTTCATAGGCGACTTTGTACTCCAGCCCGTGCGGGAAATACTGCGATAGCTCGTCCAGACGGTCTAATACCAGCTTCGCCGTCGCCATTTCGTTTGCGCCGGAGGCCAGCTTGATCCCCAGGCCGGAGGCCGGGTTGCCGTTAAAGCGGCTCAGGTAATCGTATTTCTCCGCACCCATTTCCACCGTAGCAACGTCGCCCAGACGCACTTCCGAGCCGTCCTGATTCACGCGCAGGGTGATGTTGCGGAACTGGTCCGGGGTCTGAAGCAGAGATTGCGAATTAATGGTGGCGTTCAGGGCCTGTTTATCGACGGAAGGCGTGCCTCCCAGTTGCCCCACGGCAATTTGGGCGTTCTGGGCTTTGATGGCGTCCGTTACGTCGGTTGCCGTCATCTGATAGCTGTTCAGCTTGTTGGGATCCAGCCAGATACGCATCGAGTACTGTGAGCCGTAGGCGTCGATATCCCCCACGCCGTTAATACGGCTAAGCGGGTCCTGAATATTACTGGCGACGTAGTCCGCAATGTCCTGTTTATCCATTGAGCCATCGGTGGAGACAAACGCGATGGTCAGAATATTGGTATCACCGGTTTTACGCACGGTGACGCCCTGGTTCTGCACGGCCTGGGGCAGCTTACGCATGGCCGACTGCAGCTGGTTTTGTACCTGCTGCACCGCTTCGTCCGGGTCGGTGCCCGCCTCAAAGCTCAGGGTAACCGTGGCCTGTCCCGTGGCGCTGCTTTGGGAGGACATGTACATCAGATTATCCAGACCCGTCATGTTCTGCTCGATAACCTGCGTCACGGTATTTTCCAGCGTTTGTGCGGAGGCGCCGGGGTAGTTTGCTGTGATACGCACGTTAGGCGGTGCCAGATCGGGGTATTGCTCAACGGGAAGAGAAGTAATCGCCAGGACACCTGTCAGACACAACAGGATGGCAAGCACCCAGGCAAAAATGGGGCGATCGATGAAAAAATTCGCCATGAAAGTGTGACCTCGTTTTGCTGCACGTCATTATTGTTTATTGCCCGCATAACTTTAGCGGTAAGGCCCAGGCCAAACGTGGAGAAATAAAGGAGATAATGTAAATTATCATGCGCTTTTCCCTGCGCTTCCCCCTTTACCGTTATTTACCTGTTAACGGCGCGGGGGCGGGGAACGTCACGCTGACCTGCGTGCCGCCGTTTTGCGGCTGCGCGAAGTGCAGCACTCCGCCGAGCCGCTGCGCGCGTTCTCGCATAATGTTCAGCCCGTAGTGTCCCGGCGGCTCGCTGGCCTCGCCAATCCCGATGCCGTTGTCGCGAATGCTGACGCTGTGCGTGCCGTCCACGGCGGTCACGCAGCTGACGGCGATCTCGCTGGCCTGCGCGTGCTTAATCGCATTCAGGACGGCCTCCCGCACGATCTGCAGCAAATGCACCTGCTTCTGCGCGTCAAGCGCCAGGGAGGAGAGGCGGCAGTCGAGGTGCAGCTTCGCCTGCGTCTGGCTCTGCAGGGCATCGAGAGACTCCTGCAGCGCCGCGGGTAAATTCGCATGGTTTAGCGTCAGGCGGAAGGTGGTCAGCAGCTCGCGCAGCTGCTGCCAGGCGTTGTTCAGCTCGCGGGAGAAGTCGGTGATGATCGTCTGCGCGGGGGCATTTTCCGCCGGCACGGCGTGCTTAAGCAGCGTGAGCTGGATCCGCAGATAGGAAAGCACCTGCGCCAGCGAATCGTGCAGCTCGCGGGCGATGGTGGCGCGCTCCTCCATCAGCAGCAGCTGCTGGTAATGCTTCTGCGCCTGGTTAAAGTACAGCCCGCGTCCGAGCATGGTCGCCACGCTTCTCATCAGCGGAAGCGGAACGCTGCCCGTCTCGCTTTGCCAGCGCAGCTCGCCGTAGAGGGTGTCCTGCATCAGCACCGGCAGGGTTTGCAGGGAAATGCCGTTCACCTCTGTTCCTTCACACAGCCGCCAGTCGTCGCTGGTGCGTAGCTCCAGGTAATTCATCTGCGTGTATTCATGCACAATCTGCAAGATATGCCGGAAGCACAGGCTGTCTATCTGCCCGGTATTGAGCGCCTGGGAGCATTTGAACAGCATGTCGAGCTGCTGGTGGGCTTCATGCAAATGCCGCGTCTTTTCCGCGACGGAGGCTTCGAGCGACCGATAGAGCGTATGTAGCTCGCCCGACATATGGTTGAAGGCGCGGGAGAGCTGGCCCAGCTCGTTGGGGAGCGCGGTGTCCGGCGCCGGAGTGGTAAATTCCCCTCGCTCAATCCGTTCGCTGGCGGCCACCAGGTTGTTCAGCGGCAACACCACCTGGCGGCGGATGCGCCGCAGGGTAAACAGCGTCAGGAGCAGGATACCGATCGCGCCAGCCAGAGAGAGGAGGGTCACCGTCTGGATTTTATTTTCGGTGTAGTGCTGGAGGGCGAGCACAAAGGCATCAATGCGGCCGACAAAATCCTCAATGTGAGCGTCATACCATGCGCTGTCGCCGCGGGCGATGTGCTTGTCCATGTCCAGCCAGGCAACATGCAGCTGCTGATAGCGCGCCTTGACGTTGTCCGGGACGTACCAGCGGTTCAGCTTCTCCAGGGAAGGCGCGCTTAACGTTCGCTGCCAGTTCTCGCGATGCGCCATAAGGGAGGGGCTGTTGCGCTGCATCTCGTAGCCGAGGCGGTAGCTCTGCATGCGCAGCGAACCCGCAATGTTGATAGCTTCGGCGTCACGCTGGCTGCTCGCAAGCGTCAGCAGGGCGACGGTGCTGGTCAGCACGGACAGGGCAATAATCGAAAAGAAAGCCCAGGCAAGGCTTCCGGAAACGGGGCGTTTAACGGTCACGGAACGGATCTCTGCATAAAATGGCTCAGCCACAGGTCACGGGCAGTTGTACATTGCCTGATAACGCGGTAGCGAGCAAATAGCTTATTCATACTAAAGATAAGGTTATCGGGTTAAGGGCCTGTGGGCATTAACCTGAAATCTGGCGGGAAGAGACGCGCTGCCTGAGCCGACGGACGACAAAGCGGGCTTCACGGGGTAGTATAAACGGACTCATTTAGCCGTGGAGCCCGTATGTCCCTGAACATTACCGTTATCAAAGACAAAATCCTTTCTGAAAATTACTTTGTCCTGCGTAACATCACTTACGATTTAACCCGTAAGAACGGTGACGTAATTCGCCACAAACGCGAAGTCTACGACCGGGGCAATGGCGCAACCATTCTGCTGTATAACCGTGAAAAGCAGAGTGTGGTGCTGATTCGCCAGTTTCGGGTCGCGACCTGGGTCAACGGCAACGCGGACGGGCGTCTGATTGAAACCTGCGCCGGCCTGCTTGATGACGATGAGCCGGAAGTCTGCATCCGCAAGGAGGCCGTTGAGGAGACCGGTTTTGAAGTGGGCGAGGTGCAAAAAGTCTTTGAGCTTTTCATGTCCCCAGGCGGGGTGACCGAGCTGGTTCATTTCTTCATTGCGGAATACACCGATGCCCAGCGCACGCATCGCGGCGGCGGCGTGGAGGATGAAGACATTGAAGTGCTGGAAATGCCTTTCACCCAGGCCGTTGAGATGGTGAAAAGCGGCGAGATCCGCGACGGTAAAGCGGTGATCCTGTTGCAATATCTGCAAACCAGCGGCTTGATGAATCTCAAACCGATGCCGTGATAACCTGCATTTCAGATAAATCTATCCGATAAATCCGATTGAGCCCGCCCGCCCTGGGCACGAAGATACGCCCCAGATTGACCTTTTCGTTTCCGGGGCTGTGCCATTCATGCGCTACTGCGTTTTGCTTCTCTTCTTTTTCTGCGTGCTACCCGCGCCTCTGGTGTGGGCTGCACCTGCGCAGCAGTCTTTTTCAGACTGGCAGGTTACCTGCAATAACCAAAATTTTTGTGTTGCCCGGAATACCGGCGAGCATCGCGGTCTGGTCATGACGCTGAGCCGTAGCGCAGGGGCGAAAACGGACGCCAGCCTGCGCATCGATCTCGGCGGGCTTTCGGCCCCGCCGGTTAAAGAGCCTGATATTGCCCCGCGCCTGCTGCTCGATAACGTTCCGTTAAAGCTCAATTCTCAGCACTGGCAGTTAACCCCCTGGCATCTCAAAACTGACGATACGGGTACCATCACCACGTTTCTGAAAACCATTCAGGAAGGGCAGGCGCTGACCCTGCGCGGGGGGAAGCAGGCGATCTCGCTGGTCGGTCTGAAGGCGGCGCTGCTGTTCATCGACGCCCAGCAGAAGCGCGTTGGCAGCGAAACGGCGTGGATTAAAAAAGGGGATAGCCCGCCGCTGAGCGTGCCTCCTGCACCAGCATTAAAAAAGGTGGCCGTGGTAAACCCGACGCCGACGCCGCTGACGCATAGCGAGCTGAACGATCTGCTGGACTATGGGACCTGGCGGATGAACAACAGCCAGTGCTCGCTGGATCCTAACCGCCGTGAAGTACGCGTCACTGCATTAACGGATGACAAAGCGCTGTTGATCGTCAGCTGTGAAGCGGGAGCCTATAACACGGTCGATCTGGCGTGGCAGGTATCACGTAAAAAACCGTTCGCCGCCCGCAGCGTCAGGTTACGTTTGCCGTTTACTCCCTCCAGCCAGAGCAGCGACATGGAGCTGATGAACGCCCGCTTCGATGAGAAAACGCGCGAGCTGACGACGCTGGCGCTGGGACGCGGTATCGGAGACTGTGGGATCCAGACGCGCTGGCGTTTTGACGGCCAGCGCTTCCGCCTGGTGCGCTATGCGGAAGAGCCAAGCTGCGATAGCTGGAATGGGCCAGACGCCTGGCCCACGCTGTGGATCACGCGGTAGTTTTACCGGGTGGCGGCTTACAACACCTCGAACCGTAGGCCCGGTAAGGCGAAGCCGCCACCGGGCACGAAGACCGCATTACAGCACGCTCAGCGCCTTCTCCACCACGTTCTCAACGGTAAAGCCGAAGTACGGGAACAGCTTGTCGGCAGGGGCCGATTCACCGTAACCCCGCATGCCCACAATTGCCCCTTTCAGCCCTACGTACTTATACCAGTAGTCGGCAATACCCGCTTCCACCGCCACGCGCGCCGCAACGCTGGAAGGCAGCACCGATTCCCGATACGCCTCGTCCTGGGCGTCAAAAATATCCGTTGAAGGCAGAGATACCACGCGCACCGCGTGGCCTTCGGCGGTCAGTTTCTCCGCCGCTTTCACCGTAATCTCCACCTCAGAGCCGGTGGCAATCAGGATCACGTCCGGCTTGCCGCCGCTGTCTTTCAGGATGTACCCGCCGCGGGCGATGTTTTTTACCTGCTCCGGCGTGCGCTCAATCTGCGTAAGGTTCTGGCGTGACAGGATCAGCGCCGTGGGTCCGCTGTGGCGCTCAACCGCCAGCTTCCAGCCCACCGCCGCTTCCACCTGGTCGCACGGACGCCAGGTGCTGAAGTTTGGCGTTAAGCGCAGGCTCGCCAGCTGCTCCACCGCCTGGTGCGTTGGCCCGTCCTCACCCAGCCCGATGGAGTCGTGGGTGTAAACCATGATCTGCCGGGCCTTCATCAACGCCGCCATGCGCGCCGCGTTTCGGGCGTACTCGACGAACATCAGGAATGTGGCGGTATAGGGCACGAAGCCGCCGTGATGGGCGATGCCGTTGGCAATCGCGGTCATCCCGAACTCGCGCACGCCGTAGTGGATGTAGTTCCCGGCAATATCCTCTTTCAGCGATTTAGAGCCGGACCAGATGGTCAGGTTGCTTGGCGCCAGATCCGCCGAGCCGCCGAGCAGCTCAGGCAGGATCGGGCCGATGGCGTTGAGGGTATTTTGCGACGCCTTACGGGTAGCGATTTTCGCCGGGTTAGACTGCAGGTTTTCAATCAGCGCCTGGGTTTTATCGTCCCAGTCCTCCGGCAGGCCGCCGCTCATGCGGCGGGAAAACTCGGCGGCCAGCTCCGGGTGCGCTTTTTTGTAGGCGGCAAATTTTTCGTTCCAGGCCTGCTGCGCTTTTTCACCCGCTTCGCGCGCATCCCAGGCTCTGTAGATCTCTTTCGGGATCTCAAACGGCGGGTATTTCCAGCCAAGCTTCTGGCGGGTTAACGCCACTTCCTCTTCGCCCAGCGCCGCGCCGTGCGCCTCTTCTTTGCCCGCTTTGTTCGGCGAGCCGAAGCCGATGGTCGTACGGCAGATAATCAGGGACGGTTTGTCCTTAACGCTCTGCGCTTCCTGAATCGCTTTTTTCACCGCCTCAGGATCGTGGCCGTCGATCTCGTGCACCACGTGCCAGTGATAGGCCTCAAAGCGTTTTGCCGTGTCGTCGGTAAACCAGCCCTCGGTTTCCCCGTCGATGGAGATGCCGTTGTGGTCGTAGAAGCCAATCAGCTTGCCGAGCCCCAGCGTGCCCGCCAGCGAGCAGACCTCGTGGGAGATCCCCTCCATCAGACAGCCGTCACCCATAAAGACGTACGTGTAGTGGTCGACAATCTCGTGGTCCGGCTGGTTAAACTGTGCGGCCAGCGTGCGCTCGGCAATCGCCAGCCCGACCGCATTCGCCAGCCCCTGGCCCAGCGGCCCGGTAGTGGTTTCCACGCCCGGGGTATAGCCGATTTCCGGGTGGCCCGGCGTTTTGGAGTGCAGCTGGCGGAAGTTTTTTAGCTCCTCAAGCGGCAGATCGTAGCCGGAAAGGTGCAGCAGGCTGTAGAGCAGCATCGAGGCGTGGCCGTTAGAGAGAATAAAACGGTCGCGGTCGTACCAGGTCGGGTCAGTGGGGTTGTGCTTCAGGAAGTCGTTCCACAGCACTTCGGCAATATCGGCCATCCCCATTGGGGCGCCGGGGTGGCCGGAATTGGCTTTTTGTACGGCATCCATGCTGAGGGCGCGAATGGCGTTGGCGAGCTCTTTACGGGACATAGTTCACTCCGTGGCAAGGTTAAAGTTTGGCGGCGAGAAGATCTTCAAGTTTGCGCTGGTCGACGGCGAACTGGCGGATGCCGTCAGCGAGTTTTTCCACGGCCATAGGGTCCTGATTGTGCTCCCAGCGGAACTCCGCTTCGGTCATGGCTTTCGGTTTTGGCAGTACGGTAGAGGTCGGCACCAGCTTGCGGATCACCGTTTCGTCGCTCTCCTGCAGCTTTTTCAGCAGGTCAGGGGAGATGGTCAGACGGTCACACCCCGCGAGCGCCAGGATCTGCTCGGTGCGGCGGAAGCTGGCGCCCATCACGATGGTCTCGTAGCGGTGCTGCTTGTAATAATCGTAGATATTACGCACCGACTTCACGCCGGGGTCTTCCTCCACCACGTACGGGTCCATCGGCTGTTTCGCCTGATACCAGTCGTAAATGCGCCCGACAAACGGCGAGATCAGGAACACGCCCGCTTCGGCACAGGCGCGCGCCTGGGCAAACGAGAACAGCAGCGTCAGGTTGCAGTGGATCCCCTCTTTTTCCAGCACCTCTGCCGCGCGGATGCCTTCCCATGTGGACGCGAGCTTGATCAGAATGCGCGACTTATCGATACCCTGCTCCTGGTAGAGCTCCACCAGGCGGCGCGCTTTGTTAATACTCTTTTCCTGGTCGAATGAGAGGCGGGCGTCCACTTCAGTCGACACGCGCCCCGGAATGCTTTTCAGAATTTCCGCACCAAAATTAACCGCCAGCTTGTCGCTGGCTTCAGCAACCTGCTGCTCCTGCGTTTTCCCGCGCTGTTTACCGTAGGCAATCGCGTCATCAATCAGATGGCTAAAGTGGGCAAGACCCGCCGCTTTCAGAAGCAGCGAAGGGTTGGTGGTCGCGTCCTCCGGCTGATAGTGGCGAATCGACTCGATATCGCCGCTGTCTGCAACCACGGTGGTGAATTGTTTGATGCCGTCTAGCTGGTTCATAAATAATTACTCCTTGGAAATAAAAGAGTTAGATGAGTGCGTTAGTTCACACTTCTGAGAAAATCATGATGGACTTAACAAAAAAGCATAGCAGACGGGGCAGGCATTGCTTTTGAGACGGGTAACATGGCTGTTATAAATTGATAACAATTTTTAATGTGTGATGGTGAGAGTTTGGCAGCCTTCAAAGTTTATGCGCTGTCCTGAGGCGATACTAGGCGGCACACCAGGGTGTGCATCAGGATCGCTTACGTCACCCTTTTGATCGATACGTGAAAGGAAAAATAAGATGGATGAGCAGTTGAAACAGAGTGCCCTCGATTTTCACGAGTTCCCTGTCCCCGGTAAAATTCAGGTCTCCCCAACCAAGCCGCTGGCGACGCAGCGCGATCTGGCGCTGGCCTACTCGCCGGGCGTGGCGGCGCCGTGTCTGGAAATCGAAAAAGACCCGCTGGCGGCCTACAAATACACCGCGCGCGGCAACCTTGTCGCCGTTATCTCTAACGGTACGGCGGTGCTGGGCCTGGGCAACATTGGCGCCCTGGCCGGTAAACCGGTGATGGAAGGGAAGGGCGTACTGTTTAAGAAATTCGCCGGTATCGACGTGTTCGATATCGAAGTGGACGAACTCGATCCCGATAAGTTCATCAACGTGGTTGCCGCGCTGGAGCCGACCTTCGGCGGGATCAACCTGGAAGACATCAAAGCGCCGGAATGTTTCTATATCGAGCAGAAGCTGCGCGAGCGTATGAACATTCCCGTGTTCCATGACGACCAGCACGGGACGGCGATTATCAGCACCGCCGCCATTCTGAACGGCCTGCGCGTGGTGGAGAAAAACCTCTCCGACGTGCGCATGGTGGTCTCCGGCGCGGGCGCGGCGGCCATCGCCTGTATGAACCTGCTGGTGGCGCTGGGGATGCAGAAACACAATATCGTGGTCTGCGACTCCAAGGGCGTTATCTACAAAGACCGCGAGCCGAACATGGCGGAAACCAAAGCGGCGTATGCGGTGGAAGATGACGGCAAGCGCACGCTTGAGGACGTGATTGACGGCGCGGATATCTTCCTCGGCTGTTCAGGTCCGAAAGTGCTGACCCAGGAGATGGTGCAGAAAATGGCGCGCGCGCCGATGATTCTGGCGCTGGCGAACCCTGAGCCGGAAATCCTGCCGCCGCTGGCGAAAGCGGTGCGTGAAGACGCCATTATCTGTACCGGCCGCTCCGACTACCCGAACCAGGTGAACAACGTGCTCTGCTTCCCGTTCATCTTCCGCGGCGCGCTGGACGTTGGCGCGACGGCGATCAACGAAGAGATGAAGCTGGCCGCCGTTCACGCCATCGCCGAGCTGGCGCACGCCGAGCAGAGCGAGGTTGTCGCCTCCGCGTACGGGGATCAGGACCTGAGTTTTGGCCCGGACTACATCATTCCAAAACCGTTCGACCCGCGTCTGATTGTCAAAATTGCGCCAGCCGTCGCCAAAGCGGCGATGGACTCCGGCGTGGCGACGCGTCCGATTCAGGATTTCGACGCGTACGTCGATAAGCTCACCGAGTTCGTCTACAAAACCAACCTGTTTATGAAGCCGATCTTCTCTCAGGCCCGCGCAGACGCGAAGCGCGTGGTGCTGGCGGAAGGGGAAGAGGCGCGCGTGCTGCACGCCACGCAGGAGCTGATCACCCTAGGACTGGCGAAGCCGATCCTGATCGGTCGTCCGAGCGTGATCGAGATGCGCATTCAGAAGCTGGGCCTGCAGATCAAGCCGGGCGTCGACTTTGAGATCGTTAACAACGAATCCGATCCGCGCTTTAAGGAGTACTGGAACGAATACTACGCGATCATGAAGCGTCGCGGGATCACCCAGGAGCAGGCGCAGCGGGCGGTGATCAGCAATACCACGGTCATCGGCGCGATCATGGTTCATCGCGGCGAGGCGGATGCGCTGATCTGCGGCACCATCGGCGATTATCACGAGCACTTTAGCGTGGTGCAGGAGATCTTCGGCTATCGCGACGGCGTCCATACCGCCGGGGCGATGAACGCGCTGCTGCTGCCGAGCGGCAACACCTTTATTGCGGATACCTACGTGAACGACGACCCAACCCCGGAGGAGCTGGCGGAGATCACCGTGATGGCGGCCGAAACCGTGCGTCGCTTTGGCATCGAGCCGAAGGTAGCGCTGCTGTCGCATTCTAACTTTGGTTCGTCTAAATCCGCGGCGGCCTGCAAAATGCGCCAGACGCTGGAGCTGGTGCGCGAGCGTGCGCCGGAGCTGATGATTGACGGGGAAATGCACGGTGATGCCGCGCTGGTGGAGAGCATCCGCAACGAACGTATGCCGGACAGCCCGCTGAAGGGATCGGCGAACATACTGATTATGCCGAACGTGGAGGCGGCGCGTATCAGCTACAACCTGCTGCGCGTCTCCAGCTCTGAAGGTGTGACCGTAGGGCCGGTGCTGATGGGCGTGGCGAAGCCTGTGCATGTGTTGACGCCGATTGCCTCCGTGCGCCGCATCGTGAACATGGTGGCGCTGGCGGTGGTTGAGGCGCAGACGCAGCCGCTTTAACTTCCTTACCCCTCACCCTAACCCTCACCCCTTTGGGGAGAGGACCGGGGTGAGGGGGGGATGATTACACCCAGTCCCGAACCTGAATAAACGCTTTTAAGGCAGCCTCCGGGCTGCCTTCTTTTGGCTCGTAGCAGTACTCCCAGCGCACCAGCGGCGGCATCGACATCAGAATCGACTCCGTGCGTCCGCCGGTCTGCAGCCCGAACAGCGTCCCGCGATCCCATACCAGGTTGAACTCCACGTACCGCCCGCGACGATAAAGCTGGAACTCACGCTCGCGCACGCCGTAGTCGGTGTTTTTACGGCGTTCGACGATGGGCATATAGGCATCGGTAAAGCCTTCGCCCACCGCGCGCATAAAGCTGAACGCCGTATCAAAATCCGGCGCGTTGAGATCGTCAAAGAACAGCCCGCCGATGCCGCGCTGCTCGTCGCGGTGCTTCAGGTAAAAGTAGTCGTCGCACCACTTTTTAAATTTCGGGTAGACGTCCTCGCCAAACGGCAGACAAAGGTCGCGCGCGGTGGTGTGCCAGTGCACGGCGTCTTCTTCAAAGCCGTAGTAGGGCGTGAGGTCGAAACCGCCGCCAAACCACCAGACCGGATCGGCCCCCGGTTTTTCTGCAATGAAAAAGCGCACGTTGGCGTGGCTGGTCGGCACGAACGGGTTGTGCGGATGGATCACCAGCGAGACGCCCATCGCTTCAAAGCTGCGGCCCGCCAGCTCCGGGCGGTGCGCGGTCGCAGACGCGGGCATGGCGTCGCCGTGAACGTGGGAAAAATTCACGCCCGCCTGTTCAAAAATGCCGCCGTTTCGCAGCACGCGGCTGCGCCCGCCGCCGCCGGCTTCGCGCTGCCAGCTATCTTCCTGAAATTCACCGCCGTCTGCGGCGGCCAGTTTCCGGCAAATCTCATCCTGCAGCTGCAGCAGGAACGTTTTGACCAGCTGTGCATTGGGTTTCATCAACGTTTCCTGGAGTGCGCTTTTTGGTTATCGAACCAGTTGAAGTAGCTGATAATGCCGGAGGCGATGGCGTTGGCGATCTTCTGGCGAAACGCCGTGGTGCCGAGCAGCCGCTCTTCTTCCGGGTTGGTAATAAAGGACGTTTCCACCAGCACGGACGGGATGGACGGTGACTTCAGCACCACAAACGCCGCCTGTTCGGTGCTTTTACTGTGCAGACGGTGCACCGGCTTAATCCGCTTGAGGATATGCGAGCCGAGCGTCAGGCTGTTTTTGATAGTGTCCGTTTGCACGAGATCGAACAGCACCTGCTGCAACAGATGATCTTTATCCGTGGCCTTCTTCCCGGCCACTTCATCCGCCCGGTTTTCGCGATCGGAAAGGTATTTCGCCATCGCGCTACTGGCGCCGCGGTTAGAGAGGGCAAACACCGACGCGCCCGCGGCTGACGGGTTGGTAAAACCGTCCGCGTGGATCGACATAAACAGATCTGCGCCGTGCTTATGGGCGATCTCGACGCGGTCGTACAGCGGAATGAACGTGTCGCCCGTGCGCGTCAGGCGGGCGTCAATGCCGTTGCTGCGTAAAATCGATCGCACATTTTTTGCAATCGCCAGCACGACGTGTTTCTCTTTCGACCCGTTTCTGCCGATGGCGCCGGTATCAATACCGCCGTGGCCCGGATCGAGCATCACCAGACGCTTTGCGCCCGGCTTTTTGGTTTTCGGCTTACTGTGTCCGTTACTGGTTTTGAGCGTGCTCTCTTCTTTTGCCTGAGCCTGCTTAGCGATGCCCGTTAACGTTAAGGCCGCCAGCCCCGCTTTGAGA
Organism: Enterobacter nematophilus; assembly: GCF_026344075.1. Lineage (NCBI taxonomy): Bacteria > Pseudomonadati > Pseudomonadota > Gammaproteobacteria > Enterobacterales > Enterobacteriaceae > Enterobacter > Enterobacter nematophilus. Next base: position 52,973 of record NZ_JAPKNE010000007.1, on the reverse strand, counting down.
ACCTGACGACGCGATGTGAGTGCTTTTAATGGTTTGAATGTGCTCATGCGGCCTGAATACTGAAAAATGGGGTCCTGGTGTTATATCGTATCGTGTTTCCCGTTACGACAGTCCTTATTGAGAATTGTTTTACTTTTCATTTCAATACGTGACAAAGTGACATTATGCCAAATTTTGGCGAGATTTTCCCCGGTTATTGGCTAAACGCCCCGTTCACGCCATAATCACTGTTTTTAAACCCGAAAAGGCGGTTAATACCATGGAGATACGCGTTTTTCGCCAGGAAGATTTCGAAGAGGTGATCACCCTTTGGGAGCGCTGCGATTTGCTGCGTCCGTGGAACGATCCGGAAATGGATATCGAACGTAAGGTGAATCACGACGTTAGCCTGTTTCTGGTCGCGGAAGTGAACGGCGAGGTTGTCGGTACGGTGATGGGCGGCTATGACGGACATCGCGGCTCGGCCTATTATCTGGGCGTCCACCCGGAATACCGGGCGCGCGGCATCGCCAACGCGCTGCTCAATCGTCTTGAAAAGAAACTCATCGCTCGCGGCTGCCCGAAAATCCAGATCATGGTGCGGGAAGATAACGACGTGGTGCTGGGCATGTATGAGCGTCTGGGCTACGAGCACGCCGACGTGCTGACGCTAGGTAAGCGTTTGATCGAAGATGAAGAGTACTGAGATCCACCCGGCTGACTATGACGCGCAGGGCCGCGTCAGGCTGCCGTTTTTATTCTGGTGCGTTTTGCTGCTCCAGGCCCGTACCTGGGTGCTGTTTGTGATGGCCGGCGCGTCGCGCGGGCAGGGCGATACGCTGCTGAATCTCTTTTATCCCGATCACGATGCCTTCTGGCTCGGCTTATTGCCGGGCGTACCGGCGGTGGTGGCTTTTTTGTGCAGCGGTCGACGGCATGTAATCCCGCGTCTGTGGCGTGCTCTTCGCTGGCTGCTGATCCTCGCCCAGATTGCGCTGCTGCTCTGGCAACCCGTGCTCTGGTGGTTGGGTGAACCGCTTTCGGGTATCGGCATCGCGCTGGTGGTGGCGGATATCGTGGCGCTGCTGTGGCTGCTGACGAATCCCCGCTTACGCGCCTGTTTTACGCAAGAGTCAGATTAGCGCGGCACTTTTTGCCGATGCCGCACTCCAACAAGCGTTGATTTAATTAGAAAGGACGTTTCAATGAAATCGCTGCGTTTACTTTTATGCGCTCTCCCGCTGGCGTTAACCGGCTGTTCGACGCTCTCTTCCATTAACTGGTCCGCCGCGTATCCGTGGAACTGGTTTGGCTCTTCCACCGAAGTGACCGAGCAGGGCGTAGGAAAAATTACCGCGTCGACCGCGCTCGATCAGGACGCTATTCAGGATGCCCTGAGCAGTGACTATCGCCTGCGTAGCGGGATGAAAACCGAGAATGGCAACATTGTGCGTTACTTTGAAGCGCTGAAGGGCGACAAGCTGGCGCTGGTGATCAACGGTGACAAAGGCACGGTAAACCGAATTGCCGTGATGGATGAAGATATTCCGACGGCGAGCGGTGTGAAAGTGGGTACGCTGTTTAGCGACCTTTATAAACAGGCCTTTGGCAACTGCAGCAGCGCCCCTTCGGACGATGGCGTGGCGGTGGAATGTAAGGCGGAAGGCAGCCAGCACATCAGCTATGTCTTCACCGGAACCTGGAGCGGCCCGGAAGGATTGATGCCCTCTGACGACACGCTGAAGAGCTGGAAAGTGAGCAAAATAGTCTGGAAGCAGTAATTTGCGCCTGAACAAACCGCCTCGCTGAAATCCGGGTATAATAGCCGCCATCAATGCCACGCTGACGTGGCATCTTTATTTCAGGAGGAGCGATGTCTCAGGTTCAGAGTGGCATTTTGCCAGAACATTGCCGCGCGGCGATTTGGATTGAAGCCAATGTTAAAGGGGACGTGGATGCCCTGCGCGCGGCCAGCAAAGTTTTCGTTGATAAACTGGCCACCTTCCAGGCCAAATTCCCGGACGCCCATCTGGGCGCCGTTGTTGCCTTCGGCAATAACGTCTGGCGTCAGCTGAGCGGCGGCGAAGGTGCGGAAGAGCTGAAGGACTTTATCCCTTACGGCAAAGGGCTTGCGCCAGCCACCCAGTACGACGTGCTGATCCACATCCTCTCTCTGCGTCACGACGTGAACTTCTCCGTTGCACAGGCGGCGGTTGAAGCGTTTGGCGACAGCATCGACGTGCAGGAAGAGGTTCACGGCTTCCGCTGGGTGGAAGAGCGCGATCTTAGCGGCTTCGTTGACGGCACCGAAAACCCGGCGGGTGAAGAGGTTCGTCGCGACGTGGCGGTCATCAAAGACGGCGTGGACGCGGGCGGCAGCTACGTGTTTGTCCAGCGCTGGGAGCACAACCTCAAGCAGCTTAACCGCATGAGCGTGCATGACCAGGAGATGATGATTGGCCGCACTAAAGAAGCCAACGAAGAGATTGACGGCGATGAGCGTCCGGTGACCTCTCACCTGTCCCGCGTTGACCTCAAAGAGGACGGTAAAGGGCTGAAGATTGTTCGTCAGAGCCTGCCGTACGGCACGGCAAGCGGCACGCACGGCCTCTACTTCTGCGCCTACTGCGCGCGGCTGTACAACATTGAGCAGCAGCTGCTGAGCATGTTCGGTGACACCGACGGCAAGCGCGACGCCATGCTGCGCTTCACCAAACCGGTGACCGGCGGCTACTACTTTGCGCCGTCCGTTGAGCGTCTGCTGGCGCTGTAATAGCCTTTCTCCCTCTCCCTGTGGGAGAGGGCCGGGGTGAGGGCATCAGGCCGCACCCCTTATTCTCTTTTCTGCTTGTAAATCACCAAACGGTATATAAAACCGTTACTCCTTTCATCCCCGTTATAAATATTATGACTATAAGATAGTCATCACATTTATAAGGGTGCGCAATGGCCGTTACTGTACTGAAAAAAGGAACTCTGGCACTGGCAGGTTTACTGATGGTGGCCCAGGCGCAGGCGACCGAGCTGCTGAACAGCTCGTATGATGTCTCCCGCGAGCTGTTTGCCGCCCTTAACCCACCGTTCGAGCAGCAGTGGGCGAAAGAAAACAATGGCGATAAGCTGACCATCAAGCAGTCCCACGCCGGTTCATCCAAGCAGGCACTGGCGATTTTGCAGGGGCTGAAAGCAGATGTCGTGACCTACAACCAGGTGACTGACGTGCAGATCCTGCACGACAAGGGCAAGCTGATCCCGGCTGACTGGCAGAGCCGCCTGCCTAACAACAGCTCGCCGTTCTACTCCACCATGGGCTTCCTGGTGCGTAAGGGTAACCCGAAGAACATACACGACTGGAGCGACCTGGTGCGTTCCGACGTGAAGCTGATTTTCCCGAACCCAAAAACCTCCGGTAACGCGCGCTACACCTATTTAGCCGCGTGGGGCGCGGCGGACAAGGCTGACGGCAACGACAAAGCCAAAACCGAGCAGTTCATGACCCAGTTCCTGAAAAACGTCGAAGTGTTTGATACCGGCGGCCGCGGCGCGACCACCACCTTCGCCGAACGCGGTCTGGGTGACGTACTGATCAGCTTTGAATCCGAAGTAAACAACATTCGCAAGCAGTATGAAGCGCAGGGCTTCGAGGTGGTTATCCCGAAAACCAACATCCTGGCCGAGTTCCCGGTGGCGTGGGTGGATAAAAACGTGCAGGCGAACGGCACCGAGAAAGCGGCAAAAGCCTATCTCAACTACCTGTACAGCCCGCAGGCGCAGACCATCATCACCGATTATTACTACCGCGTGAACAACCCGGACGTAATGAACAAACTGAAGGACAAATTCCCGCAGACCGCGCTGTTCCGCGTGGAAGATCATTTCGGCTCCTGGCCTGAGGTGATGAAAACGCACTTTGCCAGCGGCGGTGAGTTAGACAAATTGCTGGCGGCGGGGCGTAAGTAATGTTTGCAGTTTCGACAAAACGCGTGCTGCCGGGCTTTACCTTAAGCCTCGGGACCAGCCTGCTGTTCGTCTGCCTGATCCTGCTGCTGCCGCTCAGCGCGCTGGTGATGCAGCTTGCTCAGATGAGCTGGGCGCAGTACTGGGAGGTCATCACCAACCCGCAGGTGGTGGCGGCCTATAAGGTGACGCTGCTGTCGGCGTTTGTCGCCTCCATTTTTAACGGCGTGTTTGGCCTGCTGATGGCGTGGATCTTAACCCGCTATCGTTTCCCGGGCCGCACGCTGCTTGACGCCCTGATGGATCTGCCGTTTGCGCTGCCGACGGCGGTCGCGGGCTTAACCCTCGCGTCGCTCTTCTCCGTGAACGGGCTGTACGGCGAGTGGCTGGCGAAGATTGATATCAAAGTGACCTACACCTGGCTCGGGATCGCGGTGGCGATGGCCTTTACCAGCATCCCGTTTGTGGTCCGTACCGTGCAGCCGGTGCTGGAAGAGCTGGGTCCGGAATACGAAGAAGCGGCGGAAACGCTGGGCGCCACGCGCTGGCAGAGCTTCCGTAAAGTGGTTCTGCCGGAGCTCTCTCCGGCTCTGATGGCGGGCGTCGCGCTGTCGTTTACACGCAGCCTGGGTGAGTTCGGCGCGGTAATTTTTATCGCCGGGAACATCGCCTGGAAAACGGAAGTCACCTCGCTGATGATTTTCATCCGTCTGCAGGAGTTTGATTATCCGGCGGCGAGCGCCATTGCCTCGGTGATTCTGGCGGCCTCGCTGCTGCTGCTGTACTCAATTAACACTCTGCAAAGTCGCTTTGGTCGACGTGTGGTAGGTCACTGATGGCGGAAGTTACGCAATTGAAGCGATACGATGCGCCCCGCATCAACTGGGGTAAATGGTTTCTGATTGGCGTGGGCGTGCTGGTGTCCGCCCTCATTCTCGTCGTGCCGACGATCTATATCTTCGTTCAGGCGTTCAGCAAGGGGCTGATGCCCGCGCTGGAAAACCTGGCAGACCCGGATATGCTGCATGCCATCTGGCTGACCGTGTTGATTGCGTTGATCACGGTACCGGTGAACCTGGTGTTCGGTACCCTGCTGGCCTGGCTGGTGACGCGCTTTAACTTCCCGGGACGTCAGATGCTGCTGACCCTGCTGGATATTCCGTTTGCCGTGTCGCCTGTTGTTGCCGGTCTGGTTTACCTGCTCTTTTACGGCTCCAACGGCCCGCTGGGCGGCTGGCTGGATGAGCATAACCTGCAGATCATGTTCGCCTGGCCGGGCATGGTGCTGGTGACCATCTTCGTGACCTGTCCGTTCGTGGTGCGCGAGCTGGTGCCGGTGATGTTAAGCCAGGGCAGCAACGAAGACGAAGCGGCGGTGCTGCTGGGGGCGTCAGGCTGGCAGATGTTCCGTCGCGTCACGCTGCCGAACATTCGCTGGGCGCTGCTTTACGGCGTGGTGCTGACCAACGCCCGCGCGATCGGAGAGTTCGGTGCCGTTTCCGTCGTCTCCGGATCCATCCGTGGTGAGACCCTGTCGCTGCCGCTACAGATTGAACTGCTGCAGCAGGACTACAACACCATCGGCTCGTTTACTGCCGCAGCGTTGCTGACGCTGATGGCCATTTTGACCCTGTTTTTGAAGAGTGTGGTGCAGTGGCGTTTAGAGAATCAGGAAAAACGTCAGCATCAGGAGGGAAATCATGAGCATTGAGATTGCCAATATTAAGAAGTCTTTTGGTCGCACCCAGGTGCTGAATGATATCTCGCTGGATATCCCTTCCGGACAAATGGTGGCGCTGCTGGGGCCGTCTGGCTCGGGCAAAACCACGCTGCTGCGTATTATCGCCGGGCTTGAACACCAGACCAGCGGGCACATCCGCTTCCACGGTACCGACGTGAGCCGCCTGCACGCTCGCGATCGTAAAGTGGGCTTTGTGTTTCAGCACTACGCGCTGTTCCGCCACATGACCGTGTTTGACAACATCGCGTTTGGCCTGACCGTGCTGCCGCGTCGCGAGCGCCCGGACGCGGCAACCATTAAAGCGAAAGTGACCAAACTGCTGGAGATGGTGCAGCTGGCTCACCTGGCGGACCGTTTCCCGGCCCAGCTTTCCGGCGGGCAGAAGCAGCGCGTGGCGCTGGCGCGCGCCCTGGCCGTTGAGCCGCAAATTTTGCTGCTTGATGAACCGTTTGGCGCGCTGGACGCGCAGGTGCGTAAAGAGCTGCGCCGCTGGCTGCGTCAGCTGCATGAAGAGCTGAAGTTCACCAGCGTCTTCGTGACCCACGACCAGGAAGAGGCGATGGAAGTCGCGGACCGCGTGGTGGTCATGAGTCAGGGCAACATCGAGCAGGTTGACGAGCCGGAACAGCTCTGGCGCGAGCCGGCGACCCGCTTCGTGCTGGAGTTTATGGGCGAGGTGAACCGTCTGCAGGGCACCATTCGCGGCGGGCAGTTCCACGTCGGCGCGCACCGCTGGCCGCTGGGCTACACCTCCGCGCATCAGGGGCCGGTCGATCTGTTCCTGCGCCCGTGGGAGGTGGACGTCAGCCGTCGAACCAGCCTGGACTCCCCGCTGCCGGTACAGGTGCTGGAAGCTAGCCCTAAAGGGCACTACACCCAATTGGTGGTACAGCCGCTGGGCTGGTATACCGAGCCGCTGACCGTGGTCATGCGCGACGACGTGCCGCCTCACCGGGGCGAGCGCCTGTTTGTCGGGCTGCAGCATGCGCGCATCTATCACGGTAACGAGCGGATTGAGGCGCGCGAGGATATTGCTCTGGCGGAGTCAGCCTGATAGGTTATTGAGTATGTTTTTCGCCCGGTGGCGTGATGCTTACCGGGCTTTTTATTGAGTAAAAAACGTGAATACACTCGAACACACCATCGGCAACACTCCTCTGGTCAAGCTTCAGCGCATGGGGTGCGACAACGGCAGCGAAATCTGGGTCAAACTCGAAGGCAACAACCCGGCGGGATCGGTGAAAGACCGCGCGGCGCTGTCGATGATTGTCCAGGCCGAGAAACGCGGTGAAATTAAGCCCGGCGACGTGCTGATTGAAGCCACCAGCGGCAACACCGGCATCGCGCTGGCGATGATTGCGGCGCTGAAAGGCTACCGCATGAAGCTGCTGATGCCGGACAACATGAGCCAGGAGCGCCGCGCCGCCATGCGCGCCTACGGGGCCGAGCTGATTCTGGTGACCAAAGAGCAGGGGATGGAAGGCGCGCGCGACTTAGCGTTAGAGATGGCCGAGCGCGGCGAAGGTAAGCTGCTCGATCAATTCAATAACCCGGACAACCCGTACGCGCACTACACCACCACCGGGCCGGAAATCTGGCAGCAAACCGACGGGCGCATTACCCATTTCGTCTCCAGCATGGGCACCACCGGCACCATTACCGGCGTGTCGCGTTTTCTGCGCGAGCAGGAGAAAGCCGTCACCATCGTTGGCCTGCAGCCGGAAGAGGGGAGCAGCATTCCGGGCATTCGCCGCTGGCCGGCGGAGTATATGCCGGGCATTTTTAATGCGCAGCTGGTGGATCAGGTGCTGGATATTCATCAGCGCGAGGCGGAGAATACCATGCGTGAACTGGCCGTGCGTGAAGGCATCTTCTGCGGGGTCAGCTCGGGGGGCGCGGTAGCGGGTGCGTTGCGCGTGGCGCAGGTAAACCCCGGTGCGGTCGTGGTGGCGATTATCTGCGACCGCGGCGATCGCTATCTGTCTACCGGCGTCTTTGGTGAAGAGAGTTATTCGCAGGGGGCGGGGATTTAAGCGTCATGGAGATGATTCTATTCCGGGATAACACCCGGGCGCAGCAAACCGACATTGTCGCGGTGCAGTCGCAGGTGGTTTACGGCAGCGTGGGGAACAGCATTGCGGTGCCCAACATTCGTACCCACCGGCTGAACGTCACCGCCGTGCCGACGGTGCTGTTTAGCAACACGCCGCACTACGACACCTTCTACGGCGGGGTGATCCCCGACGAGTGGTTCAGCGGCTACCTGAAGGCGCTGGAAGAGCGAGAGATCCTGCGCGAGCTTAAAGCGGTCACTACCGGTTACATGGGCAGCGCCAGCCAGATCGCGCTGCTGGCGCAGTGGCTGAAGGCGGTCAAAGCGCAGCATCCTGACCTGCTGGTGCTGGTCGACCCGGTTATCGGCGATATCGACAGCGGAATGTACGTCAAGCCCGATATTCCGGAAGCCTACCGGGAGCACCTGCTTCCGCTGGCGCAGGGGATTACACCAAACGTTTATGAGCTGGAAGTGTTAAGCGGTAAGGCGTGCCGGACGCCGGAAAGCGCTATTGCCGCCGCGCAGGGATTGCTCTCTGACACTCTGAAATGGGTGGCGATCACCAGCGCGCCGGTCGCTGACGATCCGCAAAACATCCACGTAGTGTTGGTGACGCATGAGGGCGTTACCGTCAGCGCGCATCCGCGCGTAGAAACCGATCTGAAAGGGACGGGGGATCTGTTCTGTTCAGAGCTGGTGAGCGGGATTGTTGAGGGGAAAACCGTTGCCGATGCCATTCGCATGGCCGGCGATCGGGTGACTGACGTAATGCTCTATACCCAGTCGAAAGGCTACGACGAGCTTATCCTTCCTGCATAAACAAAAATGGCGCCCGAAGGCGCCATTTTACCGTGCGGCAAGAATTACTTCTTGATGCGGATAACCGGGGTTTCACCCACGGTGACGCTGCCAGACAGTTTGATCAGTTCTTTGATTTCGTCCATGTTGGAGATAACAACCGGCGTCAGGGTAGACTTGGCTTTTTCTTCCAGCAGTGGCAGATCGAATTCAATCACCGGGTCGCCAACTTTAACACGCTGGCCTTCTTCCGCGATACGTTTGAAGCCTTCGCCTTTCAGTTCAACGGTGTCGATACCGAAGTGAACGAACAGTTCGATACCGCTATCAGATTCGATAGAGAACGCATGGTTGGTTTCAAAAATTTTACCGATGGTGCCGTCAACTGGAGCAACCATTTTGTTGCCAGTTGGTTTGATAGCAATGCCATCACCAACGATTTTCTCAGCAAACACTACATCCGGCACGTCTTCGATGTTGACGATCTCGCCGGAGAGCGGAGCAACAATCTCAATAGTTCCGGAGTCTTTCTTATCATCAGAAACCAGAGATTTCAGTTTATCGAACAAACCCATGATCTTCTCCTAAGCAGTAATTTGGGCCGCATCTCGTGGATTAGCAGATTGTTTTTTCTTCAATGAACTTGTTAACCAGCGTCATTAACTCGTCCGTTGTCGGTTGAGCAAGAGCCTGCTCTGCTAACACCTTCGCATCTTCGAAGTTCGTGTTACGGATAATCTTCTTAATGCGCGGGATGGAAATGGCGCTCATAGAGAATTCGTCCAGACCCATACCCAGCAACAGAAGTGTAGCACGTTCGTCGCCTGCAAGCTCACCACACATGCCAGTCCATTTACCTTCTGCATGAGAAGCATCAATAACTTGCTTGATCAAGTTCAGTACGGACGGTGACATTGGCTGGTAGAGATGTGAAATCATATCATTACCACGGTCAACTGCCAGGGTGTACTGCGTTAAATCATTGGTGCCGATACTAAAGAAATCAACTTCTTTGGCTAAATGACGCGCAATGGTCGCCGCCGCTGGTGTTTCCACCATCACGCCGATCTCAATTGACTCGTCAAAGGCTTTACCTTCGTCGCGCAGTTCCTGTTTGTAGATTTCGATCTCTTTTTTCAGTGCACGCACTTCTTCAACAGAGATGATCATCGGGAACATGATGCGCAGCTTACCGAAAGCGGAGGCACGCAGGATAGCGCGAACCTGGTCACGCAGGATCTCTTTACGATCCATCGCGATACGCACGGCACGCCAGCCCAGGAACGGGTTCTCTTCTTTCGGGAAGTTCATGTACGGCAGCTCTTTGTCGCCACCGATGTCCATGGTGCGGACGATAACCGCCTGTGAGCCACACGCTTCTGCGACGGCTTTATACGCAGCAAACTGCTCTTCTTCAGTTGGCAGCGCGTCACGGTCCATGAACAGGAATTCTGTACGGTAGAGACCTACACCTTCCGCACCGTTGCGCTCAGCGCCATCAACGTCGCGTACGGTACCGATGTTTGCGCACACTTCTACCTGATGGCCGTCCAGCGTGATGGCTGGCAGGTCTTTCAGCTTAGCGAGTTCCGCTTTTTCAGTCGCAACCTGCTCCTGAACCGCGCGCAGTTTTTCGATCTCTTCGTTAGTTGGGTTGACGTAAACCAGATTGTTTACGGCATCCAGAATCAGATAGTCGCCGTTTTTCACCTGAGAGGTGACGCTACCGGTACCCACGATGGCAGGCAGTTCCAGAGAACGCGCCATGATAGAGGTGTGGGAGGTACGGCCACCCGCGTCGGTGATGAAACCGAGAACCTTTTTCAGGTTCAGCTGTGCGGTTTCAGACGGGGTGAGGTCAGCGGCAACCAGGATCACTTCATCCTGAATCGCGCTCAGGTCGATGATGGCCAGGCCCAGGATGTTGCGCAGCAGGCGCTTACCGATGTCACGTACGTCAGCCGCACGCTCTTTCAGGTATTCATCATCCAGCTCTTCCAGGGCAGTTGCCTGACCTTCGATAACTTCATGCGCAGCCGCGTCGGCCGTCATGCCTTTATCTTTAATCAGGGCTATGATTTCCTGCTCCAGCTCCTCATCTTCGAGCAGCATGATGTGCCCTTCGAAGATGGCTTCTTTTTCTTCACCGAAAGTTTCGCCAGCTTTAGTTTTGATCGCTTCCAGTTGCGCAGATGCCTTGGCACGACCGCTCAGAAAACGTTCAACTTCCTGATCAACCTTGTCGGCAGAAATTTTTTTCCGGTCGATGACGATCTCGTCTTCTTTCAGCAGCAGTGCTTTGCCGAAAGCGATACCCGGGGATGCTAAAATGCCTGAAATCATAACCCTACCTTACTTGTGACTGATATTTAAAAGAACCCGTAAACTTACTCGAGCTCAGCCATCAGTTTAACCAGATGCTCAACTGCTTTCTGCTCGTCTTCACCTTCAGCAGAGATGGTGACAACGGTGCCCTGAGTCAGGCCCAGAGTCTGCAGTTTGAACAGGCTTTTTGCGCTAGCGCTTTTGCCGTTGGAAGTTACAGTGATTTCAGAAGTGAAGCCTTTCGCTTCTTTAACAAACTGAGCAGCAGGGCGGGTGTGCAGACCGTTCGGAGCGGTAATGGTAACTTCTTGCTGGAACATTGTATTTCCCCAACTTATAGGTTTAGTGTTGTGGAACTAAAGTCTAGCCTGGCGGCTCAACTTTAGCCTGTATTGTTAGCGCTGACGTTTCAATCGTCATTAAACATTATGCAGCGAAAGGAAGACTTGAACCAAATCATAAAATCGATTCAGCAAGGCTATTTCGTTCACTGATTAATTTCACGCTTCAAAATAATTGCTGGTTTAAATACCAGACACAACGGGGTGAAGCAATGCCAGGAGGGGCAAAAGTTTGAAGCAGGCCACAAAAAAGCACCCGAAAAGGTGCTTTTTTACGCGTTATTAACATACTGGCACTACTGTTGCAGCTCTTTTTCCGTGAACAGATCGGCAAACAGTGCGGTGCTCAAGTAACGCTCACCCGAGGACGGAAGGATAACCACAATATTCTTATTGGTAAAGGCTTCATCTTCCTGAAGTTTGAGCGCTGCCGCAACGGCCGCACCGGAAGAGATACCCGCCAGAATGCCTTCTTCATCCATCAGACGACGCGCGGTAGAGATGGCTTCTTCGTTCGTGATGGTGACCACTTTATCGATCAGCTTCAGATCCAGGTTACCCGGAATAAAGCCTGCGCCAATACCCTGAATTTTATGCGGGCCTGGCTTGAGCTCTTCACCCGCCAGCGCCTGGGTGATAACCGGTGAGTCGGTTGGTTCAACGGCAACGGTAATCAGCTCTTTTTTACCTTTTGTGCCTTTAATATAGCGAGACACGCCGGTCAGCGTGCCGCCGGTGCCGACGCCGGAGATAAATACGTCAACCTGGCCGTCAGTATCTTCCCAGATTTCCGGGCCGGTGGTCTTCTCGTGAATTTCAGGGTTAGCCGGGTTGCTGAACTGCTGTAGCAGCAGGTATTTTGCCGGATCGCTGGCCACGATCTCTTCCGCTTTCTGAATGGCACCTTTCATACCCTTCGCGCCTTCGGTCAGGACCAGGTTCGCCCCCAGCGCTTTGAGCAATTTGCGACGTTCGATGCTCATGGTTTCCGGCATGGTCAGGGTCAGCTTGTAGCCGCGTGCGGCAGCAACATAGGCCAGAGCGATACCGGTGTTACCGCTGGTCGGTTCCACCAGCTCAACGCCAGGCTTCAGCACGCCGCGTTTTTCAGCATCCCAAATCATGTTTGCACCGATGCGGCATTTTACGCTGAAGCTCGGGTTGCGTGATTCGACCTTCGCCAGAATGCGTCCATTACCGATACGGTTCAGTCGAACCAGGGGCGTATGACCGATAGTCAGCGAGTTGTCTTCATAAATCTTACTCATGGCCTGTCCTTAACTGTATGAAATTGGGATACCGACCCAGCATACCTGCTAAGCAGGTAGGGGGAAGTAAGGAATTCGCATATCTATATACTGCAAGGAAATAATGGGGATCAGTATGGAATAAGGGGCGGCATAAGCCACCCCTGCTTTACACATTTTTGCATTATTTCCATAACGCGTGCTTAGCACGGTAGCAGTCCACCCACATCGCCGTCGCGCCGCAAACCGCAACCGGCATGATGAACAGGTTAAGGAAGGGAATCATGGTGAACAGGCTGGTCAGCGCGCCAAACTGCATATTGGCGACCTTCCGGGTGCGCAGGGCCGTGCGCATCGCTTTAAACGGCACCTTGTGGTTATCGAACGGATAGTCACAGTACTGGATGGCCAGCATCCAGGCGCTGAACAGGAACCACAGCACCGGCGCAACCGTCTGGCCAATGCCGGGGACAAAGTAGAGGGCAAGCAGTACAACCGCGCGGGGGAGGTACCAGGCAAACTTCTGCCACTCGCGCTTCATAATGCGCGGGATATCTTTCACGATCCCCAGTACGCCCGTGTCCGGTGGCGTCGCGCCGGTAAGCCGCGCCTCCAGCTGTTCCGCCAGCAGGCCGTTAAACGGCGCGGCTATCCAGTTCGCAATCGTTGAGAATAAATAGCCGAATACCAGCAGCACGGAGATAACCGCCACCGGCCAGAGCAGGTAGTTAAGCCACTGCAGCCAGTCCGGCACGTGGCTCATCAGCGACGGGATCCAGCTTTCAAGCTTTGTGAACAGCCACCAGAACGCGCCGCCCATCAGAATGATGTTGATCAACAGCGGCAGAATGACGAAGCGACGGATACCCGGCAGTGAAACCAGTTTCCAGCCCTGAGAGAAATACCAGACGCCGCTGCGCGGGGGAGAAGACGATGTTGAAACCATAACCAGGCTGTACTCCTTTTTTCACAACCAGTGGAATTGCCCGCCTATATTATCCACTTGCGGACCAATGACCAGTTCGGAAATGTTCGAAAAACCAGCAAAAAGCACAATTTACTTCATCTTTATGCTGCGAATGCTCTGCACACACTTGCACTTGACGTAAACGGCAAATACTCTTAGTGAGTAAATGTTTGCCGTGGTGGCAAGGTGTTAGAACAACAGAGAATATAATGATGCAGGATTTGCGTCTGATATTAATCATTGTTGGCGCGATCGCCATAATCGCTTTACTGGTACATGGTTTCTGGACCAGCCGTAAAGAGCGTTCCTCGATGTTTCGCGATCGCCCACTGAAGCGCATGAAGTCCAGTCGTGATGATGATGACACTGAAGATGACATCACCGGTAGCGACGACGACGGCGTGGGTGAAGTTCGTGTTCATCGGGTCAATACTGCGCCCGGCGCGGCTCATGGGGAGCATGAAGCCCCCCGCGCTCCGCAGCACCAGTATCAACCGCCGTATGCCTCTGCCCAGCCGCGCCAGCCAGCGCCGCAGCCAGTGGAAGAACCTGTGCGTCAGCCGCCGCAACCGCCTGTGCAACAGCAGCCCGCTGCGCCACAGCCGGTTCAACACCAACCTGTGCAGCAGCCCACGCAACAGCAGCCTGCGCAGCCGGTACAACAGCCGCAGCAGCCTGTTCATGTACAGCCTGCGCCGCAGCCCGCTCCGGCTCCGCACGTTGAGCCAGAGCCGGTCGTCGAGCCTGAACCGGTTGTTGAAAAGCCGCAGCGTAAAGAAGCGGTGATCATCATGAACGTGGCCGCGCATCACGGCAGCCATCTCAACGGTGACGTGCTGCTCAACAGTATTCAACAGGCAGGCTTCAAGTTTGGCGATATGAATATTTTCCATCGCCACCTGAGCCCTGACGGTAGCGGCCCGGCGCTGTTTAGCCTGGCCAATATGGTCAACCCAGGCACCTTCGATCCGGAAATGACCGGTGATTTTGTGACGCCGGGTGTCACTATCTTTATGCAGGTGCCGTCCTACGGCGATGAGCTGCAAAACTTCAAGCTGATGCTGCAGTCCGCGCAGCACATCGCTGATGAAGTAGGTGGTGTGGTGCTCGACGATCAGCGTCGAATGATGACCCCGCAGAAGCTGCGCGAGTATCAGGACCGCATCCGCGAAGTTAAGGAAGCCAACGCGTAATCGTCGCGTTTACTTCAACTCCTCCTCAACCCCCGCCTGTCGGGGGTTTTTTCTCATTGATGGTGCGATATGGACTCAATCGAACAACAACTCACTGAACTGCGAACCACGCTTCGCCATCATGAATATCTCTATCATGTTATGGACGCACCGGAAGTGCCGGATGCGGAGTATGACCGGCTGATGCGCGAGCTGCGCGAGCTGGAGGCGCAGCACCCGGAACTGATTACGCCGGATTCCCCGACCCAGCGCGTCGGCGCCGAGCCGCTGGGGGCATTCAGCCAGGTGCGTCACGAAGTACCGATGCTGTCGCTGGATAACGTCTTTGATGAAGAGAGCTTCCTCGCGTTTAACAAGCGCGTGCAGGACCGTCTGAAAAGCAGCGATTCCCTCACCTGGTGCTGCGAGCTGAAGCTCGACGGCCTGGCGGTCAGCCTTCTCTATGAAAACGGCGTGCTGGTGCGCGCCGCCACGCGTGGCGACGGCACAACGGGGGAAGACATCACCACCAACGTGCGCACCATTCGCGCGATCCCGCTGAAACTGCAGGGGGACAACATTCCTGCGCGTCTGGAAGTGCGCGGGGAAGTATTCCTGCCCCAGGCGGGCTTCGAAAAGATCAATGAAGAAGCGCGTCGCACCGGTGGGAAAGTGTTTGCTAACCCGCGTAACGCGGCGGCAGGCTCTCTGCGCCAGCTTGACCCGCGCATTACGGCGAAGCGTCCGCTTACTTTCTTCTGCTACGGCGTCGGTATTCTGGAGGGCGGCGAACTACCGGATACGCACCTCGGGCGTCTGCTGCAGTTTAAAGCCTGGGGCCTGCCGGTGAGCAACCGCGTTCAGCTCTGCGACTCGCCGGAAGCGGTGCTGGCGTTCTACCACAAAGTGGAAGAGGACCGCCCGACGCTCGGCTTTGATATTGATGGCGTTGTCATCAAGGTCAATTCGCTGGCGCTGCAGGAGCAGCTGGGCTTTGTGGCGCGCGCGCCGCGCTGGGCGGTGGCGTTTAAGTTCCCTGCCCAGGAGCAGATGACCTTCGTTCGCGACGTGGAGTTCCAGGTGGGGCGTACGGGCGCGATTACCCCGGTCGCACGGCTGGAGCCGGTGCAGGTCGCGGGCGTGCTGGTGAGTAACGCTACGCTGCATAACGCCGATGAAATCGAACGCCTGGGCCTGCGCATTGGTGACAAAGTGGTGATTCGCCGCGCGGGCGATGTTATCCCGCAGGTGGTGAACGTTGTTGAGTCAGAGCGTCCTGACGATACGCGCGAGGTCGTCTTCCCGACCCACTGCCCGGTATGCGGCTCTGACGTAGAGCGCGTGGAAGGCGAAGCGGTGGCCCGCTGTACGGGCGGCCTGATCTGTGGTGCGCAGCGTAAAGAGTCGCTTAAGCACTTCGTCTCCCGCCGCGCAATGGACGTTGACGGCATGGGCGACAAGATTATCGATCAGCTGGTTGAGAAAGAGTATGTCCATACGCCAGCGGATCTGTTCAGGCTGACGGCGGGCAAACTGACCGGCCTGGATCGCATGGGGCCGAAGTCAGCCCAGAACGTGGTTAACGCGCTGGAAGCGGCGAAAGAGACGACCTTCGCCCGCTTCCTGTACGCGCTGGGCATTCGTGAAGTCGGCGAAGCGACGGCGGCAGGTTTAGCCGCGTACTTTGGTACGCTGGAGGCACTGGAAAAGGCAAGCATCGACGAGCTGCAGAAAGTGCCGGACGTCGGCATCGTCGTCGCCACGCACGTCTTTAACTTTTTTGCCGAAGAGAGCAACCGCGAGGTCATCGGCAAGCTGCTGGAAGAGGGCATTAAATGGCCCGCGCCGGTGGTGGTCAACGCCGAAGAGATCGACAGTCCATTTGCCGGTAAAACCGTGGTGCTAACCGGTAGCCTCAGCCAGCTTTCACGCGATGATGCAAAAGCGCGTCTGGTGGCGCTGGGGGCCAAAGTGGCGGGCAGCGTGTCGAAGAAAACCGACCTGGTGATTGCCGGGGAAGCGGCGGGGTCGAAGCTGGCGAAAGCCCAGGAGCTCGGCATTGAAGTTATCGACGAAGCGGAAATGATGCGTCTGTTAGGAGAGTAACGTGGAGAAAGAGCAGCTCGTTGAGATAGCCAATACGGAGATGCCGTTCGGTAAATATAAGGGCCGCAGGCTGATCGATTTGCCGGAGGAGTATCTGCTGTGGTTTGCCCGCAAGGATGAATTTCCTGCAGGGCGACTGGGCGAGCTGATGGCTATTACGCTACTGATTAAAACCGAGGGGCTGACCCAGCTGGTGCAGCCCCTGAAGCGTCCTTAAGCCTTCGCGGCGCGGGTCTCTTCCTGCGCCAGTTTTTCCGTCTGGCGCTTGTAGCGACGCGCCAGCACCGCGCAGACCATCAGCTGGATCTGGTGGAAAATCATCAGCGGCAGCACCATCATCCCGATCATCGAGGTGGGGAACAGAATGTTCGCCATCGGGATGCCGTTCGCCAGGCTCTTTTTGGAGCCGCAGAAGACAATGGTGATCTCATCGGCTTTGCTGAAGCCGCATTTGCGCGCCACAAAAACGTTTACCGCAATGACAATTGCCAGCAGAACGAGGCTGACCACCACGATAAACAGCAGCGAGCCTGCGCCCACCTTATGCCAGATCCCGTTCACGACCGCTTCGCTGAAGGCGGAATAGACTACCAGCAGAATCGACGACTGGTCGGTTTTGGAGATCCATTTCTTGTGCTTCGCCACAAACGCCCCGGTCCACGGACGCGAGAGATGCCCGAGAACAAACGGCAGCAGCAGCTGCAGGCAGATTTTGCCGACCTGCTCAAGGTTACCTTCCGCGCCGTGCATGTTCATCAGCAGGCCCACCAGCAGCGGGGAGACGAAAATCCCTAACAGGCTGGATGCCGATGCCGAGCAGACCGCGGCCGCAACGTTCCCTCCGGCAAGAGAGGTAAAGGCAATAGCGGACTGCACGGTGGCCGGGAGAATACAGAGATACAGGAAACCGGTGTAGAGCGCCGGGTCGACGTTAACCGGCGCCCACCAGGCAAACAGCACCCCGAGGATCGGGAACAGAATGAACGTGCTGCACATTACCCAGAGGTGCAGTCGCCAGTGGCTACCGCCAGCGATAATCGCTTCGCGGGAGAGTTTTGCGCCGTGCATAAAGAACAGCAGCGCGATGGCGGCCGTCGTCAGCCCCTCAAAAAACGGGACGAAACCGCCGCGGGCGGGTAAGAACGAGGCCAGTAAAACGGTAGCCACCAGCGTAAGCGTAAACGGATCAAGAATACGAAATAGTTTCATAATGACTCCTGAAAACAGATGTCGCTATTGTGCTTTTTTCCATTTGAGAAATAAAATTGATTTATTGCATCCATTCATGAATTAAACAGATGAATTATTCCCTACGCCAGCTTCGCATTTTCGTCACCGTCGCCCATGCCCGCAGCTTCAGCCGGGCAGGGGAGATGATTGGCCTGAGCCAGTCGGCGGTCAGCCACAGCGTGAAAGAGCTGGAAAATCAGACCGGCGTTAGGCTGCTTGACCGCACCACGCGCGAAGTGGTCCTGACCGAAGCGGGACAGCAGCTGGCCCTGCGCCTCGAACGGCTGCTGGATGAGCTCAACAGCACGCTCAGAGACGTGGGGAGGCTGGGACAGCAGCTGTCGGGCACCGTGCGGGTTGCGGCCAGCCAGACGATATCCGCGCACCTTATCCCGCAGTGTATCGCCGAGGGAAACCATCGCTACCCTGATATTGATTTTGTTCTGCATGACAGGCCGCAGCAGTGGGTGCTGGAGAGCATCCGCCAGGGGGATGTGGATTTTGGTATTGTGATCGACCCCGGCCAGGTGAGCGATCTGGAATGCGAAAGCGTTCTTTCTGAGCCCTTTTTGCTGCTCTGCCGTGATGACGATCCGCTGGCAGCGTTGCCGGAGGTCAGCTGGCAGTCCCTGCAGGGGGCGAACCTGGTATTGCAGGATTATGCCTCAGGCAGCCGTCCGCTGATTGATTCCGCGCTGGTGAATCAGGGCGTTAACGCAACGATCGTGCAGGAGATAGGTCACCCGGCCACGCTGTTTCCCATGGTGGAAGCCGGAATTGGCATCAGCGTGCTGCCCGCCCTGGCGCTTCCCCTGCCGCAGGGAAACCGGCTGGCGGTGAAGCGGCTGACGCCCGTTGTCGAGCGAAAGCTGATGCTGGTGCGGCGAAAAAATCGCTCACTCTCGGGTGCGGCGCAGGCTATCTGGGAAGTGGTGCGTATCCAGGCACAACGATTAACCGAGGCCCGCATACGCGACCCACTGTTTAACGCATCAGACGATTAGATGTAGATATCAATCTGATGATTGTCTGACGGGCTGTTAACCCCTTCCACTTTGCCCATCTTTTGATCCTGCTTTTTCTGGGCCTCTTCGGCCTGCTGGCGCTGCAGCGCCGCGAGCTGCGCCTGCAGCACTTTGATCTGGGTCTGAATCAGTTCCTGCTGCTTCTTCTTCTCATCTGCACTGCCGGAGCTGTTTGCCAGCTCTTTTAACTGCTGGGTCAGCTTTTTGATCTTATCGGTAATGCGGCTGATTTGCGCCGCGATATCGTTACTGCCGGAAGCGCCGCTCCCGCCGCCGCTGGTTTGAATGGGTTGGGTTGAAGCCTGAATGGTCGTCATACTTTTTCCTCGCGCTATAAAACAGAGGTATCGGCACCGACGGGATTAGCTTGAGGAAAACTGCCATATCTGGGGAGTTGGTTCGGGGCTTATACGATCAACACCCGATTATATTACAGATAGCAAAAAAGCGCCTTTAGGGCGCTTTTTTACATTGGTGGGTCGTGCAGGATTCGAACCTGCGACCAATTGATTAAAAGTCAACTGCTCTACCAACTGAGCTAACGACCCGAAATGGTGGGCGATGACGGGCTCGAACCGCCGACCCCCTCCGTGTAAAGGAGATGCTCTACCAACTGAGCTAATCGCCCATTTCGGAACTGCTGCGATAAGGTGAGAATGGTGGGCGATGACGGGCTCGAACCGCCGACCCCCTCCGTGTAAAGGAGATGCTCTACCAACTGAGCTAATCGCCCAATCTCAATTCTTATCTACACTGCGAGTCTACCTAAGTAGATGGTGGGTGATGACGGGCTCGAACCGCCGACCCCCTCCGTGTAAAGGAGATGCTCTACCAACTGAGCTAATCACCCCCG
This sequence comes from Enterobacter nematophilus, assembly GCF_026344075.1. Taxonomy (NCBI): domain Bacteria; kingdom Pseudomonadati; phylum Pseudomonadota; class Gammaproteobacteria; order Enterobacterales; family Enterobacteriaceae; genus Enterobacter; species Enterobacter nematophilus. The sequence continues at coordinate 33,176 of NZ_JAPKNE010000007.1, read as the reverse complement.
CTGTGTGGAGTCGCATTATAGGGAGAGTTGAAAATGAGTCAACGCATTTTCTAAAGTTTTTATTCGTTCGTCGTAAAATTAAACAAAACGATCGCAAAACGGGCGGTGGCGCATGATTTCTAAACAAAAACAGCAAACTCCGCCACGATAAAGGGATCGACATTGAGGAATCCCCCCACAGTGATAGAATATTGCCCATCGTTTTTTCCCCGGGATTTGCCGATTGCCGGCATCTTTATAACGTAAGGCCATTTCATGAAAATCAAAACTCGCTTCGCGCCGAGCCCGACAGGCTATCTGCACGTCGGTGGTGCTCGTACTGCTCTCTATTCCTGGCTTTTTGCACGCCACAACAAAGGTGAGTTCGTGCTGCGTATAGAAGACACCGATCTTGAGCGCTCCACGCCGGAAGCAATTGAAGCCATTATGGATGGTATGAACTGGCTGAACCTGCAGTGGGACGAAGGCCCGTATTTCCAGACCAAACGTTTTGACCGCTATAACGCTGTCATCGATGAGATGCTGGTCGCGGGTACGGCGTATAAGTGCTACTGCTCCAAAGAGCGTCTGGATGCGCTGCGTGAAGAGCAGATGGCGAACGGTGAAAAACCGCGTTATGACGGCCGCTGCCGCCACGATCATAGCGAGCATGCCGCTGATGAGCCTTGCGTGGTGCGTTTTGCTAACCCGCAGGATGGCTCGGTGATTTTCGACGACCAGATCCGTGGCCCGATCGAATTCAGCAACCAGGAGCTGGACGATCTGATCATTCGCCGCACCGACGGATCCCCAACCTATAACTTCTGCGTTGTGGTTGATGACTGGGATATGGAAATTACCCACGTTATCCGCGGTGAAGACCATATCAACAATACTCCGCGCCAGATCAACATCCTGAAAGCGCTGAATGCACCTGTTCCGGTCTACGCGCACGTCTCCATGATCAACGGCGACGACGGTAAAAAGCTGTCTAAACGTCACGGTGCGGTCAGCGTCATGCAGTATCGCGACGATGGCTATCTGCCGGAAGCGCTGCTGAACTATCTGGTGCGTCTGGGCTGGGCTCACGGCGACCAGGAGATCTTCAGCCGCGAAGAGATGATCGAGCTGTTCTCTCTGAGCTCTGTGAGCAAATCTGCCAGCGCATTCAACACCGACAAGCTGCTGTGGCTGAACCATCACTACATCAATACCATGCCGCCGGAATATGTGGCGACGTACCTGCAGTGGCACATTGAGCAGGCAAATATTGATACCCGCACCGGCCCTGAGCTGGCGGATCTGGTTAAACTGCTCGGCGAGCGCTGCAAAACGCTGAAAGAAATTGCCGAAAGCTGCCGCTACTTCTATGAAGAGTTTGATGAGTTTGACGCCGACGCCGCGAAGAAGCACCTTCGCCCGGTTGCGCGTCAGCCGCTGGAAGTGGTGCGTGACAAGCTGGCTGCGCTCACCGAGTGGAACGCTGAGAATGTGCATCACGCCATTCAGGCGACCGCAGACGAACTGGAAGTCGGCATGGGCAAAGTCGGCATGCCGCTGCGCGTTGCGGTAACCGGTGCGGGTCAGTCTCCGGCGCTGGACGTGACTGTCCATGCCATCGGCAAGTCACGCAGCGTGGCGCGCATCAACAAGGCGCTGGATTTTATTGCAGAACGTGAAAATCAGCAGTAATTAAGCCATCTATAAGAAAAACGGCAGGGTATCCTGCCGTTTTTTTTGCCTTTCATTCAGCAATACCCAGACGAGTAAGAAAACCGCGTATGCCTTCGCGCTTCAGTAAGGTATCCAGACGCTGCTGTTCAAGCTCGGTCATACTCTCCAGCGTTTCGATAATGCCCGGACGCAGACGTGAAGGCTGTTCATTGTAGGATGAGGTTACCTCGGCCAGATGATAAACCGCCTGGCGGTTACGGATAGCCGGGAGGCTCATAATATGCTCCTTCACGCGCGCATCAACGTGAATGAGCCGCGCCCGACCGCCTTTTACGCCATTGAGTCCTTCGGTTTTCCACCCCTGTTGCCGTATCCAGCGATTTACCGTTTGTCTGGCAACACCCAAATTCTCCGCCAGCTCTTCCGTGGTCATTTTGCTACGTAGTCTTTTCATATTAATTCTGGTCGCGAATCCCTAAACGTTGCAACAAACCGGTAATCCCTTCCCGCAATAGCAGCGATGTCATCTGCTTCTGCTCTTCCGGCGTCATTTCATTGGCCAGCGTCACGAGTAGGGTATGAAGCGAACCGTCAGTGCTGATGCCGTCAGGCATAGCGGATGTTTCCGTTGCCCGGCGTGCGCTGCGAATAAAGTCACGCACCTTTTCGTTCACATGCACCAGGCGTGCTTTACCCCCCTGGACGCCAGGCTTAGGTGACGTTATCCAACCCTCTTTGCGTACCCATTTATTGATGGTCTGTCGGCTATAGCCAGTGAGCAGGGCTAACTCTTCCGGCGTCATTCGTTCCTTGATCATGCAATTTCCTGAATATCCGTGGGGTTAATTAACGGCTCATTTTATAGCACCGTTTTACATGAAAACGTGACAGGCTTAACTCATGACTGCGAGCAGGCTCGCAAAGTGATTCATTTGCATGATTTTTCGGCGATTGAACTGCAGTCATTGATTTTGCCGTTGACACTCCGCGGCGGAATTCATATTATGCCGCCCGTCAACATGACAGCTTTACGATGGGGCTATAGCTCAGCTGGGAGAGCGCCTGCATGGCATGCAGGAGGTCAGCGGTTCGATCCCGCTTAGCTCCACCAAACTCTGAACCCAACAGAGTGCGGTTAGTAAAGTGACATGTGGGGCTATAGCTCAGCTGGGAGAGCGCTTGCATGGCATGCAAGAGGTCAGCGGTTCGATCCCGCTTAGCTCCACCAAAATTTTAAACCCTCGTCAAAAGACGAGGGTTTTTTTTATCCGTTTGTAAAATCCTTCCCCGCTTTTGTTATCAAAAAGAAGGTATTCCTGTACCTGACCTCAATCGAAATCAATAAACCAGTCTATAAATAGACTTCAACTTGATTCGTGCAATTAATAAACCTATTATCCATGCGGTCAATAAAATGAACGGATAATAATCTCATCAGCTTAATGAATAGAAAAACGTACAATAATGTAAAGATATTTATAATTGCCCTGGCGATATGCCTGATTGCGGTTCCTTTTTCCCGTTATCTCTCTCCCCGTGCAATGGTAAATGGTCACGACGTTTATTTAGCGTGGTTACCCCTGAGCGTAATGCTGGCGGTAATTCTGTTATTTGGTCGCCGTGCCGTTCTTCCCATTTTGTTAGGTTTTACTGTCACTAATTTATTTTATGTTAATTTAGCGCCGCTACAATATTCAGTATTACTGTTTTGTCAGACTTTTGCATTGTTCACGGCGTGTGGCCTTCTGCGCCTCATGCTGGGCAAGCGCTGGCGCTACTGCATCCCAAACAAGCACGTCGGGTTACGTATATTCTGGCTCGGTTTTATCGTTCCCGTCGGCATTAAGCTGTCGATGTATTTGGCGGGCTATTTATTTGATTTCCCGGTAACTATCTCCACTTTCTTCGGCGAAGGAACGGTAATTTATAACGTCGTGGATATTCAAAGCCTGATTTGCGCGGCGCTGATTTTTACCATGATGTTCTATTACCCGTTAAGAATGATAATTAATCCCCGCTATGCCATCACCTTCTGGCGGAGAAGCGTGAAGCCCGTGTTTTTCCACAAGAATTCATTATATATATTTGTCTGGCTGATGCTTTTAGGCTTCAGCCTCGCCGTTTTATGCGCGCCTTTTGAATCACCCGTTATTGCGGGCTATTTAATGCCGCTGATTTTTATTCTTTTTACCCTTGCGATAAGCCGCCTGACCTACGCGCTTATCTCTCTGCTGTGGGCTGCTTCAGCGCTTCTGCTGTTGACCTACAACTACAACTTCCTGAACGGGGTGGAAACAGGCCATTCGCTCTCCTTTATTCTGTCCGTGCTGATCTCTTTTGCCATCTGCTTGCTTTACATGTCGCGGATTTACCAGCGCAGCGAGTGGCTGAAGCGGGGGTGGCAGGGCAGGGCGCTCACCGATCCGCTGACCGGTTTACCCAATATTCGTGCGCTGGAAGAGCATCTTGAGATGCATCCAGAGGCCAAAGTTTGTTTGTTGCGCATGGATAACCTGGAATTTTTGAGCCGCCACTACGGGATCCTCATGCGGGTCCATTGCAAACGAACGATTGCCACGTCGCTGCAGCCGCTTTTGCAAAAGAATGAGATGCTGTTCCAGTTGCCCGGAAGCGAGCTGGTGGTTGTATTGCTGGGGCCCGAAATTGCAGAGCGTCTACAGCATATAGTCGATCGGCTGAACAGCCGAAAGATTTTCTGGAACAACACCGGGCTGGATATTGAGTTTGGTGCCTCCTGGGGGATGGTGGAAAACGGTGAAAATTTACATCACACGCTGGGGCAGCTGAGCTGGCTGGCTGAGCAATCTTGCGCGGGGCACAACGTGCTTGCGCTGACGAATAGTCTGGAGGCAGCATCAGGGCAAACAACGGAGCGTGTTCTGATGTTAGCGCGGATTAAGCATGCCCTTGAGACGGATCGGTTCCATTTATACGTGCAGCCGATCCAAAAGGCAGACGGTAGCGGCTACTATGAAATTCTGACGCGTATGGAGAGTGAAGGGGAGATCATCACTCCGGATCGCTTTATTCCGCTGGTTGCCCAGTTCAACCTCAGCCACCGGTTTGATATGTGCGTCATGGAAAAATTACTGCAGTGGCTGCGCGATCACCCTGCGAAGCAGGCTGGGGCCCGTTTCTCCGTTAATCTGATGCCGCTCACGCTTATGCAACAGGAGGTAGCGACCGAGATTTGTACGCTGTTTGAGCGCTACGGCGTTGCGCCTCAGACCGTGGTGATTGAGATCACTGAAGAGCAGGCCTTCTCTAATTCCGGCAGCAGCATCAATAATATTCAACAGCTGAGGGATTACGGTTTCCGGATTGCCATTGATGATTTTGGCACCGGCTATGCCAACTACGAGCGTCTCAGACGTCTGCAGGCAGATATCATTAAAATTGACGGCTGCTTTGTTAAAGATATTTGCACTGATGATATGGATGCGATGATCGTCCAGTCGATGTGTAATCTGGCGAAAACAAAATCGCTGTGCGTTGTCGCGGAATATGTAGAAACACCGGCGCAGCGGGAGATGCTGCTTCGCTTTGGCGTGGACTATCTGCAGGGCTATCTGATAGGCAAACCCAAACCGCTTAAAGAACTGCGGGCATAAAAAAACCGGGAGCCAGACTCCCGGTTTTTGTTTTAACGGTAAACGTTACAGTACCAGTGCTGCGATAGAAGCAGACAGAACGCTCACCAGGGTGGAGCCGTAAACCAGCTTCAGGCCAAAGCGAGAAACCACGTTACCCTGCTCTTCGTTCAGGCCTTTAATCGCGCCGGCGATAATGCCGATGGACGAGAAGTTGGCGAAGGAAACCAGGAATACGGACAGAATGCCTTCCGCGCGCGGAGAAAGCGTGCTGGCGATTTTCTGCAGATCCATCATCGCAACGAATTCGTTAGAAACCAGCTTGGTCGCCATGATACTGCCTACCTGCAGCGCTTCGTGAGCCGGAACACCCATCACCCATGCAACAGGATAGAAGATGTAGCCCAGAATGCCCTGGAAGGAGATACCCAACACCGCAGCGAACAGGGCGTTCAGCGCAGAAATCAGCGCAATGAAGCCGATCAGCATAGCGGCAACGATAATCGCCACTTTGAAACCAGCCAGAATGTACTCACCCAGCATTTCGAAGAAGCTCTGACCTTCGTGCAGGTTAGACATCTGGATGTTCTCTTCGCTGGCGTCAACGCGGTACGGGTTGATAATCGACAGAACGATAAAGGTGCTGAACATGTTCAGTACCAGCGCTGCAACCACATATTTTGGCTCCAGCATGGTCATATACGCGCCCACGATAGACATGGAAACGGTAGACATTGCGGTTGCCGCCATGGTGTACATGCGGTTACGGGACATTTTGCCGAGGATATCTTTATACGCGATGAAGTTCTCAGACTGACCGAGGATCAGGGAGCTTACGGCGTTGAAAGATTCCAGCTTGCCCATGCCGTTCACTTTGGATAATAGGAAACCAATTCCACGAATAACGAACGGCAGAACGCGGATATGCTGCAGAATACCGATGAGCGCGGAGATGAAGACGATGGGGCACAGTACCTTCAGGAAGAAGAACGCCAGACCTTCGTCGTTCATTTTACCGAAGACAAAGTTTGTCCCTTCGTTGGCGAATCCGAGCAGCTTTTCGAACATTTCGGAGAAGCCTTTCACGAAGCCGAGGCCTACGTTGGAGTTCAGGAAGAACCACGCAAGTAAAACTTCAATGACCAGCAGCTGGACAACATAACGAATACGAATTTTTTTGCGGTCTGTGCTGACCAGCAATGCGAGTGCAGTAACGACAACAAGTGCCAGGACAAAATGAAGGACGCGGTCCATATTTGCTCCAAATATGAGGCAGGTTTAATTTTCGTGCACATTCTATGTAACAAGCGAAAAGAAAACGAGATCAAGGGCACACTATAGTTACATCCTGTGACGAGTCTCAAAATTAGTGATCCACAATACATTTTTGTTATGTTAGGTAAATGAGTGAAAAGTTAAGTTTGTGTGCTACGCTTCACTAATGACCGTGCATTTTCACATTCTGTGATGTCGCACCACCTGCCCATCTATCGTTCTTAGCTATCAGAGAAATCATTTCAAACCACTCAAATGATCTTGATAATCATTCTCATTTTGATAGCATTAAACATAGCAAAGGCTATATTTCCAGAGGCAGAGAATGACAAACAGTCGCGTAGAGGGTAGCAGTGGCAGAGCAGCGCGCAAGTTGCGGTTCGCATTAATGGGACCTGCGTTCATTGCTGCCATCGGCTATATCGATCCGGGTAATTTTGCGACCAATATTCAGGCCGGGGCCAGCTTCGGCTATAAGCTGCTGTGGGTGGTCGTCTGGGCTAACCTGATGGCGATGCTGATTCAGATGCTCTCTGCAAAGCTGGGGATTGCCACGGGGAAAAACCTGGCGGAGCAAATCCGCGACCACTATCCGCGTCCGGCGGTCTGGCTCTACTGGGTTCAGGCAGAAATCATCGCCATGGCAACCGACCTCGCTGAGTTTATCGGCGCGGCGATAGGCTTTAAGCTGATTCTGGGCGTATCGCTGTTACAGGGGGCGGTACTGACCGGGATTGCCACGTTCCTGATCCTGATGCTGCAGCGTCGGGGGCAAAAACCGCTGGAGAAGGTCATTGGTGGTCTGCTGCTGTTTGTCGCTGCGGCGTACATCGTTGAGCTGATTTTCTCACAGCCGAACCTGGCACAGCTCGGGAAAGGCATGGTGATCCCAAGCCTGCCAACCTCGGAAGCGGTGTTCCTGGCCGCCGGGGTACTTGGGGCGACCATCATGCCGCATGTCATCTATTTGCACTCCTCGCTGACCCAGCATCTGCACGGCGGGACGCGCAAAGAGCGGTATTCTGCAACCAAATGGGACGTGGCTATCGCCATGACCATCGCGGGTTTTGTGAATCTGGCGATGATGGCCACCGCCGCTGCCGCTTTCCACTTTAACGGTCATACGGGTATTGCCGATCTCGATCAGGCGTATCTCACGCTGGAGCCGTTGTTGAGCCATGCTGCTGCCACGATATTTGGTCTGAGCCTGGTCGCTGCCGGCCTCTCTTCCACGGTCGTGGGGACGCTGGCAGGGCAGGTGGTTATGCAGGGTTTTGTGCGTTTCCATATTCCGCTGTGGGTGCGTCGTTTTGTCACCATGCTGCCGTCATTTGTTGTGATTCTGATGGGGCTCGATCCCACGCGAATTCTGGTGATGAGCCAGGTGCTGCTGAGCTTTGGTATTGCGCTGGCGCTGGTGCCACTGCTGATTTTCACCAGCAACAAAACTCTGATGGGCGAACTGGTTAATACGACGCTGGTAAAACGAACCGGTTGGGCGATTGTGGTGGTGGTCGTAGCGCTAAACCTATGGCTGTTGATTGGTACAGCGCTGGGGCTATAAAAGAAAAAGGAGCCGGGAGGCTCCTTTTTGCATTAATGGCGACCGTGGCCGTGACCACCGCGTCCTTTTCCGCCGTGACCCCAGCCGCCGCGGCGGTCGTCACGATCGTTCCAGCCTTCGCGGTAGCCGCGTTCATAGGCGTTATTTTTATACCAGCCGCGATGCAGGCCGTTATCATGCCTGCGCCAGCGGTCACCACGCCATTCATAATGACGGTTCCAGTAGTCACGGTCGCGCCAGTAGCCACCGTCCCAGTATCTGCCGTAGTCGTCACGATCGCCAATTTGTAATTTTACTGATGGCAACAGGGTGATTTCGCCCGCAGTGGCGACTAGTGGGGCTGAAGCCAGTAATACCGCTGCAAGAATCAGTGACCTGAACATACTCTTTCTCCTTCACGATCGGGGCCTTCGTGGGGCCTGTTAACGCAATATTACGAGTTGGTAAAGCCTCGTTTCATCGCCTCAACTCCGAATTGCTGAATGAGAGCACTTTTTGCTAAAAATGGTTTTATTTTGAGCTATTCAGGATTTCGTTAATACGCGCCAGCTCCTCAGTGGAAAAATGGCGGTTTTTCAGCATGCCCACAGCGTCATCAATCTGAGCCGCTTTACTTGCCCCAATCAGCACCGAGGTCACCTCCTCATGGCGTAACACCCAGGCCAGCGCCATCTGCGAGAGTTTCTGGCCGCGGCTTTCCGCCAGGGCGTTTAGCTTGCGTACCTTCTCCAGCTTCTCTTCGGTGATCTGATTCGGATTAAGGAATTGACTGCCGCTTGCCGCACGGGAATCGGCGGGAATACCGTTAAGATACCGGTTGGTCAACTGTCCGCCTGCAAGGGGCGAGAAGGGAATACAGCCGACCCCTTTTTCCTGCAGAACATCCAGCAAACCCTCTTCCGGCGCACGTTCGAACATCGAGTATTTCGGCTGGTGGATCAGGCAGGGTGTGCCCAGATCGTTAAGGATATCAATCGCTTTTCGCGCCAGCTCGGCAGGATAGTTGGATAACCCGACATACAGGGCTTTGCCCTGGCGCACCAGATGGTCAAGCGCTTTCATGGTTTCCTGCAGCGGCGTTTGCGGGTCAGGACGGTGATGATAAAAGATATCGACATACTCCAGCCCCATGCGCTTCAGGCTTTGATCGAGGCTTGCCAGCAGATATTTGCGCGATCCCCAGTCGCCGTAAGGGCCGTCCCACATGGTATATCCCGCTTTCGTGGAGACAATCAGCTCGTCGCGCCAGGGGAGGAAATCCTCCTGCAAAATACGGCCGAAATTACGCTCGGCGGACCCCGGCGGGGGACCATAGTTATTGGCAAGGTCGAAATGCGTAATACCCAGATCGAACGCGCGCTGTAAAAGTTGACGGCTGTTTTCGAGAAGCGTGGCGTCACCAAAATTATGCCACAGCCCGAGCGAGACGGCGGGCAACCTGAGCCCGCTTCGCCCGCAGCGGCGATACTCCATTGTCTGATAACGACTTTTGTCCGGCTGATAACCCATTTTTATGACCCCTCGCGCTGAAGAGAACAAACAGTGTATACGTTTACATTAACGTGAAAAAAAGCAGCATAGCGCAGCCTTTTTTGTAAAGCATTCTTTCCATAGCCTTCTTGTCGGCAATTCTGGACAGCCATCACGCTTATTTAATACTCAAGGTGAGGTCAACATTAGAAGGATACCTGTTTATGCGTACCCCGTACTGCGTCGCCGATTACCTGCTGGACCGTCTTACAGATTGTGGAGCCGATCATCTGTTTGGCGTGCCGGGCGACTATAACCTGCAGTTTCTCGACCACGTAATAGACAGCCCGGATATCTGCTGGGTGGGCTGTGCCAACGAATTAAACGCCTCTTATGCCGCTGACGGATATGCCCGCTGTAAGGGCTTCGCCGCGCTGCTGACGACGTTTGGCGTAGGAGAGTTAAGTGCCATGAACGGCATTGCGGGCAGCTATGCCGAGCACGTTCCGGTACTCCATATCGTTGGGGCGCCGGGTACGGCTTCTCAGCAAAGAGGGGAACTTCTGCACCATACGCTGGGCGATGGTGAGTTCCGTCATTTTTACCATATGAGCGAACCGATCACCGTTGCACAGGCGATCCTGACCGAACAAAACGCCTGTTATGAAATCGACCGGGTACTGACGACGATGCTCCGGGAACGTCGCCCCGGCTATTTGATGTTACCTGCCGATGTGGCAAAAAAAGCCGCCACGCCGCCTGTAAACGCTCTCACGCTTCGGCATGCCCATGCCGATAGCGCCTGCCTGAAAGCGTTCCGGGATGCCGCAGAGAATAAACTGGCTGTCAGCAAGCGTACCGCGCTGTTAGCGGATTTCCTTGTTCTGCGCCACGGGCTGAAGCAGGCGCTACAGAAGTGGGTGAAGGACGTGCCGATGGCGCACGCCACGATGCTGATGGGCAAAGGCATATTCGACGAACGTCACGCCGGTTTTTACGGCACCTACAGCGGTTCGGCAAGCGCCGGCCCGGTAAAAGAGGCGATAGAGGGAGCGGACACGCTGCTGTGCATCGGCACGCGATTTACCGATACCCTGACGGCTGGCTTCACCCATCAGTTAACGCCGTCGCAAACGATAGAGGTTCAGCCTCATGCTTCACGCGTCGGTGATATCTGGTTTACCGGCATCCCCATGCTTCAGGCAATTGAAACGCTGGTGGAGCTGTGCAAACAGCACGTGCACGAGAAACCAGCTCCGTTGTCCCATAGCGCGCTGGCCTTCCCTCAGCCTGAAGGATCGCTTACCCAGGATAATTTCTGGAAAACGCTGCAAACGTTTATTCGTCCGGGAGATATCATCCTTGCCGATCAAGGAACCTCGGCCTTTGGCGCGATTGACCTGCGTTTGCCTGCCGACGTGAATTTTATCGTCCAGCCGCTGTGGGGCTCGATCGGCTACACCCTTGCCGCGGCGTTCGGCGCACAAACGGCTTGCCCGAACCGGCGCGTGATTGTGCTGACGGGGGATGGCGCGGCGCAGCTGACTATTCAGGAGCTCGGGTCAATGTTGCGTGATAAACAACACCCCATCATTCTGGTGCTCAACAACGAAGGGTACACGGTTGAAAGGGCAATTCACGGGCCGGAGCAGCGTTACAACGACATTGCGCTATGGAACTGGACGCAAATCCCGCAGGCCCTGAGCCTCGATCCTCAGGCTCAGTGCTGGCGGGTCAGTGAAGCGGAGCAGCTGGCGGACGTGCTGGAAAAAGTGGCGCACCACGAGCGGCTCTCGCTAATTGAGGTTATGCTGCCAAAAGCGGACATCCCGCCGCTGCTGGGGGCGATTACCAAAGCGCTGGAAGCGCGCAATAGCGCCTGATTACTTGTCGTTTCGCCAGGCCATCATCATCGGTTTGCCCGCCAGCAGGAGCCAGGCGGGCAACATCACGATGCAAAGCAGCGGGAACAGCGTCGAATCCGGCACTACTACCGCCGCCATAAACAGGCTCAGCCACGCATCGCGCGTCACCACCAGTACCAGCCCCAGAATAGAGCAGGAAACGGTAATCGCCGCCGGAACCGCGTCGACGTGCTCGTGCAGCATCAGCCCCAGCGCCACGCCGACAAACACCGCCGGGAAGATGCGTCCACCGCGGAAACCGCACGCGGCTGCGACGACCAGCGCCGCCAGCTTGATGACGGCAAACAGCAGGTAATCGGAAACGCTAAACACCTGGCTGAAGGCCAGCTGCTGCATCTCGTCCAGACCTTTGAACAGCGTCACCGTTCCGCCAATCGAGCCTAAAATCCCGAGGATTAATCCCCCTGTACCCAGAATCAGCACCGGATGTTTGAGTTTATGCATCAGCCGGTGCAGGCGCGGAAGACACCATACCGCCACCATCCCCAGCGCGATGGCTATCGCGACGACGATGGCGCCGCTGAAAATATCCGCTATCTGCATCTCTCCGTAGTGGGGCAGAGAGAGGGAGAAATGGGGATGGAAAAACAGGCTGGTCGTCAGCGCGCCGGCTGCCGCGGCCATCAATGGAGCAAAAAGTTTATCCCAGAGCGGGGCATCATCATTGCTGGTGAGCGTCTGTGAAAAAATCAGAGCGGCGGCAACAGGCGTGCCGAAAAGCGCCCCGATGGTGCCAGCGGAGGCGAGGATGGTCCAGTCCAGCGCGCCGACGCGCGGTAAAATGCGTGAACCAAGGTAAACCGCCAGGCCAATATTCACCGCCATAATCGGGTGCTCGGGGCCCAGACTGACGCCGCCCGCCAGGCCCACTATCAGCGCGACGATCAGCCCCGGCAGTGCTGAAGGGGAAACCGGGGCGCCAATCAGGGGTTCCAGCGCCGGGTCCGGTCCGGCATGACCGGGACTAAAACGGATCGCCAGGCCCACCGCAATACCGGTTAACGTCAGCATCGGGATGATCCACGCAGACGAATCCGCGGTGACCCCCAGTTTTGCAGGAAGCGCCGTCCATAAGAGAGTTTGCAGCACCGACGCGACTTTCATCACGACGATAAGGACCAGGCTTGAGGCCACGCCGATGATCAGCGCCGGAATGGCCAGCAACAGCATGGTTCTGGCTCGCGGGTGGAGCATGATGATTTCCTTGTACAAAACGCGATGACGTTACTTTGCACATTAAGCCTTATGGCAATAGTGCAAAAGGTGCTGAAACGGTAAAGTTATTCTGTGACGAAGATCGATAATCCACGGGCATTCACCTTCCGGTCGTTGTTGTTATCACGCCTTGAATTTACAGTGTCCCAAAGATTTATTCTGACTTTAGCGGAGCAGTAGAAGAATGACAAAGTATGCTTTGGTAGGCGATGTGGGCGGCACGAACGCGCGTCTCGCATTATGCGATGTAAGTAGCGGTGAAATTTCCCGGGCGAAAACCTACTCAGGGCTGGATTACCCAAGCCTTGAGGCCGTTGTTCGCGTCTATCTGGAAGAGCATCAGGTGAGCGTCGAAGACGGCTGCATCGCCATTGCCTGCCCGATAACCGGCGACTGGGTCGCAATGACCAACCATACCTGGGCATTCTCCATCGCAGAGATGAAAAAGAATCTCGGTTTTGCGCATCTGGAAATCATCAATGATTTCACCGCGGTGTCCATGGCGATCCCGATGCTGAAGCCGGAGCACCTGATTCAGTTTGGCGGCGCTGAGCCGGTCGAGGGCAAGCCGATTGCGGTTTACGGCGCCGGTACCGGCCTGGGCGTGTCGCACCTGGTGCATGTTGCTCAGCGCTGGGTGAGCCTGCCGGGTGAAGGCGGCCACGTTGATTTTGCGCCAAACAGCGAAGAAGAGGGCATTATCCTCGAAGAGTTACGCGCGGAGATCGGCCACGTTTCCGCCGAGCGCGTCCTGTCAGGACCGGGGCTGGTGAACCTGTACCGCGCGATTGTGAAATCGGACGGTCGTCTGCCGGAAAACCTGCAGCCGAAAGACGTCACCGAACGCGCGCTGGCGGACAGCTGCATCGACTGCCGTCGCGCTCTGTCGCTGTTCTGCGTCATTATGGGGCGGTTCGGCGGCAACCTGGCGCTGACCCTGGGCACCTTTGGCGGGGTCTATATTGCGGGCGGGATCGTGCCGCGCTTCCTCGACTTCTTTAAAGCCTCCGGCTTCCGCGGCGGGTTTGAAGATAAAGGGCGTTTCAGAAGCTACGTACAGGACATTCCTGTTTATCTCATCGTGCATGATAACCCAGGCCTGGTGGGCTCGGGTGCCCATCTGCGTCAGGTTCTCGGTCAAATCCTCTGACGCATCATTACCCTCTCCCGCGGGAGAGGGCTCTTTCTCTACAGGTGCATCAGCTGGCGGAACTCTTTCACCTTGCTGCGGCTCACCGGCACCTGAAAATCCAAATCCTTCAGACGCAAGATGTAGGTGTTGTTAAACCACGGTTCGATCTCGCGGATCTTATTTAAATTGACGCAAAACGAACGGTGGCAGCGGAAAAAGTGGGCTGCCGGCAGCTTGCTGCAGAATTCGGTAATGTTCATCGCCATTACGTACGATTCACGCCGCGTATAGACAAACGTCATCTTTTCGTGCGCTTCGGCGTAGTAGATATCGTTGACCGGGGTCACGATGATGCGCTCATCTTTGACCAGATTAATGGTGTCGTTTTCGCGTATCGTCGGGCTGGCGGCAGCCGGGGCGCTCTGCTGCTGCCATGCGGCCTCAAGCTTTTGCAGCATGCTGACAATCCGCGACTCCTGGTAAGGCTTAAGAATATAGTCAAACGCCTCCAGCTCGAAGGCCTCTACGGCGTGCTCTTTCCATGCGGTAACGAAAACGATAAACGGCTTATGGGCAAACTGATTGATGTTTTGCGCCAGCAGCACGCCATCAAGCGAGGGAATATTGATATCGAGAAAAATGGCGTCGACCCGGTTATGCTGCAAAAACTTCAGCACGTCCAGACCATCATCAAACGTACCCACAATCTCCATCTGGCTGTGATTTTTGATAAGCCAGGTGAGCTCCTGTTGAGCCAGTATTTCATCTTCAACGATGATAACTTTCATATTACTCACCCTGAGGTAATAAAGATGTCGCCGCATGAACAGGGGAGCGTTCATTCGGGACGTAAAAAGCGATTTCAGTGCCTGGTTCAAGACGGTGAATATGCAGCCCGTCGCCGTAAAGCAGCTTGACCCGGTGATGCACGTTCAGCAGCCCAATTTTATTCCCGGGCATCTCGTTAGACTCCACGCGTTCGATGACTTTTGGATCAATCCCGTGGCCGGTATCGCGCACGGCAATTCGCACCCGGTTGCCGCTTTCGGTGATGCTGATGGTGACCACCCCTTTGCCTTTACAGGGCTGAATACCGTGAACAATCGCGTTTTCGACCAGCGGCTGGATCAGCAGGCTCGGGATCACGCAGTTGACCTCTTCATCAATATCGTAAATCACCGTGAGCTTGTCGCCAAAGCGCGCCTGCTCAATAGCGATGTAGTCTTTGATCTGATACAGCTCTTTTTTGATGTCGATCTGCTCGTCATCTTTAAGTTCGATGTTGTAGCGCAGATAGCGCGACAGGTTAAAAATCAGCTGGCGCGCGGTGTCCGGATTCAAACGAATGGAAGAGGAGATAGCGTTCAGCGCGTTAAACAGAAAATGGGGATTAATTTTGCTCTGTAGCGCGCGCAGCTCTGCCTTATTTGCCATCTCGCGCAGCTGTTCTGCCCGGGAGACTTCAAGCTGGGTAGAGATAATCTGCGACAGGCCGATGGCCATCTCCTGCAGCGTGGAGGTGATTTGATGCGCGTGGCAGTAATAAATTTTCAGCGTGCCCGTCACAACGCCTTTCTCCCATAGCGGGATCACCAGCATCGAGTGAATCTCCGGCGTTCGGTGAGCTTCATCATTGTTTTTAATAATGATTTTGCCGTAGTTGATCGCCTGTCTGGTGGTCGGACTAATGGTGTCATCACTGTCGCGATAGTTGTGTTCCCCAACGCCAACGTAGGCCAGCACGTGGTCGATATTGGTGATGGCGACGGCGTCAGCGTGAATGTCGTGGCGGATAATCTCGCAGACCTGGCGCAGCGACTCCGCGTTAACGTGGCGAAAGAGCGGCAGCGTTTTGTTGGCAATATCCAGCGCCAGCTTGGCCTGACGGGCGGCGCTGGCCTCTTTTTCCCCTTCAACGCTCTGCACCAGCAGCACGATAAAACCGATGCAGACGCTGCCCAGGATCATGGGAATACCGATTTTCGAGACGATATCCAGCCCCAGCGCGGTGGTGGGGGCCCAGACGACGACCAGGATCATGGTCAGCGTTTCGCACACCATGCCCGCAGCAATCCCGGCGCGCCAGCGCTGTTTTTTGGGGATCTTGCGGCTGATCCAGCCGGAAAGCACCCCGGCGATAATGCTGGTGATAAAGCACGGCACCGCCGTTACGCCACCGATATCAATCAGGTAGCGATGGGTCCCGGCAATCACGCCGGTGATGACACCCACCCACGGGCCAAACAAAATTCCGCCGGACATGACGGCGATAATGCGCACGTTAACCAGCGAACCCTCGACCGGTACCCCGGACCAGGTGCTGAACAGGGCGAACAGGGAAAAGATGGCGGTAACGGCCAGCAGCTCTTTGGGCGAATGAGCAGATTTATGCAAAAGCTCGCGAAACAGGCGAATGCGAATGAGGAAGAACAGGCAAATCAGCATTAATGCCGCACGGTCAAAAACCGCCAGCAGCATAGTGAATATCTCGTGCACGGAGCAGACCTGGGAAAACGGGAAAGGACCATGATAAAAAACCTGGGGCGTATTGACCAGCTATCCGTCGGGTTTATCAAATGAGGAAAAACCATAATTTACAAAGGGGATTGCCAGGCGAGGATTGATGCGACCCATTTTTTTCTCAGCGCCATATCGGCAGGTAACTGTTTTGATATCAGCGTGTTAAATAACGGCTAACGGAAAGCCGATATCAGAACCCTTCTTCCACTTTCAGGCGCTCTCGTGTTCCGGTTTTCGCGCGGGGGCTTTTTTTTCATTTCCCTCTCGACAGCGTGAATTTTTTCAGGTTATTTTCTAAGCACGCCACATCGGTGGCAGCGTCGCTCGGACGGTCCGGGCGCTAACGTTAATCTGAGGAATCTATGGCTGAATTCAGTCCTGAACGCCGTTTTACGCGTATCGATCGTCTCCCCCCTTATGTTTTCAATATCACTGCTGAACTGAAGATGGCTGCGCGTCGGCGCGGCGAAGATATTATCGATTTCAGCATGGGTAACCCTGACGGCCCCACGCCACCGCATATCGTTGAAAAGCTCTGCACGGTTGCCCAGCGTCCGGATACGCACGGCTACTCAACCTCGCGCGGTATTCCCAGGTTACGTCGCGCGATCTCGCGCTGGTATCAGGATCGTTATCAGGTTGATATCGATCCGGAAAGTGAAGCCATTGTCACCATCGGCTCGAAAGAGGGGCTGGCACACCTGATGCTGGCCACGCTGGATCATGGTGATACGGTGCTGGTACCCAATCCAAGTTACCCAATCCACATCTACGGCGCGGTGATTGCCGGGGCGCAGGTGCGCTCTGTGCCGCTGGTGGAAGGTGTCGATTTCTTTAACGAACTGGAACGTGCCATTCGCGAAAGCTACCCGAAACCTAAGATGATGATCCTCGGTTTCCCGTCGAACCCAACGGCGCAGTGCGTGGAGCTTGATTTCTTCGAGAAGGTTGTCGCTCTGGCCAAACGTTATGACGTGCTGGTGGTTCATGATTTAGCCTACGCCGATATTGTCTATGACGGCTGGAAAGCCCCGTCGATAATGCAGGTTCCGGGCGCGCGTGACGTAGCGGTGGAGTTCTTCACCCTGTCGAAAAGCTACAACATGGCGGGCTGGCGTATTGGCTTTATGGTGGGTAACAAAACGCTGGTAAGTGCACTGGCGCGTATCAAGAGTTACCACGATTACGGTACCTTCACGCCGCTGCAGGTTGCCGCTATTGCCGCTCTGGAAGGCGATCAGCAGTGCGTTCACGACATTGCTGCCCAGTATAAACGTCGCCGCGACGTGCTGGTAAAAGGGTTACATGAGGCTGGCTGGATGGTGGAGATGCCGAAAGCGTCCATGTACGTATGGGCGAAAATTCCGGAACCGTACGCAGCGATGGGGTCGCTGGAGTTTGCTAAAAAGCTGCTGCAGGACGCGAAGGTATGTGTGTCCCCTGGCATTGGCTTTGGTGATTATGGCGACACCCACGTGCGCTTTGCTTTAATCGAAAACAGCGACCGTATTCGTCAGGCGGTAAGGGGCATCAAGGGTATGTTCCGGGCTGATGGTCTGCTCTCAACAAAGAGCGTTGCTGAACACCCCGCGTCGTCATGACATAAAAAAACAGGAGCCCCGATGGCTCCTGTTTTTTTGACTGCATGTTCTTCACTAGATCATGAGGGCAAAGGTTCCGGCCCAGACTAAAACGATCACCGAAATGCCCATAAAGAAATATTTCACGTTTCATCGCTCCGCGTATCTTGTGGTACGCACTTAAAAACAGAGTCCAACTGATTATAGAGAGCTGAAATCCGGCCAAACCAGAAATGAGAATTTTCCCGTTACGCCGCCGACTCCAGCTCAGAATTCTGTGCTTTCCTGTAGCCAGACGGCGCTAATGTACGCCTAAAAATGAGGGGTGGCAAGAGGGATTTTTCAAATAATTTCCGTCACTTACGAGTGTCGGGGAACGGCGACAGTTTGATTTCACAGCGTAATAAATTCGCTTTGAGCGACGCTATAAAAATTGCTTTCCAACTGGATGACAGGTAATTGAAAAGATTAGTTTCTTAGCGAAACTAACCTTCATGAAGGGCTTAGATATAGAGTGAGGCTTCACCAAGGGGGCGCGTTTTGAAACGGCGATGCATCCACAGATACTGCTCAGGCGCGCGCATGATTTCTGTTTCGATGACCTTATTAATAAACGCTGCCGCTTCACACTCGTTTTCCGGATAGTTAGCCATTTCAGGAGAGATGTGCAGACGATAGCCTGACTTATCCGCTTTTCTCACCATTGTCACGGTCAGCATGGATGCACCTGACAAACGCGAAATGACAAAAGTCCCGTTGGTCGTCGCTACGTTTTTCACGGCAAAGAAGGGGGCAAAGCTGCTGCCTTTGCGTCCGTAATCCTGATCGGGAGCGAACCAGACGGCTTCACCTTTCTTCAGAGCCCCGACCATTCCACGCAGGTTATTACGGCTGATCATCGCCTTATTGGAACGCATGCGGCCTCGCGTTTGTACCCACTCCATCAGCGCACTGTTGTGAGGTCTGTAGGTCGCCATCATCGGCTGACAAAGGCCCATCACCCGTCCACCCAGCTCCAGCGACATAAAGTGCACGCCAACAACCATCACGCCGCGTTTTTGCAGCTGTGCACGTTTAAGGTTATCCAGCCCTTCTACATCAAACCACTTGCGGACGCGTTCATCCGGCCAGAACCAGGCCATGCCGGTTTCGAGCAGCGCCATTCCGATGGATTTAAAGTTTTCAGAGATCAGTTTTTCACGTTCTTTAGCATTGTACTGAGGAAAGCAAAGCTCAATGTTTTTGCGCGCGATAGATTCACGACGCTTCAGGAAATAGCGGGATGCGCTGCCCAGTTTCGACCCCAGCATACGCAGCACAGGGTAGGGGAGTTGAACCAGCAGCCAAAGAACGCCAAGACCAAACCATGTAAACCAGTAACGCGGGTGTAAAAATGCGCGTTTGAAATTGGATTGAGACAAAATAGAGAAACCTATGTAGAGCCGGTGAAAGTAACGCATAGTGCGATACCACGTGCCTATTAGACCGTAGTACAAGGTCATGGTTGCAGGCTTTACCGATCTTTACGGCGTTACCTGGCCATAGCTGACATTGGGTGGGCGGCATAATGTAACACCGTTATACGATATGTGCTATTACTCGTTTTTGATTAAAAAAGCGGCAATCAGGGAGGTGCTTGATTTTACAGTTTTTATATTACGTGCTGTCAGATTATCTCTCGGCATGCGTGGCGATAGAAACATTTCCATAAGAGGGGCGGATCGAACAAAAGCGCCACGGAAAATTTGTGGCAGGTCACTTAGCTGAGAAAATTATTTAATGCGACAGGTAAATGAATAGGAATATTCCCTGCGATATTTCTTATGTGTTATTCATGTAATCAATAAAATCGTGTGTTTTCATTATTTCTTAACGTCTTTATTTTATCTTGGCACAATAAGGCCTGGCTGCGCATTTATTGTTTTGGATATCATTGTTATGATGCAAATCAAGACAGGATGTTTTTGTGAGTGTTTATCTGCCTGAGATCGTTTATTCGATACAAATCTTCGTTTTATATGCCATAAGTAGCGTCTTTTTCTGGGTTAGTCAGGCATTTCGCAATAATGTTTTAGTGGAAAATTCTTAAGAAATATCCTATTGCGGATAAATGATCTGCGTATTTGATTTTGTGTCGATCATTATTCTATTATTGCGCATCAAGAACGATACCGTGAAGTTTGCATAGCAAAACAAAGAGGGATGATTAGATGGCTGACAGTTTTCAGAATGAGGTGCCGAAGGCACGTATTAACCTGAAGCTTGACCTGCATACTGGCGGAGCAAGCAAGAAAATGGAATTACCATTAAAACTGCTTGTTACGGGTGATTTCAGCAATGGGCAGGAATCTGCGCCAATATCTGAGCGTGAAAAGGTTAACATTAACAAAAATAATTTTGATAGTGTTCTTTCCGAATATTCCCCAAAAGTTAATCTGACCGTTAAAAATACGCTGTCTGACGATGGTGGTGAAGACAATATTCAGCTGACTTTCCAGAGCATGAAGGATTTCACGCCAGAGCAGGTTGCTGCCCAGATACCGCAGTTGAAGGCGATGCTGGCGATGCGCAACTTGCTCCGCGATCTGAAGGCCAACCTGTTGGATAACCAGACTTTCCGAAAAGAGCTGGAAAAAATCGTTCTTGACCAGTCTCTTAGCGCTGAGTTGCGAAATGAATTATCAGCACTGGCATCAAAAAAACCTTAACCATCAGGCTGTTTTAACGGATTAATCAAGGAATGCTCATGTCTGTACAAAATAATATTGCTGGCGGTGAAAGCGTGGTGCTGGAACGTCCTGCTGCAGGTGGGGTTTACGCTTCCCTGTTTGAGAAAATCAATCTGAGCCCTGTCTCTGAGCTGAGCGCGCTGGATATCTGGCAAGATGCCCAGGCGATGTCAGATGCGACCGCTGATGAGCGTCTGACGGCAGGGATGCAGGTGTTTCTGGAGTGTCTGACCAAAGCAGGCTCGAAAGTCGAAAAACTGGATAAAAGCCTGATTGATCACCATATCGCTGAACTCGATTACCAGATCAGCCGCCAGCTGGACGCTGTAATGCACCATGATGAGTTTCAGGCGGTTGAGAGCCTGTGGCGCGGTGTGAAGTCGCTGGTGGATAAAACCGATTTTCGCCAGAACGTGAAAATCGAGCTTCTGAGCATGTCTAAAGAAGACCTGCGCCAGGACTTTGAAGACTGTCCGGAGGTGATCCAGAGTGGTCTGTATAAACACACCTACATCGACGAATATGATACCCCGGGCGGCGAGCCGATTGCGGCGCTGATTTCCGCTTACGAATTCGACGCTTCAGCGCAGGATGTCGCTCTGCTGCGCAATATCTCTAAAGTATCCGCTGCGGCACATATGCCGTTTATCGGCTCGGCAGGTCCGAAATTCTTCCTCAAGGAGTCCATGGAAGACGTCGCTGCAATTAAAGATATTGGTAACTACTTTGATCGCGCAGAGTACATCAAGTGGAAGTCCTTCCGCGATACAGACGACGCGCGCTATATCGGCCTGGTGATGCCTCGCGTGCTGGGTCGTTTGCCGTATGGCCCGGATACCGTTCCGGTTCGCAGCTTCAATTATGTCGAAGAAGTCAAAGGTCCGGATCACGACAAATACCTGTGGACCAACGCATCGTTTGCCTTTGCTTCCAACATGGTGCGTAGCTTTATCAATAATGGCTGGTGTGTACAGATCCGTGGGCCACAGGCCGGTGGTGCGGTTCAGGACCTGCCAATCCATCTGTACGATCTCGGTACTGGCAATCAGGTAAAAATCCCGAGCGAAGTGATGATTCCTGAAACCCGTGAATTCGAATTCGCGAATCTGGGCTTCATTCCTTTGTCCTACTACAAAAACCGCGACTACGCCTGTTTCTTCTCGGCTAACTCCACTCAGAAACCGGCGCTGTATGACACCGCAGATGCAACGGCGAACAGCCGCATCAACGCCCGTCTTCCTTACATCTTCCTGCTGTCGCGTATCGCCCACTACCTGAAGCTGATTCAGCGTGAAAACATTGGTACCACTAAGGATCGCCGACTGCTGGAGCTGGAGCTGAATACCTGGGTCCGCAGTCTGGTAACCGAAATGACCGATCCGGGCGATGAACTGCAGGCGTCTCATCCACTGCGTGATGCGAAAGTGGTGGTGGAAGATATTGAGGATAACCCGGGCTTCTTCCGCGTGAAATTGTACGCGATCCCGCACTTCCAGGTAGAAGGCATGGACGTGAACCTGTCGCTGGTCTCCCAGATGCCGAAAGCGAAATCGTAAAAACAGGCAGGAAGCCGATGAAAACGGAACAACCGTTATGGGGCAGGGGCATAATGGTCTCTCCCCAGCACTTTCAGCAGCAGGTCGCGTATGCGGCCTGGTCTGCCGAATGTATTGCCCGGCTGGGGCTCACCTCGCCCTGGGGAGTCATTGACGCCACTTTCGAACCGGAATCTCTCAGGCTCGGACGTCTGCAGGCCCGTCATCTGCATGTCCGTTTTCAGGACGGTACGCTGATTGATACGGACAATGCTGATTCTATGCCGCCGGTGCTGTCGCTTGAAAGTGAATCGCAGGCGGTGACGGTCGTGCTGGCTCTTCCGCTGCTGCGGGCAAACGGCGGCAACTGCCTGAAACCCGATGAAGTGGCCGAGCGCCCGGTGCGATATCGCCAGCGCTGGCGGGATGTGCGCAATACCTTCGGGGAAGACACCCGTCAGATTGCGGTAATGCAGCCGGAACTGACCCTACGTTTTGCCCACCAGAACAACAGCGATTATCTGACCTGCCCGCTCGCCCGACTGCAGCAAGACTCGCAGGGTATATGGCAACTCGATGAGACGTTTCTCCCTCCGCTGTTGGCCCTTCAGGGCAGCCGCTGGCTGGTTACCCAACTGGAACAACTGATGACCCAGCTGCGGGCTCGTCTCTGTCGTTTGATGGCAATGCGTCGTGAAAGCAATGAGCGTATGGCGGACTTCGCCGTGGCAGATGTATCGCTGTTCTGGCTGCTCAACGCTCTGAACAGTGCAGAGCCCGTGCTTGGCCAGTTCCAGCGTAACCTGCAAAGCCCGCCGGAACGTCTCTATCCGGAACTTTCTCGCCTGGCGGGGAGCCTGCTGACCTTCTCTCTGGAACATCAGGTGAGCGCCATTCCAGTCTGGAATCATGAGCAACTCAACGCGGTATTTCCGCCGCTGTTTGATTTGCTTGGCGATTTGCTTGAGGCCAGCCTGCCGTCCCGCGTGGTGTCATTGCCACTTGATTACGATCCGCGACTGCACTTCTGGCAGGCTCGGCTGCATGACCCGCGACTGCGCGAAGGGGCTGATTACTATCTTTCTGTGCGTTCACCGATCCCGGTGGCGCAACTGCAGGAACAGTTTCCGCGCCAGTGTAAGGTGGGCAGTCCTGACCATGTGCGTGGGATCGTCAACTCTTCCCGCGTGGGCGTGCCGTTGACGCCACTGCGCCACGTGCCAGCCGCTATTCCACTGCGCCTGGAAAATCAGTATTTCAGTCTCGATCTCTCCCATCCTCTTGCAGCGGACATGCTCCAGAGCGGGACATGTATGTTCTACGTCCCGGGCATGCTCGGCGAGCCAGAACTTGAACTCTTTGCGGTACTGAGAACATGAGTGAGCGTAAACGCGGCACTGCCGTGTCTGTTGATATTGATGCTTTGCTACAGGATACCTGGCTTCAGGTCATCAGCCTCCGCCATGGCCCGCAGTTTCAGGAAGGTGAAGGCCGGCTCCTGTGGGAACGCTGTATCGCTGATGTGGAGCGCGTTCAGCGTGAACTGAAAGCGAGCGAGCTGGATGAGGCCAGCTGTGAGCATATCCTCACTGCACAATGCGCATTGCTTGACGAGGCGGTTAAAGGCCGTGGTGTGGAGGATGACGCCTGTGTTCAGTGGTATGACATACCGCTGCAGGGGCATTTTCTCGGCACGATGGATGCCGGCGACACCCTGTGTGACAGGATGCGCGATGTTCTGCACGAACCTGCACCGGATAATGCCGTTCTGACCTGCTTCCAGCGGGTAATGATGCTCGGGTTCCTGGGAAGCTTTCGCGCGCTGAACGACCCGGAACGCCAGAAGCTGGTTAGTGCACTCAGTGAACATGTTACGCCATTCAGCTATCCGCAGACCCATCCTGTACTGGCAGAAAGCCTTGCCGGGCGGGGAATGGGCGGATGGCTGGGCTCATGGCCCGTGCGTATTGGGCTGAGCGTGGTTGTTCTCGCCGCGCTCTGGTGGGGGCTGGATCGCTGGCTCGATCGGATGCTGCTGTCCCTGTTGCCGGGAGTCATAAAATGAGTCCTGCACAACAGCGTGGACTTGCGCTGTGGGCTGCCCTGCTGAGTGCCGTGGTCTGTCTGGGTTTTCTGCCGGTATCCCGGCTGGTTTCGGTGCTCGTTCTACTGGCAATGCTCGGGCTTGTCATCGCGTTCTGGTATATCGCCAGACCTCGTGCTGAACACGACGCCGCCCTGTGTCTGGACGATCTTCCGGAAGCTTCTTACCGTCAACCCGTGGTGCTGGTTTGTGGCGATCTGCCGCTGACCTGGCCGCAACAGTCACCGGTACTGACCGTTACGCAGGGATGCTGGATCCGCGTTGAGGACTATCAGGATCTGGAGCAGGTTGCTCGTCAAATACTATGGCAGCGCCCGGACTGGGGGCGTCAGCTGTCGGTGATGGTTAGTGTCTGCCCGCAAAAACACGCCGACAGCGAAGCTTTGACAAGCCATCTGCTGGCTCTGCGCTGGCAGATCAGCCAGCTGCGTAAAGAAACGGGACATTCTGTGCCATTGATTTTGAATGGTCAGATCGGCAGTGCGATGACGGATGACATGCTCTGGCAGGCAGCAATTCCGGGTGAAGAGAGGCGCGTCTGGCGTGAATCGAACGCGCCTTGTTCTATCGCCGCGTGGGTCAACCACGGTGGTGCGCCTGTGATACAGCAGCAGGTGCTGATGAACAACCTGATGAACTGGTTCCATCAGCATGTCCAAGCGGTATTTATCGATGAGAACCCTGATGTTCCGACTATCGCACCTGCAGCGGTGCTGTGGGGAATGGGGCCGATTCTTGCCGGGAGCCTCGCCTCATCGGCATGGACGGCGTGGTTGTCTCGTCATACTGCCATGCAGCAGGTGGTCGGCTGGCAGCCGGTAGGTACGGACAGTACGGTGATCTCGCCCTTGCCGGATTTCGTCCTGCCGCTGCTGCCGGAGGGCTGCGGGCTCACTCCGCGGGCCCGCACCTGGCGCTGTGCCCTGTGGATTTTTACCCTGGCGGCCATCGCTGCGCTGCTCAGCAGTGGCTGGAACAATCGGCAGCTGCTGCATCGCGTGAGCTTCGATATCGTCCGTTACGACGGCATCTCTATGGATGATTTCGGTCCGAAAGCCAGCGCCGTTGCGGTTCTTCGCGAGGATGCGGCGCTGCTGGATGATTATGCACGTAACGGCGTACCGACCCGGCTGGGGCTGGGGCTTTATCAGGGGGAGCGTTTACGGATGCCGGTACTGGAAGCGATCCGCTCGTATGTGCCGCCACCTCCGCCACCCAAACCGCAGCCGAAGCCCAAGCCGGTACCGAAAATTGTGCGCCTCGACAGCATGTCATTGTTCGATTCCGGCAAGTTCGTACTGAAAGCAGGCTCCACCAAAATGCTGGTGAATTCACTGGTTGGCATTAAAGCGAAGCCGGGGTGGCTGATTGTCGTGTCCGGGCATACCGATAACACCGGCAATCCGCAACTAAACCAGACGCTATCTCTGAAACGTGCTGAAGCGGTACGCAACTGGATGCGCGACACCGGCGACGTGCCGGAAAGCTGTTTTGCGGTGCAGGGCTATGGCGAAAGTCGTCCTGTCGCAACCAATGACACCCTGGAAGGGCGTGCGCTCAACCGTCGTGTCGAAATCAGTCTGGTACCGCAGGCTAACGCCTGTCAGATACCCGGCAAACACCCGGTGCCATCGCAGGATGATGGCGCATCACAATTAAATGGAGAGTAATTCCATGGCAATTCCTGTTTATCTTTGGCTGAAAGACGACGGCGGCGCGGACATTAAAGGGTCTGTAGACGTTCAGGATCGCGAAGGCAGCATCGAAGTGGTCGCTCAGGAACACAATCTGTACATCCCGACCGATAACAATACCGGCAAGCTGACCGGCACGCGTATCCACACGCCGTTCCTGTTCACGAAGGAAATCGACTCCTCAAGCCCGTACCTTTACAAGGCCGTGACCACCGGTCAGACCCTGAAGTCTGCTGAATTCAAGTGGTACAAAATTAACGACGCGGGTCAGGAAGTGGAGTATTTCAACACCAAACTGGAAAACGTGAAGGTGGTGAAAGTGAATCCTGAAATGTACGACATCAAGGATCCTTCTAAAGAGAAGCACAACCACCTTGAGCGCATTGAACTGCGTTACGAAAAAATCACCTGGACCTACAAAGACGGCAACATCATTCATTCCGATTCCTGGAACGAACGCGCCACCGCGTAAGTCGCAAGCGGGCAGGTTTCCCCTGTCCGCTTTTCTTTTTTGCTGAACGTCCGCAGCGGCGGGCGCTGAGCAAAGAAAACATCCTATCCCGGAAATAGACCTTATGGGCCTTGGTAACGGCCAGGGGCGGTAGCGTGCCTGAAAGGTCCTCAACAGTGAGTAAAATCAACATGGAAAACCCGGCAATCCTCCTTCGACGTCTTAATCCATACTGCGCTCGAGCGCTGGAAGGCGCTGCTTCGCTCTGCCAGACGCGCGCCCATGCAGAAATTCTGCCGGAGCACTGGCTGCTGAAGCTGCTGGAGCAGGGCGAAGGTGACCTGACGGTGCTGGCGCGTCGCTACGAATGGGATATGGATAGCATTTGGCAGGATTTGCTCGGCTGGCTCGATAAACAGCCTCGCTCTGTTCGCCACCG
The DNA here is from genome assembly GCF_026344075.1 of Enterobacter nematophilus. Classification (NCBI taxonomy): domain Bacteria; kingdom Pseudomonadati; phylum Pseudomonadota; class Gammaproteobacteria; order Enterobacterales; family Enterobacteriaceae; genus Enterobacter; species Enterobacter nematophilus. The sequence continues at coordinate 6,279 of NZ_JAPKNE010000007.1, read as the reverse complement.
GCCTCAGCTGTCTGACCAAATTGAGGCTCTGATGCAGCAGGCCTGGCTACTTGCTTCACTCAACGAAGAGGAGCAGATTCGCAGCGTCCATCTGCTGATGGCCCTGGTGGAAAAACCGAAACTGGCACGCTGTGACGGCCTTTGGCCGTTGTTAACGCTTGGTCAGAACCAACTGGAGCGCCTGCGACCGTTGCTGGATGCGCAATCGGATGAGCGTCTGGAAATACAGCATGAAGCTGAACTGACGCAGAGCCTCGGTGGCGAGGTGGAGTTTGTTGGGCGTCCGGCCGGAGTGGAAATGAAAGAGGGGGAACTGAGCCCTGCGCTACAGAACGCGCTGGACAAATTCACCCTTGATGTCACCGCAAAGGCAAAGGAAGGGAAGATCGATCCGGTCTTCGGTCGCGATACGGAAATCCGTCAGATGGTCGACATCCTCTCCCGTCGCCGTAAAAACAATCCGATCCTGGTCGGTGAGCCGGGCGTGGGAAAAACCGCACTGGTTGAAGGCCTGGCGTTGCGTATAGCCGAGGGTAATGTGCCGGAATCTCTCAAAACGGTCAGTTTGCGCACCCTTGACCTGGGCCTGCTGCAGGCCGGTGCGGGCGTGAAAGGTGAGTTTGAACAGCGCCTGAAAAACGTCATTGATGCGGTGCAGCAATCGCCTGTACCTGTCCTGCTCTTTATTGATGAGGCACACACCATCATCGGCGCGGGCAACCAGGCGGGTGGTGCAGATGCCGCCAACCTGCTGAAACCAGCGCTGGCCCGTGGTGAACTGCGCACTATCGCGGCCACTACCTGGTCTGAATACAAACAATATTTCGAGCGCGACGCCGCCCTGGAGCGCCGTTTCCAGATGGTAAAAGTGGATGAGCCTGACGATGACACCGCCTGCCTGATGCTACGCGGTCTGAAATCCCGCTACGCTGAACACCACAATGTACACATTACCGATGATGCGGTTCGTGCGGCAGTTACCCTTTCGCGTCGTTATCTGACCGGACGCCAGCTTCCTGATAAAGCGGTCGATCTGCTGGACACCGCCGCCGCCCGCGTCCGTATGAGTCTCGACACCGTACCGGAACAGCTGATCCGTCTTCGCGCGAGTATCTCTGCGCTCGACATGGAGAAGCAGGCGCTACTCGAAGATATCGCCATAGGCAATCAGTGCCATGCCGGGCGTCTGAGCGAGATTGAGCAGGAAGAGGTGCGCCTGATTGTGGCACTTGACGAACTGGAAACCCAGTACGGTCAGGAATTGAAGCTGACCGGTCAGTTGCTGGAAAGCCGTCGGGATATCTCGCGCCAAAGCGAAACTCAGCAGCTGCATCGGGAGCTTAACGAGATGCAGCACAGCAACCCGCTGCTCTCCCTGGATGTGGATGTACGCACCGTTGCTAACGTAATTGCCGACTGGACAGGCGTACCGTTGTCATCGCTGATGAAAGACGAGCAGACCGAACTGCTGACCCTCGAAAATGAAATCGGTAAGCGTGTGGTTGGGCAGGACGTGGCGCTCGAAGCCATTGCTCAGCGTCTGCGTGCGGCAAAAACCGGCCTCACCTCCGAGAACGGCCCGCAGGGCGTATTCCTGCTGGTGGGGCCGAGCGGTGTGGGTAAAACCGAAACCGCATTGGCTTTAGCCGATGCAATGTACGGCGGCGAGAAGTCACTCATAACGATTAACCTCTCTGAATACCAGGAGCCGCACACGGTTTCCCAACTGAAAGGCTCGCCGCCGGGCTACGTGGGCTACGGCCAGGGCGGTATCCTCACCGAAGCGGTGCGTAAACGCCCGTACAGCGTGGTGCTGCTTGATGAGGTGGAAAAAGCGCACCGTGACGTCATGAACCTGTTTTATCAGGTATTTGATCGGGGCTTTATGCGCGACGGCGAAGGGCGCGAAATCGATTTCCGCAATACCGTCATCCTGATGACCTCCAACCTCGGTAGCGACCACCTGATGCAGCTGCTGGACGAAAACCCGGAAGCCACCGAAGCAGACCTGCACGAACTGCTGCGTCCGATCCTTCGCGATCATTTTCAGCCCGCGTTGCTCGCCCGCTTCCAGACGGTGATTTTCCGTCCGCTGGCTGAAATTGCCATGCGGACCATCGTGGAAATGAAACTGGCACAGGTCAGCAAGCGCTTGCATCGTCACTACGGCTTGGCCACGCAGATTGATGAGAGCCTGTATGACGTCCTGACCTCCGCCTGTCTGCTTCCGGACACCGGCGCGCGCAACGTCGATAGCCTGCTGAATCAACAGATTCTGCCGGTGCTGAGCCAGCAGCTGCTGACCTGCATGGCCGCAAAACAGAAGCCGCGTTCGTTACGCCTGAGCTGGGACGATGAAGAAGGGATCGGCCTGGAGTTTGACTGGACTGAGGGGGGCAACGCATGAGCACTAACCCCACGATCAGATACAGCCACAACCATCACCTGCTCATGGTGAAGGGCTGTGACGCAGAGCCCGACGTGCTGGCCTTTTCAGGCGATGAAGCCCTGAGCAGACCGTTCAGCTACCGTGTTGAGTTCACCAGCCGCGACCACGGCATCAGCAAAGAGATGATGCTGATGAAGCCCGGCTCGCTGACGCTCCAGGCCCCGGTTGACCAGGGTTACGGCATCAAAATCCGGCAGCCGCTGCGGGTGATTCAGGGGGTGGTGACCGGTTTTGAACGCCTTGGCACCTCAAAAGATGAAACGCATTACGCCCTGACGCTCCGGCCGCGTCTGGCACTGCTTGACCGTTCGCACCAGAACGCGATTTACCAGGACATGTCGGTCCCGCAGATTGTGGAAAAAATCCTGCGCGAGCGGCACGGCATGCGCGGCCAGGACTTTCTGTTCTCGCTCACAAAAGCGTATCCGCGCCGTGAGCAGGTGATGCAGTACGGCGAGAATGACCTGCACTTCATCACCCGCCTGCTGGGCGAGGTCGGCATCTGGTTCCGCTTCACCACCGACACGCGCCTGAACATCGACGTGGTGGAGTTTTACGACAGCCAGCAGGGGTACGAGAAAGGCCTGACCCTTCCGTCTGTGCCGCCGTCCGGGCAGCACTCGCAGGGCGTGGACTCGGTGTGGGGGATGGAGAGCCATCATAACGTGGTGCAGAAGCAGGTCAGCACCCGTGACTACAACTACCGCCAGGCCACAGAGGATATGAATACGCTGGTTGACGTCACCCGGGGGGACGCGACCACGTACGGTGAGGCGTACCACTATGCCGACAATTATCTGACGCCGGGCAGCACGTATGAGCGTAATCCGGCGCCCGAGTCCGGGGCGTTTTATGCCCGCATCCGGCACGAGCGCTACCTGAACGGCCAGACGCGGACCCGGGCCACCACCAGCAGCCCGGCGCTCTCTCCGGGGATGCGGCTGAACGTTACCGGCGGGTATGAAGTGGCGGACGTGTTTGCGCATGGCGTGGTCATCACGGCGATGCAGACCCACGCGAGGCGGGATGAAGACTTCAGCCTTCGTTTTGACGGCATTCCGGACAGTCCGGATTTCAGCTTCCGCCCCGAGCCGGGGACTCGCCCGGTGATGGCCGGGACGCTGCCGGCCCGCGTCACCAGTACCACCGAAAATGACACCTACGGCCATATCGATAAGGACGGCCGCTACCGCGTTAACATGCTGTTTGACCGTGACGGCTGGGAGACGGGGTTCGAAAGCCTGTGGGTGCGGCAGTCACGCCCGTATGCCGGGGACACCTACGGTCTGCACCTGCCGCTGCTGGCGGGCACCGAAGTGGCTATTGGCTTCGAGGACGGCAACCCGGACCGGCCGTACATTGCCGGCGTGCTGCACGACTCGGCTCACGGCGACCACGTCACCATCCAGAATTATAAACGCAACGTCCTGCGCACCCCGGCGAACAACAAAATCCGCCTTGATGACGAGCGCGGAAAAGAGCATATCAAGGTCAGCACGGAGTACGGCGGCAAGAGCCAGCTGAATCTGGGGCACCTGGTCGACAGCGAGAAACAGCAGCGCGGCGAGGGGTTTGAGCTCAGAACGGACAGCTGGGGCGCCATCCGGGCGCAGAAAGGAATTTTTATCAGCGCTGACGGCCAGGCAAAGGCACAGGGCGACGTTCTGGCGATGGAGCAGGCGATTAGCCTGTTGAAAGGTGCGGTAAATCTGGTAGCAGAATGGGGAGAGGTTGCAAGGACCCACCAAAACTTCGCACCGGATACACAACCCCTTCAGGCGCTTGTTTCAGGAGCGAGCCTACTCAAAGAACCGACTTTGTTAATGTCTGCGCCGAAAGGTATTGCCGCCGTCACACCGCAAACAGCATTGCTGCACAGCGGAAAGGGTATGTATCTGCAAAGCCTTGGGGAGGTTAATATCAGCGCGGCGCAGCGTTACTCCGTCAATGCCAGTCAGGCTATCTCTATTCTGGCCCACCAGGAAGGTATGCGTCTGGTCTCTGCCAAAGGCCCGCTGGCGGTGGAATCCCACTCGGATACGCTGTCTATCACGTCGATGAAGGATGTCACGGTGCAGTCCACTCAGGGGCACCTGCAGCTGACGGCAAAGAATGGTATCACGCTTGCCTGCGGCGGTGCTTACATCAAGCTCACGCCACAGGGCGAAATCAACGTGCATGGTCCTGGCCTGTTAAGCCTTAAAGGGCAACATAAATTACAGGGCCCGGCGAGTGAGGATTATCCGCTGCCAGAATTGCCTTCGTCAGTGTGCAAAGAGTGTCTGAAAAAGGCGCAGCGGCTGGCACAGGGCTTTGTGCCAAGGGAGGCATAAGTGAACACGACCCATATCACTGACTGGGTGAATCTGCTTCAGCAAACCTGCGCTGATATAAGCATGACCCACCTTGATTTTATTCTCGACCAGTGCGGTATTGATTTTTCAGTCATCCCTGTACTGCGGGATTTTTCACCGCCTCTGGTATGGCAGTCTCTCTATAAGGGTTTGCCGGAAGATGCCCTGCCTGAAGAGTCGCCGCTGTTGATCAGGATCTCTTTAAACGATCCTCAGCAGAAGCAGTGGTTTATTGAACTGGCTCAGAAAGTACAAAAGACAGCCCCGCTGTTGGTGCTCTGTTCTCCCTGGTCTTTTACTACTCTGGCTGAATGGTTAACTGCCTGCACCGATGCGACACATGAGGGACGTGCAGGGCTGTTCAGATACTTTGATGCTCGTATTTTCCCTTATCTGTTTTCTCATATTCTGGAACCGGATCAGCAGGCCCAGCTGCAGCGTCCGGCTCTGTTCTGGAGCTGGCTGGATCTCGACGAAAAGCCGGGGTTGCTGATGGGGCAGGGAGCACAGCCCGCAATCAACGAGAAGTGTCAGAATATCGCTTTGCGTGATAGTCAGTTTGAAGCCCTGATGTGCATCTGCGACGTCAAGCTGATGCTTCGCCATCGGGATGTTCCTGATACTGGATTTGCCTCGCAGGATGAACGGTTTACTGCCTGCTTCAACGGTATGCTCTCAGCCACTGCCAAAGGGATGATATTGGATAAAGAGCGCGAGGATTGGGTTATTGGGACCCTGACCGGACGACCTTCGGCAGAAGTCTGAAAGTGGGATCATGAGGCTGTTGCCTTCCGGGGGAGCAGCTATACAAGGAATGCAAAATGAAAATACGACATTACCTCGTGGTTCTGGTTGCCCTGTTGCTGACGGGATGCAGTCAGCCGTCGGCGAAAGCTAAAACCCGGAGCGGCGGTGGTGGAACCATTGTTGCCATTAATCACACCAAATGGGCAATCAACCATTTCAGCGTCGACGGTCAGTCGGGGATTGATGCTATTGGTCCCTGGCAGGGCGGCGGCGGCTGCTGCTGCTATGGCGTGCCGGCGAAATGGCGGCCCGGAATGACGGTTAAGGTTGACTGGGAAAGCGGAGAAGCCTCAATGAAAGGTTTTCCTGGGTTTGCGGATACAGCTAAGTATCGGGCCTGGGAAAAAAAAATGAGTGCTAATAATCGGCAGCACAGCGCGTTGGTACCGGTTCCGGACTATACAGGGCAGGAAACCTGCGGGATCACGGTTCATTTTCTGCTCTGTGATGAAGTCAAGGTGACCACCAGTTGCGCCAACTATGGCCACCCGGAACACCCGATCAAAGAGCCTCTTAAGATGCCGGAGCCCAAAGTATGTTCGAAATAATCACCGATCTGGCGTGGTTCCCGCCGGCGTTTCCGGCTCAGGGGCGTTTATCCACTCAGGCTGCGCTGGTAGGCACAAACTGTGCGCAGCAGGACAACCACGAGCTGGCCTACCGGCAGGC
>NZ_JAPKNE010000006.1:0-248570 GCF_026344075.1 Enterobacter nematophilus | reverse complement strand
TGGGAGAGGGCTGGGGTGAGGGCATCAGCGCGCACCAGACCTACTTACGGCGCCAGGTCGTCCCCTGCGGGCCGTCTTCCAGAATGATGCCCATCTCGGTCAGACGGTTGCGCGCCGCATCGGCCGCCGCCCAGTCTTTCGCCTGACGCGCTTCCAGACGCGCTTTGATCAACGCTTCAATCTCCGCCACTTCACCGTCGTCCGCCTGCGCGCCACTCTGCAGGAACGCGTCCGGCTCCTGCTCCAGCAGGCCGAGCACGGAGGAGAGCTTGCGCAGATGGGACGCCATGGCATTCGCCGCCGCCATGTCCTCTGACTTCAGGCGGTTCACTTCGCGCGCCATGTCGAACAGCACGGAGTAGGCTTCCGGGGTGTTGAAGTCGTCGTTCATCACCTCAACAAAGCGCGCTTCAAACGCTTCGCCGCCCGCTGCAGGCACAGATTTGTCGGTACCGCGCAGCGCGGTGTACAGACGCTCCAGCGCCGAGCGAGCCTGCTTCAGGTTCTCTTCGCTGTAGTTCAGCTGGCTACGGTAGTGGCCGGACATCAGGAAGTAGCGCACGGTTTCCGCGTCGTAGTACTTGAGCACGTCGCGCACGGTGAAGAAGTTGCCCAGCGATTTCGACATCTTCTCGCGGTCAACCATCACCATCCCGGAGTGCATCCAGTAGTTTACGTACTCGCCGCCGTGGGCGCAGGTGGACTGCGCGATTTCGTTTTCGTGATGCGGGAACATCAGATCCGAACCGCCGCCGTGAATGTCGAAGTGGTTACCCAGCTGCTTGCAGTTCATCGCGGAACACTCAATGTGCCAGCCCGGACGGCCTTCGCCCCACGGGGATGGCCAGCTTGGTTCGCCTTCTTTGGACATTTTCCACAGCACGAAGTCCATCGGGTTACGCTTCACGTCCACCACGTCAACGCGCGCGCCGGCCTGCAGCTGGTCCAGATCCTGACGGGAAAGCGCGCCGTAGGTTGGATCCGTCGGCACGGAGAACATCACGTCGCCGTTGTCCGCCACGTAGGCGTGACCGCGCGCGATCAGCTTCTCGTTGATCTCAATGATTTCGTGGATATGGTGGGTCGCGCGCGGCTCGCTGTCCGGGCGCAGAATATTTAGGGCGTCGAAGTCTTTGTGCATCTCAACGATCATGCGATCCACCAGCGCAACAAAGCTTTCGCCGTTTTCATTAGCGCGCTTGATGATTTTGTCGTCAATGTCGGTAATGTTACGCACGTACTTCAGGTTATAGCCCAGAAAACGCAGGTAGCGAGAGACGACGTCGAACGCGACAAAGGTACGGCCATGGCCGATATGGCAGAGATCGTAAACCGTAATACCACACACGTACATGCCGACTTCCCCGGCATGGATAGGTTTAAATTCCTCTTTCTGGCGCGTCATTGTATTAAAGATTTTTAACATCGAAGATTCCATGTAAACACGTGTGTGGGTTGTTTGTTCCCTATAATACCCATAATTCGGAATAGGATCAGCACACAATGCAAGGTGATCGCGTCCTGTGGTTATGCTATAACAAGCCCCTATATATGACCCGAAGGCGGGTCGACGTACCACAATAACGGAACAGGATGCAAAAATGGTTACTTTCCACACTAATCATGGCGATATCGTAATCAAAACCTTTGATGACAAAGCGCCTGAAACAGTTAAAAACTTCCTGGACTACTGCCGCGAAGGTTTCTACAACAACACTATTTTCCACCGCGTGATCAACGGCTTTATGATCCAGGGCGGCGGTTTCGAGCCTGGCATGCGCCAGAAAGAGACCAAAGAAGCGATCAAAAACGAAGCGAACAACGGCCTGAAAAACACCCGCGGTACGCTGGCAATGGCCCGTACTCAGGCGCCTCACTCTGCAACCGCGCAGTTCTTCATCAACGTGGCTGACAACGACTTCCTGAACTTCTCCGGCGAAAGCCTGCAGGGTTGGGGCTACTGCGTGTTCGCAGAAGTGGTTGAAGGTATGGACGTGGTCGATAAGATCAAAGCCGTCTCTACCGGCCGCAGCGGTATGCACCAGGACGTACCTAAAGAAGACGTTGTGATTACAAGCGTGACCGTCAGCGAGTAATTCGTGGCGACACTCTTTATTGCGGATCTGCATCTGCAAACAGAAGAACCGGCGATAACCGCCGGTTTTCTACGTTTTTTACGCGGTGAAGCGAAAAGCGCCGACGCGCTGTACATCCTGGGCGATCTGTTTGAGGCCTGGATTGGCGACGACGATCCTGACCCACTGCACCGTGAAATGGCTGCCGCCATTAAAACGCTGGTGGATTCCGGCGTCCCCTGCTACTTCATTCACGGCAACCGTGATTTCCTGCTCGGCAAGCGCTACGCCCGCGAAAGCGGTATGAAACTGCTTCCGGAAGAGCAGGTGCTCGATCTCTATGGCCGCAGGGTGCTGATCATGCACGGCGACACGCTCTGCACCGACGATACCGGCTACCTGGCGTTTCGCGCCAAGGTCCACACCCCGTGGATCCAGAAGGTGTTCCTTGCCCTGCCGCTGTTTATCCGCAGCCGCATCGCCGCCAGAATGCGCGCGGGCAGTAAAGCCGCTAACAGCAGCAAATCGTTGACCATCATGGACGTCAATCCGCAGGCGGTGGTGAGCGTGATGGAAAAGCACCGCGTTCAGTGGTTGATCCACGGTCATACCCATCGTCCTGACGTGCATTCTCTTATCGCCAACGGCGAACCGGCCCATCGCGTGGTGCTCGGCGCGTGGCACAGCGAAGGCTCAATGGTCAAAGTCACGCCAGAGGGTGTGGAGCTGATCGCTTTTCCGTTCTAATCTACCTCTTTACACTAATTCTATTTTTTTGAACGATACAGGCAAATTGTTTCGATTTTAATCAGTCCGTGGTCGGCCTAATATTTATCACATCAGGGCAACACGCCCTATCCCAAACAAAATACTTAAGGAATACGACCATGAAATCCATCAAAACTTTCGTTGCAGTTGCCGCTCTCTCCCTGGTTTCTTTCGGATCTTTCGCTCAGACCGTAAGCGCAACCGGTTCAACCCTTGACCGTGCGGAAGCGAAAATTGCTGCCCAGGCTGCGGAACAAGGTGCGTCCTATAAAATCACCAGCGCACAGTTCAACAACCGCGTGTACATGACGGCAGAACTGACGAAATAATGATTGCCGCTCGACGAAAACAGACCGCCAGAACGCGGTCTGTTTTGTTATGAATTGATGGCAACAACGGCTCAAGATTTAACCGCGCAACCGTTTTCCTTGCCCGTATAACATGCTATTCTCTGTGCCCTCGAAAGCAGTGTGTTTCGCACCACAGGAGTTTTAAGACGCATGTCTTCCCGCAATAATCCGGCGCGTGTCGCCATCGTGATGGGGTCCAAAAGCGACTGGGCTACCATGCAGTTCGCCGCCGAAATCTTTGAAATCCTGAATGTTCCGCACCACGTTGAAGTGGTTTCCGCACACCGTACGCCGGACAAACTGTTCAGCTTCGCCGAAAGCGCCGAAGAGAACGGTTACGAGGTGATCGTTGCCGGTGCGGGCGGCGCAGCACATCTGCCTGGCATGATTGCCGCCAAAACGCTGGTGCCGGTTCTGGGCGTTCCGGTCCAAAGCGCCGCGTTAAGCGGTGTCGATAGCCTCTACTCCATCGTCCAGATGCCGCGCGGTATTCCTGTCGGCACGCTGGCGATTGGTAAAGCGGGCGCGGCGAACGCAGCCCTGCTGGCCGCGCAAATTCTTGCGACGCACGACAAAGATTTACGCCAGCGCCTGGCGGTGTGGCGCAAAGCCCAGACCGACGAGGTGCTGGATAACCCGGACCCGCGGGGTGCGGCATGAAGCAGGTTTGCGTCCTCGGTAACGGCCAGCTGGGCCGCATGCTGCGTCAGGCCGGTGAGCCGCTGGGTATTGCCGTCTGGCCCGTCGGGCTGGACGCCGAGCCGGAAGCAGTGCCGTTTCACCAGAGCGTGATCACCGCCGAGATCGAACGCTGGCCGGAAACCGCGCTAACCCGCGAGCTGGCGCGCCATAACGCCTTCGTGAACCGCGACGTGTTCCCGATCATCGCCGACCGTCTGACGCAAAAGCAGCTGTTCGACAAGCTCGGCCTTGCGACCGCGCCGTGGCAGCTGTTGTCTGATAAAAGCGAGTGGAATGACGTTTTCGCGATGCTGGGCGAGCTGGCGATCGTGAAGCGCCGCGTCGGCGGATACGACGGCCGCGGCCAGTGGCGCCTGCGCGCGCATGAAACCGCCGAGCTGCCGGACGACTGCTACGGCGAGTGCATCGTTGAGCAGGGCATCAACTTTAGCGGCGAAGTGTCGCTGGTAGGCGCCCGCGGGCACGATGGCCGCACGGTGTTTTACCCGCTGACGCATAACCTGCATCAGGACGGCATTCTGCGCACCAGCGTTGCCTTCCCGCACGCCAATCCCGACCAGCAGGCGCAGGCGGAAGAGATGCTCTCTGCCATCATGCACGAGCTGGGCTACGTGGGCGTGATGGCGATGGAGTGTTTCGTCACGCCGTCGGGCCTGCTGATCAACGAGCTGGCCCCGCGCGTGCACAACAGCGGCCACTGGACGCAAAACGGCGCGTCTATCAGCCAGTTCGAACTGCACCTGCGCGCCATCACCGACCTGCCGCTGCCGCAGCCCGTCGTTAACAGCCCGTCGGTGATGATCAACCTGATCGGTACCGATCTGAACTACGACTGGCTGAAGCTGCCGCTGGTGCATCTGCACTGGTATGACAAAGAGGTTCGCGAGGGTCGTAAGGTTGGTCACCTCAACCTGAACGATACCGATACGGACCGCCTGAGCGCCACCCTGGAGGCGATCGTTCCTCTCCTGCCGCCGGAATACGCGAGCGGCATTGTCTGGGCACAATCAAAGCTCAAGTAAGACATCTGCGCCGGGGAGTTGACCTTCCCCTTCCCCGGCGTACAATCCCCGCCCATTGCTGCTGAGTTTTCTTCTGGAATAACCATGAACGATGGAACGGACTATCGCGCGATCCTCGCGTCTGATACCCCTTTAATCGACGTTCGCGCGCCGATCGAATTTGCCCAGGGCGCGATGCCTGCGGCAGTCAACCTGCCCTTAATGAACGACGACGAGCGCGCCGCCGTCGGCACCTGCTACAAACGCCAGGGCCCTGAAGCCGCGCTGGCGCTCGGCCATAGTCTGGTGAAAGGCGAGACGCGCGACGCGCGCGTCAGCGCCTGGCGCGAAGCCTGCCTTGCCCATCCCGAGGGCTATCTCTGCTGCGCGCGCGGCGGCCAGCGTTCACATATCTCTCAGGCCTGGCTGAAAGAGGCGGGCATCGACTACCCGCTGATCCGCGGCGGCTATAAGGCCCTGCGCCAGACGGCGATTCAGGTGACCATTGAGCAGTCGCAAAAACCGATGGTGCTTATTGGCGGCTGTACCGGAAACGGTAAAACCCTGCTGGTGAAGCAGCACGCGCAGGGTATCGATCTGGAAGGGCTGGCGCACCATCGCGGATCGTCGTTTGGCCGCACGCTCACGCCGCAGCTTTCCCAGGCAAGCTTCGAGAATCACCTTGCGGTTGAGCTATTGAAAAAAGACGCCACGCGCTGGGTGCTGGAAGACGAAGGCCGGATGATTGGCTCCAACCATCTCCCGGAGTGCCTGCGCGACCGCATGGTTGACGCCCCTATCGTTGTCGTCGAAGACCCCTTTGACGTCCGCCTGGAGCGCCTGCGCGAAGAGTATTTTGACCACATGTGGGCGGATTTTTCTGCCGCGTACGGTGAGGAGGCGGGCTGGAAAGAGTACAGCGAGTACCTGCACCACGGCCTGTTCGCCATTCGCCGTCGGCTTGGGCTGCAGCGTTTTGCGGAATTTACGGCGCTGCTGGACGCTGCACTTGCCGAACAACAGCGAACGGGCAGCACTGACGCACACTTCAGCTGGCTTGTACCGCTCCTGAACGACTATTACGACCCGATGTACGGCTATCAGCTGGAGAAAAAGGCGGAGAAGATTGTGTTTCGCGGGACGTTCGCAGACATTGCCGAGTGGCTTGATCGCTGAAAAAAAGCCGGGTGGCGAGGTAAAAGCAAAACGGCAACCAGGATTGCCGTTTTTAATGTTTGTTCCCTCTCCCCGTGGGAGAGGGTCAGGGTGAGGGCATCAGGCCGCACCCTACAAGACGACTTAGAAGTCGTAACGCAGACGCACCAGGTTCATGTCGCCCAGGTTGTCGGTGCTGGAGGTGAACACGTGTTCGTAATCCACGCGGAAACCGTAATCCAGCTGGAAGCTGATACCCACGCCGTTGTCGATGCGCTGGTAGTTGCGGCCGTTCACGTACTCGATGCGGTCACCCATGAAGTAAGGCTGGATGGATTTCACCGCGTACTGACCGATTGGGAATTTGTACCCTGCGAAGTATTCAATACCCCACGCGTCGCCCGCAAAGTAGTCGTTAACAGACACTTTTTTGGTGGTCAGGAAGTTCTGGTACCAGCCGCCGCCCGCGGAGAAGGTCCAGTTGTCCGGCGTCCAGCTCAGCGCGGTACCGACAATATTCTGATCGTAGGTTTTGCTGTCGCCGTTGTCCGGGTTACGCATGTCGGCGCGGGTGTAGTTCCAGGCAGCGCCCCAGGTCAGATCGGTGGTCAGGTGGTAATCGATACCCAGCGAGCCGCCGCCTTTACGCTTGTAGCGCAGGCCGTTGCCCGGCAGGTATTCGCTGTCTTCAAACAGGTAGGATGCGTAAATGTCCGCATCGCCCACGGTTTTCTTGTATTTCAGCATCTGGCGTGAACGGTAAGAGCCGTCGTAGTCGCCGTTGATCCCGTTACCCGGCGCCTGGGCGATCATGTCGTAGTCCCAGATATCGGTTTTCGCGCCAACCACATCATAGTAAACGCTGTTCTGTTGGCCGAAGGTCAGCGTACCCCAGGTATCGCTCTTCAGGCCGGTGTAGAGCATGCGGCGAGTGGTGTCATGTGCGCCGTCTGCATAGTGATTATCCCAGTTAAACTGGGCAGGGATGTTCACCCCCAGCTCGTAGTAGCTGATCCAGCTGATGTCATCAAACAGATAGTAATCAGCCGCGAAACGGAAGCGGGTGCCGCCGTCAAAGCCGTTACGCTTGTAGCCGTTTTTACCGTCGTCGCCGGTCATGTTCTGGAACTGCGGACGAATGCTGCCGCCAACGGTGAAGTTCAGGCGGCTCAGCGGGTTACCCGCCTGAGGATCCTGCTTAAGTACGGTGATTTCTGCCTGAGATGCAAAAGTAGTCAATGCCACTGCCGCGCCGATCGTTGCCGCCAGCGCTGATTTTTTTATAGTCATTATTTTTCCTTAATAGACACGCTGCTAAATATTTAGCTGGTGAATATTAACCGGAAATATTCGGGCTGTGTGGACGGGTTTTTAATGTTTTGTGCTGCTAAATGCGTTGGCATTATCACTTTGTGCTATTTAAGCGTTACGCACCGGCATAAAAACCGGTGCGTAATTATTACCATACTAAATCAATTCACAAACTGCCGGAACAGGGCCTTGCCCTTTAACAACCGCGCACCGAGCCAGCCCCCGCAGAGGGAGAGCAGCACCGCGCCGCAGAGAGGAAGTATCAGCCAGAGACGCCAGTCAGGCTCCCACGGGAAGTCGAAGACCTTCGTCTGCAGCACCGCCAGCGCCGTTTCAGCGCCAATCGCCGCGACCAGACCCGCTACCAGCCCCAGCAGCGCAAACTCGCTCCAGAGCGTCATGCGCAGCAGGCGCTTACCCGCCCCGAGCGTGCGGTAAACTATCAGCTCCTGATGACGCTGGCGCATGCCCACCTGCACCTGAGCCAGCAGCAACAGCACGCCGCAGATTGTCACCAGCACCACCATCACCTCCAGCGCGCGGCTCACCTGCTCCAGCACCTGCCCCACCTGCTTCAGGATTGCGCCAATATCCAGCAGGCTGACCGTCGGGAATTCCCGGTTAAGCTGGGTCAGCATGCCGTTGCCGTTTTCCCAGCGGAAGCTGGTCAGCCAGCTCTGAGGCTGTCCGTCCAGCGCGCCCGGCGGGAAAATAAAGAAGAAATTCGGCCGCAGGCTTTCCCAGTCCACTTTACGCAGGCTGGTGACTTTGGCGGTAAAATCCTGAGTATCGCCGGTGAAGGTCACGCTGTCCCCGAGCTTCACGTTCAGGCGCGTCGCCAGCCCCTCTTCCATCGACACCTCCCCCGCTTTCGGCGGCCAGGTCCCGGCGGTAATCGGGTTATGGTCGGGACGTTTCTCCTGCCAGGTCAGGTTGAGCTCGCGGTTAAGCGACTCGTCCTTGTTCCCCTCGGTTGACTGGCCGTTGATCTGCGTCAGACGCGCGCGGACGATAGGGTAGAACGACTCGGGGATAATATGATGCTCCGACAGGAAGCCCTTCAGCGGCGCGACCTGTTCCGGCGCGATGTTGATCAGGAAATAGTTCGGGCTTTCCGGAGGAAGCTGCTGCTGCCAGCGATCCAGCAGATCCCCGCGAAGCACGAGAAGCAGCGCCAGCAGCATAAACGACAGCGAAAAGGCCGACAGCTGGCTGAGCGTTGACCAGGGCTGATGCAGCAGGCGGTTGACCGCCAGCCGCACGGGCAGGGATTTTACCGTCAGCCTTTTCAGGACATTGAGCAGTATCCAGCCCAGCACGCCGCACAGCAGCGCCAGCACCACCGCCCCGGCCAGCACGGCCCACAGCAGCGTGCTGCCCCCCATCAGCCAGGCCAGCAGCCCGACCGCAACAGCAATAATTACCGGAAGATAGAACTTCAGCGGCCAGACGTTCGCCACCACATCGTTGCGCAGCACGCGCAGCGGCTGCGTCGCGAGCAGCAGCCGGTACGGGCGCAGCCCCACCAGCACCGAGATCACCGTCATCGCGCCAATCGCCCACAGCCACGGCCAGAGGCTGGCCGGGGGCAATGCGGCCGGGAGTACCGGTTTCAGCATCACCATCAGCAGCTTTTCAAACAGCAGCCCTATTATTCCGCCAGTCAGCGCAGAGAGGACCAGCAGCATCAGCCACTGGCCGACAATCAGCCTGCGCAGCTGCGCCCGCCCCGCGCCGAGGGTTTTAAGGATCGCTACCAGGTCGTAGCGGCTGCGGCAGTAGTGCCCCATCGCCACGGCAACCGCCGCCACCGCCAGCAGCAGGGTTAACAGCGCCGAAAGCAGCAGGAACTGTTGAGAACGCTCCAGAGATTTGCCGAGCGCCCCTTCGTCCTGCTCCAGCCCGTACCAGCGGTGCTCCGGCTTGAGCTGCGGCAGAAGCCATTTTTCATACGCCTCCAGCTGGGCAGGCATGCCGCCAAACTTGTAGCGCCAGGTCACGCGGCTTCCCGGCTGGACGGCATGGGTGGCCGGAACATCGGCGGTGTTCATCAGCAGGCGCGGCGCAAGCTGGAACGGGTTAAAGCCGGAGTCGGGCTCCTGCACCACTTCCCCGGCGATTTTCAGCGTCGCGTCGCCCACGTCGATATTGTCACCGGGCTTCAGGTTGAGAAGCGCCATCAGGCGCGATGCCAGCAGCACCGTGCCGGGCGTCGGCTTTAGCCCCGGCGGGCTGGTTTGTAATTCCCCGTACATCGGGTAGATATCGTCCACGGCCTTGACGCTGGCGAGCTGCGGGGTGTCCCCCGCGAAGGTCATGGTCTGGAAGGTGATTTGCTCTCCCACCTTCAGCCCTTCTTTGCGCGCTTCCTCAATCCAGCCAGGCGGCACAGGACGCGAGCTTTGCAGCGCCCGGTCCCCGGCCATAAATTCGCGGCTCTGCTGGCTAAGTCCTTTTTCCATGCGGTCGCTGACGCTGCCGAGCGCCAGCACGCAGGCCACCGCCAGGCTTAACGCCAGCCAGACAATCAGCAGAGAGGGCGAGCGCCATTCGCGCCAGAACCAGCGGGCGATCATGCTTCCTCCTGAAGAATACCGTTCACCAGCCGCAGGCGGCGGTCGCAGCGGGCGGCGAGCTGCGGATCGTGGGTCACGAGAATCAGCGTGGTGCCATGTTCGCGGTTAAGCGAAAACAGCAGGTCAGCAATTTTGTCGCCGGTTTTACGGTCAAGGTTGCCGGTGGGCTCATCGGCAAACAGCACTTCCGGGCGGCCGTTAAAGGCGCGCGCCAGCGCCACGCGCTGCTGCTCGCCGCCGGAAAGCTGTGCGGGAAGATGGTCGAGGCGCTTGCCCAGGCCGAGCTGTTCCAGCAGCGCCTTCGCATGCGTGCGGCTTTCGCGGCTCTTTTCGCCGCGCAGCAGCGCCGGGAGCTCGACGTTTTCCAGCGCGTTCAGCGTCGGGATCAGCATAAAGGACTGAAAGACAAAACCAACGTGACGGGCGCGCAGCGCGGCTCGCGCCTCTTCATCAAGCTGGTGCAGCGGCTGCCCGACAAGATGGACTTCCCCACTGCTGCCGTCGTCCAGACCGGCCAGAATCGCCAGCAGCGTGGACTTGCCGGAACCGGATTCGCCAATCAGCGCGATGGTTTCGGCGCGTTTGACAACGAGTTCAACTCCGGTAAGGATTGAAAGCTCCTGCTCCCCCTGACCGACGGACTTCTTAAGACGATGAACTTCAACACTGTTTTCCGCTGGCATTTGCCCTTCCTGTTTTTGATGCTGATGACCTTCCGCGCGGCGGCAGCGGACACGTTACTGATTCTTGGCGACAGCCTGAGCGCGGGCTACCGCATGGCGGCCAGCGCGGCCTGGCCGGCTCTGCTCAACGACAAATGGCAAAGCAAGACAACCGTTGTCAACGGCAGCATCAGCGGCGATACCTCGCAGCAGGGGCTGTCGCGCCTGCCTGCGCTGCTCAAGCAGCATCAGCCGCGCTGGGTGCTGGTTGAGCTTGGCGGTAATGACGGCCTGCGCGGCTTCCAGCCTCAGCAAACCGAGCAAACGCTGCGCACCATTTTGCAGGACATCAAGGCGGCAAACGCCCAGCCGCTGCTGATGCAAATTCGCCTGCCCGCCAACTACGGTCGTCGGTATAATGAGGCCTTTAGCGCGATCTACCCTAAGCTTGCCAAAGAGTTTGATATTCCGCTCCTGCCATTTTTCATGGAAGAGGTCTATCTCAAACCCCAGTGGATGCAGGACGACGGTATCCACCCCAATCGCGATGCGCAGCCGTTTATTGCCGACTGGATGGCAACGCGGCTGGCTCCTTTAGTTAAACATGACTCGTAATTCAGCGGAGTTCCTGACAGGTAAAGTTATGCAAAAATCGGTCTTAATTACAGGGTGTTCCAGCGGAATCGGCCTTGAAAGCGCGCTCGAACTCAAGCGCCAGGGATTTCGGGTGCTGGCAGCCTGCCGCAAGCCTGACGATGTCGAGCGCATGAACGGGCTGGGCTTCACCGGCGTTCAGCTGGATATGGACTCGCCGGAAAGCGTTGAACGCGCCGCCGACGAGGTGATAGCCCTGACCGACAATCGTCTGTACGGGCTCTTTAATAATGCCGGTTACGGCGTGTATGGCCCGCTGGATACGCTCTCGCGCGAAACGCTGGAGAAGCAGTTTTCGACCAATTTCTTCGGCGTCCATCAGCTCACCATGCGGCTCCTTCCGGCCATGCTGCCGCACGGCGAAGGGCGCATCGTGATGACATCGTCAGTGATGGGGCTGATTTCCACCCCGGGGCGCGGCGCCTACGCGGCCAGTAAATATGCGCTGGAAGCCTGGTCCGACGCCCTGCGCATGGAGTTGCGCCACAGCGGCATTAAGGTCAGCCTGATTGAGCCCGGCCCGATCCGCACCCGCTTTACCGAAAACGTTAACCAGACCCAGGCGGACAAGCCGGTCGAAAACCCCGGCATTGCCGCACGCTTTACCCTCGGGCCAGAGGCGGTGGTTGCCAAAGTGCGCCATGCTTTTGAGAGCGAGCATCCCAAAATGCGCTATCCGGTGACGCTGGTCACCCATGCCGTCGGCTGGCTAAAGCGACTGCTGCCGGGCAGGATAATGGACAAAATTTTGCACGGCTGAGTTGAAGCGACGACGCTCATCCCCATGTAAAGAGTAAACCGATAAAAGAGAAAGCCGCATGTCCGTACAGAATATCGTCAATATTACAGAAGCAAACCTGCAGCAGGTCCTCGAACAGTCGATGGCTAAACCGGTGCTGTTCTACTTCTGGTCTGAGCGCAGCCAGCACTGTCTGCAGCTGACGCCGGTGCTGGAAAGCCTTGCCGCGCAGTACAACGGTCAGTTCATTCTCGCTAAGCTGGACTGTGACGCCGAGCCGATGGTCGCGTCGCAGTTTGGTCTGCGCGCCATTCCAACCGTCTATCTGTTCCAGAACGGCCAGCCTGTTGATGGCTTCCAGGGGCCCCAGCCGGAAGAGGCGATTCGCGCCCTGCTGGATAAAGTGCTGCCGCGCGAAGAAGAGCTGAAGGCGCAGGAAGGCATGGCGCTGATGCAGGAAGGCAAATACGACGAGGCGCTGCCGCTGCTGAAAGAGGCGTGGCAGCTGTCGAACCAGAACAGCCAGATCGGCCTCCTGCTGGCGGAAACGCAGATCGCCCTGCACCGTTCAGAAGACGCGGAAGCCGTGCTCAAGACGGTCCCAATGCAGGATCAGGACACCCGCTATCAGGGGCTGGTGGCGCAGATTGAGCTGCTGAAGCAGGCGGCGGACACCCCGGAAATTCAGCAGCTGCAGCAGCAGGTAGCCGACAACCCGGCGGATGCCGCGCTGGCAAGCCAGCTGGCGCTGCAGCTGCATCAGGTGGGGCGTAACGAAGAGGCGCTGGAGCTGCTGTTCAGCCACCTGCAGAAAGATCTGGCTGCCGCAGACGGTCAGGCGCGCAAGATGTTCCAGGAGATCCTGGCCGCGCTGGGCACCGGAGACGCGCTGGCGTCGAAGTATCGTCGTCAGCTGTACGCGCTGCTCTACTAACAAAAAAATGCCCGGTGGCGCTAACGCCTACCGGGCCTACACAAACAGGCTTAACCCGCTTTTTTTAGCTGTGTCACCACCAGCTGGTGGCGCGCGTTGTAGAACTTCCGATAGGTCAGGTAGCAGGCAATGATGGTTGACAGGCTCGCCGTGGAAAGCAGCATAAACGTCACCATGATCTGATACTTAATCGCTTTTACCGGATCGATACCGGCAAAAATCAGCCCCGACATCATGCCAGGCAGGCTCACCAGCCCCACCGTTTTGGCAGAATCTACGGTCGGGATCAGCGATGAGCGAATGCTCTCACGAATCAGCCGCGCTGAAGCCACTTTTGGCGTCGCCCCCAGGCTTAACTTCTCCTGCAGCTGCTGCTGTTCGCTGCTGAAACGCTGGCCGAGGTTGTTGTAGCACAGGCCAACGGCCACCATGGCGTTTCCCGCAATCATCCCGGAGATAGGGATCACCTGCATCGGCGTAAACTCAATCGAGCCGGAGAGCACCAGCACCGCCAGGGTGAGCGCCGTCCCGGTGGTAATCGCGATAAACGACGAGATAAACGCCTTATCAATATATTTACTGCGCTTCTGCGCGTTCCACGCCGCGTTAAAGCAGATAAAGAGCACCATCAGCAGCGTCAGCACCGCGTGGTTGACGTTGAAAATATACTTCAGCACATAGCCGACGATGATGAGCTGAACCACCGCGCGGCAGATGCTCCAGACAATATCTTTTTCCAGCCCCAGCTTTTCCCGGTAGCTTACGACGATAGCAATCAGCACCAGCACCATCGAAAACGCCAGAGATTCATTGGTAATGTTATGCTCACCCACGGTTGGCCTCCTGCATTTTCCCGCCGTGCGGCTGGAGCGTAATCACGTCATCCGCATGGGTAATTTCATTTGAGTCGTGCGTCACCCACAGCACGGCAATATTCTGCTCGCGGGCGTAACGATGAATAATCTCGTTGACGTTGCGTTTGTTGGCGTCATCGAGCGCGCTGGTAATCTCATCCAGCAGCAATACCTTCGGTAAGAACTGCAGATTACGGATCAGCGAGACGCGCTGCTTTTCTCCGCCCGAGAGCTCATGGATGGATTTGGTCAGCGTCTCCTTCGCCAGGCCAAAACGGACCAGATCGTCGATGAATTTTTCCGGCTCCGGCGTTTTATTGCGGATTTGCCACGGAAAAATCAGGTTATCAAAAACCGTGTCGCCAAAAAGTACTGGCGTTTGTACGCAATAAGAGACCTGCTGGCGATAGCTTTCCGGGGAAAGGGCCGCAATATCCTGCCCTTCAAACAGAATGGTACCCTCTGTTGGGCTCAGCAGTGAGGCCACAATCTTCAGTAAGGTGCTTTTACCGCAGCCTGACGGCCCCGTTATCAGCTTGAACTCACCGGGAGAAAGGTTAAACCCGACGTGCTGAAGGATCGTGTTATTCGCAACACGAAAGCCGACGTCCTTTATCTGCAAAACTGCATTTTCGTTGTTCATATTTTTTCCAGTAACCACCGAGCGCTATTAGCATAATCCGTGCCGCACGTTCGTCACAACGCGTTTTAGCGCCCCCTTCGCCGCCAAGACTTCCGATTGCGTTTACCGTGCATTCATTAGACATGCTTTACACTTTCGCTTTACAGTTTACGCCGTGACCTTAGCGACACTTCCGCATCCCTGGTTTAGAACATTCGTTAAAGTGGTGTTAAGCTCTGCCCGCAACACAATAAGGAAGTACAAGAATGTCTAATATTCACACTTTTTATGAGTTTTCCGAACTTGAACCCGGCGTGAAAACCATCGATCAGCTTCTTGCCGCCATCGCTTCAGAATCCGTTACGGCTTATGTATTCGGGGGAGAGCTTGTCCGCTTCGTTAAGGGCCTGCTGAAGATGAAGCCGGTCATTCAGCTGAAGAATTGCCGCTTTGCGTTTGACAACGGAACTCGCTTCGTTGAAATCGACGGCAGAGGGAATGTCAAAGAGTTCGAGCCGGGCAAGGTTCCGGCCTGGTTCCAGTCTCCCGGTGAGTTTGCCCGCGGCCAGTGGCTGGTCAACCATGATTTTGCTGACCTGATGACGCCGGAATTTATCCGCGCGTTTATCGAACGCTTCCCGGACGTAGGCAAACGACGCGAACACGCGAACCTGCTGTTCGATCTGCAGCTCAATAAGCTGGCGCCCGCGCAGCCCGCGGCGAAAAAGACAGGCAACGTTCAGGGCAAAACCACCAAACCCAAAGTCACCGATCTGCAGTCTTTCGAACTCTTCAGCCAGTTTTATGCGCGCATGAAAACGGCAGTCTGTGCGGACCAGTTCCCGACGCTGCAAATTCTGACGGGACACGACGCCGTCAACGACGCGCCCACCTCTCTGAAGGGCGCGGTACGCACCTGGTTCAAAGGGATCACCGGTCAGCTTCCGCCGAACAACAAGCGCGTGGGCGCGGGCAATGCGGAACTGTTCTGCGCGCCGATCCGCGAGCAGCTGCACCAGGTAGAAGAGATTGGGCTGGAGACCTTCTATCACGGCCTGTCGAAAGCCATCGCCGATGCGGGTGACGATGCGCTGATCGCTGACTTTACCTACAGCTACCACTAACGCTCTGCCCCGCCCGTCGGACGGGGCGAATTTTAGCCCATTAGCCGATATACTTACGACTAGCAAACACGCGCTTTTTCTCATCAAGGCATGCAAAACAGGAGGTTTTTATGCTCATCGTTGTTCCCGTCCTTATATTCGTCGCGCTGGTTATCGTGGGCGCAGGCGTCAAAATTGTCCCGCAGGGCTATCAGTGGACCGTAGAGCGCTTCGGCCGCTATACGAACACGCTGCAGCCCGGCTTAAGCCTGATTATCCCGTTCATGGACAGAATTGGCCGCAAGATCAACATGATGGAACAGGTGCTGGATATCCCCTCTCAGGAGGTGATCTCCAAAGATAACGCCAACGTTACCATTGATGCCGTCTGCTTTATTCAGGTGATTGATGCGCCGAAAGCGGCCTATGAGGTGAGTAACCTGGAGCTGGCGATCGTCAACCTGACGATGACCAACATCCGTACCGTACTCGGCTCGATGGAGCTGGACGAGATGCTCTCCCAGCGCGACAGCATCAATACCCGCCTGCTGCACATTGTTGACGAGGCAACGAACCCGTGGGGGATCAAAGTCACCCGTATTGAGATCCGCGACGTGCGCCCGCCGGCAGAGCTGATCGCCTCCATGAACGCGCAGATGAAGGCCGAGCGTACCAAGCGTGCCTATATTCTGGAAGCCGAAGGGGTCCGCCAGGCGGAGATCCTCAAAGCGGAAGGGGAAAAACAGTCGCAGATCCTGAAAGCCGAGGGCGACCGTCAGTCCGCGTTCTTACAGGCGGAAGCGCGTGAACGTTCTGCAGAAGCGGAAGCCCGCGCGACGCAGATGGTCTCCGAGGCGATTGCCGCCGGTGATATCCAGGCCGTGAACTACTTCGTGGCGCAAAAATATACCGATGCGCTGAAAGAGATCGGCTCCGCGAACAACAGCAAAGTGGTGATGATGCCGCTGGACGCCAGCAGCCTGATGGGCTCTATCGCAGGGATCGCCGAACTGATCAAAGACAGCGGAAACGAGCGTAAAAAATGATTGAGCTGATCGTTGCACATCCTCATGCCTTCTGGCTAAGCCTCGGTGGCTTGTTGCTGGCGGCGGAGATGCTTGGCGGCAACGGCTACCTGCTCTGGAGCGGTGTTGCCGCGGTCATTACGGGCCTGCTGGTCTGGATCCTTCCTCTGGACTGGGCGTGGCAGGGCGCGCTGTTTGCCGTGCTGACGCTGGTTGCCGCCTGGCTGTGGTGGCGCTGGCTTAACCGCCAGGTCAAAGAGCAGAAACCGCTGGACGCGCATCTCAACCAGCGCGGACAGCAGATTGTCGGCAAGCGCTTTACGCTCGACGCCGCGCTGGTGAACGGACGCGGGCACATGCGCGTGGGCGACAGCTCGTGGCCGGTGGTGGCCGACGAAAACCTCAACGCCGGAACACAGGTTGAGGTCATTGCGGTGGAAGGGATTACGCTGCGGGTTAAAGCCTGCTAGACGTGGGTTTTGCGATGGCAGCAGCCGGCAAGATTATCAATAATCGGGCAGTCGGCGCTGTCATCACCCGGGCAGGATTCTGCCAGCTGCAGCAGCTGTTCGCGCATCGCCTGTAGCTCAATGATGTGGCGCTCGATCTCCGCCACTTTTTCCAGCGTGCGTTTTTTCACGTCGGCGCTGTGGCGCTTCGGATCGTTAAACAGGTTAACCAGCTCGCCGCACTCTTCCAGGTTAAACCCCACCTGTCTTGCCTGGCGCAGCAGCGTCAGCTCGTCGAGATGCAGCTGCGTATAGCTGCGGTAGCCGTTTTCACTGCGCAGCGGCGGCGTTACCAGCCCCTTCTCTTCATAAAAGCGGATTGCCTTGCTGGTTAAGCCGGTTTTTTTGGCCACGTCACTGATATTCACATTTCCCCCTTGACCTTCCCCTTGATGGAAGGTTTAACCTTCATAACAGTTAGCGAAAAGCGTTACTCCGGTCAACAACTGACCAATATATTATACGGGAGTTTAGTTATGTCTCACACTATCGACCTGACGCTGGACGGCCTTTCCTGCGGCCACTGCGTCAAACGCGTTAAAGAAAGCCTGGAACAGCGTCCTGACGTTGAAAGCGCTGAAGTGACTATCGACCATGCCGCCGTGACCGGCAGCGCCAGCGCGGACGCGCTGATTGATACCATTAAACAGGCCGGTTATGGGGCGGAGTTAAGCCACCCAAAGGCTAACCCGCTGGCAGAGTCATCATCCCCGTCGGAAGCGCTGACAGCGGCCACTCCTGAGCTTCCGGCAGCGGATGATATTGATGACAGCCAACAGCTGCTGATCAACGGCATGAGCTGCGCCAGCTGCGTCTCCCGCGTGCAGAACGCCCTGCAGGCGGTACCGGGCGTCGCACAGGCACGGGTCAACCTTGCGGAGCGTACTGCGCTGGTGATGGGCAGTGCCTCCGCCGCAGATTTAGTGCAGGCCGTGGAAAAAGCGGGCTACGGGGCGGAGGCCATCGAAGATGACGCCGAACGCCGCGAGCGCCAGCAGGAAACGGCTATTGCCACCATGAAGCGCTTCCGCTGGCAGGCGATTGTCGCCCTGCTGGTCGGTATTCCGGTGATGGTGTGGGGCATGATGGGTGACAACATGATGGTCACCGCAGACAACCGCACGCTGTGGCTGGTGATTGGTCTGATTACCCTTGCGGTCATGGTCTTTGCAGGCGGGCATTTTTATACCAGCGCCTGGAAGAGCCTGAAAAACCGCACGGCGACGATGGACACCCTGGTCGCGCTCGGTACCGGCGCGGCGTGGCTGTACTCCATGAGCGTGAACGTCTGGCCCCAGTGGTTCCCGATGGAAGCGCGCCATCTCTATTATGAAGCCAGCGCGATGATTATCGGCCTGATTAACCTGGGCCACATGCTGGAAGCGCGCGCCCGTCAGCGCTCCTCGAAAGCGCTGGAACGCTTGCTCGATTTAACCCCGCCGACGGCCCGCGTGGTCACGGACGACGGGGAAAAAAGCGTCCCGCTGGCGGAGGTGCAGCCGGGCATGACGCTGCGCCTGACCACCGGCGACCGGGTGCCCGTTGACGGTAAGATCACCCAGGGCGACGCCTGGCTGGATGAAGCGATGCTGACCGGGGAGCCGATCCCCCAGCAGAAATCACAGGGCGACGCGGTTCATGCCGGTACGGTAGTGCAGGACGGCAGCGTGCTGTTTACTGCCAGCGCCGTCGGCAGCCATACCACGCTGTCGCGCATTATCCGCATGGTGCGCCAGGCCCAGAGCAGCAAGCCGGAGATTGGCCAGCTTGCTGACAAAATCTCGGCCATTTTTGTGCCGGTGGTGGTCGGCATTGCCCTGCTGAGCGCGGCGATCTGGTATTTCTTCGGCCCGGCACCGCAGATTGTCTACACACTGGTGATCGCCACCACGGTGCTGATCATCGCCTGTCCGTGCGCGCTTGGCCTGGCAACGCCGATGTCGATTATCTCCGGCGTGGGCCGCGCCGCCGAGTTTGGCGTGCTGGTCCGTGATGCGGATGCCCTGCAGCGAGCGAGCACATTGGATACGATTGTGTTTGATAAAACCGGTACGCTGACCGAGGGCAAACCGCAGGTAGTGGCCGTGAGCACCGCCGGCATTGCGGAAGAGGACGCGCTGCGCCTTGCCGCCGCGCTGGAGCAGGGTTCCAGCCACCCGCTGGCCCGGGCCATTCTCGATAAAGCGGGCGATGCAGTCCTGCCGCAGGTCAGCAATTTCCGCACCCTGCGCGGGCTCGGCGTCAGCGGTGAAGCCGACGGCCACGCGCTGCTGCTGGGTAACCAGGCGCTGCTGAATGAAAACGGTGTTGATACGTCCGCGCTGGAAGATGAGCTGAAAGCACAGGCGTCTCAGGGTGCCACCCCGGTTCTGCTGGCGGTGGATGGCAAAGCCGCCGCGCTGCTGGCCGTGCGCGATCCGCTTCGCCAGGACAGCGTGGATGCCTTACAGCGCCTGCACCGCGCGGGCTATCGCCTGGTGATGCTGACCGGGGATAACCCGACCACCGCCAACGCCATCGCGAAAGAGGCCGGTATTGATGAGGTGATTGCGGGCGTGCTGCCGGACGGCAAAGCGGACGCCATCAAGAACCTGCAGAGTCAGGGCCGCCAGGTGGCGATGGTAGGCGACGGTATCAACGACGCCCCGGCGCTGGCCCAGGCGGACGTGGGGATTGCCATGGGTGGCGGGAGCGATGTCGCCATTGAAACCGCCGCCATTACGCTGATGCGCCACAGCCTGATGGGCGTTACCGACGCGCTGGCCATTTCTAAAGCCACGTTGCGCAACATGAAGCAGAACCTGCTGGGGGCGTTCGTCTATAACTCGCTCGGTATTCCGGTTGCTGCCGGCATTTTGTGGCCGCTGACCGGCACCCTGCTGAACCCGGTGGTTGCGGGTGCGGCGATGGCGCTCTCCTCCATTACCGTGGTGAGCAACGCCAACCGTCTGCTGCGGTTTAAACCGAAGGATTGAACCTTGTTCTCGTACGCGCTAGCATGACCCTTTCCGGTCATGGAGCGCGTATGAGTCTGTTTAATCGTATAAAAGCATCGTTTCGCGCCCTCTTCCCCCGCCGCTATGACTGGCCCGGCCTGGATATCTCCCTTCCCGGCGGGCAACATCTTCATCTGGTCGGCAGCATCCATATGGGCACGCAGGGAATGTCTCCCCTGCCACCCGGCCTGATAAAACGCCTGAAGCGCGCCGACGCGCTGGTCGTCGAGGCGGACATTTCCGGCCACGAGTCGCCGTTTGCCGGGCTTGAAAGCGATCTCCCTCTGGCGGAGCGCCTGAACGACGACCAGCTCGCGGAACTGACGCGCGTGGCGGCAGAAACCGGCGTGTCGCTCTCGATGATTGACACCCTGCCGCTGTGGCAAATTGCGATGGTGCTGCAGGCCACGCAGGCGCAGCGTCTGGGCCTGCGCGGTGACTACGGCATTGATTACCAGCTGCTGAACGTGGCGCGGGCGCGCCGTATGCCCATCATCGAGCTGGAAGGGACGGACAGCCAGATTGCGCTCCTGCGCCAGCTTCCTGACGACGGTCTGATGCTGCTGGATGATACCCTGACCCACTGGCACACCAACGCGCGTCTGCTGCAAACCATGATTGGCTGGTGGCTGGATGCGCCGCCCGCGGACGGTAAGCTGGCGCTACCGTCCACGTTCAGTGAATCGCTTTATGATGTGCTGATGAATGCGCGCAACAAAGCCTGGCGAGAGACGCTGCATGCTTTACCTGCGGGGGAGTATGTGGTCGCGGTCGGGGCGCTGCATTTGTACGGCGAAGGGAATTTGCCGTCGCTGTTGAAATAAAAAAAATGGCCAATATCTCTATTGGCCCGTCAAAGAGGAATTTCATCGTTTTTATTATACCGAAGTGACCTTCGGCTGAGCCGATTGTCGCTCAAAGTGACCATCACTGCCAACACTATTGCGCAAGATGGTGCTATTTTTTAGACAAACGTCAGGCGTATGCTGGCTGCATGAATTGTCTGTCGTAAGAAGGATAGCTATGACTCCCGCCGTTAAATTACTCGAAAAAAACAATATTTCTTTCCGGATCCATACCTACGATCACGATCCGAACGAAACCAACTTTGGTGATGAAGTGGTGCGCAAGCTGGGGCTGAACGCTGACCAGGTCTATAAAACGCTGCTGGTCGCGGTGAATGGCGATATGAAGCATCTCGCCGTGGCGGTAACGCCCGTTGCCGGGCAGCTCGATCTCAAAAAAGTCGCGAAAGCGCTGGGGGCAAAAAAGGTGGATATGGCGGACCCGATGGTTGCGCAACGAACCACGGGCTATCTGGTGGGCGGAATCAGCCCGCTCGGACAGAAAAAACGCCTGCCGACGCTGATCGATGCGCCTTCACAGGAGTTTGAGACGATCTATATTTCGGGCGGTAAACGCGGGCTGGATATTGAACTGGCCGCGGGCGATCTGGCGAAGATGCTGGACGCGAAATTCGCGGATATTGCGCGCCGGGATTGAATAAAAAGCCGGGTGGCGGCTGCGAGGTAAAAGCAAAACGGTAACAGGCGTTACCGTTTTTTGTGTTCGCGCCCTCTCCCGGTGGGAGAGGGTTGGGGTGAGGGCATCAGGCCGCACAATACTACTGCCAGCTCACCTCGCCCTTCGGCTCATACGCATTCACGTCAATCGGCGAGTTCTGCTCGATGTACTGCTTCAGCACTTCCGCATCGATAAAGCCGGTGTTTACGTAGCCCGGTTTATTATCGATGTGCGGATAGCCGTCGCCGCCGGTGGCGTTAAAGCTCAACGTCGCCAGACGGTAGGTTTTCGCAGGGTCTACCGGCTCGCCTTTGATTTTCAGATCGTTGAGCTTGCCGTCCTTCGCCACAAAGCTGACATTCGCGAACTGCGGATAGGCACCCGAGTCCGGCTTCATCTGCGCCACGGCCGTCAGGTAGTCAATCACCTCTTTCCCGCTCATGTCCGCATACACCACCACGTTGCCGAACGGCTGCACCTTCAGCACGTCTTTATAGGTGATGTTTCCGCCTTCGATGGAGTCACGAATGCCGCCGCCGCTCATCACGCCGAAGTCCGCATTCGTGCGCGCCATCTGCGCCGCCAGCACCAAATGTCCCATGTTGGTCTGCACGAAGCGGACTTTGCTGCGGTCCCCTTCCAGACGACCGTTCAGCGTGCCGATCTTCACGTCCAGCTGCGCCTTGCCTTTATTCTGGAACGGCGTCAGCAGGGAGAGCATCTGCTGGTTTTCTGCGATCTCTGGCGTGTAAAGTACGCGCTCGCTTTTCCCGTCCGGGTAGGTGACTTTCTTCTTCAGGTTGACCGGAATGAGCTGATAGTGCACCAGCTTCATCTCGCCGTTGCGGAACTCGAAATCCGCGCGGCCCACGTATTTACCCCACTCGTGGGCCTGCACAATCCAGATCCCGTTCTGACGGTCTGGCGCGCAAGGCGTGCCCGGCACGTAGTCCACCTGCTTTTTGTTCTCCGACGCCATGCAGACCGGATCCTGTGAGTGACCGCCCACAATCATTGCCAGCGAGCCTGTCGGCAGGCTACGCGCCATCTCCACGTCGCCGGGCGCATTGGAGCCGTGCTCGCCGTTATCGTAGTGTCCCATATGGGTAGTGGCGATAATCACGTCCGGCTTTTCGTTCTGCTGCAGCTCCTGAATCACCAGCTTCGCTTCGTCTGCCGGTTTGCGGAATTCGATATCGGTGAAGAACTCAGGGTTACCGATTTTTGCCGTATCGTCGGTGGTTAAACCAATGACCGCGATTTTGAGATCCTGACGCTTAAACAGCGCCCACGGTTTAAACAGACGTTCGCCGGTGCTTTTCTGGTAAATATTGGCGGAGAGGAACGGGAATTTGGACCATTTCTCCTGCTGGCGCAGCACGCTCAGCGGGTTATCAAACTCGTGGTTTCCGACGGCCATCGCGTCGTAACCGATTAAATTCATGCCGCGGAAATCGGGTTCAGCGTCCTGTAGATCGGATTCCGGCACGCCGGTATTAATATCTCCGCCGGACAGCAGCAGCACGCTGCCGCCCTGGGCCGCCACCTCTTTGCGAATGCCGTCCACCAGCGTTTTTTGCGCCGACAGGCCATACTCGCCGTATTCGCTGCGCCAGAAATGACCGTGGTGATCGTTGGTATGCAGGATGGTGATTTTATAGGTTTTATCTTTTTCATACGCCTGCGCGGGCAGGCTTGCCAGGCCCCATGCGGCAATAAGCGCCAGCGCGACGCCCCGCTTCATTAACTTCATCTTCTCTCTCCCTGACCAATAGACAAAGGCAAAAATTACAGTGACTAACAAGAATAGACAAATAAGTTTTCAGAATTGCGACTTTCTTCAAATGTCGCAGGCGGGTATGTTAGTCGGATAATAATTACACCCTGCATCTCTAATAACTAAAGACGTGGTAATTCTCTCTATGGCAATCAGTGAATCAACCCAGCCCGCTCCGGGCGCGCCGGCGTCGTCGCCGGCATCGCGCACCTCTTTTAAAGTTTTAGGCGCAATCAGCCTCTCGCACCTGCTCAACGACATGATCCAGTCGTTGATTCTGGCAATCTACCCGCTGCTGCAGTCCGAGTTTTCCTTAACCTTCGTACAGATCGGGATGATCACCCTGACCTTCCAGCTGGCCTCGTCGCTGCTGCAACCGGTGGTGGGCTACTGGACGGATAAATACCCGATGCCGTGGTCGCTGCCGATAGGCATGTGCTTTACCTTAAGCGGGCTGGTGCTGCTGGCCATGGCAGGCAGTTTTGAAGCGGTTCTGCTCGCCGCCGCGCTGGTGGGAACCGGCTCGTCCGTCTTCCATCCGGAGTCCTCACGCGTGGCGCGTATGGCCTCCGGCGGCCGTCACGGGCTGGCGCAGTCGCTCTTCCAGGTAGGGGGCAACTTCGGTAGCTCCCTCGGCCCGCTGCTGGCGGCGGTGATCATCGCTCCGTACGGCAAAGGCAACGTGGCCTGGTTTGTGCTGGCCGCCCTGCTCGCCATTGTCGTGCTGGCACAGATCAGCCGCTGGTACGCCGCCCAGCATCGCGTGAACAAAGGAAAACCTAAAGCGAAGGTTATCAATCCCCTGCCCCGTAATAAGGTCATTCTTGCGGTCTCCGTGCTGCTGGTGCTGATTTTCTCGAAATACTTCTACATGGCGAGCATCAGCAGCTATTACACCTTTTATCTGATGCAAAAATTCGGATTATCGGTACAAAACGCGCAGTTCCACCTGTTTGCCTTCCTGTTCGCGGTCGCTGCCGGAACGGTCATTGGCGGGCCGGTGGGGGATAAGATTGGCCGTAAATATGTCATTTGGGGCTCAATCCTCGGCGTGGCGCCGTTTACCCTTATTTTGCCGTACGCAAGCCTGGAATGGACCGGAATTTTAACCGTGATAATTGGTTTTATCCTCGCCTCCGCGTTTTCCGCCATTCTGGTCTATGCCCAGGAGCTGCTGCCGGGCCGTATCGGTATGGTTTCTGGGCTCTTTTTCGGTTTCGCCTTCGGCATGGGTGGCCTTGGCGCGGCGGTATTAGGGATGGTTGCGGATCACACCAGCATCTTCCTGGTTTACAAAATCTGCGCTTTCCTGCCGCTTCTTGGGATGTTGACCATATTCCTGCCTGATAATCGTCATAAAGCGTGATTTACGGGTAGCTAAAGTTATGCTTTGGCTACCCTTCCCCCTTATGCCATAAGGGTTTCCTCTTCATCCACGCTCTGAATTTATCAATATGCGCCTTTTTAAGCGCATATTGCCGTTTTATTCAAACTTCAACAATTATTCATAAACATAAGGGCAAAAATTGTCATAAACTATTACCTGGCTTTTTGGTATTCACGCCAAAAATGGAACACTCACCGCGAAAGGAGACGGAATGCACCACGCCACACCGCTTATTACCACCATTGTTGGTGGACTTGTGCTCGCTTTTATCCTTGGCATGATTGCCAATAAGCTGCGTATTTCTCCTCTTGTCGGCTATTTGTTAGCGGGTGTACTGGCGGGGCCTTTCACGCCAGGCTTCGTGGCGGATACCAAACTGGCGCCAGAGCTGGCGGAGCTGGGCGTGATCCTGCTGATGTTTGGCGTGGGTCTGCATTTTTCTCTGAAGGATCTGATGGCGGTAAAGTCGATCGCCATACCGGGAGCGATCGCCCAGATAGGGGTGGCGACGCTGCTGGGGATGGCGCTTTCGGCAGTGCTGGGCTGGTCGCTGATGACCGGCATCGTATTTGGGCTGTGCCTCTCAACCGCCAGTACCGTGGTGCTGCTGCGCGCGCTTGAAGAGAGGCAGCTGATAGACAGCCAGCGCGGGCAGATCGCAATAGGCTGGCTGATTGTGGAAGATCTGGTGATGGTGCTGACGCTGGTGCTGCTGCCCGCCGTCGCCGGGATGATGGAAAAAGACAACATCGGCTTCGCCTCGCTGGCGCTGGATATGAGCATCACCATCGGTAAGGTGGTGGCCTTTATCGCCATCATGATGCTGGTGGGCCGCCGTCTGGTACCGTGGATCATGTCCCGCAGCGCGGCGACCGGCTCCCGCGAGCTGTTTACGCTCTCCGTGCTTGCGCTGGCGCTGGGCATTGCCTTTGGCGCCGTCGAGCTGTTCGACGTCTCCTTCGCGCTGGGCGCGTTCTTCGCCGGGATGGTGCTGAACGAGTCCGAGCTGAGCCACCGCGCGGCGCACGATACCCTGCCGCTGCGCGACGCGTTCGCCGTGCTGTTCTTTGTCTCCGTCGGCATGCTCTTTGACCCGATGATTCTGGTTCAGCAGCCGCTGGCCGTGCTGGGCACGCTGGCGATTATCATCTTTGGTAAGTCGGTCGCCGCCTTTTTCCTGGTGCGGATGTTCGGCCACTCCCCGCGTACGGCGCTGACGATTGCCGCCAGCCTGGCGCAGATCGGTGAGTTCGCCTTTATTCTGGCCGGTCTGGGCATGGCATTGAACCTGCTGCCGCAGGCGGGGCAAAATCTGGTGCTGGCGGGCGCGATTCTGTCGATTATGCTGAACCCGGTGCTGTTTGCCCTGCTGGAAAAATACCTCGAGAAGACCGAAACCCTCGAAGAGCAGACGCTGGAAGAGGCAACGGAAGAAGAAAAGCAGATCCCGGTAGATATTTGTAATCACGCCCTCCTGGTAGGCTTTGGCCGCGTCGGCAGCCTGCTCGGTGAGAAGCTGATGGCGCAGGGGATCCCGCTGGTAGTGATAGAAACCTCACGTACCCGCGTCGACGAGCTGCGCGAGCGCGGCATTCGTGCGGTGCTGGGCAATGCGGCGAACGAAGAGATCATGGAGCTGGCGCATCTGGACTGTGCCCGCTGGCTGTTGCTGACGATTCCGAACGGCTATGAAGCGGGAGAGATTGTGGCCTCCGCGCGTGAGAAGTGCCCGAATATCGAGATTATCGCCCGGGCGCACTATGACGACGAGGTGGAGTACATTACCGAGCGCGGCGCGGATCAGGTAGTGATGGGCGAGCGCGAGATTGCGAATACGATGCTGACGCTGCTGGCGAAACCGCCGGTTGAAGAAGGAGTGACGGGCTAGCTTGTGCGGTCTGGTCCCCCCTCACCCCGGCCCTCTCCCCAAAGGGGCGAGGGTGTTCAAGTTCCCTCTCCCCTTTGGGGAGAGGGTCAGGGTGAGGGGCTTCTTTTACCTATCCCAATAAGCCTCTTCGAGGCTGTCTTCTCGTTCCGGCAGACCGCGCGTTAAGCGCGGAGAATGCTGATTC
This sequence comes from Enterobacter nematophilus, assembly GCF_026344075.1. Classification (NCBI taxonomy): domain Bacteria; kingdom Pseudomonadati; phylum Pseudomonadota; class Gammaproteobacteria; order Enterobacterales; family Enterobacteriaceae; genus Enterobacter; species Enterobacter nematophilus. The sequence continues at coordinate 221,774 of NZ_JAPKNE010000006.1, read as the reverse complement.
AGCACCTGATAGCTCACGCGGTTCGCGTACTTACACACCTGCGCCAGCGAGGAATAGGTCAGCCAGCTGAACTTGTGCTTGCTGGAGTTCGGCACGTTGGTTTTGTGGTAGGCGTTAGCGGTAATGTCGTGCAGCAGCGCGGCCAGCGCGCCGTCGCCCGCGCCGTTAGTATTCATGATCTTCTCCGGCCCGCCCATATAAGGCGCAATGTGGGAGTAAATACGCAGCGGATTCACGCAATCTTTGTGGCGCATGCCGCGGCTGAACTCGTACTGGTTGAACTCGGCAATCGCGCCCGGCAGCAGCGGGTGCTGGGTTTTGCGTTTGCTCTCTTCTTCCGTGAAGCCTGCCATATACAGCCCAACCGGGCCAGCGGTGCAGAGCACCAGGTCCACCCAGTCCAGCGCTTTATCAGAGGCCAGCAGCGGATCGCTCTCGCCGGTCAGCGCTTCGGCCTCTTCTTCGTTCATCGCCAGAATCGAGACGTGCTCCTTCAGGAACGCCTGCCACCACTCCGGGTTATCGGCAATCACGAATTTAGTGCCCAGGGTTAACACCACCGGCACATCGTACTTTTTGGCGTACTCAATCGCCTTCATGGTCGCCTCCGGCATCGGCTCGCCCGGCTTACAGCGCACCAGGTAGGAGGTCAGCACCAGCGCAGAGGCGCCCGCGATCACCTCTTCGGGAATACTTTCCGCGCGCAGCTTGTTCATGTGACCCGGGCTGATGGCAAAGGTACGCTCGCCGGATTCGCCGATCAGCGTAAAGCAGCGGCCAATCGGCCCGTCTACGCCCTGGAGATAGTTCAGATCGGTACGGCTGGAGGTGTTGCACAGGTAGCGGTAGGCGTAGCCACCGATTTCGATATTGCTGCACATCACGCCGAGCAGGACCGAACGGTCGTCTGCCAGAACGGAGTAGTTGTGCATGGTGTTGCCGATGGTGCCCCCGGCGAACTGATGGGTAATCAGGTTTTCGCGCACCAGCTCCTGGTAAAGCGCTTCGGCAACGTCGTCCTCAATCACCAGGGAGTGACCGGCGCTCAGACCGTAACGGGCGACAAACTCATCATCCACTTTCGCTTCAATGTCCACCAGCGTCTGGTCGATACCGACGACCCATGCCGCGCTGGTTTCATTTTCAGGCTGGATTTGCTGCAGGAGCGGATCGCGGGCATCGACGGGAAAGTAGTGTTTGGATTTACGTTTACCGGGAAATTTCATGGTCTGAACTGTACGAAGAATATGGGCCGGGAATGGTAGCACAAACCCGGCCCGGAGTGCGATCAGCGGCTGTTCGTTACCAGCGAGACCATCATGTCGATATGCTCAGGCGAGTCGTTAAGCGCCGGAATGTACTCATACTTTTCACCGCCGGCCTCAAGGAAAAATTCCCGGTTTTGCACCGCGATCTCCTCCAGCGTTTCCAGACAGTCCGCCGAGAAGCCCGGCGACATCACCTGAATGTGCTTCACGCCCTTCTCGCCGAGCATTTTAAGGGTTTCATCGGTGTACGGCGTCAGCCACGGCTCGCGACCGAAGCGCGACTGGAAGGTCATCATCACCTTCTCCGGCGGCAGGCCGAGGGCGGAGACCAGCTCGCGGGTAGTATCGCGGCAGCGCTGCGGGTAATCATCCCCTTCGTTGGCGAAACGCTGCGGGATGCCGTGATAGGAGAGCAGCAGCAGATCCGGCTCGCCGTGCTTTTCAAACGACGCGCGCGCGCTGTTGGCAAGCGCCTTGATGTAGAGATCGTTATCGGCGTAATCGCGGATAAAGGTCACGCCCGGAATGCGGCGGCGGGTTGCCAGAATGCGGGCCAGCTCGTCCCAGACGGCGGCCACCGTCGAGCAGGAGTACTGCGGATACAGGGCCAGCACAACGATATGATCCACGCCCTGCGCCAGCAGGGAGTCCACCGCGCTTTTCAGGGACGGTTTGCCGTAGCTCATGCCGAGCGCGACGGGCATATCCGGCAGGCGGGCGGCCAGCGCTTTTTCCTGACGACGGCTGTAAACCATCAGCGGCGAGCCCTCTTCCATCCAGACGGACTGATAGAGTTTGGCGACGCGCGGAGAGCGAATCGGCAGAATGACGCCACGCAGCAGCGGCCACCACAGCAGTCTCGGAAAATCCACGACGCGCGTGTCGCTTAAAAATTGTCGCAGGTAGCGTTTTACCGCGTCTGGAGTGGGTGCTTCTGGAGTGCCCAGATTGGCAAGCAGGATGCCGGTTTTCGCCTGACTCATTCACGCCTCTTAACCATTTGATAGGTTGTCAATTGTAGCGGAAATGCGTTTAAACGAAACCCATTGCTGTAATAGGTAAGATGAGAATATTTCTCACCCGGGAACCCGGGTGAGAGGCGTGCGATTAGCCGAGGATTTTTTCCAGCTCTGCACGTACGTCAGCCACGGCTTTGGTACCGTCAACTTTGGCGTATTTGGTGTTACCCGCCTGCGCTTCTTTGGTGTAGTAGCCGATCAGCGGCGCGGTCATCTGATGGTATTCCACCAGGCGTTTACGCACGGTCTCTTCCTGATCGTCTTTACGGGTGGTCAGCTCTTCGCCGGTCACGTCGTCTTTGCCTTCAACCTTAGGCGGGTTGAATTTGATGTGGTAAACGCGGCCAGAGGCAGCGTGCACGCGACGGCCAACGATACGGTCAACGATCAGCTCGTCCGGTACGTCGAACTCCAGGACGTAGTCCACGTTGATGCCCGCTTCTTTCATGGCGTCAGCCTGAGGAATGGTGCGCGGGAAGCCGTCCAGCAGGAAACCGTTACGGCAGTCTTCCTGCGCAATGCGCTCTTTAACCAGCGCGATAACCAGCTCGTCGGTTACCAGCTTGCCTGCGTCCATGATGTCTTTCGCTTGTTTACCCAGCTCGGAGCCAGATTTTACAGCGGCGCGCAGCATGTCACCGGTGGAGATTTGCGGAATACCGTATTTCTCCATGATGAACTGAGCCTGAGTTCCTTTACCCGCGCCCGGAGCGCCAAGCAGAATAATACGCATTGCGAAAATCCCCTCAAATGTCGTTTCAATTTTTCAAAAGCGCTAAACAATACCACCAGAACGGGCGTGGCTCAAGGAAGGCGGGAAGGCTGAAACGGTTAATGGGGGGAGATAATTTGGCGTTGTGCGGTCTGGTGCCCTCACCCCGGCCCTCTCCCACGGGGAGAGGGAGAAGACCAGGGGAGACGTGGTCAGTTACGCCAGCAGCAGCGCATTCACACGTTTAATGAACAGGTTAGGATCTTCCAGCGTGCCGCGCTCGGCCAGCAGGGACTGATCCAGCAGCAGTTCAACCCACTCGGCAAAGCGAGCTTCATCCTGGGTATCCGCCGCGCGTTTCACCAGCGGATGATCCGGATTAAGCTCAAAGATATATTTCACTTCCGGCACCGCCTGGCCCGCCGCGGCGAACAGCTTCGCCATCTGGGTGCTCATTTCGTCAGCATCAGTGGTGACAATCGCCGGGGTGTCGGTCAGACGGTGCGTGAAGCGCACCTCTTTCACGCGGTCGCCCAGCAGGGTTTTCACGCGCTCAACGAACGGCTCCAGCGCCTTCTCGGCCTCTTTCGCGCTTTCGTCCACTTCATCCGCCAGCTTGTCGATGGACTCGTCGGCTTTGGCAACGGACTGGAACGCCTTACCGTCGAACTCGGTCAGGTAGTTCATCATCCACTCGTCGATGCGGTCAGAAAGCAGCAGCACTTCGATGCCTTTCTTACGCAGCAGCTCCAGGTGCGGGCTGCTCTTCGCCGCCGCGTAGCTGTCGGCGGTGATGTAGTAGATCTTCTCCTGCCCCTCTTTCATGCGGGAGACGTAGTCTTCCAGCGACACGGTCTGCGCGGAGGAGTCGGTGTGCGTGGAGGCGAAGCGCAGCAGTTTGGCGATCGTTTCGACGTTCGCAGTGTCTTCCGCCGGGCCTTCTTTCAGCACCAGGCCGAACTGTTTCCAGAAGGTCTGGTATTTTTCAGCATCGTCTTTCGCCAGTTTTTCCAGCATCTGCAGCGCGCGTTTGGTCAGCGCGTTACGCAGGTTGCGGGTGACGGTGCTGTCCTGCAGAATTTCGCGGGAGACGTTCAGCGGCAGATCGTTGGAATCGATCAGGCCGCGGACGAAGCGCAGGTAGTTCGGCATGAACTGCTCGGCGTCGTCCATGATGAACACGCGCTGCACGTACAGCTTCAGGCCGTGCTTGTGATCGCGGTTCCACATGTCCCACGGCGCCTGCGCCGGGATATACAGCAGGCTGGTGTACTCCTGCTTACCTTCCACACGGTTGTGGCTCCAGGTCAGCGGGTCGGTAAAGTCGTGGGCGATGTGCTTGTAGAACTCGTTGTACTCGTCGTCTTTAATTTCAGACTTGTTGCGCGTCCACAGCGCCTGCGCCTTGTTGATCTTTTCCCAGGAAACCACGGTTTCACCGTCTTTCTCTTCCTGTTTTTCAATCTCTACCGGCAGGGCGATGTGGTCGGAATACTTGCTGATGATGGAGCGCACGCGCCAGTCGTTCAGGAAATCGTCTTCGCCTTCGCGCAGGTGCAGGGTGATTTCGGTCCCGCGATCCGCTTTGGTGATGTCATCAACGGTGTATTCGCCTTCGCCTTTGGACTCCCACAGCACGCCGTTCTCGGCACTGTCGCCCGCTGCACGGGTACGGACGGTAACTTTGTCCGCCACGATGAACGCCGAGTAGAAGCCCACGCCGAACTGGCCGATCAGCTGGCTGTCTTTCGCCTGGTCAGAGCCCATGGACTCGAGGAACGCTTTGGTGCCGGATTTGGCGATGGTCCCGAGGTGGTCGATCACCTCGTCGCGGTTCATCCCGATACCGTTATCGGCGATGGTCAGGGTGCGGTTCTCTTTATTGAAAGAGACGCGCACGCGCAGCTCGCCGTCGCCTTCGTACAGATCCGGGTTGGACAGCGCGCGGAAGCGCAGCTTGTCCGCCGCATCGGAGGCGTTGGAAATCAGCTCACGCAGGAAAATTTCTTTGTTGGAATACAGGGAATGGATCATCAGGTGCAGAAGCTGTTTTACTTCTGACTGGAAACCACGGGTTTCTTGTCCTTTCATCTAAGTCGACCTCAACAATGCCAATTAATGGGGTTGTAAAACGTTGAGGGAGAGATGGGGATAAGGGGGGAAATTTTCAAGCGGAGGCCGCGCGCGCAGCCTCCGTTTGGTCAGAAAATAATCTTGTGGCGTCCGGCCAGCGAGTGCGACAGCGTGGTGCCATCGACCATCTCCAGCTCGCCGCCCACCGGCACGCCGTGGGCGATGCGGCTGGCGTCAACGCCGTACTCCGCGCACAGCTCGGCGATGTAGTTGGCGGTTGCCTCCCCTTCCACCGTGGGGTTGGTGGCGAGGATCACCTCTTTGATCGTTTCGGACTCCAGGCGCTGTTCAAGGCGGTCGAGACCGATATCGTCCGGGCCAATGCCGTCCAGCGGGGAGAGATGCCCCATCAGCACGAAGTAGCGGCCGGAAAACTGCCCGGTTTGTTCGATGGCGTAGATGTCCGCCGGACTCTCCACCACGCAAATCTGACCATTTTCCTGGCGACGCGGGTTCGTACAGATGTTACATACGTCCTGCTCGGTAAAGGTGCGGCAATCCGCACAGTGACCAATTTCTGACATGGCGCGGGTCAAAGCCTGCGCCAGGCGCATCCCGCCGCTGCGGTCGCGCTGCAATAGCGTAAACGCCATGCGCTGCGCTGACTTCGGGCCAACGCCCGGCAGGCAGCGCAGCGCTTCCATTAACTGCGTGAGCAGCGGACTGGTTTGCATCAGAACGGCATCTTAAAGCCCGGCGGCAGCTGCATACCGCTGGAAACAGAGGCCATTTTCTCTTTCTGGGTTTCGTCGATACGGCGAGCGGCATCGTTAAACGCGGCTGCAACCAGATCTTCCAGCATCTCTTTGTCGTCTTCGAGCAGGCTCGGGTCGATTTCCACGCGACGGCAGTTGTGCGCACCGTTGATGGTCACCTTGACCAGACCGGCACCGGATTCACCCGTGACTTCCAGCTGAGCGATCTCTTCCTGCATCTTCTGCATTTTTTCCTGCATCTGCTGAGCCTGCTTCATCAGGCCACCCAGACCGCCTTTTCCACCAAACATAGGCTTCTCTCTTCTTTCACGTTAAGGATTACAACCGTAAGTCAGACTCACGATCAAATGGGGCGAATACTCTCTTCATCCAGATCGGCGTCGAAGAACCGGCGCAGGGTCTGAATGTTGTTATCCGCAATTATCGCCTCGCGCGCCTGCGCGAGCTTCTCTTCATAAATGGCCTGGCGCCACTCGAGCGGCGTTTTCACTGCCGGATTATCATCTTCAATGATAGTCAATTCAACCGGTGAACCCTGTAAAGCAGCAAGCGCCTCGGCCAGCGCCTTTTGCGCGCCAGGGGAATTGAGGTGCCGCTGGCCCGGACGCAGGTGCAGACGCACCTGATTGCCGTCCTGCTCTTTCCAGGCGTTCAGCGCGACCTGCTCCACCAGCTTCGGCAGCTGGAGTTTGCTGACCTCAGCGGCCCAGGCGTCGCGCGCAATAGATTCTTCGGCAAGCTTCGCGGAAAGCTCCGGCGTCTTCTCATGCTCCAGCGCCTTTTTCAGCGCTTTTGGCGTGGCGACCTCTTCCTTCACCGTTTCGGTGATGGTGGTTGCCTTCCAGCGGTAAGCCTCTTCTTTCACCGGGGCTTTCTGCTCGAGCGCGGACGGTGCCGGACGCGACTGTACGCGCTCCGTTACCGAGGCCAGTCGTTCAAGCGCGGCGTTGTTCACCGGCCGCGCTCTTCCTGGCGCTGCCGGTTCACTCTTTTTTGGTTTGGTTACTCCCTGCGCACGCTGCAGCTGGCTGCGTGCGGCAAGCACCGAACTGGTGGCATCCGACAGCGGCACGTTTTGCTGTGGCGGCGGTGTCGGCTGCGGCGGCACCTGCTGCGGCGACATCACCGCCGTAGGGGCTACCGGGGCGAAAGACTGCCGCGGCACTTCCGGCTCCGGCAACGGCATGCGCGGGTGGAACGCCAGCGCGCGCAGCAGCGTCATTTCAACGCCCATACGCGGATCCGGTGCGTACGGCAGCTCTTTGCGGCCAATCAGCAGGGTCTGGTAATACAGCTGCACGTCGGCAGGCGGCACGGTGCGGGCAAGTTCACGCATCCGCTGTTCAATGGCGGCCATGTCCGCACCGATGGCCGACGGAGACAGCTGCAGCATCGCCACGCGGTGCAGCAGGCTGAGCATCTCGACCAGCAGCGCTTCCCATTCAATGCCCCTACCCGCGGCGGCGTTGACCAGCGACATCACGCGCTCGCCGTTGGCGGCAATCATCGCTTCGATGAGCGACAGCGCCTGATCGTCATCCAGCGTGCCGAGCATGGTGCTGACCGCCTCGGTGGAGAGCTTGCCGTCACCGCTGGCGATCGCCTGGTCGGTCAGGCTCAGCGCATCACGCAGGCTGCCGTCCGCCGCGCGGGCCAGTAGCTGCAGGGCGCGCGGCTCGTGAACGATCTTCTCTTCATCAAGGATGTGCTCAAGCTGAGCGCGGATCTGCTCAACGTCCAGCGCCTTCAGGTGGAACTGCAGGCAGCGCGACAGGATGGTGACCGGCAGCTTTTGCGGATCGGTGGTCGCCAGCAGGAATTTAACGTGCGCGGGCGGCTCCTCCAGCGTTTTCAGCAGGGCGTTAAAGCTGTGGCGCGACAGCATGTGCACTTCATCGATCAGGTAGACCTTGAAGCGTCCGCGCGCCGGGGCGTACTGCACGTTATCGAGCAGATCGCGGGTGTCTTCCACTTTGGTACGCGAGGCGGCGTCGATCTCGATCAGATCGACAAAACGCCCCTGCTCGATCTCCCGGCAGTTATCGCACACGCCGCACGGGGTGGCGGTGATCCCGGTTTCGCAGTTGAGACCTTTCGCCAGCAGACGGGCAATAGAGGTCTTACCGACGCCGCGGGTGCCGGAAAAAAGATAGGCATGATGGATGCGACCTAGCGACAAGCCGTTCGCCAGGGCCGTCAGCACATGTTCCTGACCGACAACGTCAGCAAAGGTTTGTGGTCGCCATTTACGGGCTAACACCTGATAACTCATGGGCAGGCTCTGCAACGCTGGAAGGTGAATTTATGGAGGGGAATGCTATCACAACCTCACCCATTGAGCGAGGTTGTGAAAACCGGGATTAATGACCCGGGAAAGGCACCAGGCTGTAGCTGGTAATGCCCTGTTTTTCCAGGCGCTGTTCACCGCCGAGATCGAACAGGTTGATGATGAAGGCCGCGTCGGTCACTTCCCCACCCAGACGACGGATCAGCTTCACGGTCGCTTCAATGGTGCCGCCGGTTGCCAGCAGATCGTCCACCACCAGCACTTTGTCGCCAGGCTTGATGGCATCAACGTGGATTTCCAGCTGATCGGTGCCGTACTCCAGCTCGTAGCTCTCCGCGATGGTTTCACGCGGCAGCTTGCGCGGCTTACGCACCGGCACAAAACCCACGCCCATCGCCAGCGCAACCGGTGCGCCGAACAGGAAGCCACGGGCTTCGGTACCTACTACTTTGGTGATCCCGGCGTTTTTATAACGCTCCACCAGCAGTTCAATGCTGAGCGCGTACGCTTTCGGGTCTTCCAGCAAGCTGGTGACATCACGGAAAAGAATGCCAGGCTTTGGATAGTCCTGGATGCTTTTGATGCTGTTTTTCAGATATTCAAGCTGCTGTGCAGTTGCGGTCATCGGTTTGTGCCTAAATGAAACAGTGTTACTCACGGCGCGCAACGAGTCGGTAAAGGTAACAATTGTTTAACCTTTAACCAGGCGCGCCTGTGCTCGAAAACGGTCGAATTTACTGGCTGTACGCAATAATTGCAACCGTCATGATAAGGCTTCAGTGCTTTTGTTGCTTTTCATCAACCACGGGGATCCGCCACATGAAGATAAGCAGGCAGGAGAGGATGAAAAGCAGCAGGATCCGTACCCACATCATTTTCACCAGCCATAATGAAATCGCGAAGGTGATGAGGATCACCGCAATCGCGCGCGGCTTGGCCCCGGGCGGCATGGCCCGATATTTTTGCCAGTGGCGCAGGTAGCCGCCGAACCACGAGCGGTAGAGCAGCCAGTGGTGAAAGCGCGGCGACGATCGGGCGAAGCACCAGGCCGCCAGCAGGATGAACGGGGTGGTCGGCAGCAAGGGCAAAACCACGCCCAGCGTGCCCAGCACTACCGCGAGCCAGCCAATGATGATTAAAATAGTACGCTGCATAATGCGAATCGTTATCAAACTGAACGGCTACTTTACCACTGGAGAGCGCCTTGAAAACAGCCTTGCTTCTTGAGACGCTGCAAAATCATCTGACAACACTGCGGACGCAGGCCACGCCGCTAATGGGCCACGCCACGGTGAAGCCGCGCTTTGATCGTCAGCTGTTCCGCACCCGCAGCACCGTCATTCAGGATTATCTTGCAGAGGCGCAGACCAATCTCGACGAATTGCGCCACGCGGTTGAAAGCAGGCAGCAGGAGCAGGTAGCGTGGCTTGCGGAGCATCTCACCGAGCAGATCACCGCCCTGCACCGCGAAATCGCCGCCTGGCCGCTGCGCGCCTGGGACAGCGCTTCTCCGGGGCCTGGAAAATGGCAGCGCAAGCGGCTGGAGAACCAGGAGTTCGAGCGCCGTCTGTTTGAGATGAAGCGCGAGCGCGAGACGCGCCTGAACAACAGTGAAACGCTGGAAGAGCAGCAGCTATTGATGCGCGAGATTAGCGCCCTGGAAGGCCGCATCGTCCGCTGCCGTCAGGCGCTGGATGAGATTGAGCGCGTGATTGAACGCCTGACCCGTTAACAGGAGCCACATCTATGTCACTGGAAAATGCACCCGATGAGGTCAAGCTGGCCGTCGATTTGATTATGCTGCTGGAGAATCATGAGATCCCGGCGGAGACGGTGCTGAAGGCACTGGAGATTGTGCGGCGGGATTTTGAGGAAAAGGTGAAGGCCGGTTGCCCTCACCCTAACCCTCTCCCTTGAGGGAGAGGGGACCGTTAGGTGCGGTTTGAAAGCTCTGCACTGATTCGCTTTTTACCCTCTCCCCTCTGGGGAGAGGGCAGGGTGAGGGGCAGGGTTTTCCTCACCCTTAATCTCGCGCTTCACTTCCGTGTGCTCGTCACCTTTCTCATTATGCAGGTGAACCTCAAGCTGGTTGAAGGCGATATTAATGTTGTTTTCGCGGCACAGGCGGTCGATCGCGCGGTTGAGTTCATCAACGGTGTAGCTGCGATCGCGCAGTTCACGCACGTATAAACGCAGCTCGTGATCCAGCGTGCTTGGCCCGAAGGTGGTGAAGAACACGTCTGGCGCAGGATCGTGCATGACTTTTGGATGCGATTTAGCAGCTTTAAGCAATACCTCTTTCACTTTATCCAGATCGGAACCGTAGGCCACGCCGAGGCGAATCACCACGCGCGTGGTGGTATCCGAGAGCGACCAGTTGATCAGACGCTCGGTCACGAACGCTTTGTTCGGGATGATCACCTCTTTACGATCGAAATCGGTGATGGTGGTGGCACGTATTCGGATCTTACTGACCGTACCGGAGAACGTACCGATAGTGACGGTATCGCCGATACGCACCGGACGTTCGAACAGAATGATCAGGCCGGAGACAAAGTTACCGAAGATCTCCTGCAGGCCAAAACCAAGACCGACCGAGAGGGCCGCCGCCAGCCACTGCAGTTTATCCCACGATACGCCCAGCGAGCCGAATACCGTCATCGCCCCGACGATAATGATGACGTAATTCAGGATAGTGGTGATGGCGTATGACGCCCCCTGGCGCAGGTTCAGCCTTGAGAGCACCAGCACCTCCAGCAGACCCGGCAGGTTGCGAATCAGCGCCCAGGCCACCACCGACGACACCAGCGCAAACAGCAGGCTGCCCATGGTGACGCTTTTCATCACCGCCGCGCCGGCTTCGGTACCGTTGTACTGCCAGAGGGTAATACTGTCGAGATAGGCGAAGACGGTAATTAAATCAGACCAGATCGCCCAGAACATGACCGCAAACAGGGCGATCATCACCAGCATGGTGATACGCAGCGTCTGCTGGTTAACCTGCTCCAGCGCGATGGTCGGCTCTTCCTGCGGCTCCGCGCCTTCGGCGCCCTCTTTTACCTGATGCTGGCGACGCGCAATGGCACGGCGGTAAGCGATGCGGCGGGCCGCGACGCTTAAGCCGCGCAGCACGGTCTGATAGAGCAGGTTCCAGACGATCACCAGATAGACCGTCTCGATCCAGCGCCCGGACAGGCGCAGCGTGGTGTAGAAGTAGCCCGTTGCCGTAAGCACCATCAGCGCCAGCGGAATGATCGCCAGCACCGTCACGGTGGCCAGACGAAGATTGTGGGACTCTTTATCGCGCCAGCTGTCGCGGCACATCGGCCACATCAGGATAGCAATCAGCAGCAGGTTGAGCAGAATGACCAACTGACCCAGCACATCATCCATCAGATGCAGCGGGGAAAGCTCAGACACCACCGACCAGAAGTGCAGCGGCAGGAGCGCCAGGCTGACGCGCACAATTTGACGACGCCAGTGGCTGGTCAGCTGAGCAGGCATGTTGAAGTGACGCACCGCCACGCCGTCTTTTTCCAGCACCTTCCAGCACACGCCGAATACCAGCCAGAACAGCGCCAGTTTTTTACTGAACGCCCACAGCAGATCGCTGACGTTAAGCTGCATCGTGAGCAGGATCAGGCCCACGGCCAGAATAATCAGGCACACCGGCAGCGCGCGAATGAGATCGATCAGAATCGCTTTTGGCGTATGGAGCTGGCTGTCGTTACGCAGTTGCCCCACTTCCGACGCCAGCTTCGCCTGGTACTGTTTCAGCCATTTCAAACGCCAGCGGATCAGACCGGCAATCAGCAGCAGCGGTAAACCGGCCAGGAAAGCAATCATTACCGCAGGCCAGGCTTTCTCCCAGTTTACGGTGATTTTCATGCTCTTAATCTGCGTTTTCAGCGTCTCCGGGAAGGATTTAATCCAGTCCCAGTCCATCGGCTTGTTGCTGTTCACCCAGAAAATCTGCTGCGTCAAAATCTCCTGCAGGCTTTTTGATACGCTGACCAGCTGCTGCTGGTTGATCTGCAGGTTAATCGCCATCATCAGCTGGTTGCCCAGCTGTTTATTCAACTGGTCCAGCAGTTCACGGCGCATATCCACCACCTGGAGCAGCGCGTCATGCACCTCAGGGTTCACGTCGCTGGAATGGCCCTCTTCAATTTTGGCAACAAAGGCATCGCTCTGGAAAAGGGCATCGCGCTGCTGGTTGACGTCAAACTGTTCCAGACGTAAATCCGCAATGCGGTTGGTCATGTCCTCCAGCTCGTCGGCGGACGGCAGCGTCTGCTGCTGCTGGTAGAGAATACGCGACAGCAGGAGGCTGCCCTTCAGAACCGCGATCTGCTCTTTGATGTTGCGTTCCGCCTGCAGCGCGCGATCCAGCCAGTTTTTCACTTTAATATTTTGTTGAACCAGCGAGTTGCCGTTTTCCGTCGCCAGTATCAGGCGCTGGCTGAGCTGATGGTTAGCCTCAAGCTCCTGTTTCACCAGCGGGTTGGCCTGAATACGGGCGGTTTCGTCCGGCGAGACGGCTTCCTGGGCGGTTTTTTCCGTCAGGGTCAGGCGTTTGCTGTTTACCGCCTCCTGCAACAGCTGAAGCTGGTGTTCCAGGCGATTAATATTCGCCGTCACGTAATCACGCTGTTTCTGGAGCGTGTCCTGCAGCACCGTGTTCCCTTCCAGGCTTTTACGCTGCTGTTCAATTTGCGCATTGAGCAACGACTGCTGAACCAGCAGCAGGGTTTGCTGCGTCGGGCGCAGCGTGCCTTCCCCTACCGTCGTGCCGTTCAGGCGGTTGCGGATCTGCTGCAGCTGCTGAGACGCGGTGTACATCGCATTTTGCACGCGCTCGGGCTGGGTTTGCAGGGAGACAAGCTGGCTGTTGTAGGTCGCGAGGTCGGACTGTGCGGTTTGCAGATCGTCGAGCAACTGGGCGACGCGCGATTCCAGCTGACGTAAGGAGAGCGTGGCGAGCGTCTTGCGCGTTTCGTCGTCGTTGTCGACGTCGCTCAGCGCGCTCAGCGCTTCCGTGGCCTTACGCATGTTCTCAGGCGCCTGCGCTACCTTCTGACGAAGCTGGGTAGTTTCAGCTTTAACGCGCTCAATTTTATCAATGTTTTCCAGCGTTTCAGTCAGATCCTGCTGGGTGAGCTTCTCTACAGGAGAGAGCTCTTTTTGTTTGTTCAGGGTGTCGAGCTGCGACTGAATTTCACTGCGCGAAGGGATATCAGTGCTGTTGTCTGCACGAGCCCAGGTCAGCGGTGCGGTGAAGAAGAAAAACAGCATAGCAAGGAGCAATGCAAATACAGGATGTTGCGAGCGATTGATGGGCAGCATAGTTGTGAATGATGTCAGCAGATGACCGAAAATAGTCCGGCGTGAAGAATATCACGCTCGCCGGAAGCAGAATAGCGAGAACGTTATCCTCTGAGATAAATCCTGGGAAGGGCTCAGGCCGTGAGCGAAGGCGCGTCGCTGCGCAGCGTCGGGCAGAGCTGTAGCATTTCCAGTAAAATCGCCACGTAGCTGCGGGCTTCCCCTTTGAGGTCAAAGGACTGCGGCGCAAACAGCCAGTTTTCCATTAGCCCTGAAATGTAGCTGCGCATCAGGATAGCCGCCCGGCGGGTCAACAGATTGGCGGGTAACAGTTTTGCCTGCATACACAGGTTCAGGTTCTGTTCAATCCGGTCATAGCTCTCCAGGCTGAGGCTGCGCTGCGCCTGTTGCACCACCGCCATTTCACCCACGAACTCGCATTTATGAAAAATAATTTCCATCATTAATCTGCGACGCTCTTCAACTACCGTTGCTTCAAGGATATATACTAATATTTCTCTCAATACTGAGAGTGGATCGTCAGGGAATTTTGCCCGATACTCACTCTCAAGATCGCTAATGCTGGACTCTGAAAGCTCCCAGATTTCACTGAACAGATCTGACTTGTCTTTAAAATGCCAGTAAATCGCTCCCCGCGTCACACCGGCGGCCTGAGCAATTTGCGCCAGCGAGGTTGAAGAAACACCCTGCTGAGAGAACAAACGTATCGCCACATCAAGAATGTGTTGTCGGGTTTCCAGCGCTTGTTGTTTAGTTTTTCGTGCCATAGGTGAGTGAATTTACAGGAGTTAGATTTACATACATTTGTGAATGTATGTACCATAGCATGACGATAATATAAACGCAGCAATGGGTTTTAGACTCAGGACCCTTGATCAATTTGAAATCGGACACTCGAGGTTTATATATGAACAAAAACAGAGGGTTAACGCCTCTGGCGGTCGTTCTGATGCTCTCAGGCAGCTTAGCGCTTACAGGATGTGACGACAAACCGGCTCAACAAGGAGCTCAGCAGGCGCCAGAAGTCGGCGTTGTGACACTCAAATCTGAACCTCTGCAGATCACCACCGAATTACCAGGCCGTACTAGCGCTTACCGCATTGCGGAAGTTCGTCCTCAGGTTAGCGGCATTATCCTGAAACGTAACTTTACCGAAGGCGGCGACGTGCAGGCCGGTGAGTCTCTGTATCAGATTGATCCCGCGACCTATCAGGCTTCTTATGAAAGCGCGAAAGGTGACCTGGCTAAAGCACAAGCCGCGGCAAAAATTGCCCAGCTGACGCTGAACCGCTATCAGAAACTGCTCGGCACGAAGTACATCAGCCAACAGGATTACGATACCGCTCTGGCAGATGCCCAGCAGGCTAACGCGGCCGTGGTCGCAGCCAAAGCGGCTGTCGAAACTGCACGTATTAACCTGGCCTACACCAAAGTGACCTCCCCTATCAGCGGTCGTATTGGTAAATCTTCCGTGACGGAAGGGGCGCTGGTGCAGAACGGGCAGACCACTGCGCTGGCCACCGTGCAGCAGCTTGATCCGATCTACGTTGACGTGACGCAGTCCAGCAACGATTTCCTGCGCCTGAAACAGGAGCTGGCTAACGGCACCCTGAAACAGGAAAACGGCAAAGCCAAAGTGGAGCTGGTTACCAACGACGGTATCAAGTTCCCGCAGGAAGGTACTCTGGAATTCTCTGATGTGACGGTCGACCAGACCACCGGTTCCATCACCTTACGTGCGATTTTCCCGAACCCTGACAAAAATCTTCTGCCAGGTATGTTCGTTCGCGCGCGTCTGGAAGAAGGAACGAATCCAACCGCACTTCTGGTTCCACAGCAGGGTGTGACCCGCACGCCGCGCGGCGATGCGAGCGCACTGGTTGTCGGGGCAGATAACAAAGTCGAAACGCGCAATATCACCGCCACGCAGGCGATTGGCGATAAATGGCTGGTGACGGAAGGTCTGAAAGATGGCGATCGCGTGATTGTTACTGGTTTGCAAAAAGTACGTCCTGGCGCGCAGGTAAAAGCACAGGAAGTGACATCTGACGATAAACAACAAGCGTCGGCCGCTGGCCAGTCAGAACAAACCAAGTCTTAACTTAAACAGGAGCCGTTAAGACATGCCTAATTTCTTTATCGATCGCCCCATATTTGCGTGGGTGATCGCCATTATCATCATGCTGGCCGGGGGACTTGCGATCCTGAAGCTGCCTGTCGCGCAATATCCAACGATTGCGCCACCGGCGGTGACGATCTCCGCAACCTACCCGGGGGCTGATGCGAAAACGGTGCAGGACACCGTAACTCAGGTTATCGAACAGAACATGAACGGTATCGATAACCTGATGTACATGTCCTCAAACAGTGACTCCACCGGTACGGTTCAGATCACCCTGACCTTTGAATCCGGTACGGATGCGGACATCGCGCAGGTTCAGGTGCAGAACAAACTGCAGCTGGCGATGCCTCTTCTGCCGCAGGAAGTGCAACAGCAGGGTGTGAGCGTCGAGAAATCGTCCAGCAGCTTCCTGATGGTTGTCGGCGTTATCAACACCAACGGCACCATGACGCAGGAGGATATTTCCGACTACGTGGGCGCCAACATGAAGGACGCCATCAGCCGTACGTCCGGCGTGGGTGACGTTCAGCTGTTCGGTTCCCAGTACGCGATGCGTATCTGGATGGATCCGAACAAACTGAACAATTTCCAGCTGACGCCGGTTGACGTGATTAACGCGATTAAAGCGCAGAACGCCCAGGTGGCAGCCGGTCAGTTAGGCGGTACGCCGCCGGTGAAAGGCCAGCAGCTTAACGCGTCGATTATCGCGCAAACCCGTCTGACCTCCGCCGATGAGTTCAGCAAAATTCTGCTGAAGGTGAACCAGGACGGTTCGCAGGTTCGTCTGCGCGACGTGGCCAAGGTAGAGCTGGGTGGTGAGAACTACGACATCATCGCGAAGTTTAACGGTAAACCGGCGTCCGGTCTGGGTATCAAACTGGCGACGGGCGCGAACGCCCTGGACACCGCGACGGCGATCCGTGCGGAACTGAAGAAGATGGAACCGTTCTTCCCGTCAGGCCTGAAAATCGTTTATCCGTACGACACTACGCCGTTCGTAAAAATTTCGATTCACGAAGTGGTTAAAACGCTGGTAGAAGCGATCATCCTGGTGTTCCTGGTGATGTATCTGTTCCTGCAAAACTTCCGCGCGACGCTGATCCCAACCATCGCCGTGCCGGTCGTTCTGCTGGGGACCTTTGCCATCCTTGCAGCCTTTGGGTTCTCGATAAACACCCTGACGATGTTCGGGATGGTGCTCGCCATCGGCCTGCTGGTGGATGACGCCATCGTGGTGGTAGAGAACGTCGAGCGCGTGATGGCGGAAGAAGGTTTGCCGCCGAAGGAAGCCACCCGTAAATCCATGGGCCAGATCCAGGGCGCGCTGGTGGGTATCGCGATGGTGCTGTCTGCGGTATTTATCCCGATGGCCTTCTTCGGGGGCTCTACGGGTGCGATTTACCGCCAGTTCTCCATTACCATCGTCTCCGCGATGGCGCTGTCGGTACTGGTGGCGTTGATCCTGACGCCAGCGCTGTGTGCCACCATGCTGAAGCCGGTTCAGAAAGGCGGCCACGGCGAGCATAAAGGGTTCTTCGGCTGGTTTAACCGTATGTTCGATAAGAGCACGCACCACTACACCGACAGCGTGGGCAACATCCTGCGCAGCACCGGTCGTTACCTGCTGCTCTATATCATCATCGTAGTGGGGATGGCGTTCCTGTTCGTGCGTCTGCCAAGCTCGTTCCTGCCAGATGAAGACCAGGGCGTGTTCCTGACGATGGCGCAGCTTCCGGCGGGTGCTTCGCAAGAGCGTACCCAGAAAGTGCTGGATGAAGTGACGGACTACTATCTCACCAAAGAGAAAGCGAACGTTGAATCCGTGTTTGCGGTTAACGGCTTTGGCTTTGCGGGTCGTGGCCAGAACACCGGTATCGCCTTCGTTTCTCTGAAAGACTGGGCGGATCGTCCGGGCGATGAGAATAAAGTTGAAGCGATCACGGGCCGTGCCATGGGCACCTTCTCGCAGATTAAAGATGCGATGGTCTTCGCCTTTAACCTGCCAGCGATTGTCGAACTGGGTACGGCGACCGGCTTCGACTTCCAGCTGATCGACCAGGGCGGTCTGGGTCACGAGAAGCTGACGCAGGCGCGTAACCAGCTGTTCGGCGAAGTGGCTAAACACCCTGACCTGCTGGTTGGCGTACGTCCAAACGGCCTGGAAGATACGCCGCAGTACAAGATCGACATCGATCAGGAGAAAGCGCAGGCGCTGGGCGTGTCCATCAGCGACATCAATACCACGCTGGGCGCGGCCTGGGGCGGTAGCTACGTCAACGACTTCATCGACCGCGGTCGCGTGAAGAAAGTGTACGTGATGTCAGAAGCGCAGTACCGTATGTTGCCGAACGATATTAACAACTGGTACGTTCGCGGCAGCAATGGTCAGATGGTGCCGTTCTCAGCCTTCTCGACGTCGCGCTGGGAATACGGTTCACCGCGTCTGGAACGTTACAACGGTCTGCCGTCGATGGAAATTCTGGGTCAGGCCGCGCCGGGCCGAAGCACCGGTGAAGCCATGAACCTGATGGAAGAACTGGCTAGCAAACTGCCTGCGGGTATCGGCTATGACTGGACCGGTATGTCCTATCAGGAACGTCTGTCCGGTAACCAGGCCCCTGCCCTGTACGCCATTTCACTGATTGTGGTCTTCCTGTGTCTGGCGGCGCTGTACGAGAGCTGGTCAATTCCGTTCTCCGTTATGCTGGTGGTTCCACTCGGGGTTATCGGTGCGCTGCTTGCGGCAACGTTCCGTGGATTGACCAACGACGTATACTTCCAGGTAGGCCTGCTGACAACCATTGGCTTGTCGGCGAAGAACGCGATACTTATCGTTGAATTCGCCAAAGATCTGATGGAGAAAGAGGGTAAAGGCCTTATTGAGGCGACGCTGGAAGCGGTGCGTATGCGTCTGCGTCCAATCCTGATGACCTCTCTGGCGTTCATCCTCGGCGTAATGCCGCTGGTTATCAGCTCCGGTGCGGGCTCCGGTGCGCAGAACGCGGTAGGTACAGGCGTAATGGGCGGTATGATCACCGCAACCGTACTGGCTATCTTCTTCGTCCCGGTGTTCTTCGTGGTGGTGCGCCGCCGCTTCAGCCGTAAGAATGAAGATGTGGAGCACAGTCATTCGGTAGAACCTCACTGATACCGGTTTCACATAATAAAAAGGCCGCATTTGCGGCCTTTTTCATTTTCAGAAAAAATCATAAAATAAGCTTATTGAGCTCCTATTTATTTTCTGCCATCTTAAACAGACATATCATAATTAACTGATAACTTAATCGGTGAATTCAGGATTTTTTTAAATCTATTTCCCTGCTTAAGTTGTTAGGAATATTCCTAATTAAAAGTTAAGACAAACAGAACTCCGGATGTGAACTTTTCTTATGGCTGTAAGCTAAGCCGATGAAACGTAAGGAAGCGAAAAAAAACAATCGTTAATCCTGATAAAAAAGTTCAGTTTCGGATGAACATTTGCGTAGACGCTCGCAGCCTGCGGTTTTATTTGTAATTTTTCGTAATAGCGCGGTGAAATCCAGGAAGGAGTGGCTTATAGTTAGGTTATCAGGAACACAGCACTCATGTAGCTAAGTCAGATGTATCCATCCCGACAATGATGTTCGGTGAGTAAGAAATCACTCAGAAGGGGATGCGCTATGGACGAGTACTCGCCAAAAAGGCATGATATCGCGCAGTTGAAATTTCTCTGCGAATCCTTGTACCATGACTGCCTTGCCAATCTTGATGAAAGCAACCATGGCTGGGTAAACGACCCAACGTCTGCCATCAATTTACAGTTGAACGAGCTGATAGAGCATATCGCTACCTTCGCACTTAATTATAAAATTAAGTACAATGAAGATAATAAGCTCATTGAGCAAATTGATGAATACCTGGACGACACCTTTATGTTGTTCAGCAGTTACGGCATTAACGCTCAGGATTTGCAAAAATGGCGTAAATCGGGAAACCGGCTATTCCGCTGTTTCGTCAACGTGAGCAGAGCTAACCCGGTTAGTCTTTCCTGTTAAAATTATTACAATTACTAAGGTGAAATTATGTCTGATAAACCACTCACAAAGATCGATTATTTGATGCGCTTACGACGTTGTCAGTCAATTGACACTCTTGAACGCGTCATTGAAAAGAATAAATACGAGCTTTCTGATAATGAACTGGCGGTATTTTATTCAGCCGCTGACCATCGCCTTGCAGAGCTAACGATGAATAAGCTGTATGACAAAATCCCTACTTCTGTATGGAAATTTGTCCGTTAATCTTCGAAGTGTGTCTGTAGAGGTTCTACGCCACGTAATAAGCTGTATTCACCTGTCCCGTTATGCTCCCTGTGCGAAAGCCAGGTCTCCGTGTTAAACGCGCTCATCAGCAACAATGTTGTGACTCTTGTCACATCGGCCTTCCGGGAACGTTCCCCTTAATGCCTGTTGCGATTACCCTTCAGGAACAATATCCAGAGAGGTTTCCGATGAGCATAGAAAAACAGAAGATGATTTCAGGTGAACATTACCGCCCTGGTGATGAGACGTTACGCGCCGACCGGCTGCGGGCGCGCCATCTGCTTCACCGCTATAACCACTCCGCGCCTGACGATAAAACAGAACGCCAGAACATTCTGGCGGAACTGCTGGGGCAAAGCGAAGGGGCGTATATTGAGCCGAGCTTCCGCTGTGACTATGGATATAACATTTATCTGGGCAAAGACTTTTACGCCAACTTCGATTGCGTCATGCTGGATGTCTGTCCCGTTCATATTGGCGACAACTGCATGCTCGCGCCGGGCGTTCATATTTATACGGCAACCCATCCGCTGGATGCGCAAGAACGTAACAGCGGCGTGGAGTTTGGTAAGCCCGTCACCATTGGCAATAATGTCTGGATTGGTGGACGTGCGGTGATTAACCCTGGCGTCACCATCGGGGATAATGTGGTTGTGGCTTCCGGTGCCGTCGTGACGAAAGACGTGCCGGCTAACGTGGTCGTAGGCGGCAACCCGGCGAAAATCATCAAAACGCTGTAATGTTCCGGGGAGCCAACTGTTATGGTCTTTTAGCGCCCGACTGTTACTTTTTTCAGCCTGATGGCTCCCCTAAAATTGGCAGACACCCTGTATTGTCAACTCTCATAAAGGCAAAAAATGACCGAGATACAGCGCCTGCTTACCGCCACCATCGACGATCTTAACCACCGCGAAAAGCGCGACAATCGCCCGCGCTTTAGCATTAGCTTTATCCGCAAACATCCCGGGCTGTTTGTTGCCATGTATGCCGCCTGGCTGGCGACGCTGGTTGTCATGCTGAAGTCCGAAACGCTGGTGGACTCCGTCTGGCTGCTGGTTGTGCTGTTTATCGTGTTTAACGCCTTTTTCTTTTTTGACGTGAATCCCCGCTACCGTTACGAAGATATCGACGTCCTCGATTTCCGGGTCTGCTACAACGGCGAATGGTACAACACGCGTTTCGTGCCGAACGAGCTTATCGACAGCATCCTGCACTCTCCGGCTGTCGAAACCGTGCAAAAAGAGAAGCTGCAGAAAATGGTCGCGACGAAAGGCCAGCTCTCTTTTTATGATGTTTTTACCCTTTCCCGCTCTGCTGCTGCGTAATTAACGCCTGCAGGCGTCGGATACCCGGCGCAAACTGCGAAGCAGAGGTGTTGCCGTAACCTAAAACCAGGCCGGTTTGCCCCTGCTTCGTCTCCAGGTAATAGCCGCTCAGCGCAGCGGGTGCCAGCTGAAACGCCCTCGCCTTCTCCACCAGCCGCTGGTCGTCGATATCGTCAATCGCCAGTGTCAGGTGCATCCCCCCTTCCCCGGCAAGAACGCGGTGCGGAGTATGAAGCTCTGAGCTCAGCACCTCCCGCAGCTGGCGGTAACGCTTACGATACAGGCGACGCATGGCGGCAAGATGACGGGCATAGTGCCCCTCCTCGATAAACAGCGCCAGGGTGCGCTGTTCTGCGCGATGCCCGCCGCGCAGCAGCGAGCCGATGGCCGGACGCGCCGCTTTCGCCAGCGCTGGCGGCAACACCATAAATCCCATTCGCAGAGACGGAAACAGCGTTTTACTGAACGTCCCCAGATACACAACGGGCGCGTTATTGACCATGCCCAGCATCGCCGGTACGGGCTCGCCGACATACCGGAACTCGCTGTCGTAATCGTCCTCAATGATCCACGCCTTGTGCTGGCGAGCCAGTTCCAGCAGCGCCAGACGCCGCCGCGCGCTGAGCACGCTCCCGTAAGGAAACTGATGCGATGGCGAGGTGAAAACGAGCGCAGGCGAAGGCGCATGCTGCCCTTCCCAGCACATTCCCTCGTCATCCACCGGTATGCCGGTCATCGCCAGGCCGGTTTTGACAAAGGCGCTTTTGGCCCCGCCGTAGCCGGGATTTTCCACCCAGGCGACATCCCCCGGCTCGCTTAACAGCATCGTGCACAAATTGACGCCCTCCAGCGCCCCTTCGGTTATCACAATCTGGCTGGCGTCGCAGTCAATGCCGCGAGAGAGCGCAAGGTGGCGGGCGATGGCTGCCCGCAGCGACGGCTCCCCGGCCGGGTCGCCATAGCCCAGCAGAGCGCTCCCCTCCTCCCGCAGGACGCGATCGTACAATCGCCGCCACAGCGGCAAGGGAAAATAGTTGATGGCGGGCGTTCCCGGCGTAAAGGCCATTACCGGTGTGTCGCGCGGCACAGGCGCAGGCAGCCGGGCGACGCGTTTTGCAAGCCGGACGTCAGGATCGGGCAGAACCCGCGGGCTGGTACGATGGGCGAATTGCGCTACACGCGTTCCCTGACGGTTACGCAGCAAATAGCCTTCGAGCGTGAGCTGGTCCAGCGCCGCGTTGACGGTGTTCCGTGAAACGGAAAGCTGCTGCGCCAGCGTTCGCGAGCCGGGCAAATGGCTGCCGGACCGAAGCCTTCCGCCCAGTATGGCCTCCCGCAAAGCGAGATAGAGCGCGCGCTGGAGCGTCTCTTCCCCACGCGTTTTAAGCGCAGCATGGAGCAAGGTATAAAGTTCATCGCCCGGTATGTTCATCTCATCTCCTTGTGGTACCACCAAAACATAGCCGAGTGGCTCTTTTTAAGGAACCAGTAATTTTCTAATCTGGAACTCTTCTCAACGTCACGGAAATAAAGATGAAGACATTCAATGAGTTTGGACAACCTGTGGGCGAAGCCCTTACCGACTGGCAGCCTCGCCCTCATCCGTCCCGGGTGGTACTGCAGGGGCATTACTGTCGGCTTGAACCTCTGCGCGTGGAGCATGCCGGAGCGCTGTTCTCCGCCTATGCTCTGGCCGGAGACACCCGCAGCTGGACGTGGCTACTGCGCGAACCCGATGCCACGGCCGCGGAGTTTGCCGAATGGGTGGCAAGCGTGTGTGAGTTATCTGACCCGATGCACTTTACCGTTATAGATAATCAGACCCAGGCCCCGGTCGGGACGCTGGCCCTGATGCGGATCGACCCTAAAAACGGCGTGGTGGAAGTGGGACACGTTCACTTCTCGTCACTGTTAAGCCGCACGCCCATGTCAACAGAAGCGCAATATCTGCTGATGCGGTACGTGTTCGATACCCTGGGCTACCGGCGGTATGAATGGAAGTGCAACAGCCTGAACGAGCCTTCACGCAAAGCGGCACTGCGTCTGGGCTTTCAGTTTGAAGGGCGTTTTCGCCAGGCGCTGGTCATAAAAGGCCGTAACCGGGATACCGACTGGTTTTCGATTCTCGACAAAGAGTGGCCGGCGCTGGCGAGCGCCTTTGAAGGCTGGCTTGCCACCGACAATTTTACTGCCGATGGCAAACAGAAAAGATCCCTGGAAAGCTGGCGAGAAACGCGCGTCTAGCGTCTTTTTTTACGTCCCTGCACCGCCTTAAAGCGCGGATTGGATTTGCAAATCACGTATAAGCGTCCCTTGCGTTTGACTATCTGGCAATCCGGGTGACGCTGTTTTGCGCTGCGCAATGAGTTAAGAACCTGCATGGTTAGCCCCGCTTCGCATTAAGAAAACCGCCAAAACGCTTGCGGAAGCGCGCTGCGCTGCCGTCCGTAGAGAACGTTTTTTGCTTACCGGTATAAAACGGGTGCGATTTTGAAGAAACCTCGATAGTGATGTACGGATAGGTTTCACCGTCGAGCTCTATTTCGCGGTCGGTTTTAATGGTTGAACCAACTTTAAAGTATTCATTGGCGCTGGTGTCGTGGAATACCACGGTGCGATACGCTGGATGGATGTTGGGTTTCATCATAAATCCTTTGTGTTGTGTTTTGTTATAACATAACAAAATAATATCCAGGCCGGGTTGAAAAAACAACCCCCTCTCTCCTGAGGATATTTTCTAATTTGCTTTAGATAACATGAAAACCCCGCCCCCACGTGCTATAACTATCTCATTTCGCGGTAAAATCTTTCTCTTCAGGCAGGGAACTCAGCGTCCGGATTCGGGCATATGAGAAAGGAAACGACAGCATGAAAACCCGACATCTGGTCAGTCTGGTGACTGGCGTACTTATCTTTTCCGTGCTGGTTCCCATTTGCCTCAGCATCTGGCTTGCCCATCGCCAGGCGGAAGAGAAATTTGTCGATGCGCTGGATAGCTATGCTTCTCGCGTGCTGATGCGCACCGACAGGGTCGTGGATCAAGCTAAAGAAGCGTTAAATCTTCTGCAGGAATTTAAAGGGGTCCCCTGTAGTCCGCTGCACCTGAGGGAGATACGTCGTGTCGCGTTCTCATGGCGTTATATCCAGGAGGTGATCTACATCGACAATCTCCGCCCCCTCTGCTCTTCGCTTGAGCAGGCCAGCAAAGCGGCCTCTTACCCTCCCCCCATGCGTATCACCGAAGATGGCTACAGCGCGTGGCTTACCGCACAAAACGATCTTGGTTTTCACCGCTACATGGCCGTCCTGGGAAAAGGTCATTACCTTGTTCTGATCGATCCTGCCTCGCTTGTGGATGTGATCCCCTTCGGGGCGATTGCCATTGATGCCGCCCTGGTGGGAAGCGCAACGCATCTGATTTTCGCCAGCAGCAACACGCTTGACCCGCATATCCGCGATCGGGTTAACGATGGGGGAATCTCCAGCATTCAGTACAACGGTTCAATGTATGTGATGAAACCCGTACCTGAGCTGGGGTTTACCGTCGTCGCGTGGGCTACGCTCAAGCCCCTGGCTGAAACCTGGCACCGGCAGCTTCTTTTCTGGTTACCCTTCGGCATGTTGATAAGCCTGCTCGCCGCGCTCTTTGTCCTGCGGATCCTGCGACGTATCCAGTCGCCGCGCAATCGCCTGCTGGACGCCATTAACAGCCGCGATTTTGTGGTTCACTATCAGCCCATAGTGGCGCTGTGTAGCGGCAGAATTGTCGGCGCAGAGGCGCTGGCGCGCTGGCCCCAGCCAGACGGAAGCAGCCTCTCGCCTGATATTTTTGTCCCGCTTGCCGAGCAAACCGGCCTCATCTCGCAGCTGACGCAGTTAGTTATGGAAAAAGTGTTTGAAGATATGGGCCACTGGCTGCAGCTTCACCCCGATCAGCATATCTCCATCAATCTCGCCCCGGCCGATTTGATCTCCGGTAATCTGCCGCCTCTACTGAGTCAACTCCTGAATAAGTGGCAGATTCACCCCAGACAAATCGCCCTTGAGTTAACCGAGCGTGGCTTTGCCGACCCCAAAATCAGCGCGCCGGCCATCGCCGCGTTTCGCCGTTCGGGCCACCCTGTCTACATTGATGATTTTGGCACGGGCTATTCCAGCCTCAGCTATCTGCAGGATCTGGATGTCGACACGCTAAAAATTGATAAATCGTTCGTGGATGCGCTGGAGTACAAAAACGTAACGCCGCACATTATCGAAATGGCGAAGTCGCTGCAGCTGGCGATGGTGGCGGAAGGCGTGGAGACCGAAGGGCAGCTCACCTGGCTGCACCGCCACGGCGTGCAGTATGGGCAGGGGTGGTTCTACAGTAGGGCGCTGCCAAAGACAGAATTTATCCTTTGGGCAGAAAACAACCTCGCCACGCGCTCTACTTAAGATAGGATTTGATCACTTGCAGCACGACGCCAAGATCGGCTTCACGCTGCGCCTCTTCAGGCTCTTTCACGACATGATCGGTAAGATGCCCTTCAATCACCTGCATCATCATGCCATTGACCGCGCCACGGATCGCCGCCAGCTGCTGCAGCACGTCGGCACATTCGTGATCGCTGTTGAGCATTTTTTCCAGCGCTGTGCTCTGCCCCTGAATTTTCTTCAGGCGAGTCAATAACATCTTCTTATCGCGAACGGTATGTGACATCTCTGCCTCCCTCAGTTTTGGCTTTTAAAGCATATCACGCTCTACTCCCCCTGAGTATTTTTCTACTGGGGGGTAGTATTAACCTACTGGGGGGGAGTACTATTTGCGCATGCTTTCCACACTGGAAATTTCAATGAACGATTTTGCTTCACTCCTGCAGCAGGGTAATGCCTGGCTGTTTGTTCCCAGCGCTATCCTGCTCGGTGCGCTGCATGGCCTGGAGCCGGGCCACTCAAAAACAATGATGGCTGCCTTTATCGTGGCGATCCGCGGCACGCTGAAGCAGGCGGTGCTGCTCGGGCTGGCGGCCACGCTTTCCCATACGGCGGTGGTCTGGATCATTGCCATGGCGGGATTATGGTTTGGCCGCGGCTGGGACGCACATACGTCCGAACCCTGGTTCCAGCTGATCTCCGGAGTGTTGATCGTTGCTATCGCCCTGTGGATGGCGTGGCGAACCTGGAAAGAGAGCCGGCCGCACGATCGTTATCATCATGGCCATGATCACCACCATGACCATGACCATGACCACCATCACGATCATCACCATCACCACGAACACCCGCTGGTTGAAGAGGAGTGGCAGGACGCCCATCAGCGCGCGCACGCGCAGGATATTAACCGGCGCTTTAACGGACAAAACGTGACGACAGGACAGATCGCGATGTTTGGCCTGACCGGCGGGCTTATCCCCTGCCCGGCGTCCATTACCGTTCTGCTGATCTGCCTGCAGCTGAAGCATTTTGCGCTCGGCGCGACGCTGGTATTCAGCTTCAGTATCGGCCTGGCGTTAACGCTGGTCGCTTCCGGCGCGATTGCCGCCTTAAGCCTTAAGCACGCGACAAAACGCTGGCCCGGATTTAGCGAACTTTCCCGCAAAGCGCCGTGGATCTCCGCTGCGCTGATCGTCGTGGTAGGGATTTACATGAGCCTGCATGGCCTGAACGGCATTCTGGCGTAAGCAGGCGGCCACGCCCGGTGACCGCCCCTCTGGTCAGATCAGATTCTGCTGCCAGCTGAAGGTATAACGCAGCCGGTGCGTCTGCAGGATAAATTCCGGCGAAACGCTGGGGCTCCAGGAGTCATCACCGCCCACCCCCATATGAAACGCATCGAGGTTGAGCCAGCACCCCGGCTCTTCCCGCAGCAGATGATGATGGGTTGTCTCACGCAGCTGCTGCTGGCTATAGCGGCTCACCGAGAAATGGAACCGGCCGTTCAGATGATGCGGCCCCAGCAGAAGCTGCCGGGTATCACAGCGCAAACCATTTTCCGTCGGGAAGATATACGGCGTGTGCATGGCTGCCAGGGGCAGCGTCCAGTGCCCCTGCTGCGCCGCCAGCTTTCTGTCCGGGTAGTTTTCATGCGGCCCCAGCCCCAGCCAGTCAGCCTTTTCCGGCGTTTCAGCGAGATGAACGCTCAGGCCAACGCGCGCGGGCTCCGGGATATCAGACGCAATGTCGACCTGAATGTCGCCATGCAGCACCCCCTGCTCGTCCACCCGCCAGATTTTACGGCTCAGGAACAGCGCCCTGCCGCGATGCTCCAGGACATTAAGCGTGGTCACCACCACCTCACGCGCATGCTGCTCTGCCTCACAGTGCAGCATGCGCGAGGTGAGATCGTACATGCCCGCCGCTTTCCAGCGCTCCACCCACGCGTTTGGATCAATCCGCGTCGCTTCGCTCACGCCGATGTCGTTGTCCAGCGGCGCGCGGCTGACGTTATCCGTCACGGGTGAAAGCAGCGTTTCAACGCCATTTCGCCACCATTGAGTCAGGTATCCGGATACGCGCTCGAACTGCCAGCGCTGTTGACCATGCGTGACCTCAAGGATGCGATCGTGTTGCGTTAAAACCGGCGGCTCGCCCGTAGAGACTGGTGGTGCGATAAAGAGTGGAGCGGGAAGCGGCCACTGCTCCCACGCGCAGCGATGGCCTGCCGGTGACCACGGCGTTGCCAGCGGCTGGCGAACCTCAACGTTCAGCCAGATTTCACCCGGCCCGGCCTCCAGCTCCGGCAGGTCGAGCTCCAGACGCTGGGTGCCTTCAGGCGTTATCGCGAGCGTCATCTCGCCTGCGGACAGCACGTCTCCGTCCCGGGCAACCGTCCAGCTCAGCACTTCGTTATCGGTAGGACGGAACAGGTAGCCGCTTTGCACCTCAATCACCAGCGGAGAGGTGCTGACCAGCGTAAAGGTAAAGAACTGCTGGGCGCGCTGCGCCTCGTACAGCGCCGGATGCGGCGTGCGATCGGGGAATACCAGTCCGTTAAGGCAGAACTGCCGATCGTTCGGCTTATCGCCAAAATCCCCGCCGTAGGCCCAGAACGCGTTGCCCTTTTCGTCTTGCTTCGTCAACGCCTGATCGACCCAGTCCCAGACAAACCCACCCTGCAGGCGAGGATGGCTGCGAAACGCCTGCCAGTATTTCGCAAAGCCGCCGAAGCTGTTTCCCATCGCGTGGGCGTATTCACAGAGGATCAGCGGACGCGTTTCGTCCGGCATGCCGATCCATTTTTTGATTGACCATTTGGGCACCGCCGGGAAGGGCTGATCCCGATCCACCCGGGCGTACATTGGGCAGACAATATCGGTCGCCGCCGTATTCGCCCCGCCGCCTTCGTACTGCACCGGGCGCGTAGGATCGGTGGTTTTCAGCCAGCGGTACAGCGCATCGTGATTCGCGCCGTGGCCGGACTCGTTGCCCAGAGACCAGATGATAATGGAGGGGTGATTGCGATCGCGCTGCACCATGCGGGTCACGCGCTCGCTCATGGCGGGCAGCCAGCGCGGATCGTCTGCGAGGCGGCTCATCGGCACCATGCCGTGGGTTTCGATATTGGCTTCGTCGACGACGTACAGCCCGTAGCGATCGCAAAGGCGGTACCACAGGGGATGGTTCGGGTAGTGCGAGCAGCGCACGGCGTTGAAGTTGTGCTGCTTCATGATTTCGATATCGCGGCGCATGGTCGCCTCGTCCATCACCTGGCCGTTTTCCGGGTGATGCTCGTGACGGTTAACGCCGCGGATCAGCAGCGGCTTACCGTTAAGCTTCAGCAGGCCGTTGCTGATGTCAACGCGGCGGAAGCCCACATCGCACGCCTCAACCTCCAGCACCTCACCCTGCGGGCTGAGAAGCGCAATCGTCAGGCGATACAGTTCAGGCGTTTCAGCACTCCAGAGCGCGGGGCGGTCAACGGGGATCGCCACCGTCAGGCGTTCGTCCCAGCGGCCGCGCTCGTCCACAATGGCGGACCCCGGACGCCGGGAAACGCTGGCGCATTTTTCACCCTTTCGCCACAGGGTAAAGACCACCTCGCAGTCCGCAAAATCCGCCCCTGCCAGCGTGACATCAGCCTTCAGCACCGCGCGATCCAGCTCCGCATTCAGGTCCGTCACCACGCGATAATCGGCAATCTGCGTTTCGGGTTTATGCAGCAGCGTCACGTCGCGGAAAATGCCGCTCATGCGCCACATGTCCTGATCTTCCAGATAGCTGCCGTCACACCAGCGCAACACCATGACCGCCAGGCGGTTTTCACCGGGCCGCAGGACCGCCGAGAGATCGAATTCGGCAGGCAACCGGCTGTCCTGGGAATAGCCCATCCACCGTCCGTTGCACCACAGATGAAACGCAGAGTTCACGCCGTCAAAGATGATGCGGGTTTGCCCGCTCTGAAGCCACGCGTCATCCACATCGAATGTGAGCGAGTAACAGCCGGTTGGGTTTTCTTGCGGCACAAAAGGCGGATTAACGGGGATAGGATAGGTGACGTTGGTGTAGATGGGCGTGTCAAACCCCTGCATCTGCCAGTTCGACGGCACGGGCATCGCGACGGCGTCCGCACAGTCTTCGGTTACCCACGCCTCCGGGATTTGCTCGGGCGCAGGGAAGTAGTTAAATCGCCACACCCCATTGAGGGAGCGTCTGCTGGCGGATGCAGCATCATCCAGGGCAGGCCGTTCAAGACGCCAGCTGTGTAACGGCGCATGTGCCTCCAGACGGTTCCACTGGGTGACGCCCGGGTTTTCCCAGTCCCGTCGGGCCAGAATGGCGCTGAGAGTCAGCGATAAAGTGTTGGGCATATTAACCTCTTTGCGAAGCGCTCACAATTTTGGTTAACATGCCCTGGCACCCGGTGACGGTAAAGCACGCAATCGCAGGGTAGCGAGTCCGATCACAAAGTTTTATTTGCGGGCAAGCTGCCCGGCAAGGAGGGCCAGGCTTCTGAGCTGCTGCGCCAGATCCTCACGTTCGGCCTGCTGCGGAGTGCGGCGCGCGCTGGAGTGGCGAGTCACCAGCGTCACCGGCAGCTGAACCTGCCAGCATTCCTCCTCCCCGGAGGGGGCCAGAAGCCACTCCACGCTGCGCTCGCCCGCCTCGCGAAACGCCTGGCGAATGGTCGTCAGCGGCGGAGAAAACCAGGCGCTGTCGGCCGTATCGTCAAATCCGACCACCGATATCTGGCCGGGAACAGCGATCCCTTTTTCCGCACAGGCGCGCATCACCCCAAGCGCCATCTGATCGTTCGCCACCAGAATGGCATCCGGTAATACCGCCCCCGAGAGCAGCACATGTCCCTTCTCATAGCCGCTGGCCGCGCTCCAGTCGCCGTAGGCCACCGCAGCCGCGTCAAGACCCGCCTGCGCCAGCGTCGCTTTCCATCCCGCCAGACGCGCGCGCGCAGAGACCGAGCTTTCCGGCCCGCTCAGCAGGGCAATATGCTGATGCCCCAGCGAAAGCAGATGCTCAACGCCCAGGCGCGCGCCCTCCCCGGCGTTAAACACGAGGCTATTGACCCGCGCTGACGGTGATACGTCGAGGAACAGCACCGGGACGGGCGTCGCCAGCGCCCTCAGCGCTTCGGCGTGCGGATCGTCTAGCGGCACATTTACCAGCAGCGCGTCTACCCGCTGCGCCAGCAGCGCCTGAAGCGCCGCCTGACACTGCTGCGGCTGCTCCACCATGGAAATCAGGACGCTCGCCCCCTGCCCTGCAGCCCGGGATTTTACCGCTGACGCAATTTGCGAGGGCGCATGCAGCGCCAGATCGGTGGTGATGAGGCCCAGCGTACGGGTGCGTTTCCCCGCCAGCTGCTGCGCCCGCAGGTTGGGGACGTAATGCAGCTCCGCCATTGCCTGCTGCACCTTTTCCCGCGTGCGGGCAGAGACGTGCTCCGCGTCGTTGATCACGCGGGAAACGGTCTGATAAGAAACCCCCGCAAGGAGGGCGACATCATAAAGAGTGATTGCTTTCATGCGTTCTGGCATCGCGATTGTCGAAGCGTTTATTCTGGCACAGCGACGCCGTTAAAACATGTGAGCGCTTCGCAAATTAAACAACCCGCTCCGGCTGCGGCATTTTCTCACCGCGCGGCTTCTGGCGGAACCAGGGCAAACAGAGCTGAATAAGCGGGCCAATGGTCAGAGCGTACACTACGGTCCCCACCCCAAACGAGCCGCCCAGCACGCACCCAATCAGCAGAACGGACACTTCAATAGAGGTACGCACGCTGCGAATGGACCACCCCAGCCGGGCGTGAATGCCGGTCATCAGGCCGTCGCGCGGACCAGGCCCAAAACCGGCCCCGATGTACATGCTGGTGGCGATCGCGTTCATCACGATACCCGACGCCAGGAAAGCGATGCGTACGGGTAACGAACTCAGTTCGGGGATAAGCGCCATGCTGGCGTCCGCCGCCAGACCGATACAAATCACGTTGCTGATCGTGCCAAGACCGGGCATTTGACGCAGTGGGATCCACAGTAAGAGTACCGCGGCACCGGTCAAAATGATCGCCGTCCCGATGCTCATCCCCAGCTGTATTCCCACGCCAAGGTGAAACACATCCCACGGATCGACCCCCAGATCCGCGCGAATAAACATCGCGGTGGAAAGCCCATACAGCCCTAAACCGACATAAAGTTGCAGCAGACGACGTACCATTTTTATTTTCTCCAGTGAACCCGGCTTTCATCCTGACCTAAAATGGCACTAAGATTAATGTCCAGTTTTTAAATAGTGGACTGCATATGTCATCACGCCGCTTCGGAAGCCAGTCTTTGGTACGCCTTTTAGGGCACTGGCAGCAAACCTCATCCCGCACTCCGCTCTGGCGCCAGCTGGCCGACGCGCTGCGCCTGTTAATCCTTGATGGCCGGCTGGCGCTGCATACGCGCCTGCCGGGTGAGCGTGAGCTGGCGACGGCGCTGGACGTGAGCCGAACCACCGTCAGCAGCGCCCTCGCCCACCTGCGTGAAGAGGGATATCTTGAAAGCCGCCACGGCAGCGGGTCGCGCGTCATCCTCCCGGATGCACGCGCCGTTCCCACCCTTTCCGCAGCGAGCGTCGCCCTGGATCTCTCCACTGCCGCCCTCAATGCCGGGCCAGAGATCCACCAGGCTTACACCCATGCGCTTACGGCTATTACTCAGCACCTCTCGCTGACGGGGTACGATCAGCTTGGGCTGCCGGCGCTGCGGGAGGCCATCGCTGCGCGCTATACCGCACGAGGTCTTCCCACCCGGGCAGACGAGGTGATGGTGGTCAACGGTGCCGTCAGCGGGTTTGCGCTGGTGCTGCGGATGATGGCCGGACCGGGGGATCGCGTGGTGGTCGATCACCCCACCTATCCGCTGGCGATTGCCGCTATTCAGGGGGCGCAGTGTCGGCCTGTAGGAGTGTCGCTGCCGGAAACGGGCTGGGATACGGATGGATTCGCGGCCACGCTTGCCCAGACCGCGCCGCGCCTGGCCTACCTGATGCCAGATTTTCACAACCCAACCGGTCGATGTATGGATATCGCCACCCGTCAGGCAATCGCTGATATTGCAGCCCAGACCCGCACGGCGCTGGTCGTGGATGAAACGATGGTCGATCTCTGGTTTGATTCGCCTCCACCGCCGCCGCTGGCATCGTTTAACCCGCAGGCCAGCGTGATAACGTTAGGCTCTGCCGGAAAAAGCTTCTGGGGCGGGCTGCGTCTCGGCTGGATCCGCGCCTCCTCGCGTACTATCGCCACGCTCGCCCAGACGCGCGATACGCTGGATTTAGGCTCGCCGCTGCTGGAGCAGCTGGCAACGCTGTGGCTTATCGACAATAGCGAGCGTTTTCTGCCCGCTCGCCGCAAGATGCTGGCGGAACGGCGCGATCGATGCAGTGACCTGCTGCGAGAACATTTCCCGGAGTGGACGTTTCATGAGGCGGAGGGTGGGCTCTCTTACTGGATCGAGCTTCCCGGCATGCTTGCGACACAGCTTGCCGCACGGGCAGAAATCATCGGGATTAACCTGGGAACCGGGACGCGGTTTGGCTTATCGGGAGCGTTTGACCGCTTTTTACGTATGCCCTTTTCGCTGGAGCCAGCGGAGCTGGAAGCGGCGCTGCTGCGGATTAAACCGTTATGGCTCGCGCTAAATTCAAATACGCCAGCAGTCAAACGCAGCCTGGTTTAATATTAAAATTTTGAACTGGATCATAAAATAAAAACTGCTGACTGTAATATATGCAGTCAGCAGTTTTCACTGGTCAGGATTTAGTGCTGAGGAGGAATGGGGAAACCTTTCAATGAAATAACGAAGTTATCACCGTCTTTCTTTATTTTTGCACCGGTATCACACCAGTCAGACGCAATACGAAAGAACTCATCGCTTCCAACATTCCAGCCAAGACGTACATGCTTCACGTAGCCTGAACGCAACAGAGCGCAGGCCTCGTTGTAGTCACTGGCAGTTGACAGTTGTTGTTTCATTTTCTCTTCTTCAGAAGTTTACGTAGAGCCTTGATTTCTTTAGGAGTAAAAGGAGAAACACTCTCTTCTTCCGTATGCTGATTATCAATATCCTCTTCCGATACTCCCGCCTCTTCTACTGCTTCAAACGCCAGCAGCAGCAGTTTCTCTGTGGTCACGCTTAAATTTTCGTTATTTACTTCCGCATAGTGGCGGAGTCTTTCTTTTAGCGCTTCGTCAATTTTAACATTTAAAACTGCAGTAGCCATGTTTGTCACTTCCCTTCGGAATAAGTACTTTATTTAATACACGAAGTTATCACTGTTATCCAGATCTATATTTTTTTGAATTTTGACGAAAATAGACGTCCAATTATAAAATGCCAGTCTATTATTACATGTTTATGACAATAATATTTCAGGGCGATGAAATATATATTACACGGTATAGGCATTATATTATTGTGGATAAAGGCTAAAAAGAGAGGGAAACAGGAAAGATGGGATGAGGCCACAAATGGGTGGGGGCCCTGCCAGCTACATCCCGGCACCCACGTCGTCTGCCCTGGCTGCTTCCTTCCGGACCTGACCTGGTGAACAGAGTAGCGTTGCGGGAGAACCAACAGAGCCCCCATTGAGAGCGTTGATAACCAACGCGCTGGCGCATTATCCCTGTGCGAAGAGCCAATTGCAAGCGACCAGGAACCGGATGCTGGTTTCTTGCGCAAACAGGCGCAGCAATCAGGACGATCTTCGTTTACCATGACGGTCCAAACATCCCCACAGGTGAAGGTATGGACGAACACGACTCCTTTCCCCAGCGCGTATGGCAAATCGTGGCCTCGATTCCGGAAGGCTACGTCACTACCTATGGTGATGTCGCACGGCTGGCAGGCTCTCCGCGCGCGGCGCGACAGGTTGGAGGCGTCCTCAAACGCCTGCCGGAAGGGAGTACGCTGCCCTGGCACAGGGTGGTGAACCGTCATGGCGCCATCTCGTTAACCGGGCCGGATCTCCAGCGTCAGCGTCAGGCATTGCTTTCAGAGGGTGTGCAGGTGTCGGGAGCAGGACAGATTGATCTGCAGAAATACCGCTGGGTGTACTAAACCCTCCCCCGAAGGAGAGGGTAATAGCAACAGTTACATCTGAGTCGGTGGAGTTGGCAGGGACGGCTGATTGGTCTGTGGAGCAACCGGGACTTCGGTTTGCTGCACCGGCACCAGATTCAGGTCGATTTTGGTTCCACCGTGGTTAATCGCTTCCTGGACCGTATCGGTGATAAAGACCAGCTTGCCGTTGATGGTTACCGCTGCGCTCAGCAGGATACGGGCATTCGGCTGCACGTCTGACGGGTTATACGGCAACACAAAGCTAAACGGAGCCTGCTTACCTTCAGTACGGACCGCGCGCTGGGCCAGCACCTTCGACGGTGCGTCCGCCAGGGAAGCATCAGACAGCGTTACCGTTAATACCGCATCCGGCGGCAGCGCGACTCTCTGTTTAATCCAGATTGTACCGGAAACGTTAGGCTGCTGAATGGATTGCTGTGAAAGGGTATTAATCCCGTTCGGATCTGCAGCTGGTACCGGCACCTGGGCGCTTTTACCGGCACAGGCGGACAACGCCACCGCAATAGCTACACCACTTAGCATGGGCACGAGTTTCATTGAAGTCTCCTTATCATCAATGCACCAGCGGGATCGATCCCATCCGATGTCGTTTCAATCACATAACGTTTTTAAGTGTGGCACAGATCACCGATTAATGCCTAAAAACGTGCCGACATTCAGATTATTCTACCCATCGGACCACTTTCATTTCTGCGTTATACTCTGCCTATCTTTCGCTACGGCGTATATTGAGGACAACTATGAGTCAGGCACTGAACAATCTGCTGACATTACTGAATCTGGAAAAAATTGAGGAAGGACTCTTTCGCGGACAGAGCGAAGACCTGGGCTTACGTCAGGTCTTCGGCGGGCAAGTCGTTGGACAAGCGCTGTACGCTGCAAAGGAGACCGTCCCTGCAGACCGTCTGGTGCACTCATTCCACAGCTATTTCTTACGCCCTGGCGACAGCGCTAAACCGATCGTATATGACGTTGAAGTTCTGCGAGACGGCAACAGCTTCAGCGCACGCCGCGTGGCGGCCGTTCAGAACGGTAAGCCTATCTTTTATATGACCGCCTCATTCCAGGCGCCGGAGCCGGGGTATGAGCATCAGAAAGTGATGCCGCCAGCACCGTCGCCGGACGAGCTAAAATCAGAGACCGATATCGCCCGCGCGCTGGCGCATCTGCTTCCGCCGCAGGTCAAAGAGAAGTTTCTCTGCGATAAACCGCTGGAGATCCGCCCGGTTGAGTTCCACAACCCGATGAAAGGCCATACCGCCGAGCCGAAACGCCAGGTCTGGATCCGCGCCAACGGCACAGTGCCGGAAGATTTCCGCGTGCATCAGTATCTGCTGGGCTACGCGTCAGACTTCAACTTCCTGCCGGTTGCGCTACAGCCGCACGGCGTTGGCTTCCTTGAAAAAGGGATGCAGGTCGCAACCATCGATCACTCCATGTGGTTCCACCGTCCGTTCAATATGAATGAGTGGCTGCTTTACAGCGTGGAGAGTACCTCAGCGTCGAGCGCTCGCGGATTTGTGCGTGGAGAGTTTTATACCCAGGACGGCGTGCTGGTCGCTTCTACGGTGCAGGAAGGGGTGATGCGTAATCGCGGGTGATTTTGCCCTCACCCTGACCCTCTCCCACAGGGAGAGGGAAGAAATACTAAAAACGGCAATCGGAGATTGCCGTTTTGCTTTTTATTATGCGTTATACGCATTCTCGCCGTGGCTGTTGACGTCGAGACCTTCGCGCTCCTGCTCTTCCGGTACGCGCAGACCCACCGTCATATCCGCCAGCTTATAGCCGATGAAGGCGACAACGGCAGACCACACAACGGTAATGGCGATACTTTCCAGCTGTACCAGCACCTGGTGAACCATGGTGACACCTTCTGCGTAACCCACGCCACCCAGCGATTTCGCGGCGAAGATACCGGTCATGATACAGCCGACGATGCCGCAGACGCCGTGGACGCCGAACACATCGCAAGGGTCGTCAACGCGCAGCACGCGCTTCAGGGCGGTGACGCCCCACAGACCCGCAAGGCCTGCGACCAGACCAACCAGCAGCGCACCACCGACCCCCACGTAACCACAGGCTGGCGTGATACCGACCAGACCGGCAATCGCACCCGAACAGGCACCCAGCAGGGAAGGTTTACCGCGAACCGCCCACTCGCCGAATACCCAGGAAAGAATTGCACCCGCCGTCGCCACAACGGTGTTCACGAAGGCCAGCGCGGCGATTTCGTTTGCAGCACTTGCGGAACCGGCGTTGAAGCCAAACCAGCCAAAGTAGAGGATAGCCGTACCGGTAAACACCATCGGCAGGTTGTGCGGTTTGAACGCTTCTTTACCGAAGCCCACGCGTTTGCCAATCAGGTATGCTCCCACCAGACCCGCTACCGCGGCGTTGATGTGCACAACGGTACCGCCCGCGAAATCCAGCGCACCATGGCTTGCCAGCAGACCACCGCCCCAGACCATGTGCGCAATCGGCACATAGGAGAGCGTCAGCCATACCACCACGAAGATCAGAACGGCAGAGAAGCGAATGCGCTCAGCCAGCGCGCCCACGATCAGCCCGACGGTGATGCAGGCGAACGAGCCCTGGAAAGCAACGTGGATGTACTGGTAGAAGCTGCCCATCAGCGCGGTCAGCTCAATATTTTTCAGCATCACCCAGTCGAAGTTGCCAAAGAAGGCGTTGCCGGTACCGAAGGCCAGCGAGTAGCCGTAAACCACCCACAGTACGCAGACCAGCGCGAACGTCACGGCAACCTGCGTCAGCATGGAGAGAACGTTTTTACCGCGGATCAGGCCGCCGTAGAACAGCGCAATGCCCGGGATAGACATGAACAGCACCAGCGCGGTGCTGATCATCATAAAGGCGTTATCGGCTTTGTCTGCCACGGCAGGGGCAGCCAGCGCCAGGCCCGGCAGCAGTGCCAGCGAACCCAGACCCGTTTTAAGTGTTGCTATCTTCATTTTCTCGATCCCTATCACTGTGTGCCAGGCGTTATTTACAGTGCCGCTTCGTCAGATTCGCCGGTACGAATGCGAATGACGCGCTGCAGTTCGGCAACGAAAATTTTGCCGTCGCCAATTTTGCCGGTGTAGGCCGCTTTGCTAATGACATCAATCACTTCATCAAGCTGATCGTCAGCAATCGCGACATCAATTTTTACTTTTGGCAGAAAGTTAACGCTGTATTCCGCCCCGCGGTAAAGCTCGGCATGACCCTTCTGACGACCAAAGCCTTTCACTTCGGTGACAGTCAGTCCCTGAATACCCATTGAAGACAACGCTTCACGCACGTCTTCGAGTTTGAATGGTTTGATTACCACCGTAACCAGCTTCATAGATCCCCTCCAGTCAGAATTCGGTAATGGCCGCAGCTCACGGAGAAGGTATTGCAAGGGGTGTGCCAGAAATGAAAACGAGGGAGAAAAGCGGTGCAACGAGCGTTACGCCGTCTTCATTAACGAACCGGCGAAAAAAAACGCACCATGTCGGTGCACGGTGCGTTTCAGTATTGCACCAACAGGAATGGCTGTTAGCGCGTTGCTTTGTTTTGGTGCATCAGGCGCTGAGCGACTCTTCCTCACGCACGCTGGCGGCCAGCTCTTCGCCCGCCAGCTGAAGCTGGTACATCTGCCAGTAGCGCCCTTGAGCTTCCAGCAGTTCGCGGTGCGTGCCGCGCTCCACCGCTTGTCCCCGATGCAGCACCAGAATGGTATCGGCATCGACAATGGTGGAAAGGCGATGGGCAATCACCACCAGCGTCGTATGGTCGCGTACCGCGGCCAGCGCCTGCTGGATGGCCTGCTCGGTGCCGGAGTCAATGCTGGCCGTCGCTTCATCCAGAATCAGCACCTGCGGGGTTTCGATCAGCACCCGCGCCAGCGCGAGAAGCTGCTTTTGCCCAACGGAGAGGTTGTTCCCCTGCTCCCCCAGCTTCGTATTGATCCCGTCGCTAAACCCGCGCGCCAGTTCCGCCAGCTGCACTTTTTCCAGCACCTCCCAGACCTGCTCCTGGGTGTAGTCCCGGCCCAGGGTCACGTTAGCGTAGAAGGTATCGGCCAGGACGACCGGATCCTGCTGCACCATCGCGACGCCTTTACGCAACACATTGTGGCTGAGAGACGCGAGCGGGCGCCCGTCGAGGCGGATTTCGCCCTGCGTGACCGGGTAGTAACCCATCAACAGGCTGGCGAGCGTGCTCTTGCCGCTGCCCGTATGCCCTACCAGCGCCACGAAACCGCGCGACGGAACGTCCAGCGTAATGTCCTGCAACACCAGCCGGTCTTCGCGATAGGCAAACGAGACGTTATCAAAAGCAATTGCGCCGCTTTGCAGAGGTCGCTCATCTGTGCCGTAGGCCTGGCGCGGCCTGTCCATCAGCTCAAACACGCGCTCGCCGGCGACGACCGCCTGCTGCAGCATCGATTGCTGGGTGGTGAGCTCGATCAGCGGCTCGTTAAGGCGCCCCAGATAGCTAATAAAGGCATACAGCACGCCGACTTCAATCGTACCGCTTGAACTCAGGCCAAAGAGCATCAGTAAACCGCAAAGCACCAGCGCAGAGAAAAGGCTGAGCAGCGGACGCAGCAGGAAGCCGTCGAGGCGCAGCGTCTGCATACGCGCCATGTAGTGCGATCGGCTGGCTTCGCCCATCCGCTCGCCAAAGCGCGCCTGCTGGCGGAACTGCTGGATGACGCTCATGCCGTTGATCACTTCGTTGAAGCCATCGTTAATGTCGGCCAGATAGGCGCGCACCCGGCGCACGATTGGCGTGCTGTAGCGCTGGTAGATGATCATCACGATCAGCACCGCCGGGAAGATGGTAATCGCCACCAGCGCCATGCGCCAGTCGAGGCTGAACATCGCCACCAGCATCGCACCGATCAGCGCCGCGCTGCGTAACACCGTTGCGACCACGGTGACATACAGATCGCGGATCACCTCGGTATCGTTGGTCACCCGCGAAATCACCTGCCCGACCGGCTGGATATCAAACTCGCTGAGCGGCTGGCGAAGCGCCGCGTCCATTACATCCGTGCGCAGCTGCTGAACCACGCCCACGGCGGCACGGTTAAACAGCAGCGACTGCGCATAGTGCAGCCCTGCCGCCGCCAGCTGCAGGCCAACGTAGGCCACGCCTAAGCCCGCCACCAGCCCCAGAGGCAGGTAGCTTTTGGCAACCATATTGTCGATGAAGTAGCTGATGAGCAGCGGCCCGCTCACTTCAGCAATCGCCGCTATCCAGAGTAAAAGCACGGCCACGGAGAGCGGCTTGCGCCACGGCGAGCCGTAGGCCAGCAGACGTTTGAGCGTCGGCCACATCGTTCCGAGCTTACGCATTGGCGGCCTCCCGATCCTGTTCCGGCGCATCGTCCAGCGCCGCCTCAAGCTGTTGATAGCGGTACATATCGCGATACCAGCCCGGCTTCTCGGCAAGCGTTTCATGCTGCCCGCGCTGGGCAATGTGCCCGTGCTGTAAGACCAGAATTTCGCTGGCCTCGGTGAGCGCTGACAAACGGTGGGCGCTGATAATCACCGTGCGTCCGTCGCCCCACTGGCGCAGGTTATGCAGAATTTGATGCTC
The DNA here is from genome assembly GCF_026344075.1 of Enterobacter nematophilus. Classification (NCBI taxonomy): domain Bacteria; kingdom Pseudomonadati; phylum Pseudomonadota; class Gammaproteobacteria; order Enterobacterales; family Enterobacteriaceae; genus Enterobacter; species Enterobacter nematophilus. The sequence goes on along the minus strand of NZ_JAPKNE010000006.1, from coordinate 181,394 downwards.
GGTACGGCCATCCACGGCGGAAAGCGCATCATCCAGAATGAGGATTTCAGCATTCAGCAGCAGCGCGCGGGCAATCGAGATACGCTGTTTCTGCCCGCCGGACAGCATGACGCCACGTTCACCGACTTCCGTTTCGTAGCCCTGCGGCAGACGCAAAATATCGTCATGCACGCTGGCTAAGCGCGCCACGTGCTCGATCTCCTCCTGCGTCGCCGACGGGTGACCAAGCGCAATGTTATTCGCCACGGTATCTGAAAATAAAAACGGCGTCTGGCTGACCACCGCCAGACGGCCACGCCACTCGTCCAGCAGCAGGTTCGGCAGGGGGATATCATGGAAACGAATATCGCCCTCGGTGACGTCAAAGTGGCGCTGAAGCAGAGAAAGCACGGTACTTTTTCCGGACCCCGTCGGGCCGCAGATGCCCAGCATCTGGCCCGGCTGCAGCGTAAAGCTAACGTTCTCCAGCACCGGATGTTCCGTTTGCGGATAGACAAATTTGCGAACGTCGACGTTCATAACGCCGCGCCCTTCCGGCACCGCTTCGCTGCCGTCATTGACCACCGGCGCTTCTGCCAGCATGGCGCGAATGCGGCTGTAGGCGGCGCTGCCGCGCTCCACGATGTTAAACATCCAGGCCAGCGCCAGCATCGGCCAAATCATCAGCCCCAGATACATCGCAAAGCTGGTCAATTGCCCCAGGGTCAGCGTGCCCTGCACCACCATCCAGCTTCCGCCGCCAATGGCAAGCAGGTTTGCCATGCCGATTGCGACATAAATCGTTGGATCAAATCGCGCATCAATACGCGCGACGCGCATGTTTTTCGCCCCCGTGTCTGCCGCATCGGCGGCAAACAGCGCGGACTGCCGATCTTCCAGGCCAAACGCTTTGATCATGCGGATGCTGGTCATGCTCTCCTGGGTGCGATCGTTCAGAGATGAAAACGCCGCCTGCGCCAGCTTGAAGCGCTCGTGCAGCTGTTCACCGTAGCGATTGATCGCCAGCGCCATCAGCGGCATCGGCAGCAGCGCCAGCAGGGTCAGCTGCCAGCTGATCTGCGTGGACATGACGATCAGCACCGCGCAGCCCATCACCAGCGAGTCCACCAGCGTCAGTACCCCTTCCCCGGCGGCAAAGACCACGCGATCGACGTCGTTCGTCGCGCGGGCGATGAGGTCCCCGGTGCGGTGGCGGAGATAAAACTCAGGATGCTGTCGGCTCAGCTGGCGGTAAAAATCTTCACGCAGCTCAACGGCCAGCTGATAGGACGCGCCAAACAGCAGCACGCGCCAGACGTAGCGCAGGAGATAAACAATGACCGCCGTCAGCACCAGCGTGCCGACCCACATCAACACCCGTGCGGTGGTGTAATGCTGTTCAGTGACGCCATCCACGACGTAGCCCACCACCTTCGGCGGGATCAGCTGCAAAATGGCAATGATAATAAGCAGGGCGACTGCACCGAGGTAGCGTTGCCACTCCCGACGAAAGTACCAGCTTAATTGGGCAAATAATCGCACGCGGTTTGTTCCTGAAGGTATTTTACGAAGTTATTCAATGGGTAATGCTGTGGTGTACTTAATCTGTTCCATGGCGAAGCTTGAGGTGACGTCCGACAAGCCCGGGACGCTGTTCACCAGCCGCTTGTAGAAGTCATCATAGCGCTTCATGTCAGCCACCTGGACGCGCATCAGGTAGTCGTACTCGCCGGCCATACGCCAGAAGCCGAGCACCTCGGGCATCTCAGACACCTGAGTGACGAAGCGGCAATACCACTCGCTGCTGTGATGCTGGGTTTTTATCAGCACAAATGCCGTCAGCCCAAGCCCCAGTTTTTCGGGATCGAGCAACGCGACGCGGCCCAGAAGAATGCCGTCATCTTCCAGCTTTTTTAGGCGCTTCCAGCACGGTGTGGTGGTCAGATTAACGGCATCTGCCAGCGCCTGCAAAGAGAGGGTACAGTCACTTTGCAGCAATGAAAGGAGCTTGCGGTCAATTTTATCTAGCATACCCACCTCACAGAGAAAATTTTTCTCCCTTCATTCTATTTTAAAGGCCAGATAGCAACAATTTTTTCTGTGCTTTTCGCTATGCTGGGCACAAAATGACAAACGGATAACTACGATGAATAGCACTTGGGTTAAACATGCCATCAGCGAAATCAATGCCGACTACCAGCGCTCGGCGGATACCCACCTGATTCGCCTCTCCCTGCCGGGTTTTGACGGTATTCAGCTCTACCTGAAGGATGAAAGTACTCATCCAACCGGTAGCCTGAAGCACCGCCTGGCGCGCTCTCTGTTTTTATACGGTTTGTGCAACGGCTGGATTAAAGAAGGCACCACCATCATTGAATCCTCATCCGGTTCAACGGCGGTGTCTGAAGCCTATTTCGCTCGCCTGCTGGGCCTGCCGTTTATCGCGGTGATGCCCTCCTGCACCGCAAAACGCAAAATCGAGCAGATCGAATTTTACGGCGGACGCTGCCACTTTGTGGAAAGCGCCTGCGAAATCTACGCCGCCTCTGAAATGCTGGCCCGCGAGCTAAACGGCCACTATATGGACCAGTTCACCTTCGCCGAGCGCGCGACGGACTGGCGCGGCAATAACAACATTGCCGACAGTATTTTCCGCCAGATGACCCACGAGCCGCATCCGGTTCCGTCGTACATTGTGATGAGCGCCGGTACCGGCGGCACGTCAGCCACAATCGGACGCTACATCCGCTGTCAGGGCTACGATACCCAGCTGATGGTGGTTGACCCGCAGAACTCCGTGTTCCTCGACTACTGGCAAAGCCGCGATGCCGGCCTGCGCAGCCCGGTGGGCAGTAAAATTGAAGGAATTGGCCGCCCGCGCGTGGAACCGTCGTTCATTCCTGACGTTGTCGACGAAATGCTTCGCGTACCGGACGCCGCCAGCGTCGCCACCGCGCACTGGCTGGAGACGCAGCTCGGCCGCAAGGTCGGCGCATCAACGGGCACCAACATGTGGGGCGCGCTGCAGCTTGCGGCACGCATGCGCGAGGAAGGCCGTACCGGCTCCATCGTCACGCTGCTGTGCGACAGCGGAGAGCGCTACCTTGAGACCTACTACAATGCGGAGTGGGTACAGGCCAACGTCGGCGACATCACGCCGTGGAAAGCGCAGATTGCGCAGCTGCTGAAATAAAAAAAAGCCAGACCGAAGTCTGGCTTGCTGGAAGGGTCTCACTATTCGGGGGAATATGGGAGGTTGTTGTTGTCCAGCCAATGCGTCAAAAAATGGGACACCGCTTCCTTACCGCAGTGCCCGATAACTGGCAGATGAGGAAGCTCTGCGATCAGCTGCGGCATCGCATTCCCCATAATCAGACCGCGCCCCACGCTGCCCAGCATTTCGCGGTCATTCATGGCGTCGCCAAACGCCATACACTCCTGCAGCGTTAAGCCCAGGTGGTCGCTCAGCACCGCCAGGGCTGAACCTTTGTTACAGCCCACCGGCAGCACTTCAAGACAATCCACCGCCGAGAAGGTCAGGTGCGCCCGGTCGCCCAGCGCCTCATTCAGTTGAATCCGTAAGCGGCAAAGATCGTCGTGATCGCCACAGAAGCAGATCTTGGTCACCGCGTGGGCGGGGATCCGACGCAGATCGATAAGCTGGTATTTGAAGCCGCTATAAACATGCGCGTGCAATAATTCGGGGATTTCGCTTCCGGTAAACCAGCCTTGATCGTTAAAGACGTGGATACTGGCCTGCGTGTCCCATGCGCTGTGCAGGACAATATCCGCCACTTCCGGATTGAGATCCTGGCGGTGCAGCACCTCTCCTTCAACGGTGTGAATGCGCGTTCCGTTACCCGTGATTAAAAACGCATCCAGGGAAAACGCGCCCAGCAAATGGCGCATCTCCAGCACGTGGCGGCCAGTGGCAAACGTCAGGGTGACATCACGCTCGCGCAGGCGCTTCAGGGTATTCAGCGTTTTCTCCCCCAGACGGTGATCCGGCATTAACAGCGTACCGTCCATATCAAATGCAGCGAGGCGGGCCATGATTACTCCTGAAATGTGATGCGATTAACTTGTGCATCAGTATCGTGTGAGATATACGGAAGTAATAGTGAATAGATGAAAATTATTGTTCCGGGTTTCTTATGCGCCAGCTTAACCGCCTTAACCAGTATCAGCGCCTGTGGCAACCTTCCGCCGGCGCTCCGCAGCTCGTAACCGTGAGCGAGCTTGCCAGCCGCTGCTTTTGTAGCGAACGGCATGTCCGCACCCTGCTGCGTCAGGCCCAGGAGGCGGGCTGGCTCAGCTGGCGCGCGCGGTCTGGTCGCGGCAAGCGCGGTGAGCTAACGTTCCATGCCAGCCCGGAGTCACTGCGCAATGCGATGATGGAAGAGGCGCTGAAGAGCGGGCAGCAGCATAACGCGCTTGAGCTGGCCCAGCTTGCCCCTGAAGCGCTACGGTCATTACTGCATCCGTTTTTGGGCGGGCAGTGGCAAAACGACACGCCGACGCTGCGCATCCCCTACTATCGCTCGCTGGAGCCGCTTCAGCCGGGCTTTTTGCCTGGCCGGGCGGAGCAGCATCTGGCGGGACAGGTATTCTCTGGTTTGACGCGTTTTAACGGCAACAGCAGTGAACCCACGGGCGATCTGGCGCATCACTGGGAGGTCTCTGCTGACGGGCTGCGCTGGCACTTCTACATTCGTTCCACGCTGCACTGGCATAACGGCGATAAAATAGAAACGGCGCAACTCCAGCGAAGCCTGACGGCGCTGTTGACGCTTCCCGCCCTGCGCACCCTGTTCAGAAGCGTTTTACGTATCGAAACAACGCATCCACAGTGTCTGACGTTTATGCTGCATCAGCCGGACTATTGGCTGGCGCACAGGCTGGCAACCTACTGCAGCCGTCTGGCGCATCCCGACAATCCTGCGGTTGGCTGCGGTCCCTTCCGGCTGGCCGCCTTTGAGCCCGACCTGGTTCGTCTGGAAAGCCATGAGCAGTACCACCTGAGCCATCCGCTGCTCAAGGCCATCGAATACTGGATCACCCCCCAGCTGTTTGATTACAGGCTGGGCACCAGCTGTCGTCACCCGGTGCAAATCGCGATTGGCGAGGCCGATGAGCTGGAAACCCTGAGGCTGGTCAGCACCAGCACCAGCCTGGGCTTCTGTTACCTCACGCTGAAGCAGAGCGCGCGCCTGAACGAGATGCAGGCAAAGCGGCTTATCAATATCATCCATCTCTCCAGACTTCTGCACACGCTTCCGCTCAACGAAGGGCTCATTACGCCCACCGAGGAACTGCTTCCCGGCTGGACGATCCCCGAATGGCCTGATTTAACGGACGTTGTCCTGCCTGAGGCGCTGACGCTGGTTTACCATCTCCCCGTTGAGCTACATACCATGGCCAGCCAGTTAAAGGCGTACCTGGCGCGGCAGGGTTGTGAACTGACCGTCATCTTCCACGATGCCAAGACGTGGGACGGATGCCAGCAGCTTGCCGATGCAGACATCATGATGGGGGACAGGCTGATTGGCGAAGCACCAGCGTATACGCTTGAGCAGTGGCTGCGCTGCGATGCACTGTGGCCGCACGTGTTAAGCGCACCGGCCTACGCCCATTTGCAAGCCACGCTGGATGCGGTGCAGAATCAGGCCGAAGCTCGGGACCGTCACGCCGGTCTGCAAGCCATTTTCAACCGCCTGATGGAGAATGCGGTGCTGACGCCGCTTTTTAATTATCAATATCAAATCAGCGCCCCGCCAGGGGTCAACGGCATACGCCTCAACACCCGCGGCTGGTTTGATTTTACCGAAGCCTGGCTACCCGCCCCCAAATCGTGAAGAAGCTGGTCGCCGCCGTAGCCAGACGGTAACATAACGTTTTTACCGTAACAGTCGAGATGATTTATGAAACGTGCCGTCGTCGTGTTCAGCGGAGGACAAGACTCTACAACCTGCCTGGTTCAGGCCCTTCATCAGTATGATGAAGTTCACTGTGTGACTTTCGATTATGGCCAGCGTCACCGCGCTGAAATCGACGTCGCCCGTGAACTGGCCCTAAAACTGGGGGCACGCGCGCACAAGGTGCTGGACGTTACGCTGTTAAACGAACTGGCCGTCAGCAGCCTCACCCGGGACAGTATTCCCGTACCGGACTACGAACCCGATGCCAGCGGCATTCCGAACACCTTCGTGCCGGGCCGTAATATTCTGTTCCTGACCCTGACGGCGATATACGCCTACCAGGTAAAAGCCGAAGCGGTAATTACGGGCGTGTGCGAGACCGACTTCTCAGGATATCCGGACTGCCGCGATGAGTTTGTAAAAGCGCTCAACCACGCCGTCAATCTGGGGATGGCGAAAGAGACGCGCTTTGAAACCCCGCTCATGTGGCTGGATAAAGCCGAAACCTGGGCGCTGGCCGACTACTGGGGCAAGCTGGATTTAGTTCGCAGCGAAACCCTCACCTGCTATAACGGTCTCAAAGGCGACGGTTGCGGCCAGTGCGCAGCCTGTAATCTGCGCGCTAACGGACTGAACCACTACCAGGCTGATAAAGTCGGCGTGATGGCGGCAATGAAGCAAAAGACCGGGCTTAAATAAGGCTACCGGACCGTGCTGTCGAACAGTTTTACCCCGGCAGCACGGGTCACCTTCATTAGCGTAGTCAGCGTTGGGTTGCCGTTGTCTGATAAGGTTCGGTATAGCTGCTGACGGGAAAGCCCGGCTTTGGCAGAGATTTCACCTATGCCGCCGCGGGCTTCGATGACCTGACGGAGTGCAATGAGATAGGCAGGGATCCCCTGATCTTCATAGATCTCATCCAACGCAACATTCAAATAAATTTGAGCAGAGGAAGGATCCTCGCGTAGCATTTTTACTACTGCTTCATTGTGATTGACGCTACTCGAAAATTTTCGTTCTAGCATATTCATCGTTATTCATCCTGAAACTGATAAATTTCACCAATGCGTTACGAGCCATTTCGGCGAATTTCACTTCGATGTTGGTTAACGCCAGGATCCATGCATTTTCGAACCCTGGCTCTTTGCTATGCTATCTCTGTGATAACATCATTTCTTGTACTGAAGTCAAATCTCTACACGATCATCAACTCCAGTTTTTCCCGCAGCTCACCTTCCAGCGGCAGCGCTTTCTGGGTTTTCAGATCGATACAGACAAAGGTGATCAGCGCATCAGCCACTACCTGCCCTTCTGGATCGAGCGTCACCACCTGGCTTAACACGCCGCTCTTGCCGTTTAGCTGTTGTACCTGACTGGTCACGGTGAGCACATCGCCCAGCACGGCCGGACGGCGGTAGTTGATATTGATATTGACGACCACGAACGCGATGTTGTGCGCGGTCAGCCACTGAAAGCTTTCGCTGTTTTCCAGTCCGTCCCAGCGCGCTTCTTCAAGAAATTCGAGATAGCGGGCGTTGTTAACGTGCTGGTAAACATCAAGATGGAAACCGCGTACTTTGATTTTTGTCTGCATAGCGCAATAGCCTTTCGTTGTTATAGGATCAGAGGTCATAACTGGTATGACCTCTTTATCCTGGCAAACTTTTGCCGCAGTGCAAGAAATTGCGTTATTACAGTGTCAGGTGTGAGAGGTTGCGCTCAACCAGCGCGCTGCCCATGCCCGGAACCTGCTTGAGATCGTCGACCGTTTTGAAAGGGCCGTATTCTTCACGATAGCTGACGATGGCCTGCGCTTTTTTCAGGCCGACACCGTTCATTGCGCGGGCGAGATCCTCTGCCGAGGCCGAGTTAATGCTGACCCGCGTACCGTCATCATCTGCATTTTTACCGGCGACAGCCGCTTTGGTTTGCCCCTGCACCGGTGCTGCCGCGTCAGACTTGCTCTGCGTAGTCTGTGTTTTAGCGGCGGGCGTCGCCGCCAGCGCGCCAGTGCTCATCCCGGTGGTGGCAACAGCCAGCGTAATTAACAGTGCTTTGATTCCACATTTCATGCTGTTATCTCCTTGTTTGTTGACAGCCACGCAACGATAGCCGCCGGAGAAAACAGGCACAAACAGCAGATTACAGAAATGGAAAAGGCCGCGAAGGCGGCCTTTAGTTTTTGCAGAGCGTTACGAAAATCTGCGAGCAGACACGTAATTACTGCTGCTGAGTCATCACATCACCCAGCTTGATTTTGGCTTCTTTACGCAGGTTGCTCATCATGGCTTCGAAGGCAATCTGAGCATTGTTCTGAGTAATGCCCTGAACCATCGCCTTCTTCTGCGCTTCTGGCAGAGTGCCGGCTTTCACTTCGTCCAGCGCCAGAAGAACAACGTTACCCTGCATATCGGAGGTGGTGCCGAAGCTTGGCTTATCTTTTGCCGGCAGCGTCAGGCCAAACGCGGCCTGGCTGATTGGGTCCTGACCGGTGCGGCTCAGCGTTTTCGCCTCACCGAAGCTCAGGCCAGCCGCTTTCAGCGCGTCCTGTTTACCCGCTTTCAGATCGGCCAGAATCTTCTCAGCATCCAGTTTAGCCTGCTGTTCTGCTTTGTTGTGCTTAACCTGAGCGACGACCTGATCCTTCACTTCCGCCAGCGGTTTGACCGCCTCTGGCTTGTGCTCGCTGACGCGCAGAACAAAGGCGCGATCGCCGTCAACGGTAATGATGTCAGAGTTGCTGCCCGGCGTGCCGTTCTCGCCCACCAGACCACCGTTAAAGATGGCATCGGAAACCGGTTTGAAGTTCAGCTCTTCCGGCAGGTTGTCGCGACCAAACCAGCCGGTCTCAACCGCTTTCACACCCGCCGCCTGCTCTGCACCTGCCAGAGATTCGTTGTCGTTGCTGGCAGCATCGCTCACTTTCTGCTGCAGCGCGTAGTAGGCATCCAGGGCTTTTTCCTGTTTCACTTTCGCAGCGATATCATCACGAACCTCAGCCAGCGGCTTGGTTTTCGCCGCGGTGATGTCGTCCAGACGCACGACCAGGAAACCAACAGATGATTTAATCACACCAGACAGCTGGCCTTTCTCTTTCAGGCCGGCATTTTTCAGCTCGTCCGGCGTGGTTGCGTCTTCCAGCCAGCCCATATCACCGCCGTTTTTCGCAGAGATAATGTCGGTGGATTTCGCTTTCGCGACGGTGGCGAAATCAGCGCCCTTGTTCAGCTCATCCAGTACCGCCTTAGCATCTGCTTCAGTTTTGGTCTGAATCACGCTGTAGCGGTTACGCTGCGGCTGAGTGAACTGATCCTGATGCTGATCGTAGTAAGACTGGATCTCCGCATCAGACGCGCTTTCCTGCAGCGCAGCTGCATCCAGCTTGATGTAGCTCACGCGGAACTGTTCTGGAGAAACAAAGGCGTTTTTATTCTGCTCGTAGTAAGCATTAACGTCTGCGTCGCTAACCTGCTGTTTCGCCGCCAGGGCGTTCACATCAATGGTTGCTTCCCGGACCACGCGCTGCTGTGCCACCAGCGCGGCCAGTTCGTCGGTTTCACCTTTAAGCATGAAATCGGTACCCACGACAGCGTTGATGAGCTGCTGGGTTGTCAGCTGGTTACGCAGCGCCTGAGCGTACTGATCCGCCGTCATGCCCATCTGGTTAACGATGCTGTTGTAACGCGCGTTGTCGAATTTACCGTTAGACTGGAATGCCTGAGTGGCGAAGATCGCTTTTTTCACCTGCTCGTCGCTGATGCCAAGACCAAGCTTTTTGGCATACTGATCCAGCAGCGCTTCGTCGATAAGACGGTTCAGTGTCTGTTGGCGCAGGGTTTTCATGTACCCTTCGTTCGCCGCCAGTTCAGAGAATTGGTCGCCCAGCTGTTGCTGCATACGGTTACGCTCACCGGCAAAAGCATTCTCGAACTGACCGCGGCTGATTTCCTGGCCATTCACTTTTGCGGCATAGTTCGCGCCACCGCCAATAAGGTAACTGCTCACGCCGGTCAATATGAACGACACGATAATGATACCGAAAATAATCTTGAGCACGAGACTGTTAGCAGCCGTGCGTAAGCTGTCCATCATGGTGTAACAACACTCCGCTGTAGGTGACTGGTTACCTGACGCTGACGGAAAATCCTGCCCGTCGCGCGTAAAGGCGTATTGTGACAAGAAAACGGGGCGATTGTCAGCCCACAACTCGCATAAACTCGCACAAATCAGGTCTGGACAAACAAAAAAGGCACATCAAACGATGCGCCCTTGTACTATCCGGCTTCCCTGAAACGGGAAAGCAATCAGTTTACTGCGTCTTTCAGCGCTTTACCTGCACGGAAACCCGGCACTTTAGCAGCAGCAATGGTGATCTCTTTACCGGTCTGAGGGTTGCGGCCAGTACGGGCAGCACGCTCTTTAACAGCAAAAGTACCGAAGCCTACCAGTGCAACGTCGTCCCCAGCCTGCAGAGATTCAGTAACAGAAGCAATTAATGCATCTAACGCACGTCCAGCTGCAGCTTTAGAAATATCAGCACCAGCAGCAATTTTGTCAATCAGTTGAGATTTATTCACTGTTCTCTTCCTCTCTTTATAATTTATATCGCGCCTGAGTCCTTCACAACGCGACCGCGCAGCAGTTATATCAGGCCTGCCATGACCTTACAACACCCGTTGTTGATGGCTGACCTAATCAGCAATCTAAATTAGCTATACAAAAAAAGGCTGGCAAGTGCGAAATGACTTACCAGCCTTGTTTTTATTGACGCTCTTTGCGCGAGGTCACTATTTTGCGGTTACAACCTGCATTCCGGACGGTTCATTCTGCAATGCGAGAGTAAGTACTTCCTCAATTCGCTTAACAGGATGGATCTGCAGATCGGCAATCACGTTGTCCGGAATCTCTTCCAGATCGCGTTTGTTTTCGTATGGAATCAATACGGTTTTGATCCCACCGCGGTGTGCCGCCAGCAGTTTTTCTTTTAACCCGCCGATTGGCAGGACCTGACCGCGCAGGGTGATTTCACCGGTCATTGCCACATCGGCACGTACCGGGTTGCCCGTCAGACAGGAGACCAGCGCCGTACACATCGCAATACCCGCGCTTGGGCCATCTTTCGGCGTCGCCCCTTCCGGAACGTGAACGTGAATGTCGCGTTTTTCGTAGAAATCCGGGTTGATACCCAGTTTTTCCGCGCGCGCGCGCACCACGGTCAGCGCAGCCTGAATAGACTCCTGCATCACTTCACCCAGCGAGCCGGTGTAGGTCAGCTTGCCTTTGCCCGGTACACACGCGGTTTCGATGGTCAGCAGATCGCCGCCCACTTCCGTCCATGCCAGACCGGTGACCTGGCCCACGCGGTTTTCGTTGTCCGCGCGACCGTAGTCGAAGCGCTGGACGCCCAGGTAGGCATGCAGATTATCGCCATTAATCACGATGTGCTTCAAGCTCTTATCCAGCAGCAGCTGTTTCACCGCCTTACGGCACAGTTTAGAGATTTCGCGCTCAAGGCTACGCACGCCCGCTTCACGGGTGTAGTAGCGGATGATGCCGATAATCGCGCTGTCCTCGACGGTCAGCTCGTTGGCTTTCAGCGCGTTACGCTCAATCTGCTTCGGCAGCAGGTGCTGTTTAGCAATGTTCAGCTTTTCGTCTTCGGTATAGCCGGAGAGGCGGATCACTTCCATACGGTCCAGCAGCGGTGCCGGAATGTTCATAGAGTTGGAGGTCGCCACGAACATCACGTCACTCAGATCGTAGTCCACTTCCAGGTAGTGATCGCTGAAAGCCACGTTCTGTTCTGGATCAAGCACTTCCAGCAGAGCAGACGCCGGGTCGCCGCGCATGTCCGACGACATTTTGTCGATCTCATCAAGCAGGAACAGCGGGTTTTTAACGCCCACTTTCGCCATTTTCTGGATCAGTTTACCCGGCATAGAACCGATGTAGGTGCGGCGGTGACCGCGGATTTCCGCTTCATCACGCACGCCGCCCAGCGCCATACGGATATATTTACGTCCGGTCGCTTTGGCGATGGACTGGCCCAGAGAGGTTTTACCCACCCCCGGCGGTCCTACCAGGCACAGAATTGGGCCTTTAATTTTGTTTACACGGCTTTGTACCGCGAGGTACTCAAGAATGCGGTCTTTGACGCGTTCCAGGCCGTAGTGGTCGGTATCGAGGATTTCCTGGGCCTGACGCAGGTCTTTCTTGACCTTGCTGCGGGCGTTCCACGGAACCTGCACCATCCACTCAATGTAGCCGCGCACGACGGTGGCTTCAGCCGACATTGGAGACATCATTTTCAGCTTCTGCAGTTCTGCTTCGGCTTTCTCTTTCGCCTCTTTCGGCATCTTCGCCGCGTCGATCTTACGCTTCAGCGCTTCGTTTTCGTCCGGCGCATCGTCCATCTCGCCCAGCTCTTTCTGAATGGCCTTCATTTGCTCATTCAGATAGTACTCACGCTGAGATTTCTCCATCTGCTTTTTCACGCGGTTACGAATGCGCTTCTCAACCTGCAGCAGATCGATTTCAGACTCCATCATCGCCATCAGGTATTCCAGACGTTCGTTAACGTCGGACATTTCCAGCACGGACTGTTTGTCAGCCAGCTTCAGCGGCATGTGTGCAGCGATGGTGTCCGCCAGACGCGCAGGATCGTCGATGCTGTTCAGCGACGTCAGCACTTCTGGTGGAATTTTCTTGTTCAGCTTGATATAGCCTTCAAACTGGCTAATTGCGGTGCGCACGAGCACTTCCTGCTCGCGTTCATCAAGCTGAGGCGAATCAAGGTACTCTGCCTTGGCAGAGAAGTGTTCGCCATTGTCAGACAGGGTGGTAATACGCGCACGCTGCAGCCCTTCCACCAGCACCTTCACGGTGCCGTCAGGCAGCTTCAGCATCTGCAAAATAGAGGCCACGGTCCCGACGGTGAAAAGATCGTTTACACCCGGCTCATCCGTTGATGCTTCTTTCTGGGCCACCAGCATGATTTTTTTATCATGATCCATGGCGGCTTCGAGGCAACGGATAGATTTTTCCCGCCCTACAAATAAGGGTATGACCATGTGCGGATAAACCACCACATCGCGCAACGGCAATACGGGGATTTCAATGCGTTCAGAACGCTCAGGATTCATAGAGCTCTCTCTTAGTTTAGTGTCCGCCAGGTAAGCTGGTCATGTCACAGTGCTTCACATAACCATTAACATGTATCCAGTATATGGGGATGTTTCCCACACATTCAACGCTATGAATACGGAAAAAGTAAAGGGGAGATAAAATCCCCCCTTTTTGATTAACTGCTTGTATGATTTGGTGAATTATTCGCCAGATGCCTGCTGGGCTTCCGGTTTACCGTAAATCAGCAGCGGCTTGGATTGGCCGCCGATCACGGACTCGTCGATAACCACTTTTTCGACATCTTCCATCGACGGCAGATCGTACATGGTATCGAGCAATGCCGCTTCAACGATAGAGCGCAGGCCACGCGCGCCGGTTTTACGGATCATCGCTTTCTTGGCAATCGCATCCAGCGCTTCGTCACGGAATTCCAGATCGACGCCTTCAAGATTGAACAGCGCTTGATACTGCTTGGTGAGCGCGTTCTTCGGCTCTTTAAGGATCTGGATCAGCGCCTCTTCACTCAGCTCATTCAGCGTTGCCACAACCGGCAGACGGCCAATGAATTCAGGGATCAGACCAAATTTGATCAGATCTTCAGGCTCAACCTGCGACAGCAGTTCGCCTTCGTTGGCTTTCTCGGACTTCGCCTTCACCGTTGCGCCAAAACCAATGCCGGAGCCGGTTTCAACACGGTGGGAAATGACTTTATCCAGACCAGCAAACGCGCCGCCGCAGATGAACAGGATCTTGGAGGTATCAACCTGCAGGAACTCCTGCTGCGGATGTTTACGACCACCCTGCGGCGGAACGGCAGCAACCGTACCTTCGATCAGCTTCAGCAGAGCCTGCTGCACGCCTTCACCCGACACGTCACGAGTGATGGACGGGTTGTCTGATTTACGGGAGATCTTGTCGATCTCATCAATGTAAACAATCCCGCGCTGTGCTTTCTGAACGTCGTAATCGCACTTCTGCAGCAGCTTCTGAATGATGTTCTCAACGTCTTCACCCACATAACCGGCTTCGGTCAGGGTGGTGGCATCCGCCATGGTAAATGGAACATCCAGCAGGCGCGCCAGGGTTTCAGCCAGCAGCGTTTTACCGGAGCCGGTTGGCCCGATCAGCAGGATGTTACTTTTGCCCAGTTCTACGCCATTGCTGGTGTCGCCGTTACGCAGACGTTTGTAGTGGTTATACACCGCTACAGCCAACACTTTCTTGGCCTGCTCCTGGCCGATGACATAGTCGTCAAGGTGATGACGAATCTCATGCGGCGTTGGCAATGCGCTACGCTCACGGTGCGGCGCAACTTCTTTAATCTCTTCGCGAATGATGTCGTTACATAAATCGACGCATTCGTCGCAGATATACACGGACGGCCCGGCAATCAGTTTACGCACTTCATGCTGGCTTTTGCCGCAAAAAGAGCAGTACAGCAGTTTGCCCGAACCATCTTTGCGTTTATCTGTCATGAGTCCAAACCTCTTTTTAAGTTCTTTGTGCCGCACATGACGACGCAAATGCCATTCTAAGACGCGTGTGCTTTAAGCAGCGTGCCGCCCTACCTTAGTATAGCGGCACACTCGCGTCGCGGGCATCAATTACGATGGGTCAATACGGAGTCGACTAAGCCGTACTCAACTGCCTCTGGAGCAGAGAGGAAGCGATCGCGCTCGGTATCGCGCTCGATCTGCTCAAGAGATTGACCTGTATGCTGCGCCATAAGTTCATTCATGCGCGCTTTTACTTTCAGAATTTCGCGGGCGTGGATTTCGATATCCGTCGCCTGCCCCTGGTAACCACCCAGCGGCTGGTGAATCATCACGCGGGAGTTAGGCAGGCAGAAACGCTTACCTTTAGCCCCTGCGGTTAACAGGAAGGCTCCCATGGATGCAGCCTGACCCATACAGATAGTGCTGACATCTGGCTTGATGAACTGCATGGTGTCATAAATGGACATGCCCGCCGTAATCACACCGCCAGGCGAGTTGATGTACAGGTAAATGTCTTTTTCCGGGTTTTCCGCTTCCAGGAACAGCATCTGCGCCACGATCAGGTTAGCCATATGGTCTTCTACCTGGCCGGTCAGAAAGATAACGCGTTCCTTGAGCAGACGGGAATAGATATCGAAAGAACGCTCACCACGTGAGGTCTGTTCAATAACCATTGGCACCAGCGCCATATGGGGTGCAAAGTTATCTCGTTCGCCACTGTATGACATTTCCGTCTCCTGGTTCAAAATTGAAAACACCTGCTGTACTGATTGTAACCTTATGGACGGATTATCAGCCAGTCTCAATCATCGTGATTACATACTTATGGGGTTCGCCACGCCCTATTTCAAGCATAACAACCTTTTGTTGTAACGCTAACACTGAAAGGGCGTTTTAGCACCCTTCCAGAACCCATGCAGCGATAAAAAAAACCCGTCGCCGGAGGGCAACGGGTTTTTTGTTCAAACTTTAAACCGTTAGGGCGAAATTACGCCTGCTGGTTCATCAGTTCGTTGAAAGAGGTCGCTTTTTCGGTCACTTTCGCTTTCGCCAGTACCGCTTCAACAGCCTGCTCTTCCAGTGCGACGTTGCGCATGTTGTCCATCAGCTCTTTGTTCTTACCGTAGAACTCGATCACTTCTGATGGATCTTCGTATGCAGACGCCATCTCTTCGATCAGGCCCTTCACACGCTCTTCGTCAGCTTTCAGCTCGTGGGTACGAATCACTTCGCCCAGCAGCAGGCCAACAACAACGCGGCGTTTCGCTTGCTCTTCAAACAGCTCGCGCGGCAGTTCCATCGCTTGCTGCTGGTTGCCACCGAAACGCTGTGCAGCCTGACGGCGCAGCACGTCGATTTCGCTGTCGATCAGGGCAGCAGGAACGTCGATTTCGTTCGCTTTCACCAGACCTTCAATCGCCTGAGATTTCACACGGTTACGCACAGCACCGTTCAGCTCGCGCTCCATGTTTTTACGCACTTCGGTACGCAGGCCAGCAACAGAACCATCTTCAACGCCGAAACGCTTGATGAACTCTTCAGTCAGTTCTGGCAGTTCGCGCTCTTCCACTTTCTTCAGGTTGATGACGAACTTCGCTGCTTTACCTTTCAGGTTTTCAGCGTGGTATTCTTCCGGGAAGGTCACGTCGATGGTGAACTCTTCGCCAGCCTTGTGGCCTTTGATACCGTCTTCGAAGCCTGGGATCATACGGCCCTGGCCCATTGCCAGTACGAAGTCAGACGCTTTACCGCCTTCGAACTCTTCGCCGTCTACAGAACCGGTGAAGTCGATGGTTACGCGGTCTTCCGCGTCAACAGCGCCTTCTTTCTCTTTCCAGTTCGCCTGCTGCTTACGCAGGGTGTCCAGCATGCCGTCAACGTCTTCGTCAGTGACGGAAACAATCGGTTTTTCAACTTCGATAGATTCCAGACCTTTCAGCTCAACTTCCGGGTACACTTCGAACTCTACGGAGTAGGTGAAGTCTTCGCCCAGTTTGTATTCGCCTGGCACGTAGTTTGGTGCGCCAGCTGGATTGATTTTTTCTTTGATGATCGCGTCGATAAAGTTGCGGCTCATCAGTTCACCCAGCACATCCTGACGCACGGAAGCGCCATAACGCTGAGCAACAACATTCATTGGTACTTTGCCCTTACGGAAGCCGTCAATACGTACTTTTTTTGCTACGTTGACCAGCTCGCTTTTCACAGCAGTTTCGATGCTGTCAGCAGCGATAGTAATCGTTACACGGCGGCCAAGGCCTTGAGTGGTTTCAACTGAAACTTGCATCTTGTTACCTCAAAAAAATCACAGTGCTCGGTCAACTCTGAATCTGTCTGTTATACCGGGATGCTCTCTTAGTGCAGATTCACATTCCCTGTCGCCAGAATCATCCCGAAGACATTCAATAAGACGCGGCATTATAGCGGCATCACTTAGGTGAGTCGAGAACGGTTGGAGCATGTTGCTGCGGCTTTTTTCACACTTTAAGGCTATTTTTAGCCTTAAAATCGCACCATCCGCTCAAAACTCAGACAAAACAAAACGGCCCGGAGGCCGTTTTGAGGAAATCTGTAAGCAACATACTGGAAAAGCTCCAGCCGTTGCAAATCCGATTTATCAGGCGATGGTGCCTGCACCGCGACAAGGCGGCGACGCGAAAACCGTATCCTGCAGGCCTTCCCATTCCTTAATGGTGTAGGTATGCAGCGCCAGCGCATGCACGGTTGTGGAGAGTTCTTCCGTCAAGGTGCTGTAGATCAGGCGATGTCGGTTCAGGAAACGTTCTCCCGTGAAGCGATCGCTAACCAGAACCACTTTAAAGTGGCTTTCAGAACCTGCCGGCACGTTATGACGATAGCTTTCGTCGACGACTTCGAGGAACACAGGGTTAAACGCTGCCCTTAATTTTTCTTCTATCTGTTCACGTATCATCATGAAATTACTCCTCCGACAACGCTAAGATGTCACCCATCCCTTTAAATGTTAGCCGCTTTTACCGTTTCCATTACACCTTGACAACAAATATTTAGCTTTCGTCTTATTTTCTCATTCAAATGCATGAAGTTCACTGTGAGACTCATACCTTTCGTCACTCGCGGGAGGAGAAAAAGGGTGAGCTGGTCAGTTTTCAGACAAGACGATGAATTTACATGCGTTGACCACTTCCCCTGACCGTTGTCGATGTTATGATGGCGGCAATTTCTCTCTCTTTATGCTTACGATTCGTTGAGAACCTGAAAATGTTAAAAAAACTCTTCTTTCCGTTGGTAGCCCTTTTTATGCTGGCAGGCTGTGCTACTCCGCCTACCACTATTGATGTCTCACCAAAAATCACCCTGCCTCAGCAGGACCCTAGCCTGATGGGCGTCACCGTGAGCATTAACGGTGCCGATCAGCGTCAGGACCAGGCGCTGGCAAAAGTGACCCGCGATAACCAGCAGGTAACGCTGACCGCGTCCCGCGACCTGCGCTTCCTGCTGCAGGAAGTGCTTGAGAAGCAAATGACCGCTCGCGGCTACATGATTGGCCCAAGCGGCGCGGTTGATCTGCAGATCATCGTCAACAACCTTTACGCAGACGTCTCTCAGGGCAACGTGCGCTACAACATCGCAACCAAAGCGGATATCGCCATCATTGCCACCGCGAAGAACGGCAACAAGATGACCAAAAACTACCGCGCCAGCTACTCCGTTGAAGGCGCGTTCCAGGCATCTAACCAGAACATCGCTAACGCCGTTAACAGCGTGCTGACTGACACCATCGCCGATATGGCGCAGGACACCAGCATTCACGACTTTATCAAGCAGAACGCACGTTAATCCTGCTCGCTGGCCCGGTGCTTCACCGGGTCAGTTCATAAGACCATGTCCAGTCACTACTTACGCATTTTCCAGCAACCGAAATCAGCGATTCTGCTGATCCTCGGCTTTGCCTCCGGTTTACCCCTCGCGCTCACTTCCGGCACGCTTCAGGCGTGGATGACGGTTGAGAACATCGATCTCAAAACCATTGGTTTCTTCTCGCTGGTCGGTCAGGCGTATGTCTTTAAGTTCCTGTGGTCGCCGGTGATGGATCGCTATACGCCGCCGTTCCTGGGACGTCGTCGCGGCTGGTTAGTGATGACGCAGGTTCTGCTGCTGCTGGCGATTGCGGGGATGGGCTTTCTTGAGCCGACCACACAGCTCCGCTGGATGGCCGCGCTTGCGGTGGTGATAGCCTTCTGTTCCGCCTCCCAGGATATTGTGTTCGACGCCTGGAAGACTGACGTCTTACCTGCCGAGGAGCGCGGGGCCGGCGCAGCCATCAGCGTGCTGGGCTATCGCCTCGGGATGCTGGTCTCCGGCGGGCTGGCGCTGTGGCTGGCCGACCGATACCTCGGCTGGCAGGGCATGTACTGGCTGATGGCCGCCCTGCTTATCCCCTGCATTATCGCAACCCTGTTTGCTCCCGAACCGAGCGACGTCATTCCGGTTCCCCGCTCTCTGGAGCAGGCCGTGGCCGAACCGCTGCGCGACTTTTTTGGCCGCAACAATGCCTGGCTGATCCTGCTGCTCATCGTCCTTTATAAGCTGGGCGATGCCTTTGCCATGAGCCTGACCACCACCTTCCTGATCCGCGGCGTCGGTTTTGATGCCGGTGAAGTGGGTGTAGTGAATAAAACGCTGGGGCTGTTTGCGACCATCGTCGGCGCGCTTTACGGCGGCGTATTGATGCAGCGCCTGACGCTGTTCCGCGCGCTGCTGATCTTCGGCATTCTTCAGGGCGCATCAAACGCGGGATACTGGCTGCTGTCGGTGACCGACAAGCATATGTTCAGCATGGCCGCGGCGGTGTTCTTCGAAAACCTCTGTGGCGGCATGGGGACGGCGGCATTTGTCGCCCTGCTGATGACCCTGTGCAATAAATCATTTTCCGCCACGCAGTTTGCGCTGCTCTCGGCGCTCTCGGCCGTTGGCCGCGTGTACGTGGGTCCGATTGCCGGCTGGTTTGTGGAAGCCCACGGCTGGCCAACGTTTTATCTTTTCTCGGTCGCGGCTGCCGTGCCGGGGATTTTATTATTGCTGGTGTGTCGCCAGACGCTGGAATATACCCAGCGGACCGAACACTTTATGCCACGCACTGAATATCATCGCGCTTACCGTTTTGCGTTACGTCTGCTCATGGCGGGCTGCGCCGCGCTGGCGCTATGGCTTGTGGTACTTATCGTTAACGCCAGTACGTCTCTGGCGATCCCTCTCGAAGCCCTTCTGCTGGACGCCGGAGCCCTGCTGGCCATCGCCGGGATCTTGACGGGCGGTCTGCTCGATTTTATGGCATTGCGTAAAACGCAGATGGCCTGAAGAAAAAGTGAAAGGTTATTTCCCGTTGTAATCACTAACCGAAATTATAACGGTGAAATAGCCAACAGCCGCTAAAAAAATATTTGTTGTTTTGTGCGGGATAGGATTTGGAAATTATTGGAGCCAATTCCAAAACGCTATTTTTCATTAAACGATTCAGCATTGGAAAGTTTGATTTTTCGTTTTTTAGATGTCTTTTTATTGATAATTAATTGTTAATTTTTTGTATATTTTTAACAATGGTTATACCAATTGCCCCTTTTAGGGTATGCTTGGGGGTCCTTTCGTTATAAAGCCCATATCATGCGGCTTCGGTCATAAAAACCGACATAATCTGCAACACTTGTGACACGTGCGGCAGAACCCGGTAACACCTTCCTGACACAGGCCTAATGATGTTTACAGTAATGTAACCTTCCCGTAAAATGCCCGCACACTTTAAACGCCACCAGACTCCCGTGGAATTGAGGTCGTTAAATGAGACTCAGGAAATACAATAAAAGTTTGGGATGGTTGTCATTATTCGCAGGCACTGTATTACTCAGTGGCTGTGATTCTGCACTACTAGACCCCAAAGGACAGATTGGACTGGAACAACGTTCACTGATATTGACGGCTTTTGGCCTGATGTTGATTGTGGTTATTCCTGCCATTTTGATGGCTGTTGGTTTCGCCTGGAAGTATCGTGCGAGCAATAAAGATGCGAAGTATAGCCCGAACTGGTCACACTCCAACAAAGTTGAAGCTGTGGTCTGGACGGTACCTATTCTGATCATCCTGTTCCTTGCCGTACTGACCTGGAAAACCACTCACGCACTAGAGCCAAGCAAGCCGCTGGTTCACGATGAAAAACCTATTACCATTGAAGTGGTCTCCATGGACTGGAAATGGTTCTTCATCTATCCAGAGCAGGGCATTGCTACCGTGAATGAAATCGCCTTCCCGGCGAACACTCCGGTTCAGTTCAAAGTGACCTCCAACTCCGTAATGAACTCCTTCTTCATCCCGCGTCTGGGTAGCCAGATTTACGCGATGGCCGGTATGCAGACAAACCTGCATCTGATCGCGAATGAAGCAGGCACCTACGATGGTATCTCCGCCAGCTATAGCGGCCCGGGCTTCTCAGGTATGAAGTTCAAAGCTATTGCGACGCCGGACCGTGCCGCTTTCGACCAGTGGGTTGAAAAAGCGAAGCAGTCTCCAAACACCATGTCTGACATGGCGGCGTTCGAAAAAGTGGCTGCACCTAGCGAATACAACAAGGTGGAGTACTTCTCTAACGTGAAACCTGATTTGTTCAAAGACGTTATTGGCAAATTTATGGATCACGGCAAGAGCATGGACATGACCCAGCCAGAAGGCGAGCACAGCGCGCACGAAGGTATGGAAGGCATGGACATGAGCCACGCGGAAACCGCTCACTAAGGGGCCGAGGAAGAAAATGTTCGGAAAATTGACACTGGATGCAGTGCCCTACCATGAACCGATTATCATGGTTACGGTGGCTGCAATTATCATTGGTGGCGCGGCCTTAGTTGGCCTGATCACTTACTTCGGTAAGTGGAGCTACCTGTGGAATGAGTGGCTGACTTCGGTTGACCACAAAAAACTCGGTATCATGTACTGCATCGTCGGTATCGTCATGTTAATTCGTGGCTTTGCGGATGCAATCATGATGCGTAGCCAGCAGGCACTTGCGTCTGCAGGCGAAGCCGGCTTCCTGCCACCGCACCACTACGACCAGATCTTTACCGCCCACGGCGTTATCATGATCTTCTTCGTGGCGATGCCGCTGGTAATCGGTCTGATGAACGTTGTCGTTCCGCTGCAAATCGGCGCGCGCGACGTCGCGTTCCCGTTCCTGAACAACCTGAGCTTCTGGTTCACGGTTGTCGGCGTAATCCTGGTTAACCTGTCACTGGGCGTGGGCGAATTCGCGCAGACCGGTTGGCTGGCGTACCCGCCGCTGTCGGGAATTGAGTACAGTCCGGGTGTTGGCGTTGACTACTGGATTTGGGCGCTTCAGCTCTCCGGTGTCGGTACAACTCTGACCGGTATCAACTTCTTCGTGACCATCCTGAAGATGCGTGCTCCTGGTATGACGATGTTCAAGATGCCGGTATTTACCTGGGCATCTCTGTGCGCCAACGTACTGATTATCGCATCGTTCCCAATTCTGACCGTCACCATCGCGCTGCTGACCCTGGACCGCTACCTGGGCACCCATTTCTTCACGAATGATATGGGTGGCAACATGATGATGTACATCAACCTGATTTGGGCCTGGGGTCACCCGGAAGTGTACATTCTGGTTCTGCCTGTCTTCGGTGTGTTCTCCGAAATCGCGGCAACCTTCTCGCGTAAACGTCTGTTTGGTTACACCTCGCTGGTGTGGGCAACCGTGTGTATTACCGTTCTGTCGTTCATCGTTTGGCTGCACCACTTCTTCACTATGGGTGCGGGCGCGAACGTAAACGCCTTCTTCGGTATCACCACCATGATTATCGCCATCCCTACCGGGGTGAAGATCTTCAACTGGCTGTTCACCATGTACCAGGGCCGTATCGTGTTCCACTCAGCAATGCTGTGGACCATCGGCTTCATCGTGACCTTCTCCGTGGGTGGGATGACCGGCGTACTGCTGGCGGTACCAGGTGCTGACTTCGTTCTGCACAACAGCCTGTTCCTGATTGCGCACTTCCATAACGTTATCATCGGCGGCGTGGTCTTCGGCTGCTTCGCAGGTGTGACTTACTGGTGGCCTAAGGCGTTTGGCTTCACGCTGAACGAAACCTGGGGTAAACGCGCGTTCTGGTTCTGGATCATTGGCTTCTTCGTGGCGTTTATGCCGCTGTACGTGCTGGGCTTCATGGGTATGACCCGTCGTCTGAGCCAGCAGATCGATCCGCAGTTCCACCCAATGCTGATGGTTGCAGCGGGCGGTGCAGCGCTGATTGCCTGCGGTATTCTGTGCCAGCTGATTCAGTACTACGTGTCCATCCGCGACCGTAACCTGAACCGCGACCTGACCGGTGACCCATGGGGTGGCCGTACGCTGGAGTGGGCAACCTCTTCTCCACCGCCGTTCTATAACTTTGCCGTAGTGCCGCACATTCACGAGCGTGATGCATTCTGGGAAATGAAAGAAAAAGGTGAAGCGTACAAGCAACCTGAGCATTACGAAGAGATCCATATGCCGAAAAACAGCGCTGCGGGCATCGTGATTGCCGCTTTCGCAACGGTATTTGGTTTCGCAATGATCTGGCACATCTGGTGGATGGCGATTGTTGGCTTCGCTGGCATCGTAATCAGCTGGATTGTGAAGAGCTTTGACGAGGACGTGGACTACTACGTACCAGTCCGTGAAGTTGAAAAGCTGGAAAATCAGCATTTCGACGAGATTTCTAAAGCGGGGCTGAAAAATGGCAACTGATACTCTGGCGCACTCAACTGCCCACGCGCATGAACATGCGCACCATGATACAGGACCGACCAAAGTCTTCGGTTTCTGGATCTACCTGATGAGCGACTGCATTCTGTTCTGCTGTCTGTTCGCGACCTATGCCGTTCTGGTGAACGGCACAGCGGGCGGCCCGACCGGCAAGGACATCTTTGAACTGCCGTTCGTTCTGGTTGAAACCGCACTGCTGTTATTCAGCTCCATCACCTACGGCATGGCGGCTATCGCCATGTACAAAAACAACAAGAGCCAGGTTGTCTCCTGGCTGGCGTTGACCTGGCTGTTTGGTGCTGGCTTTATCGGGATGGAAATCTATGAATTCCATCACCTGATTATGGAAGGCTTCGGCCCGGATCGCAGTGGCTTCCTGTCCGCGTTCTTCGCGCTGGTGGGTACCCACGGTCTGCACGTGACCTCGGGTCTGATCTGGATGGCAGTTCTGATGTTCCAGATCTCCCGCCGCGGCCTGACCAGCACTAACCGTACCCGTATTATGTGCCTGAGCCTGTTCTGGCACTTCCTGGACGTGGTATGGATCTGTGTGTTCTCTGTTGTCTATCTGATGGGGGCGATGTAATGAGTCATTCTAACGATCATGGCGCTTCCCACGGCAGCGTAAAAACCTACATGACAGGTTTCATCCTGTCGATCATCCTGACGGTGATCCCGTTCTGGATGGTGATGAGCGGTTCTGCGTCCAAGCCGGTTATCCTGGGAGCAATCCTGGTGACCGCGGTGATTCAGATTCTGGTGCATCTGGTTTGCTTCCTGCACATGAACACCAAGTCCGATGAAGGCTGGAATATGACGGCCTTTATCTTTACCGTGATTATCATCGCTATCCTGGTAGTCGGTTCCATCTGGATTATGTGGAACCTCAACTACAACATGATGGTTCACTAAGAGCGGCGAGTATGTTTAAGCAATACCTGCAAGTAACGAAACCAGGCATCATCTTTGGCAACCTGATCTCCGTGATCGGAGGGTTCCTGCTGGCCTCTAAAGGCAGCATTGATTACGCCCTCTTTATCTCTACGCTGGTCGGTGTGTCACTGGTTGTTGCGTCCGGTTGTGTATTTAACAACTACATCGACATGGATATCGACAAGAAGATGGAAAGGACCAAAAATCGGGTGCTGGTTAAAGGCCTGATCGCCCCTTCCGTCTCGCTGGTGTACGCCACCTTGCTGGGTATTGCTGGCTTTATGCTGCTGTGGTTTGGTGCTAACCCGCTGGCCTGCTGGCTGGGGGTGATGGGGTTCGTGGTGTATGTAGGCATCTACAGCCTGTATATGAAACGCCACTCCGTCTACGGCACGCTGATTGGTTCTCTCTCCGGCGCTGCGCCGCCGGTGATTGGCTACTGCGCGGTCACGAACGAGTTCGACAGCGGTGCACTGATCCTGCTGGCTATCTTTAGCCTGTGGCAGATGCCGCACTCCTATGCCATCGCGATTTTCCGCTTTAAGGATTATCAGGCAGCGAACATCCCGGTTCTGCCGGTCGTGAAGGGCATTTCGGTTGCCAAGAACCACATCACGCTCTACATCATCGCTTTTGCCGTGGCAACGCTGATGCTCTCTCTGGGTGGTTACGCCGGGTATAAATATTTGGCGGTAGCGGCTGCGGTGAGCGTCTGGTGGCTCGGTATGGCCCTGCGCGGTTATAAAGTGGAAGATGACAAAGTCTGGGCGCGCAAGCTGTTTGTGTTCTCTATCGTTGCCATCACCTCGCTGTCCGTGATGATGTCCGTAGACTTCATGGTGCCGGATTCACATAACCTGCTGACTTACGTCTGGTAAGATTCGCAGGTGAATAAAAGGGTGCTTCGGCACCCTTTTTTATTCATCAAATCCATTAATAACGCATGTAATATTTGTTAAATAACCCTTTATTTACCCCGCCCCTTCCCCGCACTACACTATGGCCTGCTTTTGAACTGAGGTGGTAATGAACGATTATAAAATGACGCCAGGCGAGCTACGCGCGACCTGGGGCTTAGGGACTGTCTTCTCGCTACGGATGCTTGGCATGTTTATGGTCCTGCCTGTTCTGACCACGTACGGCATGGCGCTTCAAGGAGCCAGCGAGGCGCTGATTGGCCTGGCAATTGGTATCTACGGCCTTGCCCAGGCGATATTTCAGATCCCGTTTGGTCTGCTCTCCGATAGGGTGGGCCGAAAGCCGCTGATTGTCGGCGGTCTGCTTATTTTTGTTCTCGGTAGCGTCATTGCCGCCCTCTCCCACTCCATCTGGGGCATTATTCTTGGCCGCGCCCTGCAGGGCTCCGGCGCGATTGCCGCCGCCGTGATGGCGCTGCTGTCAGACCTCACCCGCGAACAGAACCGCACGAAGGCGATGGCGTTTATCGGCGTGAGCTTTGGTGTGACCTTCGCTATTGCGATGGTGCTGGGCCCGATTATCACCCATACGCTCGGCCTGCACGCCCTGTTCTGGATGATTGCCGCGCTGGCGACCATCGGGATCGCGCTGACTTTGTGGGTTGTGCCGGACAGCAAAAACCACGTTTTGAACCGTGAGTCAGGCATGGTAAAAGGCTGCTTCAGCAAAGTGCTCGTCGAACCGCGCCTGCTGAAGCTGAACTTCGGCATCATGTGCCTGCACATTCTGCTGATGTCGACCTTTGTCGCCCTGCCCGGCCAGCTTGCCGCGGCAGGTTTCCCGGCGGCTGAGCACTGGAAAATCTATCTGGTGACGATGCTGATTTCGTTTGTCTCCGTCGTGCCGTTCATTATCTATGCCGAAGTGAAGCGCAAAATGAAGCGCGTCTTCGTGGGCTGCGTGGCGCTGCTGCTGATCGCCGAGATCGTGCTCTGGGGCTCCGGCCCGCACTTCTGGGAGCTGGTTGCCGGCGTACAGCTGTTCTTCCTGGCATTTAACCTGATGGAAGCGCTGCTGCCGTCGCTTATCAGCAAAGAGTCTCCGGCCGGTTACAAAGGCACGGCGATGGGTATCTACTCCACCAGCCAGTTTCTCGGCGTGGCGATTGGCGGCTCGCTCGGCGGCTGGGTGGACGGCCTGTTTGATTCCCAAACCGTATTTCTCGCGGGCGCGCTGCTGGCAACAGTCTGGCTGCTGGTCGCCAGCACCATGAAAGAGCCGCGCTACGTAAGCAGCCTGCGGGTAGAAATCCCGGATGAGGTGGAAATCAGCGATGCGCTGAAGCAGCGTCTGGAAGCAAAAGAGGGCGTGACAGAAGTGCTCATTGTCCCGGAAGAGCGCAGCGCTTACGTCAAAATAGACAGCAAAGTGACGAACCGCTTTGAGGTCGAGCAGGCGCTCAAAGCCTGAAAAAAAGCCCGGTTGAACCGGGCTTTTCTGTCTTAATCGCGGAAGTTTTTAAACTGGAACGGCTGTCCCAAATCCCCGCCGCGCACCAGCGCCATCACGGACTGGAGGTCATCGCGAGATTTACCGGTCACGCGAATTTCTTCGCCCTGGATCTGCGCCTGCACCTTCAGCTTGCTGTCTTTGATAAGCTTAACGATCTTCTTCTGCACCGCGCTCTCGATGCCCTGCTTCAGTTTGGCTTCTACAAACCAGTTCTTACCGCTGTGGACAAACTCGTCCGGCACGTCCAGAGACGTCCCTTCAATGCCGCGTTTTAACAGCTTAGCGCGCAGAATGTCGAGCAGCTGATTCACCTGGAAATCAGACTCGCTCAGCACCTTAATGGTCTTATTTGCGTCGTTCAGCTCAAACGACGCCTCAACGCCGCGAAAATCGAAACGTGACTCAACTTCGCGGGTTGCGTTCTCAACGCCGTTGCGAACTTCCTGGATATCAACTTCGGAAACAATATCGAAAGATGGCATCTTTTCTTCTCCCTTCACTTTTGTTGCGTTGCATAATACCCGCTACGAGGCATAACTCAACAGAAGCTTAGCTGTATAATTAAGCTGTAACACCTGGCGCAGTTGCAGGTGAGGAGGAACAATGAAAATTACGGTGCTCGGATGCGGAGCGCTCGGTCAGCTGTGGCTAACCGCGCTGTGCAAGCACGGACATGAGGTTCAGGGCTGGCTGCGCGTGCCCCAGCCCTATTGCAGCGTCAACCTGATTGGTGAAGACGGAAGCATTTTTAACGAATCCCTCACCGCGAACGATCCTGATTTCCTGGCGCAAAGCGACCTGTTGCTGGTGACGCTCAAGGCGTGGCAGGTCTCGGATGCGGTCAAGACATTGGCCGCGCAGCTCCCCCCCACGTCCCCCATTCTGCTGCTGCATAACGGTATGGGAACCCTTGATGAGCTGAAAAGCGTCCCGCAGCCTCTGCTGATGGCGACCACCACCCACGCCGCCCGTCGCGACGGGACTATTATTGTGCATGTCGCCAGCGGCGTGACGCACATCGGCCCGGCCAGAACACAGGATGGGGACTACAGCTATCTGGCAGACGTGCTGCAAAAGGTATTGCCGGACGTCGCCTGGCACAACAACATCCGCCCTCAGCTGTGGCGTAAGCTGGCCGTAAACTGCGTGATCAATCCGCTGACGGCGCTGTGGAACTGCCCGAACGGGGAACTGAAAAACCATCCGCAGGAGGTGGCGTCCCTCTGTGCAGAAGTCGCGTCGGTCATTGAGCGAGAAGGCCTGCACACCTCAGCAGAGGATTTACGCTGTTATGTCGAGCAGGTTATTGAGAGTACGGCTGAGAACATCTCCTCGATGCTGCAGGACGTTCGGGCATTACGCCATACGGAGATAGACTACATCACCGGCTATCTGCTAAAGCGCGCCCGCGCGCACGGCATCGCCGTGCCGGAAAACGCCCGTCTGTATGACCTGGTTAAACGTAAGGAGAGTGAATATGAGCGCGTCGGCACTGATCTGCCTCGCCCCTGGTAGCGAAGAGATGGAAGCGGTCACCGCCATTGATTTAATGGTACGTGGCGGCATTAAGGTAACAACCGCCAGCGTTGCCAGCGACGGCAATCTGGCAATCACCTGTTCCCGAGGGGTGAAAATCCTGGCAGACGCGCCGCTTGTTCAGGTTGCTGACGGCGATTACGACATCATCGTCCTGCCCGGCGGCTTAAAAGGCGCGGAATGTTTTCGCGACAGCCCGCTGCTGGTCGAGACCGTGCGTCAGTTCCATTTATCTGGCCGTATCGTCGCGGCAATCTGTGCCGCCGCTGGAACGGTTCTGGTTCCGCACGATATCTTCCCCATCGGCAATATGACCGGCTTCCCGGGGCTGAAGGATACGATCCCGGAAGACCAGTGGGTGGACAAACGCGTCGTCTGGGATCCGCGCGTCAACCTGCTCACCAGCCAAGGACCGGGCACCGCGATTGATTTTGCGCTGAAGATTATTGATCTGCTGGTTGGGCGGGAGAAGGCCTACGAAGTGGCGTCATCGCTGGTAATGCCGGCGGGGATTTATAATTATTACGAATAGATGTTCTCCCTCTCACCTTGGGAGAGGGCCGGGGTGAGGGCAACAGGCCGCACTCCCCGGCAATACACTACGGGCGATACACCTTCACATTCGCAAAGCCCTGCTCGCGCAGATACAGCGCCTGCAGGCGGCTCATTACCCCACGCTCACACCACAGCAGATACGTTTTGCTCTGATCGAGGTCGCCAAACTTAGTGCTCAGCTTATAGAACGGCAGAGAAACCACCTCCACGCCGTCCACCACCAGCGGCTTGTCATCCTGCTCGTCAATAGAGCGAATATCCAGAATCGCATCGTTTGCGCCGAAACCGCTTACGGTTTCAACTTCAACGACTTCCTGCTCGGTCTGCTGGGCAATTTCGCGGATATCGATGTTGGACGCTTCCGCCACCACCTTTTCCAGAATGCTAAAGTCGAAGTTCTCTTCTTCCGCTTCGATCTTCGCCTTCACCGCTTTCACCGTAGGGCTTTTCGAGATCACGCCGCAGTATTCCGGCATGGTGCGGGCAAAATCTTCGGTGCCGATTTCGCGCGCCAGGTCGATGATGTGCTCTTTGTCGTGGGAGATCAGCGGACGCAGGATCAGCGTATCAGAGACGTTGTCGATCAGACGCAGGTTGGTCAGCGTCTGGCTGGAGACCTGGCCCAGCGCTTCGCCGGTGACCAGCGCCTGCACGCCGTAGCGTTCAGCCACTTTGGACGCTGCGCGCACCATCATACGTTTCAGGATCACGCCCATCTGGCCGTCGTCCACTTTTTCGAGGATTTCGCCGACCACTGGCTCAAAGTTAATCGCCACAAAACGCACGCGGTGGGAGCTGCCGAAGCGGTTCCACAGGTAGTGCGCCACCTGACGAACGCCGATTTCATGCGCCGCGCCGCCCAGGTTGAAGAAGCAGTAATGCACGCGACAGCCGCGACGCATCAGCATATAGCTGGAGACGCCGGAGTCGAAGCCGCCTGAGATCAGGGACAACACATCTTCCTGGGTGCCGATCGGGAAGCCGCCGATGCCTTCATAGCGCCCTTTCACCAGCAGCAGGCGATCGTTTTCGATCTCCAGGTTAACGGTCACGTCCGGGTTGGTCAGGCGCACGCGCGCGGTCTCAACGTGCTGGTTCAGACCGCCGCCGACGTAACGTTCCACTTCAATGGAGCTGAATTCGTGCTTGCCGCGACGCTTCACGCGCACGCAGAAGGTTTTGCCTTCGATCTGGTCGCGGTACTGGACCAGCGCTTTCTCGAAGATGTCGTGCATATCGCTGAACGGAACATCTTCCACTTCCAGAATATGGTGGATCCCCGGAATACGGGTCAGGGCGTCGCGAATATCCTGACGTTTATTTTCGTCTTTGGCGCGCACTTCCACGTGGTCCCAGTGGCGCACCACGGCGAGGGTTTCGTCGTAGTGCTTTAATACGTTACGAATGTTCCCGGTGAGAATTTTAATAAAGCGCAAACGCACAGATTGGCTTTTGATGGTGATTTCAGGGAACAATTTAATGATAAACTTCATGGCGGCAATGTTTCTTAGGCAAGCGTATTAAGGCTTGTAATGGAAAAGAGTACAGCAGCCCACACCCGTGGCTGCATCCAGGCGCGCAAGTATACCACCATCGCGCCGCTCCTGTGCACATTGCGCGTTATTTGCTTATCCGCCCGAGTCCGTTACCATATCAGGGCTGAGAATATAAGAGTCAATTCACTATGCCGAAGAAGAACGACGCACCGGCCAGTTTTGAAACTGCGCTGAGTGAACTGGAGCAAATCGTTACCCGTCTTGAAAGCGGCGATCTCCCGCTGGAAGAGGCGCTTAACGAATTCGAACGTGGCGTGCAGCTGGCGCGCCAGGGGCAGGTCAAACTGCAGCAGGCCGAGCAGCGCGTGCAGATCCTGCTCTCCGACAGCGAAGACGCGAAAACCACGCCTTTCACACCGGACGCCGAGTAAATGGATTTTGCCAACGAGCTTCAGGCGCGCGTCGTGCGCGCCAACGACGCCCTGCGCCGATTTATTGCGCCACAGCCTTTTCAGAACACTCCACTGGTTGAAGCCATGCACTATGGCGCACTCTTGGGTGGAAAGCGCCTGCGCCCGTTTCTGGTATACGCCACCGGCAATATGTTTGGCATCAGCGATAACACGCTGGACGCCCCGGCAGCCGCCGTTGAGTGCATCCACGCTTATTCACTGATTCACGACGATCTCCCGGCGATGGACGACGACGATCTGCGCCGGGGTCAGCCAACCTGCCACATTAAGTTTGGCGAGGCGAATGCCATTCTGGCGGGTGATGCTCTGCAAACGCTGGCGTTCTCGATTCTGAGCGACGCGCCGATGGCGGAAGTGGCCGATCGTGACCGCCTGGCGATGATCTCCGAGCTGGCGATGGCCAGCGGCGTGGCCGGCATGTGCGGCGGTCAGGCACTGGATTTAGAAGCGGAAGGACGTCAGGTTAATCTGGAACAGCTGGAGCGTATTCATCGCCATAAGACGGGCGCGCTTATTCGTTCCGCCGTTCGCCTGGGCGCGCTGAGCGCGGGTGAGCAAGGGCGCAAAGCCCTGCCGATTCTGGACAGATACGCAGAAAGTATCGGTCTGGCATTCCAGGTTCAGGATGACATTCTGGATGTGGTGGGCGATACTGCAACATTGGGTAAACGTCAGGGTGCCGACCAGCAGCTTGGCAAAAGTACCTACCCCGCCCTGCTGGGTCTTGAGCAAGCCCAACGTAAAGCCCGGGATCTGATTGACGATGCCCGCCAGTCGCTGAATGAACTGGCCGCGCAATCGCTGGATACCTCGGCACTGGAAGCGCTAGCGGACTATATAATCCAGCGTGATAAATAAACTATATATCTCGATGAGCCTTTGATGAGTTTTGATATTGCCAAATACCCGACACTGGCGTTAGTTGACTCCACCCAGGAGTTACGTCTGCTGCCGAAAGAGAGCCTGCCGAAGCTGTGCGACGAGCTGCGTCGCTACCTGCTCGACAGCGTAAGCCGCTCCAGCGGCCATTTCGCCTCCGGGCTTGGCACGGTAGAGCTGACCGTGGCGCTGCACTACGTCTATAACACGCCGTTCGATCAGCTTATCTGGGACGTCGGCCACCAGGCCTATCCGCACAAAATTCTGACCGGACGTCGCGATAAAATTGGCACTATTCGTCAGAAAGGCGGCCTGCACCCGTTCCCGTGGCGCGGTGAGAGCGAGTATGACGTGCTGAGCGTCGGCCACTCATCGACCTCCATTTCTGCGGGCATCGGTATTGCCGTTGCCGCCGAGAAAGAGAACAAGCAGCGCCGCACCGTCTGCGTGATTGGCGACGGAGCCATCACCGCTGGGATGGCCTTCGAGGCCATGAACCACGCGGGCGATATCAAGCCGGACATGCTGGTTATCCTCAACGATAACGAAATGTCGATCTCCGAGAACGTCGGCGCGCTGAATAACCATCTGGCGCAGCTGCTTTCCGGCAAGCTTTACTCGTCGCTGCGCGAAGGCGGTAAAAAAGTCTTCTCCGGCGTACCGCCGATTAAAGAGCTGCTCAAGCGTACCGAAGAACATATCAAAGGCATGGTCGTGCCGGGCACGCTGTTTGAAGAGCTGGGCTTTAACTATATTGGCCCGGTTGACGGTCACGATGTCCTGGGGCTGGTGACCACGCTCAAGAACATGCGCGACCTCAAAGGCCCGCAGTTCCTGCACATCATGACCAAAAAAGGGCGTGGCTACGAGCCGGCGGAGAAAGATCCGATCACCTTCCACGCGGTGCCCAAATTCGACCCGTCCAGCGGCTGTCTGCCGAAAAGCAGCGGCGGCATGCCGAGCTATTCCAAAATCTTCGGCGACTGGCTGTGCGAAACCGCAGCGAAAGACAACAAGCTGATGGCGATCACCCCGGCCATGCGCGAAGGCTCCGGCATGGTGGAGTTCTCCAGAAAATACCCTGACCAGTATTTCGACGTGGCGATTGCCGAGCAGCACGCGGTGACGTTTGCCGCGGGGCTGGCGATTGGCGGCTATAAACCGGTTGTGGCGATTTACTCCACTTTCCTGCAGCGCGCCTACGATCAGGTGATCCACGACGTTGCTATTCAGAAGTTGCCGGTGCTGTTTGCCATCGACCGTGCGGGCATCGTCGGTGCCGACGGCCAGACGCACCAGGGCGCGTTCGATCTCTCCTTCCTGCGCTGTATCCCGGATATGGTTGTCATGACGCCAAGCGACGAGAACGAATGTCGTCAGATGCTGTTTACCGGCTACCACTATCAGGATGGCCCAAGCGCGGTTCGCTACCCGCGCGGCAATGCGGTGGGCGTTGAGCTCCAGCCGCTGGAAAAACTGCCGATCGGTAAAGGTCTGGTGAAGCGTCGCGGCGAGAAGGTGGCGATCCTGAACTTCGGCACGCTGATGCCGGAGGCGGCAAAAGCGGCTGAAACGCTGAACGCTACCCTGGTGGATATGCGCTTTGTGAAGCCGCTGGATGAGTCCCTGATCCTGAATATGGCTGAGACGCATGACGTGCTGGTCACGCTGGAAGAAAACGCCATCATGGGCGGTGCGGGCAGCGGCGTGAACGAGGTGATGATGGCAAACCGTAAGGCCGTGCCGGTGCTGAACCTCGGCCTGCCGGATTATTTCATTCCTCAGGGTACCCAGGACGAAGCGCGTGCGGCGATTGGCCTGGACGCTGCCGGTATCGAAGCCAAAATCCGCAGCTGGCTGGACTGACTCTCCCCTTTTCCGCTCCTGCTATGCTTAAACGTAATGTTTAAACAGCAGGAGCGGACCGTGCAATACACAACATTAGGAAAAACCGACCTTAACGTTTCCCGACTTTGCCTGGGCTGTATGACCTTTGGCGAGCCCGACAGGGGAAACCACGCCTGGACACTGCCTGAAGAGAGCAGCCGCCCGATTATCAAACGCGCCATTGAAGGCGGCATTAACTTCTTTGACACCGCCAACAGCTACTCCGACGGCAGCAGCGAGGAGATTGTCGGCCGCGCCCTGCGCGATTTTGCCCGTCGGGATGAGATTGTCGTCGCCACCAAGGTTTACTACCCGGTGGGCGACCTGGCTCAGGGCCTTTCCCGCGCGCAGATCCTCCGCTCTATTGATGACAGCCTCAGACGCCTGAACATGGATTACGTCGACCTGCTGCAAATTCACCGCTGGGATTACAACACGCCGATCGAGGAGACGCTTGAGGCGCTCAACGACGTGGTGAGAGCCGGTAAGGCACGCTATATCGGCGCGTCGTCTATGCACGCGTCGCAGTTTGCCCAGGCGCTGGATCTCCAGGCGCAGCACGGCTGGGCGCGCTTTGTCACCATGCAGGATCACTACAACCTGATCTACCGCGAAGAAGAGCGCGAGATGCTGCCGCTCTGCTATCAGGAAGGCGTGGCGGTGATCCCATGGAGCCCGCTGGCGCGCGGACGTTTAACCCGCCCGTGGGGAGAAACTACAGCTCGTCTGGTATCAGATGAAGTGGGAAAAAATCTTTATTCCGGTACCGAAGCCAGCGATGCGCTAATTGCCGAACGGTTAGCCGGGATCGCCGACGATACCGGTGCCACCCGTGCGCAGGTGGCGCTGGCGTGGCTGCTGAGCAAGCGCGGGGTTGCGGCACCGATTATCGGCACGTCGCGGGAAGAGCAGCTGGACGAGCTGCTGAGCGCGGTGGATTTATCCCTGACGCCGGAGCAGATTGCCGAGCTGGAGACGCCGTATCAGCCGCATCCAGTCGTGGGGTTTAAGTAATCTAATCCGTAGGCCGGGTAAGGCGTAGCCGCCACCCGGCAATACAGAGGCACAAACTTACCCGAAGTGATCGTACCCTTTCCAGTCCAGCGTAACGGGCGCACCGTCTTTCACGAACTTCAGCCCCTCACTTTCCGGCATGATCTGACCGATGCAGGTAAACTTTGCGCCGAGATGGGCCAGTGCCACGTCCAGCGTTCCGCGGTTCAGCTCAGGTACGGTGAAGCACAGCTCGTAGTCTTCCCCCCCGGACAGCGCCCAGCGCAGCGCCTGCTCAGGTTCCACATGGCGAAGCAGTTGCTCCGACAGCGGGAACAGGTCCAGGTCAACGCGCGCGCCCACCCCGCTGGCCTTCAGGATATGGCCGAGATCGGAAATCAGCCCGTCAGAGAGATCGATAGCCGAGCTGGCCCGCTCGCGCAGCGCCTGACCGTGCAGAATACGCGGCGTCGGGCGCAGGTGGCGCTTCACCAGATACGCCGCATCGTCAGCGTCCTTCACGGTTAAGCGATCCTGAAGGATCGCCAGCCCCGCCGCGCTGTCTCCCGGCGTACCGGTCACGTAGATCCAGTCGCCCGGCTTAGCGCCCGAGCGCTTCAGCGCGCGACCGAGCGGCACATAGCCGTGGATCGCCAGCGTCATCGACAGCGGCCCGGCAGTCGTATCGCCGCCAATCAGCTGCATATCGTAATAATTCAGCTGCTCAAACAGCGCGTCGCTAAAGGCTTCCAGCCAGGCTTCATCCACCTCTGGTAGCGTCAGGGCCAGCGTCAGCCAGGCAGGATCGGCACCCATCGCGGCCAGATCGCTGACGTTGACCGCCAGCGCTTTATACGCCAGATCGGCAGGATCGATATCCGGTAAGAAATGACGTCCGCACACTAAGGTGTCGGTGCTGATTGCCAGCGTCTGCTTTTCAGGAATATTGAGAAGTGCACAGTCATCGCCAATGCCGGTTTCAACATCAAGACGAGAGGTTCTGACACGGTCGAAATAACGGGCAATCAGGGAGAATTCGCCGCATGCCATACGTTATGCCTCAGCAAATAAAAGAAAAAACCGGAGCCGCACTGCCCGTCAGGCAATGCAGAACTCCGGTTTGCGGATCACTTTTTGTGGGGACGGATCGCAGGTGCTGCTTTATCAAGTACGCCGTTAACGAACTTGTGGCTGTCTTCAGCGCCGAAGGTTTTCGCCAGTTCGATCGCTTCGTTGATGGCCACTTTGTACGGCACATCATCACGTTTAGACAGCTCAAACAGCGCGATACGCAACACTGCTTTTTCCACCTGGCCCAGCTCTTCGAGCAGACGGGACAGGTATGGCTTCATCAGGCCATCGAGATACGCGCTATTAGTCGCCACTCCCGACAGCAGTTCACGGAAGTACAGAACGTCAACGTCTTTCACGTCCTGTTCTGACAGGAACTGGTATTCAACATCAGCGATGTCGTTCTGGGACAACTGCCAGGAGTAAAGTGCCTGAACGGCACATTCACGGGCGCGGCGACGAGCAGCAGGTTTCACGGAATTCCCCTTACAAAAAAATCAGGCCTTGATGGCTTTCAATACATTGATCATTTCAAGCGCGGTCAGTGCAGCTTCTGCACCTTTGTTACCGGCTTTGGTGCCAGCACGTTCGATGGCTTGTTCAATACTTTCGGTGGTCAGCACGCCGAACGCGACAGGAATTTCAGCATCCTGCGCAACGTGTGCCAGACCGTTGCTTGCACCGCCCGCAACGTATTCGAAGTGCGCAGTGCCGCCACGAATAACGGTACCCAGCGCAATCACCGCGTCGTATTTACCGGTTTTCGCCAGCGCGCCCGCCGCCAGTGGCAGTTCGTAAGCGCCTGGAACCCAAACAACGGTAATGTTGTCATCTTTAACCTGGCCGATACGTTTCAGGGCGTCAATCGCACCTTCCAGCAGGCTGTCGTTGATGAAGTTGTTGAAACGCGCAATGGTGATGGCGACGCGAGCGTCCGGGGTAGCTACAGCAGCTTCAATAATGTTCATACTCTTCCTTTACGGGTTCATTTGGCCCCGCAGGGGGGCGGATTTTATCATAATACTTTGCGCACTGCTTCCCTATTTCGGGAGCAATTACGCTGTCGTTAAATGGAGGCAGACATCCGGACCCACCGGACGAATCTCGCTGAATGTGAGTTGCGGTGCGTCGGCCAGTTTTTCAAGGCCGGGCAGCACAAACAGGCCGCGCGCGTCGTGACCTAACAGTTTAGGCGCAACGTAGACGAGCAGTTCATCCACCAGCCCCGCCTGAAGCAGCGCGCCGGCGAGCGTCGGACCGGCTTCGACCCAGATGCTGTTCACCTGCTGCTTGCCGAGCAGCATCATCAGCACCACTAAATCGAGGCGGCCATTGTGCTCCGGCACCATAACGCTGCGCACGCCTTCCGGCCACTCGCGCGAATCTTCTTTGGTGCGCGCAATCCAGGTTTCACCCGGCTGCTGGACGATGCGGTGCTCCGGCGTCACGCGGTTCTGGCTATCAATGATAATACGCAGCGGCTGGCGCAGGTTCTCCTGCGGATAAAGCGCCTGGGTATCGGCATTCAGTTCGTTCCAGCGCACGGTCATGGCCGGATCGTCAGCGAGAACCGTTTCACTGCTGGTGAGGATAGCATGGCTTTGCGCGCGCAGGCGTTGCACATCGCGCCTTGCCTGCGGCGAGGTGATCCACTGGCTTTCACCGTTTGCCATCGCCGTACGGCCGTCCAGCGAGGCGCCCAGCTTGAGCTGAATGTACGGAAAACCGGTGCGCATGCGCTTCAGGAAGCCTTTATTCAGGGCTTCCGCATCCTGCATCATCAGCCCATGGCTGACGTCGATCCCTTCCTGCTGCAGGCGGTACAGACCGCGCCCGGCCACCTGCGGATTCGGATCCTGCATCGATGCCACCACGCGAGCCACGCCCGCCGCGATCAGCGCTTCGCAGCACGGCGGCGTCCGCCCGTGGTGGCTGCAGGGCTCAAGCGTCACATAGGCGGTGGCACCGCGCGCCTTCTCACCGGCCATGCGCAGCGCATGGACCTCCGCATGCGGCTCGCCTGCGCGATAGTGAAACCCTTCCCCCACGATCTCGCCATCTTTCACGATAACGCACCCGACGTTCGGGTTGGGATGAGTGGTAAAACGACCGCGCTGCGCCAGCTTCATGGCTCGCGCCATGTAAATCTCATCCTGCATGAGCTTAATCCTGTAAGCGGGCGATCTCTTCGCCAAACTCTTTGATATCTTCGAAACTGCGGTAGACAGAGGCGAAGCGGATATAGGCGACCTTGTCGAGCTTTTTCAGCTGCTCCATCACCAGGTTGCCGATCATTTTGCTCGGCACTTCACGCTCACCCAGGCCACGCAGGTAAGATTTAATATGGTTTAACGCCATTTCAACGTCATCCGCGCTGACGGGCCGTTTTTCGAGGGCCTTCAGCATTCCGCTGCGCAGTTTCTCTTCGTTAAACGGCTCGCGCACATCGTTACTTTTTACCACGCGCGGCATTACCAGCTCTGCAACCTCAAAGGTCGTGAAACGCTCGTTGCACACCAGACACTGCCGACGACGGCGCACTGAAGACCCTTCGCCCACAAGGCGAGAGTCGATGACTTTGGTATCCACAGCGGAGCAGAATGGGCAATGCATACGGTATCCCTGTTATCTGGTTAACTGATTTTCATTTTACCCTGATCTGGCCTGACAACAAAGGAAGAGCTTTTTTGAGACAAAGGATCTATGTCTGGCGGTACGTTGCTGGCTACCATTATGGGGATCCGTTATTTCAAGGAAATAAACGCTATGACAAGACGTTATCTGAGAATTTTACTGGTGGGGAGCCTCTTCACCCTCAGTGCCTGTGCACAGCAAACCGAAGTCCGCCAGATGAAACAAAGCGTGAATACGCTTAACACGGCGATGGACAAACTGAACAAAGAAACGGTGAAGATCACCCAGCAAAACGCGCTGAACGTTAAATCCACCAGCGGGGTATATCTGCTGCCGGGGGCAAACACGCCTGCCCTGCTTAACAGCCAGATCGGCACGCTGAAAATGTCGCTGGTGAACGTGGCGGCGAACGCGGATGGTACGCGCGCAACATTGCGTATTCACGGCGAATCTAACGATCCGCTGCCCGCCTTCAGCGGCACCGTAGAGTGGGGCCAGATCCAGGGCACCACGGAGAGCTACCAGGAGGTGAACGTGAAGAATCAGCTTTTCACCGCTCCGGCCAGCGTGTTAGCGCCAAGCGATGTGGATATTCCCCTTCAGCTAAGCGGCCTATCCCCCGAGCAGCTAGGCTTTATCCGCATTCACGATATCCAACCCGCCGCGCAATAATCCCTCCTTTTGAGCGGAGTGAAATGTCACTCCGCTAACATTTACATTTCGTATGGATTGGCAACAGAAATGATTGCCGCTACAATCCCGGCCGTTTAAAGTACGCAAACGTGAACGCAATCGATTACGCGCGTGAGAGATATGTGAAACAACACATATTTTTGTGAGCAGGGATTCCTATAATAGGCACCGCAGAAACACGAAATATTTAGAAACGCAATTCGCGCATTTTTCACTCCCGGAAGGGAATTTCAATCAGTGGCATGATTATGAAAAAAACATTACTCGCAGCCGGTGCAGTTCTGGCACTGTCCTCCTCTTTCACTGTTAACGCAGCGGAAAACGAGAAACCACAATACCTCTCCGACTGGTGGCACCAGAGCGTTAACGTGGTAGGCAGCTACCACACCCGTTTCGGACCACAGATCCGCAACGATACCTACCTGGAATACGAAGCGTTCGCCAAGAAAGACTGGTTTGATTTCTACGGCTATATGGATGCACCTGTATTCTTCGGTGGTAACACCGATGCGAAAGGTATCTGGAACCACGGTTCCCCACTGTTCATGGAGATCGAACCGCGCTTCTCCATCGACAAGCTGACCGGTACCAGCCTGGCGTTTGGTCCGTTTAAAGAGTGGTACTTCGCGAACAACTATATCTACGACATGGGCCGCAATAAATCCGGTCGTCAGAGCACCTGGTATATGGGTCTGGGTACCGACATCGACACCGGCCTGCCAATGAGCCTGTCCCTGAACGTGTACGCGAAATACCAGTGGCAGAACTACGGCGCTGCGAATGAAAACGAGTGGGACGGCTACCGTTTCAAAGTGAAATACTTTGTGCCAATTACCCAGCTGTGGGGCGGTAATCTGAGCTACATCGGCTTCACCAACTTTGACTGGGGTTCAGACCTGGGCGACGACGATTTCCGTGACCTGAACGGCAAGAAAGCGCGTACCAACGATTCCATCGCCTCCAGCCACATCCTGGCGCTGAACTACGATCACTGGCACTACTCTGTAGTTGCGCGTTACTGGCACAACGGTGGCCAGTGGAACGACGACGCGAGCCTGAACTTCGGTAACGGCGACTTCAGCGTCCGTTCTACCGGCTGGGGTGGTTACCTGGTCGTGGGTTATAACTTCTAATCAGTGCGGGACCGTGCGGGCTGATGCCCTCACCCTGACCCTCTCCCACAGGGAGAGGGAACAAACACTAAAAACGGCAATAGACATTGCCGTTTTGCTTTTACCTCGCCACCCGGCTTTTTACTGCTTAACTTTCCGCAAAAAATCCGCCAAAGACCTGTCCGCACTCTCGCTGAACCGCCTCTCCGTCATCACTATATTGAGACACCGGTCGAGCCGGAAACAGCGATAATCATCGCGCCGTTCACACCACGCCGCCAGCAGCCAGCGCTCCCCCCAGAAAAACAGCCCCAGCGGCTGCACCTCACGCTTTGAGAGCTGACCGGCTTCATCACGATAATGCAGCGCCAGCACGCGCTGGGCGGAAATCGCCTGATGGATCATGTCAAAATCGCTGCGGGAGTGGCTTTGCATGCAGAATTCCGGGGCGTAGATCCGCGTCTGCTCCGCCTTCCGGCGGCTCTCCTCGGGCAGGATAGCCAGCACCTTTTCCTGGGCCGACTCCAGCTCGCGCGACAGCGATTCCCCACCCCAGGTTTTGAGCAGGCGAATCGCGACCATCAGCGCCTCGGACTCCTTATTTGTCAGCATCAGCGGCGGCAGGTCAAAGCCCGACATGAGGCGATATCCGCTTCCCGCCTCGCCCTCCACCGGCACGCCGGAAAGCGACAGGTCGCGGATATCGCGGTAGACCGTGCGCTCGGACACGCCAAGCCGCTCCGCCAGATGCGCTGCCGTTGTCAGACGCCTGCCCCGCAGGATCTGCACAATCTGAAACAAACGGTCAGCGCGTCGGGTCATAACGTCATTCGCTCTCAGGCAGGTTGATGAAGGCCGACGCGGTTACCCTCGCTGTCGGTAAACAGTGCGATAGTGCCGATACCGTGCGGCAGTTCCAGCGGGCCAAACACGCACTCGCCGCCCGCAGAGGCAATGCGATCGAGCGTGGCCGCCAGGTTGTCAGTATGCAGGTAAATAATAGCGCCCTGCAAAGACGGCGTAACGCCGTCAAATTTTGCCAGCGCCCCCCCGGTATACGGATCCTCATGCGGGAAAACCGCCAGTTCAGCCACGTCCATTTTCTCGCGACGCAGCGCGAGCTGCATCACCGGCTCATAAAATTTGATGGCGCGATCCATATCCGAGACCGGAATTTCAAACCAGTTAATTACGCTTTTCATACATCCTCCTGCCTGTTGTTTGGGTTCAGAAGGAGTCTACGGCAGGGCTCCTGACAGCATACTGTCAGGAGTGTTTGTCAGGAGCAGATAAAAAAATCCCGGCCAAAAGACCGGGATTCCGATAACGCGCTAAACGTCGCCTTACGGCAGAATGGACGGCTGATCCGCCCCTTCTTTCTCGACTTTCTGCTGGAGCAGGTGCTCGCGCTTCATGCCCAGTTTCAGTGCCAGGGCTGACGCGACGTAGATTGACGACGCTGTACCGATGGAGACACCGATCAGCATGGTCAGCGAGAAGCCTTCCAGCACCGGGCCACCGAACAGGAACAGCATCAGGATCACCATTAAGGTGGTACCGGATGTGATCAAGGTACGGTGCAGCGTCTGGGTCAACGACACGTTAAAGATTTCGTACGGCGTGCCGCGACGGATCTTACGGAAGTTTTCACGGATACGGTCAGATACCACGATACTGTCGTTCAGTGAGTAACCGATTACGGACATCAGGGATGCCACGATGGTCAGGTCAATCTCAATGTGGAACAGAGACAGTATGCCCATGGTGATCACCACGTCGTGCGCCAGGGCGATAACCACACCGGCCGCCAGTCGCCACTCAAAGCGGAAACCAACGTAAACCAGGATGGAGATCAGCGCCACCAGCAGCGCCATGGCGCCGGTTTGCGCCAGGTCCGCACCCACGCTCGGGCCGACGAACTCAATACGCTTGACCGCCGCGCTCTGGCTGGTGGTCTCGTTAATGACCTGTACGACCTTGCTGCCCAGCTCCTGGCTGCCGTTGGCATCGTGCACCGGCGGCATACGCACCATGATGTCGCGGCTGCTGCCGAAGTTCTGCAGCAGCGGCTCTTCAAAGCCCGCTTTCTGCAGAGACAGGCGCATCTGGTCCATATCGACCGGTTTTTCCAGGGAGATCTCGATGACCGTACCACCGGTGAAATCCAGCCCCCAGTTAAAGCCTTTCACGCCCATAACGATGATGGACAGAATCAGCAGTAAGCCTGAAATGCCGAAGGCCCAGTAGTCCCAGCGCATAAAGTCCCAGACTTTACGGCCGTGGTTCAATTGTTCAACAGTATATTCCTGTGCCACAACGCACTCCTCAGATAGACAGCTTTTTGACGCGCTTGCCGCCGTACAGCAGGTTCACGATGGCACGGGTGCCGACAATAGCGGTAAACATTGACGTTGCGACACCGATACCGGTGGTAATCGCAAAGCCTTTGATCGCGCCAGTACCCACTGCATACAGGATAAGAACCTTAATCAGTGTTGTTACGTTCGCATCGAAGATGGAGCTGAACGCGCCTTTATAGCCTTCGTCAATCGCCTGCTGAACAGAGCGACCGTTGCTCAACTCTTCTTTTATACGCTCGTTAATCAGTACGTTGGCGTCGACCGCCACCGCAAGGGTCAGAACGATACCCGCAATCCCCGGCATGGTCAGCGTCGCCCCCGGCAGCAGGGACATAATGCCGATGATCAGCACCAGGTTCGCAATCAGCGCGGAGGTCGCAATCAGACCAAACTTCTTATAGAAGAAGATCATGAAGAGGATAGAGACAGCCAGACCGGCCAGACACGCTTCCAGACCCTGCTGGATGTTTTGCATACCCAGAGTTGGACCAATGGTACGTTCTTCAACAATCTGAATTGGCGCAATCAGCGCACCAGCACGCAGCAGCAGCGAGAGCTGACGCGCTTCGTTCGGGTTGTTAATACCGGTAATACGGAAGCTGTTACCCAGACGAGACTGGATGTTGGCGATGTTAATCACCTCTTCCTCTTTCACCAGCACAGCACGGCCGTTTGCATCTTTCTTACCGCTGTCTTTGTACTCCACGAACAGGGTCGCCATCGGTTTGCCGATGTTGTCCTTGGTGAAGTTAGACATGATGTTACCACCCGCGCTATCCAGCGAGATGTTAACCTGCGGCTGGTTGTACTCATCCTGGCTTGAAGTGGAGTCGGTGATGTGGTCACCGGTCAGGATCACGCGTTTGTACAGCACAACCGGCTGACCTTCGCGGGTCTGTTTCACTTCGGAGTCACCCGGAATACGGCCAGACGCCGCGGCGGACTGATCGACATTAGAGTTTACCAGACGGAATTCCAGCGTCGCGGTCGCACCGAGGATCTCCTTAGCACGCGCGGTATCCTGGATACCCGGCAGTTCAACCACGATACGGTCAGCACCCTGACGCTGTACCAGCGGCTCAGCTACGCCCAGCTGGTTCACACGGTTACGCAGAATGTTGATGTTCTGCTGAACGGCATATTCACGCGCTTCTTTCAGACGCGCATCGGTCATCACCGCGCGCAGTTGGTTGCTGCCCTGAGAGGTGATCACCAGGTCACGGTGACGTTGGGTCAGGTAATCTACAGCCTGATCGCGCGCCGCGCTGTCGCGGAACGTGATGCTCATGCCGTAGTTATCTTCTTTACGCACGGTAGTGTATGGGATGCCTTTGTCGCGCAGATCGCTGCGCAGGCTGTCGATATTCTGTTCCTGCAGCTTGCCGAGCGCGGTATCCATATCCACTTCCATCAGGAAGTGAACGCCGCCACGCAGGTCAAGACCCAGCTTCATTGGCTCTGCGTTCAGCGCAGCCAGCCAGCGAGGGGTTGCAGGAGCAAGGTTAAGCGCCACGACATATTTGTCACCCAGCACGCCCATCAGCGCTTCGCGAGCGCGGAGCTGCGTGTCGGTGGTGTCGAAGCGAGCAAGAATTGCACCCTCTTCCAGAGCCACAGACTTAGCGGTAATTTTTTCTTCTTGTAACGTTTTCTGGACCTGGATCAGCGTTTGCTCACTGGCGGCGACACCGCGCGCGCCAGTGATTTGAACAGCCGGATCCTCACCATACAGGTTGG
Organism: Enterobacter nematophilus; assembly: GCF_026344075.1. NCBI lineage: Bacteria > Pseudomonadati > Pseudomonadota > Gammaproteobacteria > Enterobacterales > Enterobacteriaceae > Enterobacter > Enterobacter nematophilus. The sequence continues at coordinate 137,296 of NZ_JAPKNE010000006.1, read as the reverse complement.
GAAGCGCGTACAGCAGGCCGACGATAATCACGACGACCAGCATGATGTACTTCCACAAAGGATAACGGTTTAACACGGCAGTTCCCTTTGGGAAAAGTTGGGATTACAGCGCCTTCATGGTGCCTTTCGGCAGAACGGCAGCTACGAAGTCACGTTTGATAACCACTTCAGTGGTGTCGTTCAGGGCGATAGCAATGTAGCCGCTTTCAGCCACTTTGGTTACGCGACCGACCAGGCCACCGTTGGTCAGCACTTCATCGCCTTTCGCGATGGAGTCCATCAGCTTTTTGTGCTCTTTGGTACGCTTCTGCTGTGGGCGCAGGATCATGAAGTAGAAGATCAGACCGAACACAACCAGCATCAGGATCAGAGACATCGGGCTGCCCTGCGCCGGAGCACCTGTTGCCGCTACCGCATCAGAAATAAAAAAGCTCATTCAAATTCCCTCATTATTAATATTAATCAACGTTCAACGGTGGAACATCCCGCCCCTGACGTTGGTAAAAATCGGTCACGAAGCTCTCTAATTTACCCTCTTCGATAGCCTTGCGTAAACCAGACATTAAGCGCTGATAGTAGCGAAGATTATGAATCGTATTGAGACGCGCGCCCAAAATCTCGTTACAGCGATCGAGATGATGCAGATACGCGCGAGAATAATTGCGACAGGTATAGCAATCGCACTCGGAATCGAGCGGGCTGGTGTCACTCTTATGCTTCGCGTTACGGATTTTCACCACGCCATCGGTAACGAACAGATGGCCGTTACGCGCGTTGCGGGTTGGCATCACGCAGTCGAACATATCAATGCCGCGACGTACGCCTTCCACCAGATCTTCGGGTTTACCCACACCCATCAGGTATCGTGGTTTATCCGCCGGGATTTGCGGGCAGACGTGCTCCAGAATGCGGTGCATGTCTTCCTTCGGCTCACCCACAGCCAAACCGCCGACAGCGTAGCCATCAAAGCCTATCTCTACCAGACCTTTAACAGAGATATCGCGTAAATCTTCGTAAACGCTGCCCTGAATGATGCCAAACAGCGCATTTTTGTTCTGCAGGGAGTCAAAACGGTCGCGGCTGCGCTTCGCCCAGCGCAGAGACATCTCCATAGAGCGTTTCGCGTAGTCCCACTCTGCCGGGTATGGCGTACATTCGTCGAAGATCATTACGATGTCAGAGCCGAGATCGTACTGAATCTCCATCGACTTTTCTGGATCGAGGAAAATCGGATCGCCGTTGATCGGGTTACGGAAGTGTACGCCCTGCTCGGTGATCTTGCGGATATCGCCAAGGCTGAAGACCTGGAAGCCGCCGGAGTCGGTCAGGATCGGGCCTTTCCACTGCATAAAATCGTGCAGATCGCCGTGGAGCTTCATGATCTCCTGACCCGGGCGCAGCCACAGGTGGAAGGTATTGCCGAGGATAATCTGTGCGCCAGTGGCTTCAACTTCTTCCGGCGTCATCCCTTTTACGGTGCCGTACGTGCCCACAGGCATAAACGCGGGGGTTTCCACCACGCCGCGATCAAACACCAGGCGACCGCGACGCGCGCGGCCATCGGTGGTATCGAGTTCAAATTTCATTTTTATTCCTCTGTGCCAGAAAAACAGTCCAACACATTATTCCGGTGCCGCGGACTTATTCCCCGACACGCTCATTCAAAGCCAGCGGATTGTACGTGATAAACATCGCGTCCCCGTAGCTAAAAAAGCGATATTTTTGTTCTACCGCAGACTTGTAGGCATTCATCGTATGCTGATAACCCGCAAACGCGGAAACCAGCATAATCAGCGTCGATTCAGGCAGATGGAAGTTGGTCACCAGCGCGTCAATCACTTTGTACTGATAGCCCGGGTAGATAAAGATCTGCGTATCGCCAAAGAACGGCTCGATCAAACCGTTTTTCGCCGCCTGCGCGGCGCTCTCCAGTGAGCGCACGGACGTCGTACCGACGGCCACGACGCGGCTACCGCGCGCTTTCGCCGCCAGCACCGCGTCCACAACATCCTGAGGCACTTCGGCATACTCGGAGTGCATGATGTGGTCTTCAATGCTGTCCACGCGCACCGGCTGGAAGGTGCCCGCGCCGACGTGCAGCGTCACAAACGCCATCTCCACGCCCTTCGCGCGCAGTTTTTCCAGCAGCGGTTCATCAAAGTGCAGGCCCGCGGTCGGCGCCGCGACCGCGCCAGGCTTCTGGCTGTAGACGGTCTGGTACAGCTCGCGGTCGGCCTCTTCGTCCGGGCGCTCAATGTACGGCGGCAGCGGCATATGGCCGATGGCGTTCAGGATGTCGAGCACCGTGCGCTCGTCGTCGAACGCCACCTCGAACAGCGCGTCGTGGCGCGCGGTCATGGTCGCCTTGATGCTTTCGTCATCGCCCAGCAGCAGCTCCGCGCCCGGCTTCGGTGCCTTAGAGGCGCGAATATGTGCCAGAATACGTTTATCATCGAGCATACGTTCAACCAGCACTTCAATCTTGCCGCCGCTGGCCTTACGGCCAAACAGGCGCGCCGGGATCACGCGGGTATTGTTAAAGACCAGCAGATCGCCAGGGTTGAGCTTGTCGAGCAAATCGGTGAAAGTACCGTGCGTCAGCTCGCCCGTTGGCCCATCCAGTGACAGTAAGCGACAGCTGCTGCGCTCAGGCATGGGATAGTGAGCAATCAGGGATTCAGGTAGTTCAAAGGAGAAATCGGCGACGCGCATGACGTATACTCGTGACTTAAAAACAGGCGGCATAGTCTAGTGCTCACACCCTTTTGCTGCAACAACTAGCCGCCACTGGACAAATAAAACGCATGAATTTTCTCGCTCACCTGCATCTGGCACACCTCGCTGACAGCTCCCTTTCCGGCAATTTGCTGGCCGATTTCGTGCGCGGCAACCCCGCTGAAGCGTATTCCCCCGAGGTTGTCGACGGGATTTTTATGCACCGCCGCATTGATGTCATCACCGATAACCTGCCCGAGGTGACGGAAGCAAAAGCGTGGTTTCGCCCTGAAACGCGCCGCGTTGCGCCGATCACGCTCGACGTGATGTGGGACCACTTCCTGTCTCGTCACTGGGAACAGCTCTCGCCGGAGATGCCGTTGCCGGCGTTTGTGCGCTACGCCCGCCAGCAGGTGTCGATAATTCTGCCCGACTCGCCGCCGCGCTTTGTGAATCTGAATAACTACCTGTGGTCGGAGCGCTGGCTGGAGCGTTATCGCGAGATGGACTTTATCCAGAATGTCTTGAATGGGATGGCGAGCCGCCGCCCGCGGCTGGACGCGCTGCGCGACTCATGGTATGACCTGGATGAACATTACGATGCGCTGGAGAGCCAATTCTGGCAGTTTTATCCGCGCATGATGGTGCAGGCGAAAAACAAACAGCTGTAACAGAATTCACATTGATAGGTAAAAGCTGGCGGAACGATTGTCGCCACCTCTTTGTCTTATCCATGAACACTCTCTATACTGGCTCGCGTTGCGTTCCAAATAACCTTAGTATCTACAGGAGAATCATATGGTTCTGGTAACTCGTCCGGCTCCGGATTTTACAGCTGCAGCAGTTCTGGGCAACGGTGAAATCGTTGAAAACTTCAACTTCAAACAGCACACCAACGGTAAAGCGACCGTTCTGTTCTTCTGGCCAATGGACTTCACTTTCGTTTGCCCGTCTGAGCTGATCGCGTTCGACAAACGTTATGAAGAATTCCAGAAGCGTGGCGTGGAAGTGGTTGGCGTCTCCTTCGACTCTGAATTTGTACACAACGCATGGCGTAACACCCCTGTCGAAAACGGCGGCATCGGTGCGGTGAAATACGCAATGGTTGCGGACATCAAACGCGAAATCCAGCAGGCTTACGGTATCGAACATCCGGACGCTGGCGTTGCGCTGCGCGGTTCCTTCCTGATCGACGCAAACGGCATCGTTCGTCACCAGGTTGTGAACGATCTGCCGCTGGGTCGTAACATCGACGAAATGCTGCGCATGGTTGACGCGCTGCAGTTCCACGAAGAGCACGGCGAAGTGTGCCCGGCTCAGTGGGAAAAAGGTAAAGAAGGTATGGCTGCTTCCCCAGACGGCGTAGCTAAATACCTGTCCGAGAACGTATCCAGCCTGTAATCGGCACGGTTTACGAAAGAGGCCCGCTGATGCGGGCCTTTTTTTATGGCTTACGCTGCGTCTCTCGCCAGATGCGCCAGGCCATGCCCGCCAGCAGAATTACGCCCGCAATCAGCACGCCCCACACCAGCAGCGCGTTCATCCGGCTCTCCCGCTCGGACGCAGAGGTCGCGGTCAGACGCCCCTCGCCGCCTAACGCGACATCATCCAGAATGTCGGCCTGCGGCAGGTTCGCCATATCATAGGTTTTGCGCAGATCGGCTGGGATCAGCATGTCAGGCTCCACGCTGGCAGGCTTTGCAGCGCCATTGCCCCAGGCAAGCACGTATGGCGCTTTTCCCTGCGCGTTGAACACCAGGTCATAGCGGTCGCGATGCCCGGTGACGCTCGGCAGGTATTCCGGCAGACGCGCATTCAGCGTCGCGATCTTCACCGCCTGCACCAGGCCCCCGTTAAGCGAAACCGGTGGAGACGTTTTCCCCTCCAGACGGTAAAGAACCTCTTTTTTCAGGGGGTGCCATGTGTCTTTATCCGAACTCCGCCACGCTATCTCGACGGGAAGGACGCCGTCGCCGTTCAGTGAGATGCTGACAGCGCTCAGCGGCTGCGGACGCGCCCAGCGCCACTGCGCTTCGCTTGTCGATAGCTGCTCCCCTACCCCTTCAAGATCGATCGCGTCCGGCGCCGCCCGCGCAGGGGCGCTGATCGCGTTAACGCCGGTTAAGGTCACCCCCTGGCTCTGGGCATTCAGCACGACCAGGAGATAGCGATTCGTATCGGGAGACAAAACGATATCGGTATCGATCCTGTCGAGCTTAAGACGATCCTGCCCGCTCACCACGTCCAGCAGCGGCATATCCTCACGCAGGCTATACCAGCGCTTAAGATCGTCGCTGTAATAGACCGACGCCGTTCCCTGCCACGGCGTCTGCGGGGTATTCCAGAGCAGCTGCAGCTGGGACAAAGCCACCTCACCCGTAGCCTGCTCCGGCAGGGTCAGCAGGTAATGCTGCCCGGCTGCGGCGGCTTTTTGCCCCTCCAGCACAATCTCGACGCCGTTTCCGGAACGGAGCAGGATCTTATCGCTCTCCCCATCCCCTCGCGCAGGCGCAAGCGGTGAGGCGTCCAGAGGAAAGAGGCGCAGCGCCGTGGATTGCGCTGCCGCCTGCGGGCGCGTCGCGGTGACCAGGCTGAAGGGGACCGGCTCGCCCGACTGATTAAAGACGCGAACGTCATGCAGATCCGGCGACGTGCTCTGCGCATAGACGGCGAGCGGCAACGTCACCCGATACCACTGGGAGGGAGCAGACGTATTCAGCGAGCGGCCAAAGGCATAGTCCCGGGGCGATTCCGTTTGTACCTCGTCGCAGAGCGCCGGGCCTGCAAGCGCCAGCAGCGCGGTACATAATACCGCTTTCATCCATTTCATTTTTCATCTCCTGTTTTGGGCGGTAGCGGCGAGAAATACCCCACGATCAGCACCAGTATTGCCACGCCGATAAACGCCACCGCGCGCGACAGACCGCCTCCGCCCGCGCTGTCCACCAGCATCAGTTTAACCATCACCACACCCAGCAGCGCGGCGCCGCCAAGCCACTCCTGACGGGAGGCCCGGCGGGTGGCGTGGACCATGATCACCAGCGCGCTCAGCATCCAGAAGAGGGCAAACGCGGTCTGGATCAGCCGCGAATCCCACAGCGATGCCGTATTCCAGGCCACGTCGCCGTACCAGGCCAGGGCGCGCATCAGCGCGCCGTTAAGCCACCAGAAGCCAAACGCCATAATCGCGACGGCAGGCCACGGACGGGCCTGCGCAAGCCATGCCGGATAGTAGCGATCCACCGCCCGGTAAAAGACCACCAGCCCCAGCAGCGCGAACGCCGCGCCTTCCTCAAGCGGGTTCACCAGCGGCAGCCAGGTCTGACGATAAACCACGCCGTCCTGGAAATTGGTCACCACCAGCAATACCAGCAGCGCCGCGATCGCGGGGATCGGTGCTATGCACGCGTAAAGCGCGGGCCACTCCCGGAACGGCCACCCGCGACGACGCACCACTGCAGAGAGCGCCACGATCATCCCGCCGCCTGCGGCCATCGCCAGCCCGCTGCCCCAGGCCGCCATGCCCCACGGCAGCGACTGGGCAAACCAGTAAAGCTCCGCCGCCAGCGCCAGTAAAATCATCCAGAACAGCGACAGATGCAGCCCTCCAGAGACGCGCGGCGCTAAACGGGCGCCGTCGCGCCGCAGCAGCATCAGCGCGGCAGGAAGCGCAATACCCCAGGCCAGATTTGACCAGCCGGCGGCAAACATCTGCTGGTGCGAGAGCTGATAGCCCACCATCAGCAGCATCAGCGGCCACAGCAGCCATTTGCTGGCATCCAGCTCCCGCCACGCCAGACGAGCGGCAGCCTGCCGCCAGCCCCAGACCGACGCCGCCGTCAGCGCCAGCACGCAAGCCAGAACTGGCAATTCCTGCTTCAACACCAGCCGCGACGCGCCAAATAGCGCCACGAGCCAGAACAGCAGCCCGCCTGCCAGCAGCGCCCAGCTAACCGGCAGAAAGATGTTCCGCCACAGCCAGGCCGCAGCCAGCCAGCAAAGGCTGAGGATGGCGAAGATAAGCAGCAGGCTCAGCGAGGTCACGCCGTTCATCTGCGCCCACAGCGCGCTGCCGAGCGCCAGCACCAGCAGCGCCGTCCCGCTATAGCTCATGCGCCGCTGGTTCTGCTGCATGCCCAGCCAGAGGATGCCCAGCCCCTCCAGCGCCCAGGCCATTGCCGTCCAGCGCGCGGAGAGCGCCAGCGGAATCGCAAGCGTGGCAAACCCTCCGCCGATAGCCAGCGCCGCCATCACCAGCGGTCGCCCGATGGACGGATAGCGGCGCAGCGCAAGGAACGCGAGGGCAAGATAAAATGCCCCGTATCCCAGCGCGCTCAGGGCCGGGCCATATTCCCAGTGCCGGGTCATGCCGTACTGCATCCCGAAGCCTATCAGCGGCGGGGCAAACAGCAGCACGCCGTCAATAATCTGCTTCCCTTTCTCCTGCGCCCGCAGCGACAGCGCCACGCTCAGCACGCCGAATATCAGCGTATTGGCAATCAGGAACAGCTGGCAGATCCAATAGTCTTCAGGCTGGTAATCACTCAGCCCCCACAGGCCGCCCACGCCAAAGGTAAAGAGCAGCCCGAGCAGGTTAAGCTCGCGCCAGTGCTGCCAGATGCTGATGGCGAGAATGCCGATGGAAAGCAGGAGATAGAAGGAGAACAGCGCCACAAAGCTGCCGCCCCCGGTAGATAGCAGCAGCGGCGCAAGATACCCGCCCAGGCTCGCCAGCATGGCAAGGCTCAGCGCCTTTTGCAGGACGGCCAGCCCGACGCTCGCGGCGCAAATCACCACCAGCAGCGCAAAGGCCAGCGTCATCGGCAGCATCTGCCAGAGCCGGAAGGCACCGAAGACCGTCAGGTAAAGAATGCCCGTCGCCCCGCCCTGTAAGATAAGCGCGTAGATAGGCTGCTTGTGCCGCAGCCGCCACCCAACCGCCAGCAGCACGATGGCAAACAGCGCCGTCGCCACCAGGCGCAGCTCAAGCGGGAACAGGGAGTGTTCAACGGTATAGCGCAGCAGGAAAGAGAGGCCGAGGAAAAGCAGCAGAATGCCAAGCTTCGCGAGCGGATTGCCCTGCATAAACCAGCGCGTCAGCGACGTCACAATGCCGCCAAAGGCAGAAGGCTGTTTAGCCGCAGGCGCAGAGGCCGGAGCGGGTTTTGCCTCGGCTGTGGGAGTTTCGGGACGCCAGGGATCGACAGGCGCGGGCGCGTCCTCAGCCACCGGCGCGGCCTCAACCGCCGGAGTGGCCGCTTGCACCTGTTCTGGCTCCGGCGCTATCTCAGCCGCACCGCGCTGCTCAAGCGCCTCAATGCGCTGGCGTAGCCGGGCGATCTCCTGCTGCGCCGCCGTGCTTCGATTAAACCCGATAACCGCAAGCACGGGCGCAACCAGCAGCGCAAAAACCAGGAATAAACAGCCAAGGATGTAAAGCTCGTCCATGTTTCCACCTTCACCGTAAACGATCCGTTAAGATTGACACAAATCGTTGCATTTGCGCCATCTTAAAAGGTGGAAACATTAGCGCATTAGCTGCCGAGCCAGACCGTCGCGGATACCGCAGGCAGCGCCAGCACGCCATCCTGTATCGTCGCCTTGCCCTCTTTGTTCGTCCACCTCGCCACCTTAAGCAGAGGCGAATCATCCAGCACCACTTCGCAGGCCTCGCCCCGGTTAATCGCCACCAGCACGCGCTGCTGGTTATAGACGCGGACAAAGACCACCACGTTATCGTGGGCGTACGCCACCTGGCAGCCGCCGTAGCGCAGGGCGAGACTCTGCTTGCGCAGTTTCGCCAGCCGCTGGTACAGGCTAAACAACACCTTGTCCTGTTTCTCTGCCTCCCACGGGAAGGTTTTGCGGCAGAACGGATCGTTGTTGCCGTCCAGCCCCACTTCGTCCCCGTAGTAAATGCACGGCACGCCCGGCCAGGTGAAGAGCCAGGTGACCGCCAGCGGCAGACGCGCCACATCCTTGCCGAGCAGGGATTTAAAACGCGCGGTGTCGTGGCTATCGAGCTGGTTAAACATCCGCAGCTGCTGCTGATGCGACAGGCCAGCGCGATAGTTATCCATCCACGCTGCGCAGGTTTCGGCGTCAATATGGTTCGGATCGTAGGAGATATCGGTGTTAGCCAGGAATCCCCACAGCGGGAAGGTAAAGCCGCGATAGTTCATCGCCGCATCTTCGGCATCGTTTTGCAGCCACTGGCGCGCGTCGCCAAAATGTTCGCCAAAGACAAACGCCTCCGGCTGGGCCGCTTTCGCCGAACGCGCGATCCCGGCCACGTGCTGAAGGTTATTTCGCGCCCCGCCCGCTTCACCGAGCATATGCACCACGTCAAGACGCCAGCCGTCCATGTTCCACGGCGCCTTCAGCCAGTGGCGGACGATGCTGTCTTCGCCGCCGTAGATTTCATTCACGAGCGTTGGCGACTGGAAATCCAGTTTAGGCAGGCTTGGGTAGCCCAGCCAGTCCAGCGCGCGCCCCTCCTCGTTAAAGCTGTACCAGTCGCGCTGCGGCGAGTCCGGATTATGGCACGCCCCGCCCATCGACTGGTTATGACGGTCAAACCACGCGTGCGAATCGCCGCTGTGGTTGAACACGCCGTCCAGGATCAGGCGCATCCCCTCCTTTTGCGTGTTCTCACGCAGGCGCAGCAGCGCCTCGTCGCCGCCAAACTGCTCATCAACGTGACGATAATCCTGGGTATCGTATTTATGTACGCTCGGGGCTTTAAACACCGGGTTGAGGTACAGCGCCGTCACGCCGAGTTTTTTCAGGTACGGCAGCTTTTCACTGATGCCGTCGAGATCGCCGCCGTAGAACGTCGAGCCGCCCGCCTGCGCCGTCACCGGTTCATCCCATTTTTTCAGGATGATGTCGTGACCGGCGGCATGATGGTAATAGACCGTGTCCTGGCCGGCGGTGCGTTTTTCACTGCGCGCAAAGCGGTCCGGGAAAATCTGGTAAAAGACCCGATCGTTAACCCACTGCGGGCCGTTATCCGGATAATCCACGGCAAACTGCTCCAGCCGCGCGGGAGGGAAACGGCTAAATCCCTGCGGGGTAAACCACAGCTGGCGGTTGTTCCACAAAAGCTTAAAGCTGTAACGGCGGCGCGGCTGCCCGCTGCGCAAATCGATATTTGCCCGCCACGCCGTAATCCCCGGCTGAGGCTGGCTGCGCAGCTTGTGCATTTTCAGCCCGGTCTCTTCGTTATCAATTTCGGCGCGGAGCGTCACGCGTTCCGGCTGATTTTCCCCCGCCAGCCAGAGCGTAATCACAAGGTTGTCTTTGTTTTGCTTAACAAATGGGGCAACCGGAAGGTGCCAGGCGTTTAACATCACGAATCCCCTCTGATGAAATTGACGTCACCTTGCCACAGGGTGGTTAAGGATAGCTCACCATGACGTGATTTATTGGGGGAGGAGGACGGGGGATGAGGCAAAAATCCCCTCTCCCACGGGGAGAGGGAAAATGGATATTACTGTGCTTCCGCCAGCTGGCGGTCACGGCGGCACTTAAACACCCAGCCGATCAGCAGCAGAACGATCCACGCGCAGCCCACGTACAGAGAAATGCGGGTATCCGGGTGGTAGCCAATCAGGCCAATGATAAACACCAGGAAGATCAGCCCGACCACGGTCGTCGCCACCCCGCCCGGCACTTTAAACTTCAGCGCTTTCGCCTCATCCGGCGACAGACGGCGGCGGAAGGCAATCTGCGACAGCAGGATCATGATCCACACCCACACGGTCGCGAAGGTCGCCAGGGACGCAATCACCAGGAAGACGTTCTCCGGCATGATGTAGTTCAGGTAAACCGAGAACAGCAGCGCCACCGTCATCACCACTACCGTCACCCACGGCGTGCCGCGGCGTGAAGTTTTCGCGAACACCTTCGGCGCGCTGCCCTGCTCCGCCATGCCGTGCAGCATGCGCCCCACGCCAAAGACGTCACTGTTGATCGCGGAAAGCGACGCGGTCAGCACCACAAAGTTCAGAATGCTGGCAGCAAAGGCAATGCCCATATGCTGGAAGGTCAGAACAAACGGGCTACCGTTAGTGCCCACCTGGTTCCACGGGTAGATGGACATAATCACGAACAGCGTCCCCACGTAGAACACCAGAATACGCATCGGTACCGAGTTGATGGCGCGCGGAATGGACTTCTCCGGATCTTTCGCTTCCCCGGCGGTGATGCCGATAATCTCGATGCCGCCGTAGGCGAACATTACCATCTGCAGCGACATAACCATCCCGAGCCAGCCGTTGCTGAAGAAGCCGCCGTTGCTCCAGAGGTTATGAATGCCGGTCGGCTGGCCGCCGTTGCCAATCCCCCAGATGATGATCCCGAAACCGGCCACAATCATGATGATGATGGTCGCGACCTTGAAGAAGGAGAACCAGAACTCCAGCTCGCCGAACACCTTCACGCTCATCAGGTTGACGGCGCAAATGAGCAACACCACGCTCAGCACCCAGATCCAGTGCGGCACCGCCGGGAACCAGACGCCCATGTAGATGCCGAATGCGGTTACGTCGGCAATCGCCACAATCAAAATTTCAAAGCAGTAGGTCCAGCCGGTGATAAACCCGGCCAGCGGGCCGAGGTTTTCCTGCGCGTAGCGGGAGAAGGAGCTGGCAGACGGGTTGTGAACCGACATTTCGCCGAGGGCGCGCATGATGATATACGCCGCCACGCCGCCGATGATGTACGCCAGCAGAACGCTTGGACCGGCCATTTTGATGGCATCTGCCGAGCCATAAAAAAGACCGGTGCCGATAGCAGAGCCCAGCGCCATAAAGCGGATGTGGCGCGTGCTCAATCCACGTTTAAGTTTGTTAGTGCTTTCCATTTAAATCTTGCCATTCAACACGAAAAAAACAAAAAACCACGGGGCCTTAAGCCCCGTGGTTAAACAGTTTGTTGCCGTTGATTAATGAGCGTTCGATGCGACCTGACGCCCTGCAGCACGATCCCAGATAACCGCCAGAACCAGTGCAACAACGGTAGGCATCAGCCAGGCCAGGCCCTGCTCGGACAGCGGCAGACGCTGTGTCCAGGCTGGCAGAATTTCAGCGAACGCTGATGCTTTAATCCCGTCAAGGATACCAAAAATCAGGCTGATAAACATGGCTGGCGCAATAATTCGTGAGGAGTTATGCCACCACGGACGGGTGAAGCTCAGCACCACCAGCACGATGCACGGCGGATAGATCGCCGTCAGCACCGGAATAGAGACCTGAATCAGGTGGCTCAGACCGAGGTTAGACACCGCCATGGAGAAGATGCCGAGGATAAACACCAGGGTACGGTAAGAGAGCGGCAGATACTGCGCAAAGAACTCTGCACAGGCGCAGGTCAGGCCAACCGCGGTTACCAGACACGCCAGGAAGATCAGCGCCGCCAGCAGCATGCTGCCCGCCCCACCGAAGGTGTGCTGAACGTAAGCGTGCAGGATAGCCGCACCGTTCGCGTTCTGATCGACCAGCATCGCGCTATCGGAGCCCAGGCGGAACAGCGCCAGATACAGCAGCGTCAAGCCCACACCGGCCATCAGGCCAGCCCAGATGGTATAGCGGGTCAGCAAACGCGCTTCGGTCACGCCGCGGGAACGCGCGGCGTTAACGATAACGATACCAAACACCATCGCGCCCAGCGTATCCATCGTCAGGTAGCCGTTCACAAAGCCGTTAGAAAACGCGGCGTTTTTATAGGCATCCATCGCGTCGCTAATCGGGCCGGCTGGCCAGATGATGGCCGCCACGGCCAGCACGATCAGCGCCACAATTTTCAGCGGCGCCAGGAAGTTACCGACCGTGTCCAGCAGCTTGCCCGGATAGAGGGAAACCAGAATAACGATGGCGAAATAAATCAGGCTGTAGATGAACAGCGGCATCGCGCCGTCGCCGGTCAGCGGGGCGATACCCACTTCGAAGGAAACGGTCGCGGTACGCGGGGTAGCAAACAGCGGACCAACGGCCAGATAGCAGACGGTTGCCAGCAGAACGCCAGCCACTTTGCCAATCGGGGTGCTGAGGCTATCCACGCCGCCACCGACTTTCGCCAGCGCGATAACGGTCAGTACCGGCAGACCCACGGCAGTAATCAGGAAACCAAACGCGGCGGTCCAGACGTGTTCACCCGCCTGTAAGCCAACCATTGGAGGGAAAATGATGTTGCCTGCGCCAACGAACAGCGCAAATGTCATAAAGCCCAGCGCGATAATGTCACGCGATTTTAAGTGATGGGTCATAAAACCTTACTGCCTGTGGATGTGGTGTTGAAAACGTTGAGATTTTCGATTTCCCTGACGGGACGATACAGCCGAAAATTTGCTCAATTTCAGCGGGAAATGCTCCCGTCCTGGCGTGGAGAAGAATAGTTTTTCGATTTACCACGCAAATACAGTCGGTCTGACAGTATCTGGGGGGCAATTTAAACGCTTATAACGTTTAAAGGCAAGGAGGGATCGCAAAACCAGAACAATATGCCAGTATGAAAACGCACACCAGAACAATGCGCTAATTATAGGAAAAACCCATGGCTAATCATGCGAACAAAAAACAGCCAACCGTATAAAATTCACACGCGTTTCGCTTGACTGCAAAGCAAACGGGCCAGCGATTGCTGACCCGTGGAAAGGTAAAATGACACGCCTGCCGTCAGGCGCTTTTTTTGGCAATTAATCGTTCCGGGATAACGAAACTGAAGCGGGTTCCCTTACCCAGGGTACTCTGGATATCAAGACGGCTTTCATGGTGATTCACCGCGTGTTTCACAATCGCCAGCCCCAGGCCGCTCCCCCCCGTCTGCCGCGATCGCGCTTTATCCACCCGGTAGAAGCGCTCGGTCAGGCGCGGAATATGCTCCGGGGCGATCCCCGGCCCGTTATCCTCCACGCTAAACTCGGCGCCTGCCGGCGTATGCTGCCAGCGCACCACGATATCCGTCCCTTCCGGCGTATGGTTTACCGCGTTGTACACCAGGTTGGAGATGGCGCTACGCAGTTCATCCTCGCTGCCCAGCACCTTCAGCGTATTGTCGACGTCAAAGGTCAGCTGATGTTTTTTATGGCTTAACGTCTGCGCTTCACGCTCGACGACGCGCAGCATCATGGGCACATCAATGGTGTCATTCAGCGCAAGCGACGGCGCCGCTTCAATCTTCGACAGCGTCAGCAGCTGCTTCACCAGCCCTTCCATACGGTGCGTTTGCTCGCGCATCGTATGCAGCGCTTTTTCACGCGGCGCGCCTTCCAGGGTTTGCTCCTGCATCATCTCCAGGTAGCCCTGCAGCACGGTCAACGGGGTGCGTAGCTCGTGGCTGACGTTGGCGAAGAAGTTACGACGCGCCCCTTCCAGCTGGTGCATCTGGGTCACGTCGCGCGCCACCATCAGCCACTGGCGATCGCTGTAGGGCATCACGCGGATTTCCAGATGGCGGCCGTTATTCAGCTTCAGATTGTGGGGACGGGTGAAATCACGCTTTTTAAGATACAGCGTGAACTCGGGATAGCGCAGAAGGTTGAGGATGTTCTGACCATTATCGTCCGGCCAGCGCAGGCCCAGCAGCTGTTGCGCAAGCCCGTTACACCAGAAAATAGTTCCTTCTTCTGTCGTCAGGATCACCGCATCCGGCAGCGACTCTGCGCCGCTGCGAAAGCGTTTGATCAGGCTTCCCAGCTCGCGACGGCGCTTTTTATTACGCATCTGCATCTGGTGCAGGCCGTACAGCAGCGGCTCCCAACTGCCGCTTCCCGGCGGCGGCGTCATACTGCGGTCAACCCACAGCCACCAGGAGAGACGAAGCAGGTTCCAGAAATGCCAGACTAACAGCCCGGTAACCGCCGCCAGCAGAAACCACGGCAGGTGCCCAATAATGGCCCCCAGAAGGAGGGCCGGAATACAGCATAAGATCAGTTCAAAGACGAGCCTTTTCCATGACAGACGTTCCAGCACGCGTCACACTCCTGTCATTGTTCAGAAACGGGTCGAGAAACGATAACCCGTGCCGCGGACCGTCTGTACCATGCGATCGTGGCCGCTCAGTTCCAGCGCTTTTCGCAGGCGGCGGATATGTACGTCAACCGTCCGGTCTTCGACATACACGTTAGTTCCCCAGACGTTATTCAGCAACTGCTCGCGGCTGTAAACGCGTTCCGGATGGGTCATAAAGAAGTGCAGGAGTTTAAATTCGGTAGGCCCCATGTCGAGGGGATTTTCGCCGGTCATCACGCGGTGTGACGTAGGATCAAGGCTCAGGCCCTGCATCTCAATCACCTCTTCCACCGCCATCGGCGAAATACGGCGCATGACGGCCTTAATGCGGGCAACCAGCTCTTTCGGAGAGAAAGGTTTAGTAATGTAATCGTCCGCGCCGGTCTCCAGACCGCGCACGCGATCCTCTTCCTCTCCGCGCGCCGTGAGCATCACAACCGGGATGTCGCGGGTCAGCGCTTCACGCTTCAGGTGTTTGATAAACTGCAGTCCGGAGCCGCCGGGCAACATCCAGTCAAGCAGAATCAGATCGGGCCAGGGTTCATTCAGCTGGTTCACCGCGCTGTCATAATCTTCCGCTTCAACCGGCTGGAAGCCATTTTGTTCGAGCACGAAGCACACCATTTCACGAATTGGAGCTTCATCTTCTACGACCAGAATACGTCTCGCCATACTTTGCCCTGTCTTATCTTATTTAAGTTACAAGTTTGTAATGCGGCGCCATTATGCGTCAGATTTATGACAGATTTATGAAAAACAGTACCACTATAAATGGCAAACTGTTGTTTTATTACAGCGGTTATTTTCCTCTCCCTGACAGTTTATAATCGCCCGCATCGTTTTTCGCCACGGATCTCCTATGCGCATACTTCACACCTCGGACTGGCATCTGGGTCAAAATTTTTACAGCAAAAGCCGTGCGGCTGAACATGAAGCGTTCCTGAACTGGCTTCTGGAAACGGCCCAGGCGCACGAGGTGGATGCCATTATTGTGGCGGGTGACATTTTCGATACCGGTTCGCCGCCGAGCTATGCGCGTGAATTGTATAACCGCTTCGTGGTGAACCTGCAGCAGACCGGCTGTCATCTGGTGATTGTCGCCGGTAACCATGACTCCGTCGCCACGCTCAATGAATCCCGCGATATCCTGGCGTTTCTCAATACCACCGTGGTCGCCAGCGCCGGGCACGCGCCGCAGATCCTGAAAAAACGCGACGGATCGCCGGGCGCGGTACTGTGTCCGATTCCCTTTTTACGCCCGCGGGACATCGTACAAAGCCAGGCGGGACTGTCGGGCGCGGAAAAGCAGCAGCATTTATTACAGGCCATCACCGACTATTATCACCAGCAGCACGCACAAGCCTGTGCCCTGCGCGGTGAACAGGCCATTCCGGTCATTGCCACCGGGCACCTCACCACCGTCGGGGCCAGCAAAAGTGACGCGGTCCGCGAGATCTATATCGGTACGCTTGATGCCTTTCCCGCGCAAAACTTCCCGCCCGCGGACTACATCGCGCTCGGGCACATTCACCGCGCCCAGGTCATCGGCGGCTGCGAGCATATCCGCTACTGCGGTTCCCCTATTTCGCTCAGCTTCGATGAAACCGGCAAAGCCAAATCCGTACATCTGGTGAGCTTTGATGAGGGCAAACTCAGCGCCGTCGAGACGCTGGAAGTGCCGGTCACCCAGCCGCTGGCGGTGCTGAAGGGCGATCTTGCCGCGATTACGGAACAGCTTGAGCAGTGGCGCGGCGCGGAGCTTAACCCGCCCGTCTGGCTGGATATTGAAATCACCACCGATGACTACCTGCACGATATGCAGCGGAAAATTCAGGCGCTGACCGAAGAGTTGCCGGTAGAGGTGTTGCTGGTGCGCCGCAGCCGCGAGCAGCGCGAGAAAATTCTGCTCGGCGCCCAGCGCGAAACGCTCAGCGAACTGCGGGTAGAGGAGGTATTTGAACGCCGCCTGTCGCAGGAAGAGATCGATGATGCGAAGCGCGTCAGGCTCAACGAGCTGTTCAGCCATACCCTGCACGCCCTCAATGACGAGGAAGAAAACGCATGAAAATTCTGAGCCTGCGCCTGAAAAATCTCAACTCCCTTAAGGGCGAGTGGAAAATTGACTTCACCGCGGAGCCTTTTGCCAGCAACGGCCTGTTTGCCATCACCGGCGCAACCGGCGCGGGTAAAACCACCCTGCTCGACGCCATCTGTCTGGCGCTCTACCACGAAACGCCGCGCCTGAATAAGGTCTCTCAGGCGCAAAACGACCTGATGACGCGCGATACCGCCGAGTGCCTGGCGGAAGTAGAGTTTGAGGTGAAAGGCGTCGCCTATCGCGCCTTCTGGAGCCAGAACCGGGCGCGCAACCAGCCGGACGGGAACTTGCAGGCACCGCGAGTGGAGCTGGCCCGCTGCGAGGACGGCAAGATTCTGGCCGACAAGGTCTCGGATAAGCTGGAGCAAACCGCGGCGCTCACCGGGCTGGACTACGGCCGCTTTACCCGCTCAATGCTGCTCTCGCAGGGGCAATTTGCCGCCTTCCTGAATGCCAAACCGGCCGATCGCGCAGAACTGCTGGAAGAACTCACCGGCACCGAAATCTACGGCCAGATTTCCGCGATGGTGTTTGAGAAACACAAAGCCGCCCGCAGCGTGCTGGAAAAATGCGAGGCGCAGGCGGCGGGCGTCGTGCTGCTCAGCGAAGAACAGCAGCAGCAGTTGCAGCAAAGTTTGCAGGCGCTTACTGACGAAGAGAAAACCCTGCTGGCCCAGCAGCAAAGCCAGCAGAAAGATTTTCAGTGGCTTACGCGCCATGACGAGCTCTTGCGGGAGCAGCAGCGCGTTACCGCCCTGCAGCAGCAGGCGCAACAGGCGCAGTCGAACGCGGCGCCGGAACTGGCAAAACTCCAGCTTGCCCAGCCCGCCGCCCAGCTCCGTCCGCTCTGGGAGCATCAGCAGGAGCAAACCGCACGTCTGACGCAAACCCAGCAGCGAATTAACGAAGTAAATACTCGCTTACAGGCCAAAACCGCACTGCGCGCGCGGATCCGCAATACCGCTCTGCGTACCCATGAGCGGCTACAGGCCGAACTGACGGCGCTGGCGCAGTGGCTGGCGGAGAACGAGCGTTATCGCCTGCTGGGCCAGGAAATTGCCGGCTGGCGCGCCCAGTTCTCACAGCTAAATCGCGACAAAAGTCAGCTCGCCGCGCTTGCTGCGCGGATGACAGAGCTTCGTCAGAAGCTGGCTGAGATGCCGGAAAATACGCTGACGCTGACGGCGGATGAGGTCAGCGCGGCCATGGAGCAGCAGTCCCGGTCCCGCACGCTGCGCCAGCAGCTGACGTCGCTGCATGCCCGCTATCAGCCGCTGCAAAAGCGCCTGAGCCAGAACGGTGAAAGCGTGCAGAAAGCGCAGGCGGAGCAGAGCAAGCTCAATGAAACCCTGGCGCTGCGCCGCCAGCAGTACAAAGAGAAACATCAGCACTATCTGGACCTGAAAGCCCTGTGCGAACGTGAAGCGACGATTAAAGATCTGGAAAGCTATCGCTCACAGCTTGAGGCAGGCAAACCCTGCCCGCTGTGCGGCTCCCACGAGCATCCTGCCGTGGAGACCTACCGGTCGCTTGAGCTGACGGACAACCAGCGTCGCCGTGATGCGCTGGAAAAAGAGGTCGCCGCGCTTAAAGATGAAGGCCTGCTGGTACTGGGACAAGTTAATGCCCTGGCTCAGCAGATCCAGCGTGAGACAGACGAAGCGCAGGCCTTGTCTCAGGAGGAGCAAGCGCTCACTAAAGCGTGGCTGGAGGCCTGCACGTCCTTGAATATTACATTGAATATTCAGGAGGATATCGCGCCGTGGATGAACGAGCAGGAACACTACGAGCGTCAGCTTTATCAGCACAGCCAGCGTCTGACCCTGCAACACCAGCTGAGCGAGCAGGAAGCGCATGAACGCCAGTATCAGCAGCAGCGCACCGCAACGCGCCAGGCGCTGGAACATACCCTGCTCGCGCTCTCGCTTAGCGTTCCCGAAGAGGGCAATGAAGCCGACTGGCTGCACGCCCGCGAAGCGGAATTTGCCCAGTGGCAGGAGAAGCAAACGCAGCACGGCGTGCTTCAGGAACGCGTGGGCGCGCTGAAGCCGCTGCTCGACACGCTTCCGGAAACACACGGCGAAGAGGCTGAACCGACCATTCCTTATGACTGGCGCGACGTCCATAATGAATGCGTGTCGCTGCAAAGCCAGCTCGCCGCCCAGCAGCAGCAGGAAGCGCTGGAGCGCGAGCGCCTGCAGCAGTCGCAGACGCAGTTCACCGCGGCGCTCTCCGCAAGCTGTTTTGCCGATCGGGACGCGTTTCTTGCCGCGCTCCTGGATGACGACGCTATTCGCCGCCTCGAACAGCTGAAACAGTCGTTGGAAAACCAGATACAGCAGGCCGCGGCCCTTTCCGGTCAGGCTAATCAGCAGCTGCAGGCGCACCTTGCGCTGCGCCCGGAAAAACTTGACGCGGATGCGTCTACCCTGCAAAGCCAGCTGCAGCAGCTGGCGCAACGGCTTCGCGAGAACACCACGCATCAGGGCGAGATCCGCCAGCAGCTTAAGCAGGACAGCGATAACCGCCAGCATCAGCAGGCGTTAATGCTGCAAATTGAAGAGGCCGCGCGCCAGGCCGACGACTGGGGCTATCTTAACGCGCTGATCGGCTCCAGCACCGGCGACAAGTTCCGCAAGTTCGCGCAGGGGCTGACGCTGGATAATCTGGTCTGGCTGGCTAACCAGCAGCTTAACCGCCTGCACGGGCGTTATCTGCTGCAGCGCAAAGCCAGCGAGGCGCTGGAGCTGGAAGTGGTCGACACCTGGCAGGCCGATGCGGTGCGCGATACGCGCACGCTTTCCGGCGGCGAGAGCTTCCTGGTCAGCCTGGCGCTGGCGCTAGCGCTTTCTGACCTGGTAAGCCACAAAACGCGGATTGATTCCCTGTTCCTCGATGAGGGCTTCGGCACGCTCGACAGTGAAACGCTGGATACCGCGCTGGATGCGCTCGACGCGCTGAACGCCACCGGGAAAACCATCGGGGTGATTAGCCACGTCGAGGCGATGAAAGAGCGCATTCCGGTGCAGATCAAGGTGAAGAAGATCAACGGGCTGGGGTACAGCAGGCTGGACAGGGAGTTTGCGGTGGGGTGAATGGTGGAATGGTGCGGTCTGGTGCCCTCACCCTGGCCCTCTCCCACGGGGAGAGGGTAAAAACATCAAAAACAGCAACTTGCGTTGCTGTTTTGCGTTTATTCCGGCCACAGCCACGCCGCGCCGCGCACGCCGCTGGAGTCGCCGTGGACGGCTTTGCGGATCGGGGTTTCGCACTCGCCGCCGAAGACCCACTGCTTAACCAGGTTCGGTACCGTGGCGTACAGCCGGTCAACGTTGCTCATGCCGCCGCCGAGCACAATCACGTCCGGATCGAGAATATTCACCACGTGCGCCAGCGATTTCGCCAGGCGCATTTCGTAGCGGCTGAGCGCCAGTTCGGCCACCGGATCCTGTTCTTCCACCAAACGCATAATCTCGTTCCCCTTGAGCGGCTGGCCGCTCAGGCGGTGGTAGTCGGTCGCAAAACCGGTGCCGGAGATAAACGTCTCAATACAGCCTTGCTTGCCGCAGTAGCACGGCACTTCAGCGCGGTATTTGAGTTCATCTTCATCCATCCACGGCAGCGGATTGTGTCCCCACTCGCCCGCCGTGCCGTTGCCGCCGATATGTGAACGTCCGCCAAAGGCCACGCCCGCGCCGCAGCCGGTACCGATAATCACCGCAAACACGGTCTGCGCCCCGGCAGCCGCGCCGTCGATGGCCTCAGAGACCGCCAGGCAGTTGGCATCGTTAGCCAGACGCACTTCCCGGTTCAGGCGCGCGCTTAAATCTTTATCAAACGGCTGACCGTTGAGCCAGGTGGAGTTGGCGTTTTTTACCACCCCGGTATACGGCGAGATCGACCCCGGGATCCCCATTCCGACGCTGCCGGTTTGCCCTGTCGCCTGCTCGGCCATCTCAACCAGTTGGGCAATCGTCTCGATCGTCTGGTGATAGTCATCGCGCGGCGTCGGCAGACGGTGGCGGAAAAGCTGTTCCCCCTGCTCGCTCAGTGCGATGACTTCTGTTTTGGTGCCGCCCAAATCAATCCCAATACGCACAAGACTCTCCTCATTATTTTGATTATCAACAGAGTAGAAGCACGCTTCCCGATTAGCAATGCAAGCGATGCGACAATTCGTTATCATGCCCGCTGATTTAACGACAAGGCCGTGGAAATTATCATGCTGTGGTTCAAAAATTTGATGGTTTACCGTCTCAGCCGCGACGTTTCGCTGCGCGCAGAAGAGATGGAAAAACAGTTAGCCGCTTATAGCTTTTCCCCTTGCGGTAGCCAGGATATGGCGAAAACCGGTTGGGTTCCGCCAATGGGTTCACAAAGCGATGCACTGACCCACGCAAGCAGCACGGGTCAAATCATCGTCTGCGCCCGCAAAGAAGAGAAAATTCTGCCCACGCCGGTGGTTAAGCAGGCGCTTGAAGCAAAAATTTTCAAGCTGGAAGCCGAACAGGGCCGCAAGCTGAAAAAAACCGAAAAAGATTCGCTGAAAGATGAAGTTCTGCACTCTCTGCTGCCGCGCGCCTTCAGCCGCTTCAGCCAGACGATGATGTGGATCGATACCGTTAACGGGCTGATCATGGTGGACTGCGCCAGCGCCAAAAAAGCGGAAGACACGCTAGCCCTGCTGCGTAAAAGCATCGGCTCTTTACCGGTCGTACCGCTGGCGCTGGAAACGCCGATTGAGCTGACTCTGACCGAGTGGGTCCGCAGCGGTACCGCGGCGCAAGGTTTCCAGATCCTGGACGAAGCCGAGCTGAAAGCCCTGCTGGAAGATGGCGGCGTGATCCGCGCGAAAAAGCAGGATCTGGTGAGCGACGAGATCGCCGTACACATTGAAGCGGGCAAAGTGGTCACCAAACTGGCGCTCGACTGGCAGCAGCGCATTCAGTTCGTGATGTGCGACGACGGCTCCGTGAAGCGT
Source organism: Enterobacter nematophilus (assembly GCF_026344075.1). Taxonomy (NCBI): domain Bacteria; kingdom Pseudomonadati; phylum Pseudomonadota; class Gammaproteobacteria; order Enterobacterales; family Enterobacteriaceae; genus Enterobacter; species Enterobacter nematophilus. Next base: position 115,491 of record NZ_JAPKNE010000006.1, on the reverse strand, counting down.
CTGAAGTTCTGCGACGAGCTGCGCGATCAAAACGAAGATATCGACCGGGAGGATTACGCCCAGCGCTTTGACGCGGACTTTATCCTGATGACCGGCGAGCTGGCCGCGTTAATTCAGAATCTGGTGGAAGGTCTCGGCGGCGAAGCGCAGAGATAATTTCCCCTCACACTGCTCCTCTCCCCAAAGGGGAGAGGAAAGAAGATTATTTCAGGTAGCGGCACAGATAAGAGGTCGGTTCAGCGACCTGCAAATGAAATTCGCTGTGGCCAGGGACGTTGAAAACTTGCCCGGCAGCGTAAACTTTCCATTCCGTTTCACCCGGCAGTAAGACGTTCAGCGCGCCGCTGACCACCGTCATCTCTTCCGCTTCCGCCGTGCCAAAGGTGTATTCCCCTTCGGCCATAACGCCCACACTGGCGCGGCCAGTGCTGCTGCTGGTAAAACCGATGGATTTCACTTTACCGGAAAAGTATTCGTTACTTTGAAGCATGAACTGGCCCTTATATTCAGAGATAAAAATTCACTATAGGGGCCATGCTCATCACCTGTCACGCAAAATCATTACGTCAGAAGCTCTGAGGCCAGGCGAGCCATCAGAACGTTGGACAACAGCACCGGTACGTCCAGCGCCTTTTGCAGTAAATCCCGGTGATGCTGGTGGAAACCAAGACAGTCCAGAATCAATACATCTGCCCCTCTCTCCAGCAGCTCCTTCCCGGCAGCAATAAGTTTAGCCTCGCTGTCCCAGAAGGGGTTTGCCAGGGCATACAGGGGCGTTTTTTCGAGCATGTGCCATTTTGCTTCCTGGTTGTCCATGAGCTCCTCAATGGGGACAATTACCCCCACCTGATGCCCGTCAACAATGGAGGCCACCAGCGGAGGAATAATGCGCATCGGCTCAAGCAAAATCGCATTGCGCGCAATGAGTCCCTTAATGGGGGCGGTGCTCATCAGCAAAATAACGTCATATTGTTGATTATCGAGTACTTCTATTACTGCCTGCAGCGAGCGCTCTATTTTCTGTCGAGAAACATGCGCCAGTTTACCGTCGCTTAATAACGTCGCCAGGGGATCCTCCCCTGCCTCTACAGCGTAGTCTTCCATGACCTCTTCCCGACTCATCTTACCCAGCAGGCTGAGATGCGTGATCTGTTGTTCAGATACATGCTCGGTTAAGAGCGGTAACACTTCGCTTACAGGGACCACACCAATGGTGAGGATCGCCAACGTTGCCTTCATCTTCTTCGCCTTCCATCACTACAAAAACGTGTACACAGGTACAGGCTCACTACGCTGTACAGTTCGTTTTTTCAACAAAACAGCACCAAGCGTAGCAGGCGATCTCTGCCCCGAAATGTAAAGATCGCCTGCCGGTAACGGAGCTACCTGTAATAACTAAATATTAACTCCTGCTTAACATTTGCGATGAGTAAAAAGTGTGATTCAGGCACGGTATTGGAGCGTTTAGGAAAACATTCACGACTTTTCGGGATCTTCGTAGCGCCGTTTGGCATCCAGCGCTTCCTGTTCAGTCTCATGTTCACTGATCAGCGAGTCCGGCTTGGGGTGATCGGCACGCAGCTGGTACCAGGTCACGGTCTGGTCGCCATTGCCTTTTTCAACGGTAACGATACGTGCTTCGCGCGGATAGGGAGGTCTGGTTGGCATAGCTCATCCTTTTTTTATGTCTGAGCTATCAGTATAGACGGCGGTTAGCTGGCACACGCCAGACGCAGGGCGGTAATAATCTGAATTACCACATCTTCCGGGGCCGCAGAGGCATCCACGACATGGTGCGCCGCTTCACGGTAGAGGGCATCACGCTCGGCCAGCACTTCGCTCACCTCTTCGCTGAGCGGTCGTGACGTCAGCGCCGGGCGTTGTCCCTCTTCAGGAAATGCCTCAAGGCGCCCTACCAGAGCCGCCACCGGCGCGCAGAGATAGATCACAATGCCTTTTTCGCGCATAAAGTGACGATTACATTCGGCCAGAACAATGCCGCCTCCCGTCGCAATGACGGCTGACGGCGTGGTGACCGCTTTCAGCGCGGCCGTTTCGCGGGCGCGAAAGCTTTCCCATCCCTCTTGCTCAACGATGTCGGCGATGGTTTTGCCGGCTTCGGTCTGCAGCCAGTGGTCGGTATCAACAAACTGACGATGACACGCGCGTGCCAGTTCCACGCCAACGGTGGTTTTCCCACAGCCGCGGGGGCCAACTAAAAAGATGGGTTGGGTCATAGCCAGGTGTTCCCCTTGATGCCGAATGGCTGAAGAGTGTAAAGAAATAATTGCAGAAGATGTGTCGATTACTTTACTGCAAAGCGGTACGGGATGACAACCCTGTGGAGGCCACACTGTACCACATATTGACAATAATTATCATTACGCCGTACGGCGCTTCACTTCCAGCAGCCATTTATCCAGTTCGGCAGCAAACTGCTGGCGATCGCGCTGGGACAGGCTGTCCGGCCCGCCGGTCTGCACGCCGCTGGCCCGCATCGTATCCATAAAATCACGCATAGTGAGTTTTTCCCGGATGGTCGAAGGCGAATAACGCTCGCCGCGCGGATTGAGCGCCGCCGCCCCTTTCTCAAGCACTTCCGCCGCCAGCGGTATATCGGCGGTGATGACCAGATCTTCCGCGCTGCACAGACGAACAATTTCATTATCCGCCACGTCGAACCCGGCTGGCACGCGTAAAGAACGGATGAACCGCGAAGGCGGGACGCGAATATTCTGGTTCGCCACCAGCGTCAGCGGCATCTGAACGCGCTCGGCGGCGCGGAATAAAATCTCTTTAATCACATTCGGACACGCGTCCGCATCAACCCAAATCGCCATGTTGTCTCCCCATAATGACTCTGCCGACTATTGTCGCCTGCATTTCGTTGTTAAGCTATCAATCAGAGAAAACAACGCATAATGACGGAGAATCATGATGGACAAGAAAATCGGGTTTATCGGCTGCGGTAACATGGGCAAAGCCATCCTGGGCGGCCTGATCGCCAGCGGGCAGGTTCTGCCGGGTCAGATTTGGGTCTATACCCCGTCACCGGAGAACGTCGCCGCATTGCGCGATCAATACGGGATCAACGCCGCCGAAAGCGCGCAGGAGGTGGCCCAGGTTGCCGATATCGTCTTTGGTGCCGTTAAGCCGAACATCATGATCAAAGTGTTAAGCGACATCACCTCCAGCCTGAACAAAGAGACGCTGGTCGTGTCGATTGCCGCAGGCGTGACGCTCGATCAGCTGGCGCGCGCGCTGGGCCACGATCGTAAAATCGTCCGCGCGATGCCGAATACCCCTTCACTGGTCAACGCCGGTATGACCTCCGTCACCCCTAACGCGCTGGTGACCTCAGAAGAGGTGGCGGACGTGCTGAACATTTTCCGCTGCTTCGGCGAGGCGGAAGTGATTGCAGAATCCATGATCCATCCGGTGGTCGGCGTGAGCGGTTCAGCCCCCGCGTACGTTTTCATGTTTTTAGAAGCGATGGCGGACGCCGCCGTGCTTGGCGGCATGCCGCGCGCCCAGGCGTATAAATTCGCCGCGCAGGCCGTCATGGGCTCCGCCAAAATGGTGCTGGAGACCGGTAAACACCCGGGTGAACTGAAGGATATGGTTTGCTCCCCGGCCGGTACCACCATCGAAGCGGTGCGGGTGCTGGAAGAGCGCGGGTTCCGTTCGGCCGTCATCGAGGCGATGGCAAAATGCATGGAAAAGTCAGAGAAGCTGAGTAAATCCTGATATCTGGCCGGGCGTCAGGCGGCCACTTCGGTGCGGCCGCGCCCGGCATTTTTCGCCTTGTACAGCGCCACATCTGCCGCCTTCAGCCATTCCCGATAGTGCACAAACTGCGGCCCCCAGGGAGCCACGCCCACGCTGATGCGCAGAGGTTCTTTCGGCGCGCACGGTAACGACAGCGTTTCCAGCCGCGCGTGAACCCGCGACATGACGGCGATGGCGCTTTCAGCGGCAGTCTGGGACATAATCACCGCGAACTCATCCCCGCCAAACCGGCCAATCGCATCGCCCGACCGTACCGACATCTGAAGCTGGCGGGTGATGGCCACGATGGCCTTGTCGCCTGCGTCGTGCCCCCAGGTATCGTTGATGTTTTTAAAGTGGTCGATATCAATCAGCAATATCGTGGCGGTGCAGTGGCTCCGGCGACAGCGCTCAAATTCATTGCGCAGCAGCATCTCCCAATGTCGGCGGTTAAAGACCCCGGTCATACCGTCACGGGTGCTCATCATTTCCAGCCGCCGCTTATGTTCCACCAGCCTGACGGCCGTTCGATGGCTAAGCCAGGCAAACAGCATGGGATAAAGCATAAGGATGGGAAGCGTTAAGCCCCACTCCAGCGCCCCCGGATTAAAGGGCACCGCGCTGCCAACGAGGGGTAATGTGACCAGCACGGAAAGCGCGGTGAGCGCCACCCCCGAAATAAACAGACGGCAGCCCCCTGAGCCCATCATATTTATTCCCACCATCATCACCAGCGCTGCCGCAGGTAACGCATAAATTCCCATCACGCCAATCCAGAGCCCGGCGACAATGGCATCCGTCTTAAGGTTGAAGATCTCCTGCTGATGAGGTGAGGCGGCGCGGCAGGATAACTGCCAGGCAAAATGCGGCCAGATGAATGCCCACCCCACCAGCAACAACCACCAGCCGCCAGGTAAAAAACGGCTGACCAGCATCTCCGCCACGGGGAAAAACATCGCCGCCAGCCCGACAACGCGGGCCAGCCGGGCTCGCCTGGCAAACTGGATGCCGGTACGGTGAGGGTCATCCTGAGAAAGGGTTAAACTCCACTCTCCCCGAATGCGCTTTTTATTGTAATAAACGTCATCATTCATCATTTTTGGGAATATTCTGAAACATTTTCCCAAATTATAGAGAGGGGGTCTGCGGGGAAAGTATGAAATTTCGGGTGAGCCGCCGGAGCCGCTCACCCGTTAGAACTACACTTTTTTCTTCAGGCAGGCACTCATGAACTTGCTGCGATCGTCGCCCTTAAGGGACTGCTCGGTCGCTTTCGCATTACACTCGCGCATTTTTTGCTGCTGCGGCGTCAGGCTTTTTTCACCGGGTTTCGCGGCACCGTTTTTCAGGCAGTCGCTCATATAGGTTTTACGTGCATCCCCCTTCAGACTCTGGGACGTCGCCTGTTGATTACAGGTGGTCATGCGTTGCTGTTGCGGCGTTAATGTTTTTTCTTCCGCGTTCGCCGAGGAGATCAGGAACAGGCCGGAGAGCAGAGTAACCAGTAATGTTGTTTTCATTGCACCATCCTTTTGTGAACATTCCCTGTAAGTCTGGTTCGTGACGGGAAAAAAACCACCCGGCAGATGTGATTTACGCCGGGAATTTATCATTTCAGATCCAGCGCGCAGGAATTGGCGGTATCGGCATAAATCGCCGGGGTAATTAACAGGGGATGTAACGCGATAAAAAGCGCGCTCTGTTTCAATTTAATTTCTTCATGTACAAATACAAAAATAAAACAGAGCGACTCAGGCATCCTGCATGACAATCCTATGACATGTCAGTAACGGCTTAACTGCGCGGATGCCTCAACAGCTTCTTTACGTATTGCTGCAGCAACTCGGCATCCTCTGGCGGAACCTGGGTATCGGGCCGTGCCTTATCCAGCGCCCCTTCAATGCTATCGATTAACGCCTGCTGGTCAGATGTTGCCATCTGCCGCAGCAGCGCGGTGACAACAATTTCCAGCGCTTCGACCTGGGCGACCAGCTCTTTCGACTCCTCTTCCTTTTGTGCAAGCTTAACCAGCAACTCAGCAATGAGATTTTTCATCGTGCTATTTCCTTATGGGATTTCCTCTGAAATTAACACCAGGAATGAAATATGCAAAGCGGAGAAAAGTATTATCTTATGCAAAAGTGACATTGCCGCCAAATTAGCGCAGCGATCTTTTCAGCGAAACGTTTTTCTATAAAAAAACGCCGCATTTTGTTATATAAAAATGCGGCTACCATAAGAATATATAATACATCTGCAAAAAGGTTATTTCGCTGATTTCGCCTCCGCTAATTGCCTGCGGCGACGCAGGGCAGTAGCCAGCTGGATAATATTGATTAAAACGACAATCGCCGTCGCGGCAAATACCCAGCGAAAACCCGCCATTGCAGAAACGGATGCACCAATAAGCGGACCGGCAACGTTGCCTAAATACATAAACGACTGGTTATAGCCAAAAATACGCCCCGTGACCTGGTCGCTGGAATATTTGACCAGCAGTGTCTGTACGGCCGGCAACATAGCGCCATCCGCAAAGCCGAGTAAAAACCGCAGCACGCCCAGCTGAAGCGGAGAGGTAACAAACGACATGGCGAAAAAGAGCACCACCGCAAAAATCAGCGTCGCCATCAGGATGCGCGCCGTGCCGATCCTGTCGCCCAGTTTTCCCAGACGCGGGGCAGAGATCAGCGCGGAGACGCCCGGCACGGCGGCGATCATGCCGCTGAGAAAGGCGATATTATTGCTGTCCGGCTCCATCGACTTGATAAACAGCGCCAGAATCGGGCCGACCGAACCGTTGCAGAGCTGGATCACCATGGTGGTGACAAACAGGCTAATCACGAGTCCGGGGTAAGGCAGCGAGGCGAAGACGGCCCTGCCGCTCAGGCGCTCAGATTTACTGATAACGGGGCGGCCACCCTCTTTGATAAGAAAGAGCGTAACCAGAAAGCTGATCACCAGCAGGATTGCGGTGATGATGAATACCGCACGCAGACCGACATGGTCAGCCAGAAAGCCTCCCAGCAGCGGGCCGCCGATAACGCCGCTGATCTGGGCGGTGGAAAGCGTACTCAGCGCCCAGCCGCTGCGCTCGCGCGGCACCTGAGAGGCAACCAGCGCCATGGCGTTGGGAATATACCCGGACGTCAGCCCCATCACCGCCCGCAGGAAAAACAGCTGCCAGACGTTGGTGGCGAAGGCCTGGAGCAGAATAGCAATCGCCATCCCGAGCGAGGCGCGCAGCAGCATCAGCTTGCGCCCTTTCCGATCCGCCAGGCTGCCCCACATCGGTGACACAATGGCGGAGACCAGAAACGTAACGCTGAACGTCAGCCCGGACCACATGGAGAGCGCTTCGTGGGAGGTGACCCCCAGCTGTGACACATACAGCGGCAGGAACGGCAGGATCTGGCTGATGGCAAGCCCGGTGAAGAAGCAGCCGAACCAGACCGAGATAAGATTAACTTTCCAGGATTCCATACAGAAATAGTCTTCATTTTTAGGCGAATTCGCCGTCAGATTAGCAAGTTACGCGCCTTAACGTCGCACCAGAGATGCGGCCTCGCTGACTTTGGTGTTTTATCTTCCCAGTCATCATATTTGTGAAATAAGTCACAATTCATCCATTTTCTGGCGGAAGATTATGCTTCAGCGGCAGAGACCAAAGCCGCGCATTCCCAGATGAAAGTGGCTGGCGTGCGCCGCGTTATATTCCGGCCCAAGACCGTTTCCGTAGTAGCCGCAGCTTGCCGCCAGCAGAGCCTTCAGCCAGGGCTGCGTTTTTGCCGATTTCCAGCCGTTAAGTACCGTAACGCGCTCTCCGTTCGCCAGCCGAAAAGCGGCGATATCCAGCGCGTCTGCCGTGGCATGCTCGCTGCGCCGCGCATCGGGCCGGTGATAGATATTGCGGCAGGCAAAGCTGCCGAGGTGCTCAATGCGCGTCAGTTCACTGCCGGTAAAGCGTTTGGTCAGGGGCCGGGCCTGCTGGCTGACGAACAGGGCTGAGCTGAGCGCCAGCGGACAGCTGGCAAGAAAACTGCCGTTCAGGCTCACCGGGCCGAAGTCACGCACGCGCACGACGTTGTTCAGCGGGCATTCCCCGTCGCTGTCAGCGACCGCCTGGGTGCGGATCAGGTTTTTTTGATTAGCCTGTGCTAACAGGCTCGCGCAGGCTTCGGGCGTTAAGCGCCGCAGCTTATACTGGGTAATACGGCCAGGCGGGTCGTCCAGGTTCAGCGGCGTGAAAGGGTTGTAGTGAGACGGCAACCAGCGATAGCCCGCCGTTGCGATTGCTCCAAGGATGAAAATGGTCAGCAGCGTTTTTCCTTTCACTCTCCCCCCTCACTGTTCCCAAAACATTATGGCAGAAGGCCGCGAAACCCGCAGGGCATCGTGGTATGTTATTGGCTTTTCGTCAGACTGGAAGAGAGTAAGATGGCAAAGCAGCGCGTAGGTATTGTCTTTGGGGGAAAATCAGCGGAGCACGAGGTGTCCTTGCAATCGGCTAAAAATATCGTCGATGCGATCGATAAAAGCCGTTTCGACGTGGTGCTGCTGGGCATTGATAAACAGGGCCAGTGGCACGTTAACGATGCCAGCCAGTATCTGCTGAATGCCCACGATCCGGCACACATTGCCCTTAATCCTTCGGAAATTAGCGTTGCCACCGTTCCCGGCGTTGTGAAGGGACAGCTTATCGACGCCGGCAACGCGCAGGCTCTCGCCCAGATCGACGTGGTCTTCCCTATCGTGCACGGCACCCTCGGCGAAGACGGTTCCCTGCAGGGGATGTTACGCATGGCTAACCTGCCGTTCGTGGGCTCGGACGTGCTGGGATCCGCCGCCTGCATGGACAAAGACGTCACCAAACGGCTGCTGCGCGATGCCGGGCTGAATATTGCGCCATTCGTGACCCTCACCCGCGCCAACCGCGACAAGCACAGCTTCGCACAGATTAGCGCTGAGTTGGGTCTGCCGCTGTTTGTGAAGCCAGCCAACCAGGGCTCCTCCGTGGGGGTCAGCAAAGTCACCACCGAAGCAGAGTTCACGCAAGCCGTCCGTCTGGCGTTCGAGTTCGACCATAAAGTGGTGGTTGAGCAGGGGATCAAAGGCCGAGAAATTGAGTGCGCGGTGCTGGGCAACGATTTTCCACAGGCCAGCACCTGCGGTGAAGTGGTCTTAAACAGCGACTTCTACTCGTACGACACCAAATACATTGATGATAAAGGCGCCCAGGTTGTTGTTCCTGCGGATATCGATCCGGCCATCAACGATAAGATCCGGACGATCGCCATTCATGCCTATCAGACGCTCGGCTGCAGCGGCATGGCGCGCGTGGACGTGTTCCTGACGCCGGAGAACGAGGTGGTGATCAATGAAATCAACACGCTGCCGGGTTTCACCAATATCAGCATGTATCCAAAACTGTGGCAGGCCAGCGGGCTTGGCTACTCTGAGCTGATCACCCGCCTGATCGAACTGGCGCTGGAGCGTCACGCCGCCGACAGCGCTCTGAAGAGTTCTGTTAAAGGTTAATCGGCACCCTTAGCCGTCTCCTCCGCTGTCGTCTCTTCCGGACGGCGGCGGATAATCAACCCTGCCAGCCAGAAACTGATCACCCAGGTCACCAGACCCACGGCATAGGTTTGCCAGCCTTTTGCTTCAAATCCCAACAGCCCCACGACGCCGTTAAGAATAAAGATCAGCCCGATGGCAAAGGCGTAGTAGTGCCAGTCACGGCGAAGTTTGGACGTGAGCTTCATAACAACTCCGGCAGGGAAAAAAGACATCCTCTCACAGTTTTACCGCCAGGTCTGTGGCAGATGCGGAAATTCTGAAATGCGGCGCAGTTTCATTTAAGTTAACAAATTGTGACATGCTGCAGAAATCAACAATCCAGGAGAAATCCTGAGCGAAAATTACCACGATTCTGATATTGACAAATGCGTTGACCTGTCAAACTCACCCCGTAAGACGCGTATTAAAACAGAGTGATATTTCGGGAGGTCAACATGGCTGACTTTACATTGTCGAAACCGATTTTTGGCGGCAAACCAAAAACCTCCACGGCGGGTAATATCGCGTATGCCCTGTTTGTCCTGTTCTGCTTCTGGGCTGGCTCCCAGCTGCTTAATATGCTGGTGCACGCGCCAGGCGTTTATGAACACCTGATGCAGGTGCAGGATAACGGACGCCCGCGGGTTGAAATCGGGTTTGGCGTGAGCACGCTGTTTGGCCTCGTTCCTTTCCTCGCGGGGTGTATGATTTTAGGCGTTGTCGCGCTCGTCCTGCGCTTTCGTCGTCGCCATTAAAGCCCCATACAGCGAGCCCGTCGATCGTCCACGCGTTTCGCGAACCATGCGGTGGTCAGATTACGCGTGATCTTCGGGCTTTCCAGCTGAATCCCCGGCAGGACAGCCCTCGGTAACGTTTTCCCACTCTTCTTCTCTGCAAGGGCAAACACCTTCTTGTAGAGATCCGTTTTCTCAAATGCCAGGCTGTCGCCTTTCTCAAGCTGACGGCGAATGTCGCTGTTGCTCATATCAAGCGTTGTCGATAATTTCCGGATCGCCCGCTCGGTGCTTCCCGCCTCGCTGCTGCCGTAGGCGATAAGATCGCCGTCCAGCGCCAGCTTAACGCCGCTTGCGCGGCTGACCGCGCTCTGAAACGCCGCGTTACGGCTGGCATACCAGCCCGCGTTAAAGTCTGCGAAGCGGTACAGGGGCTCGCTGTAGTTCGCCGGATAGTTCAGCAGATGATAGGTGCCGAACCACAGCCCGCCGCGCAGGGAGAAGACCTCCTGACGCACCGTACCGTCAATTTCCCACGGGTAGCCGTCGGTATGCTTCTCGGCAAACGCAATGCTCACCTGCATCGGGCCGCCGGTATGAACCGGGTTCAGAGAGCCAAACAGCTTCTGCCCCATCGGCACCATGTTAATGAAATCATCAAAGATGGCGCTGAGCTGTTTTTCGGTTTTCACCGTGTCCAGCCGTTCGCTGTAGCTTTTGCCGTTTGGCGAGGTGATTTTCAGCGCGGTATGCACGAGGAACACCGGGATATGCATCGATTCCGCGCGGCGGTCGATCTCTTTCCAGGCGATTTTGTTGAGACCCGGCACCACCGGGTCTGACTGGTACATCGACTCCTGCTGCGCCACCGCCAGCACCGAGCAGATATTCTCCTCGGTAGGGGCAATCTTCTGGCTTTCAAAGGTTTTTGCCAGCGCATCGGCCCACGCACTGCGATCCTTCACGCTGGCGGGCATTTTTTGCCGCACAACGCTTGCGACATCCACGGGCTTCTCGCCCTTTTTAAGCGGAGCAGCCCCTTTTTCGGCACAGCCCGCCAGAACGAGGGCAGCCAGCAAGGACAGCGGTAACGCACGCGGTACGGCAAAAGACATAGCAACTCCCTGTATTAGCTAAATGTGTTGGTGACTTCCTGCAGGTCCCGATCGTCCAGCTCATGTTCAAAGCTGCGCAGACGTTTGTATATGGACATCAGCTCCACCAGCGTAGTCCAGGAGTTGATCAGATACTGGAACGAGTTTCTGACCTGATCGAACACGTTGGTAATCTGGGTCAGTAAGCCCAGCGTGATTGTTCCCGCAACAATAGACGGGAACAACAGGAATAGTCCAAAAACAGTATCGACCTGCAGATAGAAAATACGGGCAATATTGAAATACATGTAGTGGAAATAGAGCCTGAAATAGTTGAAACGGACGTTGCGGAACAGCTCTTTTATCGTCGGGGGCGCAGCGCGCGTTGGGTCGTCCTCTCCGTAGACCAGTTCCTTACGATAGGCCGCTTCAACACGCTGATTTTTAAACTCTAAGCCCGGCAGCTTAATCCCGACGACGGCGAGCAGGCCTGTGCCCATAAGCGACCAGACCAGCGCCGGGATGAGCAGGCCGTACGGTAAATGTCCGACAATCGGCAAGGCTGAAATATGGGGAGAAAGCGCAACCAGAATCGGTAAGAACGCAAACAGTTTCAGGATGGCATTAAGCAGGCTGACGCCCATATCCTCAAGCGTTGACGCGAAACGCATGGTGTCTTCCTGAACGCGCTGAGCAGCACCTTCAATATGGCGCAGACGCTCCCAGTGGGTCATGTAGAATTCGTTCATCGCCGTACGCCAGCGAAAGACGTAATGGCTGACGAAGAAATTATTCAGCACCGCCACGGTGACGGCGATCATCGCAATGCCCATAAAAATTTTTAACTGATTGTAAAGCTCGCCGATTGGCACCCGGTTAGGGGCGCTCAGCGCTTTCTGGATGAGATCGTAGAACGGGGCATACCACGCGTTAATGGCTACGCTCACTTCGACCAGAAACCAGGTGACAAAAATAATCAGCGACGTTCCCAGAATGGACCACGTCTGCCAGCGATGAGGGGAATAATTAAACCAGAACAGCGCAAACAGCGCGACGCACAGAGCGTAATAGGCATAAAACAGCAGATAGCTGAACGACCAGAAGCGCGCCGCGCTAATCGGCACCTCGCCTGTTGCCCCCACGATGCGCGTCAGCCATGCACCGCCGCCCGCCAGCCAGAACACGACGGCGATCAGTGCCCAAATAAATGCCGACAGGAAAAAAGGCCCCGGCTTTGGGAAAAAAGACTTAAACATGATACTTCCTTCTTGTTGTTATGGTTGTTGCTGTGCTCAACACATCACCACACGAATACCTTGCCCGAGCCGGTCCCCCGGCTCGGGCAAAAAGGTCAGACCCGTGGGTTGATTATTAGTTCGCTTTCCAGTTTTCGAGAATTGTTTCGGTGCGTTTCACCGCGACAGGGTTCGCCGGCGCAATGAAGTTTCGCCAGACGTCGTTGTGGTGGTTAATCAGGATCTGTGCTTCGGCAGCCGGGCGGTTGGCGGTGGTATGGGCATCTTCCGCCACGGTAATGTGGTAACCGCGGCTGACGCCATTCTTGACCGTGGCGTCAACGCAGTAATCGGTGGCGCACCCGCAGATGACAAACTCGCGAATGCCCTGCTCGCGTAACAGCGCTTCAAGCGTGGTGTCGTAAAAAGCATCACAGGCGGTCTTGGTCACGTACAGCGCGCCAGCAGGTTGATAGAGTTCAGGCAGCAATGCAAACCCGTCACTTCCCTCTTCCAGCCCCCCGGCCTCGGCATGCTGAATAAAAATCACCGTGTCGGCAGCCTGCGTAAGCTGGTTGATCAAAGAGACACACTTCTCGCGCTGATGACGCGGGGTTTCAAACACCCCGTTCTGCATATCAACCACCATTACCACACGCTTTTCAGACATACCGTTCTCCGCAAGATTGAGTAACACTGGTGCCTATCATAAGCCCGATGTCACAAAATGGGAGAGCGCTCGCAGGGAAATTCTTCATATTTACCCATGGTTACGTTTTTCTCGCTATGGTTATACTATTCGGGGCATTGCACGGTGCCGATTAGTAGTATAAATACCCATTACTTTCCTCATTCACTTCATGGATGCTTTTCGTTGAAACGTTGTCTGCTCTCTTTTGCCGCGCTGTGTGCGGTGAGCTTCTCCACCGCCCAGGCAGCCCAGCCGCTGACGGCACCCGTTTTGGCTTCAGATATTGCCGATCGCTACGCGAACCTTATCTATTACGGCAGCGGCGCGACCGGGATGGCAATGGTGGTCATCGACGGCAACCAGCGCGTTTTCCGCAGCTTTGGTGAAACGCGTCCAGGTAATAACGTTCGCCCGCAGCTGGATTCCGTTGTGCGCGTTGCGTCCTTAACCAAGCTGATGACCAGTGAAATGCTGGTGAAGCTGCTCGACCAGGGCGTGGTGAAGCTCGACGATCCGCTCAGCAAATACGCCCCGCCGGGGGCCCGCGTGCCGACGTATCAGGGCACGCCAATTCGCCTTGTTAACCTCGCGACGCACACCAGCGCTCTGCCCCGCGAACAGCCGGGCGGCGCGGCGCACCGCGACGTTTTTGTCTGGCCAACGCGCCAGCAGCGCTGGAACTACCTGAGCACCGCCACGCTGAAATCCGCCCCGGGCTCGCAGGCCTCTTACTCGAACCTGGCGTTCGATCTGCTGGCGGATGCGCTCTCAGCGGCAGCGGGCAAACCTTACCCGCAGCTTTTTGAAGAGCAGATCACGCGTCCGCTGGGCATGAAAGACACCACCTTTACCCCTTCCCCGGACCAGTGCAAACGCCTGATGGTGGCAGAGAAAGGCGCAAGCCCGTGTAACAACACGCTGGCGGCCGTCGGCAGCGGCGGAGTCTATTCCACCCCTGGCGACATGATGCGCTGGATGCAGCAGTTCCTTTCTTCGGATTTCTACTCCCGCAGCAGTCAGGCCGATCGTATGCAGACCCTCATCTATCAGCGTACTCAGCTGCACCGCGTCATCGGGATGGACGTGCCGGGTAAAGCCGATGCGCTCGGCCTGGGCTGGGTCTATATGGCACCGAAAAATGGCCGTCCGGGCATTATTCAGAAAACCGGCGGCGGCGGCGGATTCATCACCTACATGGCAATGATTCCGCAGTCCAACGTGGGCGCGTTTGTGGTGGTCACCCGTTCTCCGAACACGCGCTTCGTTAATATGAGTGACGGCATTAATAACCTGGTGGCCGAACTGAGCGCCAATAAAGCCCAGGTACTTACCGCGTCTAACTAATCTTAATACTCCGTGGGCAAGCGGTTGATGTTAAACCGTTTGCCCCGAACGCTCCCCCCTCCCGCAGTCTTGCATTATCTACCGCTAAACCGCCCACTTTAATAAACACCTCACGACGCTTTCGGTTACACTAACCTTCTTTGTTCCACAAACATCAGGCATACCATGACCGATTTAATTGCACGTCCCCGCCGCCTGCGCAAGTCACCTGCACTGCGCGCTATGTTTGAAGAGACAACACTGACCTTAAACGATCTGGTGTTGCCGATTTTTGTCGAAGAAGAGATTGATGACTACAAAGCCATCGAAGCCATGCCGGGCGTGATGCGCATTCCTGAAAAATACCTGGCGCGCGAGATCGAACGCATCGCCAATGCGGGGATCCGCTCGGTGATGACCTTCGGCATTTCCCATCATACCGACGCGACCGGCAGCGATGCCTGGAAAGAAGACGGCCTCGTGGCCCGCATGTCCCGCATCTGCAAAGAGACCGTGCCGGAGATGGTGGTCATGTCCGACACCTGTTTCTGCGAATACACCTCCCATGGCCACTGCGGCGTGCTGTGCGATCACGGCGTAGACAACGATGCCACCCTGCTGAACCTCGGCAAGCAGGCGGTCGTGGCTGCCGCTGCGGGTGCGGATTTCATCGCGCCGTCTGCGGCGATGGACGGCCAGGTTCAGGCGATCCGTCAGGCGCTGGACGCGGCAGGCTTTACCGACACCGCCATCATGTCCTACTCCACCAAGTTTGCCTCCTCCTTCTACGGCCCGTTCCGTGAAGCAGCGGGTACGGCGCTGAAGGGCGATCGTAAGACCTACCAGATGAACCCGCTGAACCGCCGGGAAGCGATTCGTGAATCCCTGCTTGATGAAGCCCAGGGCGCAGACTGCCTGATGGTGAAACCGGCTGGCGCGTATCTCGATATCCTGCGCGACATCCGCGAGCGCACCGAACTGCCGCTGGGGGCTTACCAGGTGAGCGGCGAATACGCGATGATCAAATTCGCCGCGCTGGCCGGGGCAATCGACGAAGAGAAAGTGATCCTCGAAAGCCTGGGCGCGATCAAACGCTCGGGCGCTGATCTGATCTTCAGCTACTTCGCGCTGGATCTGGCCGAGAAAAAAATCCTCCGCTAATCTTCACCAAACTGCAATACAACCGACATCTGCTCCTTCTACTGTCTTCGCAAGACGGCAGGAGGAGTAATCATGTTTAGCCTCGATAGCGTTCTCGACGATCTTTGGCCTCAGGCGAGGCCTGCACCCTGGCAAAAAAGTCTGTTAAAAAGGCTGTTTTACGAAGAAGAGTTCCAGCAGTTTGCCGCCGCTCACCGCCACCTGAAAGGACTGGATATGGTGGAGCAAGTTCTGGAGCACCTTGATATTCTCTGCACCGTTTCCGCCCGCGATCTTGAACAAATCCCCGAACATGGCCCGCTGGTCATTATTGCCAACCACCCGACAGGCACGCTGGACGGGCTGGCGCTAATGTACGCCGTCTCCCGCGTGCGACGCGACGTTAAAGTCGTGACCAACCGGATGCTGACCCACCTTGAGCCTCTCAGTTCGCTGTTTATTCCGGTGGACAATATGGGCGGCAGGACGGCGAAATCGTCTCTGGTTCAGATGGAGCAGCATCTGCAAAACGCGGGCGTGCTGATCTTCTTCCCGGCGGGAGAAGTTTCACGCCCCACGCGCAAAGGCATTCGCGATAAAAAATGGCACTCCGGCTTTATCAAACTCGCCAGCAAGCTGCGCGCCCCGCTGCTGCCGGTGCATATTCAGGCGCACAACAGCCTGCTCTTTTATGCCAGCACGCTGGTGTCGCCGACATTGTCGATGCTGCTGCTGATGCAGCAGATGTTCCGCCGCCGCCACAGCCAGCTGCCGATTAAAATCGGCCAGCAGATCGCCTGGCATCACTGGCATAGCGCCACCCTTTCGTCGCGTGAGATGGCCGAGCAGTGCCGTCAGCACGTGATGCGTCTTGGCAAGGGATTGCCTGGCGTCTTCAAAACCCAGTGCGCCATCGCCCGTCCGGAAGACCGGGCCACCCTGAAACGCGAGCTGGCGCAGGCCGAGTGTCTGGGTAAAACCAGCGACGGCAAAACCATCTACCTGTGGCAGCGCAACGGGCAGGAAGAGGCGCCGCTTCTGCGCGAGCTGGGCCGCCTGCGCGAGATTGCGTTTCGCGCGGTAGAGGAAGGGAGCGGGAAACGCCGGGACACCGACAGCTACGACGACGATTATCTGCACCTGATCCTCTGGGATGAAGCGGATCTGGAGATCGTCGGCGCGTATCGCTTTATGCCGACGGCCATGCAGCTGGAAAAACGCGGCGTTGACGGGCTGTACAGCTACAGCCTGTTCCACTACGACGACAAAATGCAGGACGTGCTGGAGCACGGCATTGAGCTGGGGCGCAGCTTTATTCAGCCGCGCTACTGGGGGCGTCGCGGTCTGGACTATCTGTGGTCCGGCATCGGGGCTTATCTGGCGCGTTACCCACACTATCGCTACCTGTTTGGCCCCGTCTCCATCTCCGGCGGCTTACCGCCTGCGGCGCGGGATCTGCTGGTCGCCTTTTACCGCCTGTGGTTCCCTGCGACGCACCCGCTAGCCGCGTCACGTCAGCCGTATCCGGCGTCGTTACCGGACGTGCTCGCGCAGTTTGGCGGCGTGGACTACGTGGATGACCTGACGAAGCTGAAATCCCTGCTCGGTAATCTGGGCTGCGGCATACCGCCGCTCTACAAACAGTATTCCGAGCTGTGCGAGCCCGGCGGCGTGCAGTTTATTGATTTTGGCAGCGACCCGGCGTTCAACAACTGCGTCGACGGTCTGGTGCTGGTGGATTTGTGTTACCTGAAGGCGAACCGCTATCAGCGGTATATTGAGGCGCATTTAACACCCTCACCCCAGCCCTCTCCCTGAAAGGGAGAGGGTGAAAACCGCACCACACAGCCCCTTGCCCTTTGTGCAGAAGGTGAAAACCGCACCGTACAGTCCCCTCGCCCCTTTGGGGAGAGGGTTAGGGTGAGGGGTTCAAGCCGCACGATAAAACGGCTTATCCCCCAAAATCGTCGCCCGCTGCATAATCCTTCGCTGCGGCAGATAGTCCGCATTGGCATAGTGCTGCGTCACGCGGTTATCCCAGATCGCCAGGTCATTCTCCTGCCAGCGCCAGCGCACCTGAAACTCCGGCTTAGTGATATGCGTGAACAGGAAACCTAACAGCGCCTCGCTCTCTTTTTCCGCCACGTCCACAATGCGCGTCGTGAATCCTTCGTTCACGAACAGCGCCTGCTTGCCCGTGACCGGATGGGTCCGCACCACCGGGTGCAGCAGCGGCGGATGTTTCGCCACCGCCTCCAGCCAGCGCTGATGTTCCTCTTCGCTTTTACGGTACTTGTATTCCGGGAAGGATTTTTTGAAGTCGTGCTCCGCCCGCAGCCCGCTCAGCAGCGTCCGGAACGGCGCGGAGAGCGCCTCGAACGCCGCAATCCCGCTGGCCCACAGCGTATCGCCGCCGGTTTCCGGCAGCAATTTTGCCGCCAGAATCGCGCCCGCGGGCGGCGTTTCGATAAAGGTCACGTCGGTATGCCAGTTGTCGTTGTCCGGCGGGTTATCGTTGTGGGTATCCAGAACGATAATCTCCTCCACCCCTTCCGCATACGGATAGACAGGGTGAATATGCAGGTCGCCAAAACGCAACGCCAGCGCGCGCTGCTGCTGCGGGGTGATTGCCTGCTCGCGCAGGAACACCACCTGATGGCGCAGCACCGCGTGGTACAGCTGCTCAAACTGATTGTCGCTTAGCGGGCGGGTCACATCCAGGCCCGACACCTGCGCACCAATGTACGGCCCCAGCGGGGTGATGGTCAGTCGTTCACTCATTGTATTTCTCCATGCCAGGGCGTCAGGCGGCGCTGTAGCGCGCGCAGCCCCAGTTCTAATCCGAAGGCGATCGCGGCAATCACCGCGATCCCTGCCAGCACCACGTCAGTCGCCAGGAACTCTCCCGCCGACTGCACCATAAACCCTAATCCTCGCGTGGCGGCGATCAGCTCTGCCGCCACCAGCGTGGACCAGCCCACGCCGAGGCCGATGCGTAATCCGGTTAAAATCTCCGGCAGCGCGCCGGGTAAAATCACGAACAGCAGCACCTGCGTGCGGCTGGCGCCCAGCGACTGCGCTGCACGAATGCGCACCTGCTGGGCACTCTTCACGCCCGCCAGCGCCGACATGGCAACCGGCGCGAAAATCGCCAGATAAATCAGCAGAATTTTTGACGTTTCCCCGATACCGAACCAGATCACCATCAGCGGCAAATAGGCCAGCGGCGGCACCGGGCGGTAAAGCTCAATCAGCGGGTCGAGAATGCCTCGCACCGTCGGGCTTAGGCCCATCGCGATCCCGACCGGGATACCGATAACTACTGCCGCCAGCAGCGCCACCAGAATGCGCGTCAGGCTTGCGCCGAGATGCTGCCAGAGCGTAGCGTCCATAAAGCCCTGCGGCCCGGCGATGCTGATGAGTTTCGCCAGCACCTGCCCCGGCGGCGGCAGAAACAGCGGGCTGACCCACTGCTGGGCCGCAACCGCCCACCACGCCGCCAGCAGCACCAGCAGCGTGCCGACGCTCAACGCGAGCGGGCGCGAGAACGGCCAGCGCAGCGCCGGACGCGTGCGGCGCGTTTTTTCACTGAAGACGATGCTCATGAGAAGGCCTCCCGCTGTTCGAACACGCGGCTTAAGACGTATTCACGCTGCTCAATAAACCGCGGATCGGATTTGATGCTGCGCACGGGTTCTCCCGCGACGTAGCGACGGGCGAAATCCAGCGGCAAACGCTCCAGCACGCGCCCCGGCCCCGGTGAGAGCAGCACCAGCTCCGTCGCCATAAACACCGCCTCTTCGATATCGTGGGTAATTAACAGCACCTGCTTGCCCGTCTCATGCCACAGGCGCAGGAGCAGGGTTTGCATCTGCTCGCGGGTAAAGGCGTCCAGCGCCCCGAACGGCTCGTCCAGCAGCAACAGCTGCGGATTCGCCGCCAGCGCGCGGGCGATCCCGACGCGCTGACGCTGGCCGCCGGAAAGCTGCCAGATAAAGCGCTTTTCCGCCCCGTCCAGCCCCACTTTTTTCAGCATCGCCCGCGCGGTTGCCAGCCGCTGTTCGCGATTGATGCCCGCAAGCTGGAGCCCAAACGCCACGTTTTCCTGCACGTTGCGCCAGGGAAGTAATCCTTCGTTCTGAAAGACCACGCCGCGCTCGGCGCCTGGGCCCTCCACCTTTTTGCCTTCCAGCTGAATGGTGCCGTGCTGATACGGTACAAACCCGGCGATCAGATTCAGCAGCGTGGTTTTTCCGCAGCCGGACGGGCCAAGCACCACCAGCAATTCACCGCTGCCCAGCGTCAGGTTGATGTCCTCCAGCGCGGGTTTACCACCGTAATCGGCATACAGGTTCGTAATGTTCAGCATGACGGACTCCTTATTTCACAAAGCGGTCAGTGACGTACTGGCTGTAATCCGCCGCCACCGCGGGCACTTTGCCCTGCTCTTTCAGGAAGGTGGCGGTATCCACAATCGCTTTGCTCACCGGCCCGTTCAGCTGCTGCACCTGCTGCGCGGGGGTCAGATAGGTATTGCCCCTCACCAGCCCCGGCACGTCCGCTTCCGGCACGCCGCTCAGGCGGGAGAGTTTTTCCAGGTTGGCGGGCTGCTTCAGCCACTCATCCGGATTGCTGATGTACGGCTGCTGGGCAGCAATCGCGCTTTTGGCGAAGGCTTTCACCACCTCAGGATGCTTCTCGGCGAAGTCTTTGCGCACTACCCACACGTCGAGGGTCGGCGCGCCCCACTGGCCCACTTTTTCGGAGTCGGTCAGCACGGTGCCGTCTTTTTCCAGCTCGTTCACTGCCGGTGCCCACACGTAGGCCCCGTCAATATCCCCACGCTGCCAGGCGGCGATAATCGCCGGCGGCTGAAGATTGATGATTTGCACCTGACCCGGCTTGATGCCCCAGTGTTTGAGCGCCGCCAGCAGGCTGTAGTGGGTGGTGGAGATAAACGGCACGGCGATGCGCTTGCCGATCAGGTCTTCCGGTTTGGTGATGTTTTTCTTCACCACCAGCGCTTCAGAGTTACCGAGCTGCGAGGCAAGCAGGAAAACCTCAATCGGCACCTGCTGGCTGGCCGCGACCGCCAGCGGGCTGGAGCCGATATTGCCGATCTGCACGTCGCCGGACGCTAACGCACGCACGACGGACGCGCCGCTGTCGAACTTGCGCCAGTCGACGTTCGCGCCGCTCTCTTTCGCAAAGGTGTTGTCCGCCTGCGCAACCTTCGCCGGCTCCGCCGAGGTTTGATACGCAACGGTAACGTCCACCGCCTGCGCCTGAAATGCCCACAGCGCCAGCGCGCCGAGAAGTGTGATTCGCGATGAAATTGCCATAATGCCTGCTCCCCTTGTTGTTATGAGGGCAGTATTTCCGGCGCGGGAATTTTGATAAAGGAATAAAAAAGAATCGCTAATGACGATTCGTTTTTAGAAAAAAAGCGGGAAAGGATAGTCAGTATTGTGCAGTTGGTTTTTCCCCTCACCCTAACCCTCTCCCCAAAGGGGCGAGGGGATTGTTCACTGCTCGCATTAAACCTCAGCGCTGCGCGTTCAGCTCAGCAATATCCTTCGGCGTGGTGCGACAGCATCCGCCGATTAACTTCGCTCCCGCCGCCAGCCACTGCGGCAGATACCCCGCCAGCGTCTCGCACGCTTCGCCGTGGTGGTGCCAGGTTTTGGTTACCGCATTATAATGCTCGCCCGAGTTCGGGTAGACCACCAGCGGCAGCGCCGTCAGGCTTTGCAACTGCTTCAGCGCCGCCGTGGTGTTTTCCAGCGCGATACAGTTGATGCCCAGCGCGACAACCTGCGGATAGCCCTCCAGAGAAGAAACCACCTCCCGCAGCGGCGTGCCGTCGCTCAGGTGCTCGCTGTCGCGCAGGGTGAAGGAGAACCACGCCCGGGCGCGGGGATACGCCGTCAGCAACGCGGCCAGCGCCTTTATTTCCGTGAACGACGGCAGCGTTTCGCAGGCCAGCAGGTCTGCACCCGCGTCCAGCAGCGCCTCCACGCGCGGGCGGTGGAATTCTGTGAATTCTTCGGCACTGCGCACGTAGTCGCCGCGATACTCTGAGCCATCCGCCAGATACGCGCCGTAAGGCCCAACGGAGCCCGCTACCAGCAGCGTACCCGCGTGCGGATTTTCCGCCAGGTACGCTTCGCGCGCCTTGCGCGCCAGCTCCACGCTTTTGCCAATCAGCGCGCGGGACTGCGCCTCGTCCAGACCGCGTGCCGCAAAGCCCGCAGGCGTGGCCTGGTAGCTGGCGGTGATCGCCACCTGCGCGCCCGCGCGGTAGTAATCAAGATGCACTTCACGGATAAGATCCGGATTTTCCACCAGCACTTTGGCCGACCAGAGGCTGTCAGCAAGGTTACAGCCGCGCGCTTCCAGCTCCGTTGCCATTGCGCCATCCAGCACCACAAACGGCTGTTTTTCAAGGATGGCGGTAAGCGGATTATTCTGCGACATGTTCAGGCTCCTGCGATGTCATATTTCGGGTCAGGTAGTAGGCACCATAACACAGGGCGACGAACGGAAGCCCGCAATAAAGGGCAATGCGCTGGCTGGGGTCAAACCACAGGCCGACGCAGGCCACCACGCAGAGGATAAAACCGAGCACCGGCACCAGCGGATACCACGGCGCGCGGTACTGCAGCGCAGAGAGCGGCTGGCCGGACTGCAGATGGCGACGACGGAAGACGAAGTGCGACGCGCAGATGCTGATCCACACCGCCACCACCGCAAAGCCAGAAATGGCCGAGAGCGCGACAAACACCGTGTCCGGGGCCACCACGCTTGAGAACAGCGCCAGCACGCCGCCGAGCATGGAAACCGAGAGCGCCGTCAGCGGCACGCCGTTTTTGTTCACGCGGGCAAAGCAGCGCGGGAGCGTTTTCTCATTCGAGAGCGACCACAGCATGCGCCCGGACGCATATAAGCCGGAGTTCGCCGCCGAGAGGATCGCCGTCAGGATCACGAAGTTAAAAATATCAGCCGCATAAGGAATGCCGACCTTCTCAAACACCAGCACGAACGGGCTCTTTTCCACGCCCGCCTGCTGCATCGGGATCAGCGCCGCCAGCACAAACACGGTGCCGATAAAGAAGATGATCAGCCGCGCGATGGTGGTGCGGATCGCAACCGGAATGACCTTGTGCGGATTTTCCGTTTCACCCGCCGCGATGCCGATAAGCTCGGTCCCGGAGAAGGCAAAGTTCACCGCCACCATGGTCATCAGGATCGGCAGGCCGCCGTGCGGGAACCAGCCCTCGGCGGTGAGGTTACTTAAGCCCGGCGCGGGTGAACCGTCCTGCATCGGGATAAAGCCAAAGACCGCCGCCCCGCCGAGGATGATAAAGGCGATGATGGTGATGACCTTCACCAGCGAGAACCAGAATTCCCCTTCGGCAAAGAAGCGCGTGGAGATGACGTTAAGGCCGAAAATCACCACGCAGAAGACCACGCACCACGCCCAGACGGGCACCTGCGGGAACCAGTACTGCATGCAGAACCCAGCGGCGGTAAAGCTCGACCCGAGCGCCACCGTCCAGGTGAGCCAGTAGAGCCACGCCACGGTGTAGCCCGTCGCCGGGCCAAGATAGCGGGCGGCATAGACGTGGAACGCGCCGGTTTCCGGCATCGCCACGGAGAGCTCGCCCAGACACTGCATCACCAGCCAGACCACCAGCGCGCCGATCAGGTACGCCAGCAGCGTGCCTGCCGCACCGGTGGTGGAAATGATGTATCCGGTATTGAAGAATAACCCTGTCCCAATCACGCCGCCCAGCGAGAGCATAATCAGGTGGCGTGTTTTCATGGTGCGCTTAAGCTGTCCATTTTCTTGTTGTGTTTGCATATTACCTTCTATACGTATGGACATCTAAACATCCAAAGAAGGTGTTATACCGCGATTGTTAATAAAAAGCTAGATGACCAGACGCAAACGTGCGCGTCGCGCGCTGAGTCTGGGGTGGGTCGTGAGGATCACATAAAGAATGGGACGCCAGGCCATAAGCACCTCCGCAAGCAGATACTCACAGCATGGTGCGGGAGCGTGCGATTTACGGTCAGTCGAAAGTGCTAAATTCATACCGCGATATTGCTCCACTGGCCGCCGGGTTGGTAATTCTCGTAATCGGTTCTATAGTCGACACAGTTTATTAGTAACCAGGACTGACTGATGCGCTTTAACGGACTGACCAAAGGTTTCTTTATTTTCATTCTCGCCCTTGTGACCTGGGCCTTCTTCGACGTGCTGTCGCCCTACTTCTCCGCGATACTGTGGGCCGCTATTCTGACCGTCATTTTCAACCCGGTAAAAAACAAACTGCGCGCCGCGCTGGGGGATCGCAACGGGCTGGCCTCGCTGCTGACGATTGGCATTATCTGCCTGATCGTCTTCATCCCGCTGATGGTGATCCTCTCCTCGCTCGCCATTGAGCTGAACGTGGTTTACACGAAGCTTCAGGAGAACAACACCCAATTCCCGGAAGTGGTGGCGAGCATCTTCAACCACCTCCCGGACTGGGCCAGCGGCTTCCTGGCGGATCACAACCTGACCAACGCGGCGCAGATTCAGAAAAAACTGTCCGACGTCGCGCTGCAGGGCGGGCAGTATCTGGCGGGCAGCGCGTTCCTGATCGGCAAAGGGACGTTTGGCTTTGCGATTAGCTTCGGCATCATGCTTTATTTGCTGTTCTTCCTGCTGAAGGATGGGCCGTATCTGGTGCGCCAGATCCTCGACTCCCTGCCGCTGTCTGATTTCGTTAAGCAGCACCTGTTCGCCAAGTTCGTCGGCGTCTCCCGGGCGACGGTGAAAGGGACGGCGGTGGTGGCCGTCGTTCAGGGCACGCTCGGCGGGATCGCGTTTGCCATCGCGGGCATCGACGGCAGCGTGCTCTGGGGCGCGCTGATGGCGTTCCTCTCGCTGGTCCCCGCCGTCGGCTCGGCGATTGTCTGGGTGCCGGCCGCCATCTACCTGTTCGCCACGCACCAGCTCTGGCAGGGGCTGTTTATTGTTGGCTTCTTCGTGATTATCGTCGGGCTGGTGGACAATATCCTGCGCCCGCTGCTGGTGGGGAAAGACACCAAAATGCCGGACTACCTGATTTTGATCACCACCCTCGGCGGTATGGAGCTGTACGGCATTAACGGCTTTGTGATTGGGCCGCTCATTGCCGCGCTGTTTATCGCCTGCTGGAACCTCTTCTCCGGCCGCGATCACGCGGGCAATGCCGAAGAGCTGGACGCGGATTTCATCGAAGAGGGAAAAAACTCTCCAGATTTGTAAGAACGGACGTTCTGAAAGGCGGCACTGTGCCGCCTTTTTTTTCGCCTTGAATCAGAGGTTTTCTATACTTTGATAAGTACGCTTTTCCATTTTGTCGTAGAGGAAACCATCAGGTGCGAATCGCCACGATCACAAACTGGGCTTACGGGGTCACGGTATGCCTGACCATTGCCTCCGGCATCGTCATGCTGATGGCTTCCCATGCCGACAACATAGAACGTGAGGCCGTTAAACAACGACAAACCTTTGATCAGCTTACGGAAGAGATTGAAATAGACACCTGGATGCTCTCTGATCTGGCGCGACTTTACGCCATCAAAAAAGAGCCTGATGTGCTGGAAAAATATCAGGCAAAAGAAGCTGAACTGAAGAATATTGAACATACGCTGCAACAGCTCAAAAACACGGGGGCATCGGGTGAGGAGCTGGCGCTGCTGTATGACGGACTGAAGATTGTTGACGAACTGCAGGATGAGCAGCAGGCAGCCATTGACGGCATCGCCCGCGGCGAGGAACAGCAAGCCGTTGCGCTACTCTTCGGTAAAAGTTATGAACTGGAACTAGAGCGGGCGCAGAGTAATATCGACCGCTTTCGCATGCTGCTGGACAAACGCATTATTGCCGACGTGCAGGCTGCCACCAGAACGTCCAAAGCGCTTCGTACCGCTTCTGAGGTGATGGTCGGACTGACCGCCGTGCTCTTCCTGTTTGTGATGGGCTTTATCCTCAAGCGCCGCGTGCTGCGCCCGGTGGTTCGCCTGAGCGACGTGGTTCATCGTCTGGCATCACAGGATTATGCCGTCGAACCCCCGAATTTCACCCAGGTTGATGAGATAGGCGATATGGCTCAGGCCATCCGCATCTTCCGCGAAAATGGCCTTGCGCGGCAGCGCCTGGAAAAAGAGCGCGATGCCGACTGGGCCATCCGCGAGCTGCTGGCGCGCATGACGCAGCGGCTGCAGGGGTGTGAAAATTTTAAAGACGTGATTAACGTGGCGGAGCAGTTTGCGCCCAATATCGCGCCGGGGATAGCGGGCCGGATCTACGTTTTTGACCGCGATCCGTGGCAAATGCGCTGCGTCGCCCAGTGGCTTTCACCGGCAGATGATGAGACCACGTTCCACCCCGATGCGTGCTGGGCCGTGCGTCGCGGTCAGAGCCACCCGCCGGTTAACGGTGAGCCGGATGTCGCCTGCTATCATCTCCCGGCGTCACAGGCGGAAAGCGCGCTGTGCGTACCGCTTATCGCCCAGGGCGAGGCCATTGGGTTGCTCTCGTTCCAGAACATCACACCGGAAAATGCCCCTGCACGCGCGTATCTGGAACTGATGGCCGAGGCGCTCGGACTGGCGCTGGCGAATCAGCGCCTGCGCGACGCGCTGCTGGAAAAAGCCTTGTTTGACCCGCTTACCGGCCTGCGTAATCGTCATCATCTGGAAGACACCCTGCACACGCAAATGACGCAGGCCGTGCGCAACGGCGAGCCGTTAAGCTGCATGATGATCGATATCGATCACTTTAAGAGCATTAACGATCGCTTTGGTCACGAGGCCGGCGATGGGGTAATCAAAAACGTGGCGACGATTGTTCAGCGGGCCGCGCACGACGGCGGGCTGGCATTCCGCTACGGGGGCGAGGAGTTTCTGGTTCTGCTTCCCGGTGCCGGTGAAGCAGAGGCGCACGCCTGCGCGCAGAAGATTTACAACGGCGTGCATGGTCTGTCGCTTCGCTACGGGCTGACCGAGATTGGGCCGGTGGATGTCTCTATAGGTATCGCCAGCTATCCAGAGCATGCCGAGAGTGACAACCTGCTGCGCGCCGCGGACGTGGCCCTGTACCGGGCGAAAGAGCTGGGACGCTCGCGAATTGTGAGTTTTGGGATGCTGGAGGCGGGTTAAGAATAAGACGCTTTTTTCATGACGGAGACACCCGCGTCATGGTTCCGTGGTCAGAAGATCGATCATGGCCCGGGTGGCTGCCGACTGACGTCGGTGTGGCGCATAAATCAGCGAGAAAGGCCGCGAACGTCCGCGCAGTTGCGGGAGCACCTCAACGAGCTGGCCGCGCTGTATCCGCTCACGAACGATAAACTCATAGCTCTGACAGATCCCCATCCCGCATTCAGCCAGCGATACCACGCCAAGAACATCATCTGACGTTTCGATGGTGGAAGCCGGAAGCCAGTCCACATCGCGTTCGCCCATGCGAAATACCCAGGGGGCAATGCGGCCCGTACGCGGCATGATAAAAGGCAGACACATATGCTGCTGCAGTTCATCCAGCGTTTGCGGCATTCCCATCCGCTGAAGGTAAGCGGGCGAGGCGACCAAAAGCAGTGCCGCATCCTGCAGTTTACGCGCGACGAATCCACTGTCAGGCATTTGACCCAGACGAATAGCCAGATCGAATCCTTCGGCTATCAGGTCTACGTTGCGATTGGTGATGTTCAGCTCCACCTTAACGCGCGGATAGTGCCGGGAAAAGCGAGACAGCAAGGGCGGCAGGCAATAGTGTCCGAACGTGGTCGGGACGCTGATCCGTACCCGGCCGGTCAGATCGCCCCCCTGCCCCCGGCCATCGCGTTCGGCCTCATCAAGCAGGGAAAAAGCAGAACGTGCCTGCTCAAGATAAATCCGTCCGGCTTCCGTTAGCCCCACGCGGCGTGTGGTTCGCTGTAATAGCTGTCGTCCAAGACGCACTTCAAGGCGGGACACCGCGCGGCTCAGGACTGAAGGGGTGGTTGAAAGGGCAACCGCAGCCGCGGTAAATGAGCCATGTTCAACGACAGTAATGAAGACTTCAACATCGCCGAGATAATCGAATTTTCTGCTCATTTTGCTCTTTCAGGAACAAATGTTTTTCAATTTCGCTAATTTATCTCCGATTGGGCGATGAGTAAAGTGACCGCTCTCATCACCAAAAGGCAAAAATTATGGATCTTCAACTCACTGGTAAGACCGCACTTGTCACTGGAGCTACCGCAGGAATTGGGCTGGCTATCGCCGGCACGCTGGCGCGCGAAGGCGTTGCCGTTACGATTACCGGACGCGATCGGGAAAAATTACAAAATGCAGTATCGAAAATAACCCACGCGGCTCCCCAGGCGCAGGTATCCGCCGTTGTCGCCGATCTGGCGAGCGCTGAGGGTACAGAAGCGCTGTTCAAGGCCTGCCCGGATACCGATATCCTTATCAACAACCTGGGCTTTTATGAAGCCAGAGCCTTCGCCGACATAACCGACGAAGAGTGGCTGCGTATGTTCAACATTAACGTGATGTCCGGGGTGCGTCTTTCCCGCCATTACTTCCCACGCATGCTTGCCCGCAACTGGGGCCGGGTGATTTTTATGTCCAGCGAAGTGGGGGCTTTCACGCCGCCTGACATGGTGCATTACGGCGTCAGCAAATCGGCTCAACTGGCCGTATCGCGAGGAATGGCCGAGCTGACAAAGGGCACGGGCGTGACGGTCAACAGCGTACTACCTTCCGCAACCCGCTCTGACGGCATCATCGACTACCTGCGCCAGACCGCCCCCAAACCGGGCATGACAGACCAGGAGATCGAAGCGCATTTCTTCCAGACCTACCGCCCCAGCTCGCTGATCGCACGCATGATCGAGGCTGACGAGATAGCCGCTATGGTCGCGCTGCTGGCAAGCCCACTCGGCGCAGCCTCTAACGGAGCTGCGGTACGCGTCGAGGGCGGCACGTTCCGCTCCATTCTTTGATACCGGATTAAGACGCCGCTTCTTACTCTCTTCACCGGAGCATGTATGTCCCAATCTACCCGTACTTTCTCCGCCATTGCGATGGCGGCATTGTTCTCTTT
This sequence comes from Enterobacter nematophilus, assembly GCF_026344075.1. NCBI lineage: Bacteria > Pseudomonadati > Pseudomonadota > Gammaproteobacteria > Enterobacterales > Enterobacteriaceae > Enterobacter > Enterobacter nematophilus. Next base: position 86,824 of record NZ_JAPKNE010000006.1, on the reverse strand, counting down.
CGCAAGCTGCGCCAGCGCGGCAAATCAACTGCCTCTTGAACGCTGGCGCAGCTATTCAGGCGTAAGCTGGGATTCACCAGAGAACGGGCAGCCGGCGCTTTTTTCCGGGTCGGTTAATGCCCCAATCGCCGGTATTCACTTTGATGCAAAGGGCCGCGCCTTTGTCAGCATGCCGCGACTGGTTTCAGCCAGTGCGCCCGCCACGTTAAGCATTCTGGATACCCGCACGCAGTCGGGCCCCGCGCGCCTGACGGCATTTCCGTCCCGCCAGGGTAATGCGGTAGATTCTGCTCCCGACCGGAACCTGCGCAACGTGCTCGGCTTTTATGTTGATCGTAAGAACGGCTGGTTATGGGCGCTGGATATGGGGTTCGTCGCGGGAGAAGCGGAATCCCCCGCTGGCTCGCAGAAGCTCGTCGTGCTGGATCTCGACTCGGGCCGCACGGTTAAACGGATCCCCCTGGACGGCGTGGCTGACCGTAAGGCGAGCTTCCTCAATGATGTCGTTGTCGATGAGGATCATCGTATCGCATACATTTCCGACAGCGGATCGCGAAGTGCGCCTGAAAACCGCGTTGGTCTGATCGTTGTGGATTTCACCACCGGTACAGCCCGACGCGTGCTGGATCGCCACCCTGCCCTGCAGATTGAACCCGGCGTAAAAGTCGTCTCCCACGGTGCGGAAGTGTGGCCGGGTAAACCGCTGCTGATTGGCATCAACGGGATTGCGCTTTCTCCCGATGCAGAGACATTGTACTGGACGGTAACAACGGGAACACATGCGTACGCGCTCCCGACCGCCGTTCTGAAGCAGCAGGGCTCAACCGATGCGCAGATTGCCGGGCAAATTCAGAATCTGGGTACGGTGGGAGGTAACACGGACGGTCTGGTGACCGATGCAAAGGGCAACCTCTATATTACGGACGTCACCCGCAACGGCATTGTCCGGTATGATCCGAAGACCCGTACAATGTCGCTTATTGCTGCAAATGAAGCCGTACGCTGGCCAGACACGCCGGCTATTCGTCCGGACGGTGACCTGGTCTTCACCTCAAGCAGCCTTAATGACCACTTTGCTGGCGCGGTCAAGCCCGGTCATGAACGCTACGAGCTATGGCGTTTGCCGCTCAGTGCTTCACCGGGCACGAAAAAGTAACGGTGCACTACGCTGGACAACCGCTAAATATGACGACGCCGCCCATTGGGTGGCGTTTTTTTTACCTGCCCATCACAGGTACATTCTTCGAGATGAGGAAATAACGCTCAATTAAAACGATCGTTTTTTAAACGTAAGAGAGTTTATTCAAGTAAGTGTAGCGTGCCTCAAAAAAAAGAGGCGTTGTATGTGATGCAAATCACTCTTCCAGAACCACATAACTCATTGATTCCATTGCACTTACCCATCATGAGAGTACAGAAGTAATAGCGACTCAATAAAATACATAAACTACTGTGATAACTAAATTATAATTCATATACTTCTGTGCAAAAGTGGAGGCCATAATGCGATTAATCCTAATGTTGGTATGCTGTCTGGTTCAGAGTTTAGCCTGGGCGGGTGAACTGCCGAAACCCACGGGAAAACCTATTTTGACGATTTACGGGAATATAGAAAATACTAACGAAGATGGAAAAGCAGTGTTTGATCTCGCAAGCCTTGAAAAACTCGGGATGGTGAGTTTCGAGACGACGTCCCCCTGGTATACGGGCCGAACGAAGTTTGAGGGTGTTCCAATGAACAAACTCATGGATTATGTTGGCGCAAAGGGTTCTGTCGTTAACGTTATTGCCCTTAATGATTACGCTACCGCTATTCCTCTCAGCGATTTTAAAAAATATAACGCGATTCTTGCCTTAAAAATTAATGGCGAATATATGCGTATCCGCGATAAAGGCCCATCATTCATTGTATACCCTTATGACAGTCTTCCTGAGTTGAATAATCAAATTTATTACTCGCGTTCAGCATGGCAGGTTAGCAAAATGAAGATTGAATAGCAGTTCAGGAGAACATAATGAACAGGATACTGGTTGGTATCATTTTTTCTCTTTTTATCACGACGGGATATATTGCATTTCTTGTTTACGATCGTCAGCAAGAGCTGCAAAAACTGACTCACTACACTGAGTCCTGGTCCGTGGCTCAACTGGTATCTGAGTATTACCGATTTGAATCATGGCTTGGTCTATACGCAACCGATACCGATGACGTTACGATAGACCAGGCCCGCATGCGTCTCGAAATAATGCTTAGCCAGGGCGAGTTACTGAACGGGGGAGATTTAGGCCGCTATATTGCGAGCGATAAAACGCATCAAGAGATCGCTGCACGCCTGAAAGAAATACTGGCGTATCTGGACAGCAACCTGGAAAAAATGAGCCATGCAGAGTTAAAAACGTACCTGGCATATATGCACCAGCTCGATGCGCCGCTCAGTCAACTCTCTTCGACCGCCTTAACAAAAGATATTAACACGATTAATGAATCCAACCATAAAATACAGATACTTTATTATATCTACTCCGCACTTTCGTTACTTCTGGTGATACTAAGCTTTATTCTGGGGTTCTTAATGATCTATCAGAATAAAAATATTCTTAAAGCCCACATGCAGGTTAAAACCCTTGCTGACGAACTTCAGCTGTCAAAAGAGACGCTGCAAATTCAGAATTCGAAGCTGGAATACGATGTGTATCATGATTCCCTCACCGGCATGAAAAACCGTCTATTCTTCTGGGACGATCTCAATAAAATTAACCTTGAGGCGGATAAAGACCACATCCCTGTGACGGTGATGTTATTTGATTTAGACCGCTTCAAAGAGGTCAACGATACCTATGGCCATGACGCCGGCGATTTACTGTTGAATCAGGTATCCCGACGGCTTACCTCAATGAGCAACGCGACGGATACGTTTTACCGCCTGGGCGGTGACGAGTTTGCACTTCTCTCCAGCGGCCTGACCGAGAGCGCGGCGGTGTCGCGCGCCAAAGAGATCAGCGCTCACATCAGTCTGCCCTATACGATCAATAACCAGCTGATAAAAATTGCCACCTGTGTCGGTATCGTTTTATCTGATAATGAACGGCGCTCTGATTATCTCTATAAATTTGCCGATCTGGCCCTCTACGAAGCCAAAAAAGAGGGCTCCCAGCAGATAAAAGTCTTTCGTCAGTGGATGCTGCAGAAGCTGCAGGAAAGCAGAACCCTTGAGCATGATATGGCTCTCGCGATCGACAACCATGAATTCGTTGTTTATTACCAGCCTATTGTCGATTCATTCAGCAATGAAATTTACGGCTATGAAGCGCTTATTCGCTGGATGCACCCGGTGAAGGGGATTTTGTCACCTGATTACTTTATTTCTGTTGCTGAAAAAACAGGAATGATCAACGAGATCGGCAAAAACGTGCTGGAACTTGCCTGCCGGGAGGCGGTTTCCTGGGCGGTTCCGGCCAGAATCTCGGTAAACGTTTCCCCTGTTCAGCTGGGCACTAAATCATTTACTGCAATGGTTCAGTCCATCCTGAAAGAGACAGGCCTGCCGGCCAGCCGCCTTGAGCTGGAAGTTACGGAGTCTTCGCTCTTCAGTGACAGCAACACGCCGCTCACTATTCTCAAAAAGCTCAGATCGCTGGGGGTAAAAATCTCCATTGATGATTTCGGAACGGGTTATTCCTCGCTCTCAAGATTGAGTGAACTCAATTTTGATAAAATTAAAATTGATAAATCCTTTGTGAATCCAATATCCACCCAAGACGATGCGCTTAATATCGTTAAACTGATTACCGGCATGGCGAAGAGCCTGAATATGCGGGTCATTGCAGAAGGTGTGGAAACCGAAGCGCAGCTTGAAAGGCTTCAGGCGCTGGGCTGCGATCTCGTACAGGGCTATCTTTTCGGAAAGCCGCAGGCTGAAATCGATAAAAATATAAAAAACGGTACCGTGTGATCCTACCGGGATCACACTTTTCAGCCCTGGGTATACACATACAGTGACCCGATGTTATCATTCACCCCGTAAATACCTTTCAACTCAATCCGAGGCTTTGATGCTGGAGAATGTAATCATCCGATAATCAGCTCCCCGACCTTTTCAGGCCGGACTGATTATCAATGCGCCGAAATCGAATGCGGACACCGCTGTGTGTTTGCACGTTTTGCACATGATGATTAAACAGGTTTTCCAGTATGAATTTATCCCGTCAGGAACAGCGTACCTTACACGTTCTCGCCAAAGGTGGCCGTATTGTGCACGTCCGCGATACGTCCGGCCGCGTCACCGCCGTTGAATGCTATAGCCGCGAAGGTCTGCTGCTCAGCGACTGCACGCTCGCCGTCTTCAAAAAGCTTAAAACCAAAAAGCTGATCAAATCCGTTAACGGTCAGCCCTACCGCATCAATACTACCGGGCTGAACAACGTCCGTGCCCAGCCTGATAATCGTTAAGGAGAGGATAATGGATATCCCACGTATTTTTACCATTAGCGAAAGCGAACATCGCATTCATAACCCCTTCACGCCAGAAAAGTACGCAACGCTGGGGCGCGTGTTACGCATGAAGCCAGGCGCACGCCTTCTCGATCTCGGCAGCGGTTCGGGAGAGATGCTCTGCACCTGGGCACGCGATCACGGGATTACCGGTACCGGCATCGACATGAGCCCGCTCTTTACCATGCAGGCAAAGCGGCGCGCAGAGGCGCTCGGCGTCAGCGAACGCGTTCATTTTATGCATAACGACGCGGCAGGCTACGTCGCGGATGAGCCATGCGACGTGGCGGCCTGCGTTGGCGCCACGTGGATTGCGGGCGGCGTTGCCGGGACAATGGACCTGCTGGCAAAAAGCCTTAGGCCCGGGGGAATCATGCTCATCGGTGAACCTTACTGGCGACAGGTTCCCGCAACGGAGGAGATGGCTCGGGCTTGCGGCGTCTCGTCCACCGCAGATTTTCTCACCCTGCCCGACCTTGTCGCGTCTTTCGATCGCCTGGGCTATGACCTGGTCGAAATGGTGCTGGCAGACCAGGAGGGCTGGGACAGATACGAAGCCGCGAAATGGATGACAATGCGCCGCTGGCTGGAGCAAAACCCCGACGATGATTTTGCACAGGAGGTGCGCGCGGAGCTGACGGTAGCGCCTAAGCGCCATGTGGCTTACACAAGGGAATATATTGGCTGGGGCGTGTTTGCGTTAATTGCACGATAGGAAAGAGTGGCGGTATAGACTGAAGGGGCTATACCGCCTTAAGCAGGAAGCGCTAGCATTGTGAACGATGCGCTACGCCTAACATGAAAAAACTTCTATCATTGCTTTTTCCGTTACCACAATCACAGGCGCTTTATGGACCCCCCTTCTTTTCTCTATTTATTGCTTTTCCCGGCACAAAAAATGATGAAAGTGGGTAAAGCTAACAACATCTATAACCGCATTCAGTCGCTAAAACGGGTCTGGGGCGATGTGGATTATGCCCATTCATATCGCATTGCCTTGCCGCAGTCCGAGGTCTTTAAGCTGGAAAAAATGCTGCATTTTCTTTTGGCCAAATATCAAACGGGCATTGATGCCGGCGACGGCTATACCGAGCTGTTTTCCATTGAGGCGCTGGAGCCCGCCATTAAGCATATTCATTACGTTATTGAGCATGGGGTCATTAATGCTCAGCTCCTTCAGGGAATCGAAAAGCCACAGCTTCGGCCCGGCAAAAGCGCGGCGCACCGCCACGCGGAAATGAAAAAGCGGTCAGATACTATGATTAGCAACGTTGTCACGGTGACGGAACAGTTCAGCAGGATAAATCGTTTACTGCTTATCTTGTTGTTTAAGCAGCATCGCCTTCGTTATCAATATGATATTGAAGGTAATACCATACTGTTTCGGGTAGCAGACAACCGTACTGACCAACGCGATGTTCACAAAATAATGCGTATGTTCAGCTTTTTTATTGAAGACTTTAGATACATGGGCGGGACCAACTACTGCTCGGGGGTCTTTGGTGAAGGCACGGTCACGCAATACAACGTGGAGTTGATTTCAGGCGACCCTGACGCACATCCTCTGGTGGCCTATCTCGCCTCGCAAACGGAGCGCTTGTTTAATAAATTGCCATCGCGATCGGCGTTATTAATGGAAGATCTGCCGATACTGGAATCGAGCCGAATCCTGCGCAGTGTATTACAGAGTGAGGACGAGGCTTAAGTTGCTTATGCCGCGACGCTTATTGCTAGTCAAGGGCAAGCCGAGGCACGGTCATCAAGAAACCCAAAAAATACGTCCACCGTTTTTCCAACGCCGGGTAAGGATTTGAGTTCCAACAACATCACATCCCGCCTCCATTAGTCCAGTCAATTTACGAGCAATACATAATGCTGTTGCACCAGTCATTTCTACCGCTCCGAGTAAAACGCCAGACTCACCCAGTAACAGGATACTTAGCGTTTCCGCTTATGTCTCACTTTTATCTGAAAACACTGCCGCTAGCTATGAATAGAAAGCTTTATAAATTAGAGGAATTATGGATTTATGAGAAAGAAATGGTGCCGATAATAGGAGTCGAACCTACGACCTTCGCATTACGAATGCGCTGCTCTACCAACTGAGCTATATCGGCCCTGAGAGGCCGGTTACGAATGTAACCACGGGGCAAAAGGTTAGATCTAACCGGGTGATGCGTCAATGCCCTTTTGAATCAAACGGCTATTTTTGCATCACCCGTGATTATTTACGCACGAATCGTATCGTCACCGAAGCCGATCCACTTGTAGGTGGTCAGCGCTTCAAGGCCCATCGGACCGCGCGCATGCAGTTTCTGCGTGCTGACCGCTACTTCTGCACCAAGTCCGAACTGGGCGCCGTCGGTGAAGCGGGTAGAGGCGTTCACATATACCGCCGAGGAATCCACTTCGTTCACGAAGCGATCGGCATTGCGCAGCGTGCGCGTCAGGATGGCGTCAGAGTGCTGCGTGCCGTGTTCACGAATGTGCGCAATGGCGTCGTCGAGATCCGCAATCACCTTCACGTTCAGATCCAGCGACAGGAACTCGTCGTCGTACTGCTCCACTTTTACAGGAACCACGCTAGCCGGGCCACCCTGGAGCAGCGCGAGGGCGCTGGCATCAGCGTGCAGCGTCACCCCGCTCTCCGCCATCTGCTTGCTCAGAGCAGGCAGGAAGGCGCTCGCAATCCCCTGGTGCACCAGCAGCGTTTCCACGGTATTACAGGTGCTTGGACGCTGGGTTTTCGCGTTAACGATAATCTTCAGCGCCGGTTCAATCTCAGCGCTGTCGTCGACCACGATATGGCATACGCCGATACCGCCCGTGATGACCGGAATGGTCGACTGCTCGCGGCACAGCTTGTGCAGGCCCGCGCCACCGCGTGGGATCAGCATGTCGATGTATTTGTCCATGCGCAGCATCTCGTTGACCAGCGCACGGTCAGGACTCTCAATCGCCTGCACGGCCCCCGCCGGCAAGCCGCACTCTTCCAGCGCCTGCTGGATGACTTTCACCGTCGCGGCGTTGGTGCGCCAGGTCTCTTTCCCGCCGCGCAGAATGGCGGCGTTACCGGTTTTCAGGCACAGGGAAGCGACGTCAACCGTCACGTTTGGTCGGGCTTCGTAAATCACGCCGATGACGCCAAGCGGCACGCGGCGACGCTCCAGACGCAGACCGCTGTCGAGCAGTCCACCGTCAATCACCTGCCCTACCGGGTCGGCCAGATTACAAACCTGACGGACATCGTCGGCGATGCCTTTCAGGCGTGCCGGGGTCAGCGCCAGGCGGTCGAGCATCGCTTCGCTCAGGCCGTTTCGACGCGCTTCCAGCAGATCCTGTTCATTGGCGAGCAAAATCTCCTGGGATTGTGCTTCCAGATAATCAGCGATTTTTTCCAGCACGCTGTTTTTCTCGCGGCTGGAAAGGAGCGCCAGTTTGTAAGAGGCGGCCTTCGCGGCTGCGCCCATTTGTTCCAGCATGTTCTGGCTCCTTAACGAATAATCATGTCATCGCGATGCACGGCAACCGGACCGTATTCATAGCCCAGAATGGCGTCGATCTGCTGCGAGTGGTGGCCCGCAATGCGGCGCAGGGCATCGCTGTTATAGCGGCTTACGCCGTGCGCGATGTCGCGACCTTCAAGGTTACGGATGCGGATCACTTCACCACGGGAGAAGTTGCCTGTCACGCTTTTAATTCCTTTGGGAAGCAATGAACTCCCACGTTCCAGAATCGCCGCCGTCGCGCCTTCATCAACGACGAGCTCGCCAGCGGGAGGCGCGCCAAAGATCCAGCGCTTGCGGTTTTCCAGCGGGGATTCCTGAGCGTGGAAGCGAGTGCCGACAGAGATGCCTTCCATCACGTCGCCAATCACGCCTGGGCGGCTGCCCGCCGCGATAATGGTGTCGATCCCGGCACGGCAGGCCACGTCAGCGGCCTGCAGCTTAGTGCCCATTCCACCCGTACCCAGGCCTGAAACGCTGTCACCAGCGATGGCGCGCAGGGCATCGTCGATGCCGTGAACGTCGGCAATCAGTTCGGCTTCCGGATTGGAGCGCGGGTCGGCGGTAAAGAGTCCCTGCTGATCGGTCAGCAGCAGCAATTTATCGGCACCGGCCAGAATAGCGGCCAGCGCAGAGAGGTTATCGTTATCGCCCACTTTGATTTCAGCGGTGGCAACGGCATCGTTTTCGTTAATAACAGGAACAATATTGTTGTCCAGCAGCGCGCGCAGGGTATCGCGCGCGTTCAGGAAGCGCTCCCGGTCTTCCATATCCGCACGCGTCAGCAGCATCTGCCCGACGTGAATACCGTAGATGGAGAACAGCTGTTCCCAGAGTTGAATGAGTCGGCTTTGTCCCACGGCGGCCAGCAGCTGTTTAGAGGCGATCGTCGCGGGGAGTTCGGGGTAGCCCAGGTGTTCACGCCCGGCGGCAATTGCCCCGGAGGTCACAATCACAATACGGTGCCCTGCGGCATGCAGCTGAGCGCACTGACGTACAAGCTCAACAATGTGGGCGCGATTTAGGCGGCGCGATCCGCCTGTTAACACACTGGTACCGAGTTTTACCACCAGCGTCTGGCTGTCACTCATGATTCTCTGCCGTTCAACGATAAGGGAAAGTAATGTCGAACGAACGTTTTAACAGGAGTCAGCCCGGTTGCCAACTGCCTTAGTGCATCACCAGGCACTTTGTTGCGCGGGATCAGGAAGCGTAGCGGCAGAATTTGACAAATTTATTACCGTAATAATAAATCACAGTTTTTTAAAATTATTCTTAGTTTGTCATAAAAGCTTCATTCCAGAACGATAAAACCCTTCCTGTTTTTTCACGGGACTTAAGCATCAGCTTATCGTCCAGCGAATTTTTAAAGCGCGTTTATAAGACAGGATCGAAAATGAAAAAGAGCACTCTGGCATTAGTGGTTATGGGCGTGGTGGCTTCCGCATCTGTTCACGCAGCAGAAGTTTATAATAAAAACGGTAATAAACTGGACGTGTACGGCAAAGTGAAAGCTATGCACTATATCAGTGATGATGACACCAAAGATGGTGACCAGACTTACGTTCGTTTCGGTTTTAAAGGCGAAACCCAGATTAACGATCAGCTGACGGGCTACGGCCGTTGGGAAGCAGAATTTGCGGGTAACAAAGCGGAGAGCGACTCCTCGCAGAAAACACGTCTGGCATTTGCTGGTCTGAAGCTGAAAGACTTTGGCTCTCTGGATTACGGTCGTAACCTGGGCGCGCTTTATGACGTCGCGGCATACACCGATATGTTCCCTGAGTTCGGTGGTGACGGCCTGGCACAGACCGACAACTTCATGACGAAACGTGCCTCCGGACTGGCCACCTACCGCAATACCGACTTCTTCGGCATGGTAGACGGTCTTGATATGACCCTGCAATATCAGGGCAAAAACGAAAACCGCGACGTGAAAAAGCAGAACGGTGACGGCTTTGGTACGTCTCTGGCCTATGACTTTGGCGGCAGCGATTTCTCCGTCATTGGTGCTTATGCTAGCTCCGATCGCACCAACGAGCAGAACCTACTGGCGCGCGGTGAAGGTAAAAAAGCCGAGGGCTGGGCAACCGGTCTGAAATATGACGGCAACGATATTTACCTGGCCACTATTTATTCTGAAACCCGCAATATGGCCCCTATCTCCGGTGGTTTTGCAAATAAAGCGCAAAACTTCGAAGTGGTTGCACAATATCAGTTTGACTTTGGTCTGCGCCCATCCGTGGGTTATGTACAGTCCAAAGGTAAAGATATCGAAGGCATTGGCGATGAAGATATCGTGAAATACATTGACGTGGGTGCCACGTATTACTTCAACAAAAACATGTCCGCGTTTGTTGATTATAAAATCAACCAGATTGACGACGATAATAAACTGGGCGTGAGCAGCGATGATATCGTTGCGCTGGGTGTGACGTATCAGTTCTAAGATTATCCAAATAAGAAAATCCCGGCAGATAAGCCGGGATTTTTTTTGCCCAGGATAAATGCAGTCTGCTGCCCTCACCCCGGCCCTCTCCCACAGGAGAGGGAGAAGACCATTACGCGGTCAGCTTCACCGCTTCGCTGGAAAAGTCATCCGCTGGCTCGAACTTAAGGTCCAGAGTGGCCAGCAGCGCGCTCGCTTTGTCGTGGAACTCTTTCAGGGTATATTCCAGGCGATCGATCACTTCCTGATCTTTGATAGTAGTAGCCTGCCAGTTGCCGTCTTTGTTAAACAGGCCAAACTGGTAGCTATACGTAAAACGTTTCTCCTCTGCTTCCATTTCCATCCACCAGCCCCAGAATTCACGTTTTTCGGGTGCAGGCTTCACGTTGACGCAAACAGCCAGGCAGTCGAAAAAAAAGCGATTCTCTTCACACTGCTCTTCTCGAATATACGGGCCAAGAGCCATAAATTTCTTAATCAGCCTACTTTTCGGGTGTCCACTCGGTAACGTCATTGCGATCTCCTTTTGTGAAGCCACTGTTTTACCAAACCAGCGAAATTTAGCAATCTATTAACACACTCTCTGGGCGATCCAGCGCGTGATCTCTTTCAAGGCTTTGTCAAAATTCTGATACACCGGGCTGAACGGCACCTCAAGCAATTTGCCATCCGCAGATGACGAAGTGATTAAGCGCGACTCTTCCTCCGGGCTGAACGGATCGTTTTTCCAGAAACCGGAAAGCATCGGCGTCGGGCAGCGGCGTCCAAGCAACCCTTGCGTTTTTAACGAGTAACGATTGAGTTCAACGCGCAGCGCTTCGTCTGAGGCGTCATGCATGCCAAGGCGGCTGGCCAGCACGTCCAGGTACATCTCCGGCACGCTCCCCTGACGGGCAGGATCGCTGAGCAGGGCATGAACCACCGGCCCCAGACAGGCGACAGCTTTCAGACGTGAAGATTCAAGGTAAGCCAGACGCACAGCGACGTTCGCCCCAAAACGGAAGCCAAATGCGGCGACGCGGGTGTGGTCAACCCACGGAACATTTTCCAGCGCTTTAAGCGCATGCTGGTGCAGCAGGCTCGAATCCTGCGTTAACTTCCACTTCGACGAGAACCCAATAGAAGGCATATCGAGCGTCAGCATCGCGATACCCTTTGGTGCGAGGTAGCGCTCATACAGGCTGTAATAGTCGATTTGCAGGGAATCCAGCCCGCCGCACATGAGCACGGTCGGGAACGGGCCGTCGCCTTCAGGCATGTGCAGGAACCCGGTGACGGGCGCACCGCCCGGAACGGCGAACTCAAGCTCGCGCATCTGGCCCGGCAGGCGTTGAGCCGCCTCCTCATAGGCACGATTCGCCAGCGCCTGAGCCTGCTCGGCCAGCTCATCCCCTTTCAAATGCGGATAGGCGGCGATGGCGTAGAGGTTGGCCGCATGCAGCCAGTGCTTGCCGCTTCGCGTGGCGTCCTCCTCCTGGCTGGCTTTTTGCTGCCAGAGCATCGCCTGTTTAGACCATTCGTAGATCCAATTCCCGCCCCGGTAGCCCACCACCGTGTCGTAGAGCTCGCTGTCGGTACGCTCCGACTCGCTCATCACGATACGCGCCTGCACGTCGAGGATCTCACGGGGGTCAATACCGCGCCAGATCCACATCAGGCGGTTAATCATGCGATACCAGTGGGGCACGTTTTTACCGTCTAACGCAGACTGGACGGCAGGCATGGTACCCGGATTAAACCGACGGACCAGCGTCGACGTTTCAGGGTGTTTGAAACGGGGTTTGAAGAGAGTCTCGGTGAGATTCGCCTGCGTCATTGCGTTGCCTCCATGGATACGTCATATAGTGCCCATTGTAACGCGTGGCGGGATAAAAAGAACAACGCCCGGCATAGCCGGGCGTGTAAAGTTACGTACTGAAATTAACGGCCTGAAATAGGCGGTACGAAGACCACGCCCATATCCCACGGCTGTTCAATCCAGGTATCCTGCGGGATATCAATGACGTAATCGTCAACCAGTGGGCGACCCGCTGGCTTAGCGAAGATCGTCACGAAGTGCGCTTTTGGATACATTTCGCGAATAGCGACCGCAGTACCGCCGGTGTCCACCAGATCGTCGATAACGATGAAGCCTTCACCGTCGCCTTCAGCGCGTTTCAGCACTTTCAGCTCACGCTGGTTGTCATGGTCATAGCTGGAGATGCAGACGGTATCGACATGACGAATACCCAGCTCACGTGCCAGCAGCGCCCCCGGTACCAGACCGCCACGGCTGACGGCAATAATGCCTTTCCACTGTTCGGAAGGCATCAGACGCGCAGCCAGTTTGCGTGCGTGAATCTGCAACATGTCCCAGGTGACGACGTATTTTTCGCTCATGTGAAGTGTCCCAGCCTGTTTTTATACGGCTTAAAAAGTGTTCGAGGGGGAAATAGGTTGCGCGAGATTATAGAGATCTGGCGCACTAAAAACCAGTGTTTAGCGCTCCCTGCCTGAGTTTTTACATGCTTTATGCTACCAGCCAGCAGAGAAAGTGGTATTCTCAGTTGCATCTCGCAAGCCCGTCTTGTGGTAACTATTAACCTGCTAACCCTGTGGCCTGCAACCCTGTTTGCAGCGCCTCGACAAGGAGACTTATCGTGTCTGAACTGTCTCAATTATCTCCGCAGCCGCTGTGGGATATTTTTGCCAAAATTTGCTCCATTCCACACCCTTCCTACCATGAAGAACAGCTTGCCGAACATATTATGGGTTGGGCGAAGGAAAAAGGTCTGCACGCAGAGCGCGACCAGGTTGGCAACATTCTGATCCGCAAACCGGCTACCGCAGGCATGGAAAACCGTAAACCTGTTGTGCTGCAGGCGCACCTGGACATGGTGCCACAGAAAAACAACGACACCGTTCATGACTTCACTAAAGACCCAATCCAGCCTTACATCGACGGCGACTGGATAAAAGCGCGCGGCACCACCCTGGGCGCGGACAACGGCATCGGTATGGCCTCTGCGCTGGCCGTGCTGGCAGACGACAGCGTTGAGCATGGCCCGCTGGAAGTGCTGCTGACCATGACCGAAGAAGCGGGCATGGACGGCGCGTTCGGTCTGCAGGCGAACTGGCTGCAGGCAGATATCCTGATTAACACCGATTCCGAAGAAGAAGGTGAGATCTACATGGGCTGCGCGGGCGGGATTGATTTCATCTCCACCCTGCCGCTGTCCCGCGAAGCGATTCCTGCGGGCTTCCAGACCTTCAAGCTGACGCTGAAAGGGCTGAAAGGCGGTCACTCCGGCGGTGATATTCATCTGGGCCTGGGTAACGCTAACAAACTGCTGGCGCGCTTCCTGGCGGGCCACGCGGCCGAGCTGGACCTGCGTCTGGTGGACTTCAACGGCGGCACCCTGCGTAACGCGATCCCACGCGAAGCCTTTGCCACCGTGGCGGTGCCAGCGGCGAAAGCGGACGAGCTGAAAAAACTCTCCAGCGTCTACCTGGATATCCTGAAAAACGAACTGTCGGCGAAAGAGAAAAACCTGACCGTGGTGCTGGAATCTGTGTCTACGGATAAAGCCGCGCTGACCTCGCAGTCTCGCGACAGCTTCGTTCAGCTGCTGAACGCGACGCCAAACGGCGTTATTCGTAACTCTGACGTGGCGAAAGGCGTGGTGGAAACCTCTCTGAACGTGGGCGTGGTGACCATGAGCGACGACAGCGCGGAAATTATCTGCCTGATCCGCTCCCTGATCGACAGCGGTAAAGAGTATGTAGTAAGCATGCTGGAATCTCTGGGTGCGCTGGCGGGCGCGAAAACGTCTGCAAAAGGCAGTTACCCGGGCTGGCAGCCGGATGCAAGTTCTCCGGTAATGGCGCTGGTGCGTGAAACTTATCAGCGTCTGTTCAACAGCACCCCGAACATCCAGGTGATCCACGCGGGTCTGGAATGTGGCTTGTTCAAGAAGCCGTATCCGGACATGGACATGGTCTCCATCGGGCCAACCATTACCGGTCCACATTCGCCGGATGAGCAGGTTCATATCGAAAGCGTCGGCCATTACTGGACGCTGCTGACGGAACTGCTGAAGGCGATTCCTGCGAAGTAATACCCTCACCTCAGCCCTCTCCCTCAAGGGAGAGGGTGAACAATCTGGTGCCACCGGGCTATTACAATCCCAAAACCAACTGACGTTCTAACTGCGGGTCCAGTAATGTGACATGCAGTCCCACAAGCCGAACTCCCCTTCCGCCCCGCCGCTCTTCCCACGCCTTTTTCGCTGTCGCGATAAGATCGTCTTTATTCAGGCGCGGCCAGACGTGCTCCTGCGTTGTCTGTTGAAAGTCGTTAAATTTCAGTTTTATGCCCTGTCGGGCAATCAGTAAATCAGGCTTTACTTTGATCAGGCGTCGTTCCAGCTCCGGATAGAGCTGTTCCGTAATAATGGTTTCGCATTCCGACCAGTCATGGATGTCTTCGCTCAGCGTGCGCTCAACCCCGACCGATTTACGAAGCCGTTCGCTGCTTACGCTGCGCTCATCGATGCCCTGGCTGCGCTCCCACAGCACGCGGCCAAACTTCCCAAAGCGCTTGAGCAGCATCGCCAGGTCGCTTCGCTGCACGTCTTCGCAGGTACGTAACCCCATACTTTCCAGCTTCGCGGCGGAGACTTTACCTACGCCGGGAATTTTGCCAAGCGGCAGCGTTTTTAAAAACGCCGGGACCTCTTCAGGGGTGATGACGTACTGGCCGTTGGGTTTATTTAAATCGGAAGCGATTTTGGCGAGAAATTTTACCGGCGCGACGCCTGCCGACGCGGTGAGATTCAGCTCGTTAAAAATGGTCTGGCGGATCTCCTGCGCCATCAGGGTAGCGGAGCCATGACAGTGCAGGCTATCGGTGACGTCCAGATAAGCTTCGTCCAGCGAAAGCGGTTCAATCAGTGAGGTGTAGCGGGAGAAAATTTCCCGAATATGGTTTGAGGCTTCTTTATAGGCGTCAAAGCGCCCGGGCAAAAGAGTAAGGTGCGGACACAGTTTCAGCGCCATCGCCGTCGGCATGGCGCTACGCACGCCAAATTTGCGTGCAGGGTAATTGGCGGTGCTGATCACACCGCGCTGAACGCGGCTGCCGCCAATGGCGATGGGAATATCCCGCAGCGCCGGGTTGTCACGCATCTCCACTGCGGCAAAAAAGCAGTCCATATCGACATGGATTATTTTGCGCATCGGTCATACCACACATGTATTTATATACAGTATAACAAAAGGCAAAAAATGCGTCAGCTATTTTCCTTACTCACGGCTGTCATATAAATGTGTTACAAACATTCGTAATAAAGCCTTTATATACATATATTTAGGGAATTAATGGAGGGTAATCATTCATGAAGAAAATTCTATCGATTTCGCTACTGTTTCTGGCGAGTGCTGCATCAGCAAATCCAGAAATCATCGCTCATCGGGGTGGCACTGCGGATGCACCTGAAAACACTCTGCCAGCCATTAAGCTCGCGCTTGAAAACAAAGCAGATATCGTCTGGATAACCGTGCAGCTAAGTCTGGATGGCGTACCGGTTCTCTATCGACCAGCCGATCTGAAAGCGTTAACCAATCTGCAGGGAAAGGTGTCACAGTATACCGCTGAAGAACTGGCAAAGGCGGATGCCAGCGTGAAGTGGAAAGATAAGGGCCTGCCGGAAAACCTGCTTAATTCCCCGATACCGACGCTGAAGTCGGTACTGAGCGCCTGGCCAGACACGCGATTTTTCATTGACATCAAATCGCCGGATGCCGATCCGGCGACCATGAGCAACGCGCTGCTTAACGTATTGAAAGAGACCAACAGCCTGAATCGGGTTCGCGTCTATTCAACCGAAGATCGCTATATGGAAGCATTGCCTGCCGAAATCCCCCGCTTTGTCACACGCAGCGAGACTCGCACGCGTCTGGCCACGATTTCGCTGAGCCACGAATGTCTGCCTCCTTCACAAAAAATGGACGATTACTGGTATGGGCTTGAGTTAAATCGAAAAGTAGAGGTGGTTGAGAAATTCACCTTAGGCGAAGGTGTCTCTCCTGCAACATTAACGTGGGACAAAGAGGCCGTTGATTGCTTCCGCTCTCAGGGCAATGCCCATCTGATTTTTATCGGCGTGAACTCTGAAGAGGATTACCAGAAGGCGAAAACACTGGGTGCCGAAGGGGTTCTTGTGGACTCGCCAGCCAAAGCCAAAAGCTGGAAATAAATGAAAAAGGCCGCAAGAAGCGGCCTTTTTCTAGATGATCCTATGCTGGTCCCGAGCCATCCGTTTTTTACGCGCATCGCACGGTTCCGGGCAGTCGCACACCTTTTCCATTCCGATGGAAGAGATACCTCCACAGCTGCCCTGAATGCTTTTACGCTTGATGATCCAGCCTAAAGACATGCCGAAGATCACCAGCAAAAATACCGCAAAGGTTGCCAGAAAGGTCAGCACGATCAGCCTCCGAAATCATCAAGAAGGATATTCTCATCTTCCACGCCGAGATCTTTCAGCATCTTGATCACGGCGGCGTTCATCATTGGCGGACCACACATATAGAACTCGCAGTCTTCCGGTGCCGGATGCTGTTTGAGGTAGTTTTCATACAGCACGTTGTGAATGAACCCCGTATAGCCCGTCCAGTTATCTTCCGGTTGCGGATCGGAGAGCGCCACGTGGAAAGTGAAGTTAGGGTTCTCACGCGCCAGCTGTTCGAACTCATCGTCGTAGAACATTTCGCGCAGCGAGCGCGCACCGTACCAGAAGCTGATTTTACGCTTGCTGCCGAGCCGCTTGAGCTGGTCAAAGATGTGCGAGCGCATAGGGGCCATACCCGCACCGCCGCCGATAAAGACCATTTCCGCGTCGGTATCTTTAGCAAAGAACTCACCGAACGGACCGGAGATCGTCACCTTGTCCCCTGGCTTAAGGGACCAGATATACGACGACATCACGCCCGGCGGCGCGTCAGGCACGTTTGGCGGCGGCGTGGCGATACGCACGTTGAGCATGATAATGCCCTTCTCTTCCGGGTAGTTAGCCATGGAATAGGCGCGAAGCGCGGGCTCTTTTACCTCGGAAACAAAGCGGAAGAGATTAAATTTATCCCAGTCGGCCCGGTACTCATCGGGCACGTTGAAGTCCGCATACGCCACGGTGTGCGCCGGACAATCAATCTGGATATACCCGCCTGCACGGAACGGCACGCTCTCCCCTTCAGGGACACGCAGCTTAAGCTCTTTAATGAACGTAGCTTTGTTATCGTTCGAGATAACCTCGCACTCCCATTTTTTCACGCCGAAGATCTCTTCCGGCAGCTCAATCTTCATGTTCTGACGCACCGCGACCTGGCACGCCAGGCGGCAACCCTCTTTCGCTTCACGCTTCGTGATATGCGACAGTTCAGTTGGCAGAATATCTCCGCCCCCCTCTTTCACCGTCACACGGCACTGCCCGCATGAGCCGCCTCCACCGCAGGCTGACGAGACAAAAATCCCGTTGCCCGAGAGCGTATTAAGCAGCTTGTCCCCTGCCGGAGTGCGGATCTGGTTCTGCGGATCGTCATTGATATCAATGATCACATCCCCGGAATTAACCAGCTTTGCGCGCGCCGCCAGAATCAGCCCTGACAGCACCAGTACTATCAGCGTGAACATCACCACGCCAAGAATAATTTCCATCTGTTAGCCCTTATAGCTGCACACCGGAGAAGGACATAAAGCCCAACGCCATCAGGCCGGTGGTGATAAAGGTGATCCCTAAGCCACGCAGCCCAGCGGGCACGTTGGCATATTTCATTTTTTCACGGATCCCCGCCATGGTGACAATCGCCAGCATCCAGCCGATACCGGAACCGAAGCCGTACACCACCGATTCACTGAAGTTGTAATCACGCTGCACCATAAACGAGACGCCACCAAAGATGGCGCAGTTCACCGCGATCAGCGGCAGGAAAATCCCCAGCGCGTTGTACAGCGACGGGAAATACTTATCGAGGATCATCTCCAGGATTTGTACCAGCGCCGCAATCACCCCGATGAAGGTGATGAAGTTAAGGAAGCTGAGATCAACGCCCTCCACCAGCGCGCTGTCCCGCAGCACGAAGTTGAACACCAGGTTGTTAATCGGAACCGAAAGCCCCAGCACAACGGTGACCGCCACGCCCAGGCCAAATGCCGTCGAGACCTTTTTAGAAACGGCAAGGAACGTACACATGCCCAGGAAGAAGGCGAGCGCCATGTTTTCAACAAACACCGCGCGCACAAATAAACTCAGGTAATGAGCCATTGTCGGTTACTCCTTTTCCTGCTGTTCAGGCTTCAACGTACGAATCAGCCAGATCAGCAAACCGATAATGAAAAACGCGCTTGGGGCCAGCAGGAACAGGCCGTTCGGCAGATACCAGCCGCCGTTCTGTACCGTATCCAGCACCTGAACGCCAAACAGCTTGCCGCTGCCAATAAGCTCGCGCAGGAAACCGACCGTCAGCAGGATCACGCCGTAGCCCAGGCCGTTGCCGATACCGTCCATAAAGCTCGCCAGCGGCGGCATTTTCATGGCGTAGGCTTCAGCGCGCCCCATCACGATGCAGTTGGTGATAATCAGGCCGACAAACACCGAAAGCTGCTTCGAGGTTTCGTAGGCGAAAGCGCGCAGCAGCTGATCGACCACGATCACCAGCGAGGCGATGATCGCCATCTGCACGATGATCCTCACGCTGTTAGGGATGTGGTGGCGGATCATGGAGATAAACATGCTGGAAAACGCCGTCACCAGCGTTACCGCCATCGTCATCACCACCGCCGTTTCCAGCTTAGTGGTCACCGCCAGGGCTGAACAGACTCCCAGCACCTGCAGGGTTATCGGGTTATTGGCTAAAAGTGGGCCAATCAGCACTTTTTTAACTTCTTTCAGTTCACCCGTATCAGCCATTGTTCAGCGCTCCTTCACGTACATTTTTCAGGAAGGGACCAAAGCCCAGTTCACCCATCCAGAAATCAAAACTGTGCTGTACCCCGTTAGAGGTGAGCGTAGCGCCGGAAAGGCCGTCAACGGCAAATTCATCTCCGGGACGCGCGCCTCCTTTCACCACCTTCAGCGCGGGCTGGCCGTTTTCGTCGAGCACTTTTTTACCGACAAACTGCGCACGCCAGTTAGGGTTTTCCACTTCACCACCCAGCCCCGGGGTTTCGCCCTGGTCGTAATAAGTAATGCCTTTGACCGTGCGGCCATCGGTATCCAGTGCCACAAAGGCGTACATCATTGACCATAGCCCGTTACCGTAGATCGGCAAAACCACTTCCTGCACGCGCTTTTGCTCATCACGCACCAGGTAAATCTCCGCGATGTTGCTGCGGCGCTTAATGCCTGCCGGATCCTGCGAGGCATCAAGCACGGTGCTCATCTGTGGATCTTTCAGCGCCAGCGCCTGGTTGTATTTCGCCGGGTCTTTATCCATCAGCTCGCCGGTTTTTAAATCCACCAGCCGCGCGGTAATGCGCTCAGCAAACACGGCCGCGACGTCGTCCTTAGTCATGCCTTCCTGCATCAGCCCGGCTACGGCCAGGATGTTGCGCTGTTTATCCAGCGCGCGTTGCTCCTGCTGGAGCGGTTTTAACCCTACGGCAGAGCCGGCAACCACGATGGAGCAGACCAGACACAGCACCAAAACCACCAGCAGCGTTTTGCTGATGCTGTCGTTATTTTTAATCTCAGCCACGCGCCTTCCTCCGCTTAATGTTGGCGCGCACGACCAGGTAGTCGAACAGCGGCGCAAACAGGTTGGCAAACAGAATGGCCAACATCATCCCTTCCGGATAGGCCGGGTTGACCACGCGAATCAGTACACACATCACGCCAATAAGCGCGCCGTAACACCATTTCCCCCTGTCGGTAAAGGAGGCCGAGACGGGATCGGTGGCCATGAACATCATGCCAAACGCAAAGCCTCCCAGCACCAGGTGCCAGTACCACGGCATGGAGAACATCGGGTTCGTGTTTGAACCAATAAGATTGAACAGCGTGGCGGTAAGCACCATGCCGAGCATAACGCCCGCAACGATGCGCCAGGACGCCACGCGGCCAAAGAGGATGATGGCCCCACCGATCAAAATCATCAGGGTAGACACTTCACCAATGGAGCCCGGGATGTTGCCAAGAAACGCATCAAACCAGGTCACCGGCTGGCCGGTAGCATTGTTGACTAGCGTTTCGCCGCCGCCTGCCGCCCACTGAGAAAGCGGCGTCGCGCCGGAGAAACCGTCCGCTGCCGTCCACACCAGGTCGCCCGAAATCTGTGCCGGGTAAGCAAAGAACAGGAACGCACGCCCCGCCAGCGCCGGGTTGAGGAAGTTACGTCCGGTTCCGCCGAAGATCTCTTTAGCAATCACCACGCCAAAGCTGATCCCCATCGCCGCCTGCCAGAGCGGCAGCGTAGGCGGAACAATCAGCGCAAACAGAATGGAGGTGACGAAGAAGCCTTCGTTGATCTCGTGTTTGCGGATGATGGCGAATAGCACTTCCCAGAAGCCGCCCACGATAAAGACGGTCATGTAGATCGGCAGGAAGAAGACGGCCCCCAGCGTCATCATGCTGACCCAGCCTGCATCAGCCGCAAAGCTGACGCCCAGCGACTGCGCCAGACGATAGTGCCAGTCAGATTGGATCACCTGCGCCAGCTGCTGAGCATCGTACATATGATGCAGCGCCGGAATGGTTTGCAGACCGACGTTGTACATACCCCAGAACATGGCCGGGAAGACCGCAAACCACACCAGGATCATCATGCGTTTCAGATCGATGGCATCGCGAACGTGCGCTGCCCCTTTCGTCACCAGACCCGGAGTGTAGAAAATAGTCGTCGTCGCTTCATACAGCGGGTAGTACTTTTTGAGCTTCCCTTCGGTAAAGTGCGGCTCAATTTTTTCAAAGAGGTGTTTTAATCCCATGGTTATCCTTCCTGCTCAATGCGGGTTAACACCTCGCGCAATACGGGTCCATATTCGTATTTACCTGGACACACATAGGTACAGAGCGCCAGATCTTCTTCATCCAGCTCAAGACAACCGAGCGCCTGCGCGCCGTCGGTGTCGCCGGCCAGAAGATCGCGCAGCAGCACGGTCGGCAGAATATCCAGCGGCATTACACGTTCGTAGTTGCCAATCGGAACCATCGCGCGCTCGCCGCCGTTCGTACTGGTGGAGAAGTTAAAGAGCTTATGACGCAGGAAATGGCCAAGCGTGGTGCGGGTGACGGAGTATTTTTCTGCGCCAGGCAGAACCCAGCCGAACAGCTCTTTCTCACGCCCTTCCAGAACGACGCTCACCTGAAGATGGAAACGTCCCAGGTACGCGTGCGCATTGACAGCGCGGCGGCCGCTGAGTACCGAACCGGAAATCAGGCGGTTTTCACCCTCTTTCGTTTCCCCTGCCAGCAGTTCATTAATGTCTGCTCCCAGAAGCGTCTTAACCAGACGCGGGTTTGCGGCCTGTGGCCCGCCGATAGCAATGATCCGTTCAGCGCAGAGTTCACCCGTAGTAAAGAGCTTACCGATGGCAATGACATCCTGATAATTAAGGTGCCAGACCTGTTTTTTAAGGCTCACCGGCTCAAGGAAGTGGATATGGGTCCCGACCAGCCCCGCCGGATGCGGGCCGGAAAATTCATTAAACGTGACCTGTCCCAGCGGATGGCCGCCAAGCTTGCCGCCGCCGGCCTGGCAAACGTGCACTTTTCCGGGCGTCAGGCGAGTCAGAACGGTCAGCCCGGCATCAAAGGCTTTACGCTGCGCCAGGATAATGGGCTGCGGATCTGCGCTGAGCGGGTTGGTGTCGATGGCCGTAACGAAAATGGCAGCCGGGGCGGTATCAGGAACAGGTGATTTGCTGAATGGGCGCGTACGAAGCGCCGTCCACAACCCGGATGCCAGCAGCTGAGCCTGCACATCTTCGCGGCTAAGCGTCGCGAGGTCTCCCGCATCATAACGAGCAAACTCACGCTGTTCATCGCCTTCGATGCGGATAACTACCGACTGCAGCACGCGACGCTCGCCGCGGTTGATCGCCACAACGGTACCGCTGGCGGGGGCCGTGAACAAGACGCCGGGATTTTTTTTGTCCTCAAAGAGCGCCTGCCCTTTGATCACGCGATCGCCCTCCTGCACCAGCATTGAAGGACGCATTCCCAGATAATCGTCACCCAAAATTGCGACATGACGGACGCTTGCGCCAGACGAGACGTGCTGCTCAGGCACGCCTGCAATCGGCAGATTAAGTCCTTTTTTTATTTTAAACATGTGGTTAGCAGGTTTCCATAAACAACAATCCAGTGGGCGCGAAGTGTACCATTTTCTCCTCTCTCTCGGGCAGGGAATCCGCCTTTGAGCGCGCCAAATTGCGAGCTATTACGCAAAGTTCCTGGAGCCAGCGCGTTTTTGATGGTTTATAAAGTAAAACTAATTTGTAAACTCACCGCCCGGCTCTTGCGAAAATCTATAGCGGTGCTAATGTGAGCGCACCTAACAGAATAATCTGATTTCGGGTCTCTTTTGCCGTCCTGGCAAGTTAGTCCAGGTTTTATCAAGGAATTTGTAGTATGCGTAAAATCGCATTGTTCATTGCGATGCTTCTGATTCCGTGCGTATCGTTTGCCGGGCTGCTCAGCAGCAACAGCTCCACCACGCCGATCAGCAAAGAATACAAACAGCAGTTAATGGGATCCCCGGTTTATATTCAGATCTTCAAGGAAGAGCGCACGCTCGATCTGTTTGTAAAAATGGGCGAGACGTATCAGCTGCTTGATAGCTACAAAATTTGTAACTATTCCGGCGGACTGGGTCCAAAACAGCGCCAGGGCGATTTCAAGAGTCCGGAAGGATTTTACAACGTTCAGCGTAACCAGTTAAAGCCGGATAGCCGCTTCTATAAAGCAATCAACATCGGTTTCCCGAACGCCTATGACCGTGCTCACGGTTACGAAGGGAAATACCTGATGATCCACGGTGCCTGCGTGTCTGTCGGCTGCTACGCGATGACCGACTCCGGCATTGATGAAATTTTCCAGTTCGTGACCGGCGCGCTGGTCTTTGGGCAGCCTAACGTTCAGGTCAGCATCTATCCGTTCCGCATGACGGATGCCAACATGGCGCGCCATAAGTACTCTTACTACGCCGATTTCTGGAAACAGCTGAAGCCGGGTTATGACTACTTTGAGCAGACCCACAAACCACCTGTGGTCTCAATCGTCGATGGCCGTTACGTGGTCAGCAAACCGCTGAGCCACGAAGTCGTCCACCCGCAGCTGGCGTCAAATTACACGGTCCCCGAGACAAAATAGCACCCACTCGCCTGGCATAATCTTTTGCCAGGTTTCGTTGCCCGTCAGCGGCTGCGTTGCAATGACTGTGACCACATCGTTCGGTGTGGTCTCTTTCTGAAAATCTATCTCCACATCCTGATCGAGCAGCGTAGCGACGCCAAACGGCGCGCGGCGCGTGATCCAAAAGAGATTCGTCGAGCAGAACGCCATCACGTAGCGCCCGTCAGACAGCAGCATGTTAAACACGCCTTTTTCACGCAATTCCGTTGCCAGCGTCGCGATGAATTTGAATACGGCGGCCATGTTGCCGGGCGTGCGCGGATAACGTTGCGTCAGCTTATGCAGCAGCCAGCAGAAGGCCTTCTCGCTGTCCGTTTCGCCGACCGGACGGAAGTTGCCCGTCTCCAGCGATTTATAGCCCGTAAGCTGCCCGTTGTGCGCGTAGGTCCAGTTACGGCCCCACAGCTCGCGGGTAAAGGGATGGGTATTTTCCAGCGCCACTTCGCCGCGATTTGCCTGACGAATATGCGCGATCACTGAACAGGATTTAATGGGGTAATCCTGCACCAGTTTGGCAATCGGTGAGTTAAAGCTGGGCTGTGGATCTTTGAACGTGCGACACCCTTTGCCTTCGTAGAAGGTGATGCCCCAGCCGTCTTTATGCGGCCCGGTTCCTCCACCGCGCTGCACCAGCCCGGTGAAGCTAAAGCAGATATCGGTTGGCACATTGGCGCTCATCCCGAGCAGTTCGCACATATATCACCTCCACAACAGCGGGGGGCAGCGGTGCCCCCCAGCGAAGTCTTACTTAACCATCTCTTTTTCGATCAGCTGGATCAGGATGTGGATCACTTTGATGTGAATTTCCTGAACCCGGTCTGCATAGCCGAAGTGCGGAACGCGAATTTCGATATCCGCCGTACCGTCCATCTTACCGCCATCTTTCCCGGTCAGGGTGATGACCTTCATCCCTTTTTCACGCGCGGCGGCGATCGCTTTGATCACGTTCGCGGAGTTACCGGAGGTAGAGATACCCAGCAGCACGTCGCCTTCACGGCCTACTGCCTCAACGTAGCGGGAAAAGATGTGGTCGTAACCGAAGTCGTTGCCTACGCAGGAGATGTGGCTCACGTCGGAAATCGCAATCGCCGGGTAGCCCGGACGGTTTTCACGATAGCGTCCGGTCAGCTCTTCGGCGAAGTGCATGGCGTCACAGTGGGAACCGCCGTTACCGCAGGAGAGCACTTTGCCACCGGCCTTAAAACTGTCGGCCAGCAGGACCGCCGCGCGCTGAATAGCGTGAATATTGGCATCATCTTTCAGAAAGTTCGCCAGCGTTTCCGCCGCTTCGTTCAGTTCGTTACGAATAAGATCCTGGTACATGAGGATAATCCTTCAGTATTGATGAAATAACACAGTGGAGTGTACCGGATAGCGGGAAAAGCGAGAAGCTAAAGCCATGCGAATCGTCCGGCGTTTTGATTTTTTGTGCCGGCGAAAACGCGAACAATGTGAACCAAGTTGTAATTATTTTGTAAACACATTGCTAAAGGAATTTACATCAACTACAACCATATCATCACAAGTGGTCAGACCTCCTACAAGCAAGGGAGCTTTTCTTTATGATGATTTTGAGCATTCTCGCAACCGTTGTACTGCTCGGTGTGTTGTTCTATCACCGCGTCAGTTTATTCCTGAGCAGCCTGATTCTTCTGGCCTGGACGGCTGCGCTTGGCGTCGCAGGTCTCTGGAATATCTGGATTTTGGTCCCTCTTGCCATCATTCTGCTGCCGTTTAACCTGGCTCCGATGCGTAAGTCGATGATCTCCGCACCGGTGTTTAAAGGCTTTCGCAAAGTGATGCCGCCGATGTCGCGCACCGAGAAAGAAGCGATTGATGCGGGCACCACCTGGTGGGAAGGCGACCTGTTCCAGGGCAACCCGGACTGGAAAAAGCTGCACAACTATCCGCAGCCGCGCCTGACCGCCGAAGAACAGGCCTTTATTGACGGCCCGGTGGAAGAAGCGTGCCGCATGGCGAACGACTTTGCTATCACCCACGAAATGGCCGACCTGCCGCCGGAGCTGTGGGCGTACCTGAAAGAGCATCGCTTCTTCGCGATGATCATTAAGAAAGAGTACGGCGGTCTTGAGTTCTCCGCTTACGCTCAGGCTCGCGTGCTGCAAAAGCTGGCGGGCGTCTCCGGGATCCTGGCGATTACCGTCGGCGTGCCGAACTCCTTAGGCCCGGGCGAACTGCTCCAACATTACGGTACGGAAGAGCAGAAAGATCACTATCTGCCGCGTCTGGCGCGCGGTCAGGAAATCCCGTGCTTCGCGCTGACCAGCCCGGAAGCGGGCTCCGATGCAGGTGCAATCCCGGATACCGGCGTGGTCTGCATGGGCGAGTGGCAGGGCCAGCAGGTGCTGGGCATGCGCCTGACCTGGAACAAGCGTTATATCACCCTGGCGCCTATCGCCACCGTGCTGGGTCTGGCCTTTAAGCTCTCTGACCCGGAAAAACTGCTGGGCGGCGAAGAAGACCTCGGCATTACCTGCGCGCTGATCCCAACCTCTACCCCGGGCGTTGAAATTGGTCGTCGTCACTTCCCGCTGAACGTGCCGTTCCAGAACGGTCCGACCCGCGGCCAGGATATCTTCGTGCCGATTGACTACATCATCGGCGGCCCGAAAATGGCAGGCCAGGGCTGGCGCATGCTGGTGGAATGTCTGTCGGTGGGCCGCGGAATTACCCTGCCGTCGAACTCAACCGGCGGCCTGAAGTCCGTCGCGATGGGAATTGGCGCTTATGCCCACATTCGCCGTCAGTTCAAAATCTCCATCGGCAAGATGGAGGGTATCGAAGAGCCGCTGGCGCGCATCGCGGGCAACGCCTACGTGATGGACGCCGCTGCATCGCTGATTACCTACGGCATTATGCTGGGCGAAAAACCGGCCGTGCTGTCCGCGATTGTGAAGTACCACTGTACCCACCGCGCGCAGCAGTCGATCATTGACGCGATGGATATCGCGGGCGGTAAAGGCATTATGCTCGGCGAAGGCAACTTCCTGGCGCGCGGCTATCAGGGCGCACCGATTGCCATCACCGTGGAAGGGGCAAACATCCTGACCCGCAGCATGATGATCTTCGGTCAGGGGGCAATTCGCTGCCATCCTTACGTGCTGGAGGAGATGGCCGCCGCGCAGAATAACGACGTGGACGCCTTCGACAAGCTGCTGTTCAAGCATATCGGTCACGTGGGCAGCAACAAGGTGCGCAGCTTCTGGCTCGGCCTGACGCGCGGCCTGACCAGCGCAACGCCAACCGGCGATGCGACCAAACGTTACTACCAGCATCTGAACCGCCTGAGCGCCAACCTGGCTCTGCTGTCGGATGTTTCCATGGCGTTGCTGGGCGGTAGCCTGAAGCGTCGCGAGCGTATCTCCGCCCGTCTGGGCGACGTGCTGAGCCAGATCTTCCTGGCCTCTGCGGTGCTGAAACGCTACGACGACGAAGGCCGTCAGGAAGCGGATCTGCCGCTGGTGCACTGGGGCGTGCAGGATGCGATGTATCAGGCGGAACAGGCGATTGACGACCTGCTGGCCAACTTCCCGAACCGCTTCGTGGCTGGCGCCCTGCGCGCGGTGATCTTCCCGACCGGTCGCCATCATCTGGCGCCGTCCGACAAGCTGGACCACAAGGTGGCGAAGATCCTGCAGGTTCCGAGCGCAACCCGCTCCCGCATTGGCCGCGGTCAGTACTTGGCGCCAACGCCGCATAACCCGGTGGGCCTGCTGGAAGAGGCGCTGCTGGACGTGATGGCCGCCGACCCGATTCACCAGAAGATCTGCAAACAGCTGGGCAAAAACCTGCCGTTTACCCGTCTGGACGAACTGGCGAAACAGGCGCTGGCCGGTGGCATTATCAATAACGACGAAGCTGCGCTGCTGGTGAAAGCCGAAGAGAGCCGTCTGCGCAGTATTAACGTGGATGATTTCGAACCGGAAGAGCTGGCGACGCAGCCGGTAAAGCTGCCGGAGAAGCACCGCAAACCTGAAGCGGCATAACGCGTTTCGCTTATACAAACCCCGCCCGGTGCGGGGTTTTTTATTGCCACATTTTCTCGTAATGACGTGCTACAGTGTCAAAAAGGGGTCGTTTGAGGAGTCTGTATCGTGCCTGGTTTGAAGATTTCGATTTTGCAGCAGCCTTTAGTGTGGATGGATGGCCCTGCCAACCTGCGCCACTTTGATCGTCAACTGGAAGAGATTACCGGGCGAGATGTGATTGTCCTGCCGGAGATGTTTACCACCGGCTTCGCGATGGAAGCGGCTAAACAGTCGATGCCCCAGGAAGAGGTGGTCGCCTGGATGCATGCCAAAGCGCAGCAAACCAACGCGCTGATCGCCGGCAGCGCCGCACTGCAAACGGAACGCGGCCCGGTGAACCGCTTCCTGCTGGTTGAGCCGGAAGGAAAAGTGCATTTTTACGATAAACGCCACCTGTTCCGCATGGCCGATGAACATCATCATTATGAAGCCGGCAACGAACGCGTGGTGTTCGAGTGGCGCGGCTGGCGCATCCTGCCGCTGGTCTGCTACGACCTGCGCTTCCCGGTGTGGTCGCGCAACCGCAACGATTACGACCTGGCGCTTTACGTCGCCAACTGGCCCGCGCCGCGCTCGCTGCACTGGCAGGCGCTGCTGGTGGCGCGTGCGATTGAGAACCAGGCGTACGTGGTGGGCTGTAACCGCGTGGGAACGGACGGCAACGGCCATCACTACCGCGGCGACAGCCGGGTGGTGAACCCGCAGGGCGAGATTATTGCCACCGCCGAGCCGCATCAGGCGACGCGCATTGATGCAGAGCTGTCATTGACGGCGCTGAAGGAGTATCGGGAGAAGTTTCCAGCCTGGCAGGATGCGGATCCGTTTAGTATTGGGTGAAATTTTCCCCTCACCCTAACCCTCTCCCCAAAGGGGAGAGGGGATTGTTCGCTGCTCGCATTAGGGGGATAAAATATTAACTCACTAACGCCTGCCCGTCTTTGCGGCTCTCCGTCGCGGCCACGTAGTGTCCTTCCGGCATACGATAGATCACCTGCGCACCGCCGAAGTTGTAATCCTGGAGCGGATCTTCCACCACGATCTGATGCCCGCGCTCGCGCAGCGCGGCAATGGTATTGCGATCGAACGTCGATTCGACGATCACCTCCCTGCCCTGCACCACGCGCCAGCGCGGCGCGTCGATGGCCGCCTGCGGGTTTTGCCCGTGCAGCATAATGCGCAGCGCCATCTGCATGTGCCCCTGCGCCTGCATCGGGCCGCCCATTACGCCGAAGGACATCAGCGGCTTGCCGCTGCCGTCCATCGCAAAGCCCGGAATGATGGTGTGGAACGGACGCTTGCTGCCCGCCAGCGCGTTCGGGTGACTGGGATCCAGCACGAATCCACAGCCCCGGTTTTGCAGGCTGATTCCGGTATCCGGCACCACAATGCCTGAACCGAAGCCCATAAAGTTGGACTGAATAAACGAAACCATCATTCCGCTGGCGTCCGCGGTGCTGATGTAGACCGTGCCGCTCTGCGTCGGGGAACCGTAAACGAAGTCTGAGGCACTGTCGTGGTTGATAAGTGCCGCGCGCGACTTCAGATAATGGTCGCTCAGCAGCTCTTTTGCTGCGAACTCCATATGTTCTTCATCCGCCACGTAGCGGTCGAGATCCGCCAGCGCCAGCTTCATGGCTTCAATGGACAAGTGCAGAGACTGCACGGAGTCCGGATGATGTTTCTCAATGCCGCACTGCTCCAGAATACCGAGCGCAATCAGCGTGGCGATCCCCTGCCCGTTTGGCGGCAGCTCCTGTACCGAGCCGCCCGCGAAGTCGCGCGACAGCAGATCAACCCAGTCCACGCGATGGTTTGCCAGATCTTCAGCCGTCAGGTGAGCGCCGTGCTCCTGGGCGAAGGCGGCAATTTTCCGCGCCAGCTCGCCGCGGTAAAAGGCTTCACCGTTGGTTTTGGCAATCAGCTCCAGCGAATGAGCCTGCGCCGGGTTACGGAAAATCTCCCCCACGCGCGGGGCGCGGCCCTCCGGCGCAAAGCAGGCGCTAAAGCCCGGCTGATCTTTCAGCTTGCTATAGCCGCGCTGCCAGAGATGGCCAATCAGCGGCGAGACCGGGAAGCCGTTACGCGCGTAGTCAATCGCAGGCTGCGCCAGCGTGGTCAGCGGCAGCGTGCCGAAGCGTTCCGCCAGGGCCACCCAGCCCGACACCGCACCCGGCACGGTCACCGCGTCCCAGCCGATTTCCGGCACCGCGGTTTTACCGGCAAACAGATCCGCATGCCAGCTGGCCGGCGAGCGCCCGGACGCGTTCAGGCCGTGCAGCTTTTCACCGTCCCAGACGATGGCAAAGGCGTCGCTGCCGATCCCGTTGCCGGTCGGCTCAACCACCGTCAGCGCCATGGCGGTGGCAATGGCCGCATCGACGGCATTGCCACCCAGCTGCAGCATTTTCATTCCCGCCTGCGCCGCCAGCGGCTGCGACGTGGCAACGGCGTTATGGCCCATCATCGGCGGGCGGCGTGAATCGTAACCGGACGTAAAATCAAGCGCTTTGGTCATCATGACTCCTTAGTCGTGGCGCGGATCGAGCGCATCGCGCAGCCCGTCGCCAAGTAAATTAAAGCCCTGCACGGCAAGGAAAATCGCCACGCCGGGGAAAACGGACATCCACGGCGCCTGCTCAAGAAAGCCTTTCGCGGTATTGAGCATGGACCCCCAGGACGGATTGGGCGGCTGCTGCCCCAGCCCTAAAAACGACAGGCTGGCTTCGGCAATAATCGCCGAGGCAATCGCCAGCGTGGCCTGAACCAGGATCGGCGACATCACGTTTGGCAGAACGTATTTAATGATGATCCAGCGATCCGGCAGGCCAATCGCCCGCGCGCCGTCGATGTACTCTTCGTTGCGAATGGCGATCACCTGCCCGCGCGTCAGGCGGGCGAAGATCGGCATCGCCGACAGACCGATGGCGATCATCGCGTTGGTCAGGCTCGGGCCTAAAAATGCCCCCAGCGCGATCGCCATGATCAGGAACGGACAGGCCAGCAGCGCCTCGATAAAGCGCGAGATCACGCCGTCCCACATCTTCTGGAAGTAGCCCGCCACCAGCCCCAGCGGCACGCCGATGACCACCGCGATAACCACCGACATACAGCCCGCCATCAGCGAGGTTCGCGCTCCCCAGATAATGCGGGACAAAATGTCGCGCCCCAGCTCGTCGGTGCCGAACCAGTACATCGCCGACGGCGCTTTGCGCACCGCGAGGAAGTTGGCTTTAACCGGATCAAACGGGGCAATCCACGGCGCCAGCAGCGCCACCAGTACAAAGAAGCCCACCACCACGGCGCCAATCACCGCGCTTTTATTGGCGAGGAATTTCTTCAGCACCCGGTTCTGCGCGCGCGGCAGCGCGGGGGCTACGGTTTGCGTCGTCAGTTCCGCCATGGTTAACCTCGCATTTTCGGGTTGATAAGGACGTAAAGCACGTCGGCCAGCAGGTTGAGCAGCAGGAAGCCGATCGCCACGATCAGCACCACGCCCTGCACCACCGCGTAGTCACGGTTGAACACCGAATCGACGATCATCTTGCCAAAGCCCGGAATGGTGAACACCTGCTCGGTCAGCACCGCGCCGCCCAGCAGCTCGCCGAACAGCAGCGTGGTGAGGGTGATCACCGGCACCAGCGCGTTGCGAAACGCGTGCTTTAGAATGACCGCCTTCGGCAACAGCCCCTTGGCGCGTGCGGTACGGATATAATCCGCTTTCAGTACCGCAATCATCGACGCGCGGGTATGGCGCATTAGCGTCGCCGCCAGCCCGGTTCCGAGCACGGATGCGGGCAGCAGCAGCGTGCGCAGGTTCTGAAGCGGATCTTCACTGAACGGCACGTAGCCGGACGCGGGCAGCCACTGCAGGTTCACCGAGAAGACCAGAATCAGCAGGATCCCCAGCCAGAAGTGGGGAATTGAGATCCCCGAGATCGCCACGAAGTTCGCCCCGTGATCGACCCAGCTGTTTTTGTTCACCGCCGCGACGATCCCCATGCTGATGCCAAACACCAGCGCGATAATCATCGCCAGCAGCGACAGCTCCAGCGTAACCGGCAGCTTGCTGGCGATAAGCTCGGTCACCGGTTCGTGCGTGCGCAAGGAGACGCCCAGATCGCCCTGCAGCGCCCGCGTCAGCCAGTGGAAATACTGCACCGGGATCGGCGCATCCAGGTTCAGCTCCGCGCGCAGCTGGGCGATCACCGCCGGATCGCGCTCCTCTCCGGCCATTGCAATCAGCGGGTCGCCGGGCAGCAGCTTTTGCAGCCCGAACACCATCATGCTCACCAGCAATAGCGTCGGGACAGCCAGCAGCAGACGTTTGCAAATCAGTTCCAGCATGGGTTCTCCTCAGGACGTTTATTTCGCCAGCGTCAAATCTGCCAGACGCACGATGCCGTCCGGGTAAGGCTTAAAGCCCTGCACGCGCTTGTTCAGGCCAAAAATGCGCGGCTCGAAGTAGAGGTAGGCAATCGGCATGTCGGTTTGCAGCTGCTTCACCACCTTGTCGTACAGCGGCTGGCGTGCGGCCTGGTCGGTGCTCTGGCGCGCCTGGGTCAGCCACTCGTCGACCTGCGCGTTGCTGTAGCGGCCGTCGTTCAGGGTGCCGTTGCTGTGGATGAAGCCGTAGATGCTGCCGTCCGGATCCGGACGACCCGACCAGCCGGAGAAGCTCAGCTGATAATCACCGCTCTGCTGGCGATCCAGCAGCGTGGCGAATTCGGTCATCTGCAGGTTCAGCGTGAAGCCGGCCTCGGCGACCATCGCCTGCAGCACCTGTCCCACCTGCTGCGAGGTTGGGTTGTTCGGCACCAGCAGGTTGACGGTCAGCGGCGCGGTGACGCCTGCCGCTTTGAGCAGCGCTTTGGCTTTATCAACGTCGCGCGGCGGAACCGGCAGATTCACGTGATACGGGCTCACCGTTGAAAACGCCTGGTTTGCCGGGGTGTAGAGGCCTTCGAAGACCACCTGGTTTAACGCCTCACGGTCGATGGCCTGAGAAAACGCCTCACGCACGCGGGCATCCTTGAACGGATCGTTCGCCGGGACCTTGCCGTTGTTAATATTGAAGGTGATCCCCTGATAGCCCAGGCCGGTGACCTTCGCCAGCGCCAGCTTGCTGTCGGCTTCGACGGTTTTGACGTCGCTGGCGGCGATGCCTTCGGTCAGGTCAAGATCGCCCGCGCGCAGGTTCGCAAGGCGCACGGAGGCATCCGGGATCGGCAGATAGATAATTTTATCGAAGTGGTAGGCGCCTTTGTTCCAGTAGTTGTCGAAGCGGGTCAGAACGATGCGGTCCTGCGACACGCGGCTGTCGAATTTATACGGGCCGGAACAGACCGGATGGGCGGCAAAGTCCGGCTTTTTCGCCGCTTCGGGTGCCATCATCGCGCCCGCGCGGTCGGTAAGCTGCATCAGCAGCGCGGCGTCCGGGGTTTTCAGGTGCAGCGCAATCTGCATCGGGCCGGTGACCTCTACCGACTCCACGGAGGAGATCTCGCTTTTGCGCAGGGAGCCTTTGAGGGTCAGAGCGCGGTCGAGGTTGTATTTCGCGGCGGCGGCATCGAATTTCTCTCCGTCATGGAAGGTCACGCCTTCGCGGAGATCCATGGTCAGGGTTTTGCCGTCGGCGCTCCAGGCCCATGATTTCGCGAGACCCGGCACGACCTTCAGATGCTCGTCGACGTCCACCAGCCTGTCGCACAGGGAGGCAAACACGAAGCGGCCATAGTAGGTGCGCGCCAGGTGCGGGTCGAGCATGTCCGGGTCTGCCCCCAGGCCGATCCGCAGAACGTTTTCAGAATGGGCGGGCAGCGCCGCGCCAAGCAACATAACACTTCCCAGTACGGTCAAAAGAGAATTACGCATTGTCATTATCATGAGTTCCTTGAAGGAAGGGAGGAGTGAGTGGCCGCGTGTTCAAACAGCGCGCGGCGGCGCAGAAAGGCTGCGGATGGTGGTGCGATCTGGATAACGCTGCGATCGCGGTTAATGTCCTGCCAGCGGTGGCAGGCAACCTGACGCCCGCCGTCGAGCACCTGATTAATCGGCTCGACCTGGCGGCATTCGTCGGTGACGTACGGGCAGCGGGTGTGGAAGCGACACCCCGACGGCGGGTTAGCCGGGTTCGGCAGATCCCCCTGCAGCAGCGGCGCGTCGCGCTCAACGCCCGGCTGCATCTGCGGCGCCGAGGCGATCAGCGCCTGGGTGTAAGGGTGCAGCGGGGCGTCAAAGATCTCATCGACGGTGGCAAGCTCGACGATTTGCCCAAGGTACATCACCGCCACGCGATCGCTCATGTGGCGGATCACCGCCAGACCGTGGGCGACGATCACCATCGTCAGCCCCAGCTGGTGCTTCAGGCTCTCCAGCAGATTAACCACCTGCGCCTGCACCGACACATCCAGCGCGGAAACCGGCTCGTCGCCCAGCAGCAGCTTTGGCCCGGAAGCCAGGGCGCGGGCAATGCCGATACGCTGGCGCTGCCCGCCGGAAAACTCGTGCGGATAGCGCCCGGCCCAGGCGGCAGGCAGGCCAACGGTCTTGAGCAACTCGGCAACGCGGTACTGACGATCCGCTTTCTTCATGTTCTGGTGCAGCCACAGCGGCTCACCGACGATCTGCTCCACCGTCATGCGCGGGTTGAGCGAGGCAAAAGGATCCTGAAAAATAATCTGCAGCTCGCGCCGGAGCTGGTTCAGACGGGCGCCTGTGGCGTGGGTAATTTCCTCCCCCTGATAAAACACGCGCCCTTCGCTGGCGGCCAGCAGCCGCAGCAGCAGACGGCCGAGGGTGGATTTCCCGGAGCCGGACTCGCCGACAATCGCCAGCGTTTCGCCCGGCATCACGGAAAGCGAAACGCGATCGACCGCCGTGACAAACCGGGCCGGGGAAAAGAGCTTTTTCGGGCCGGGGAAAAGCTTGCTGAGGTCCCGGGCTTCAAGAATGGGCGTGGTCATGCGGTCTCTCCCAGAGCAATGTGGTGTTCGAGCGGCACGCGGAAGCAGGCGACCTGATGGCCCGCGCCGAGCGTGGTGAGCTGCGGTTTTTCATCGTGGCAGCGCGACTGCGCAAACGGGCAGCGCGTCGCGAAACGGCAGCCTTTCGGCATGGACTCCGGGAGCGGAACCGATCCGGGAATGGTGGAGAGCTGGCCTTTGCGTGCGCCCAGCGAAGGGATCGAGCCCATCAGGCCGATGGTGTACGGGTGCTGCGGGTCAGCGAATATCGCCTCCACGCTTCCCTGCTCCACCACCTGCCCGGCGTACATCACCGCCACCTGCTGGGCGACTTCAGCCACCACGCCCAAATCGTGGGTGATCATCAGCACCGCCGTGCCGGTCTCCTCTTTTAGGGTGTTCAGCAGGGTCAGGATTTGCGCCTGGATGGTGACGTCGAGCGCGGTGGTCGGTTCATCGGCAATCAGCAGTTTAGGGTGGTTGATCAGCGCCATGGCAATCATCACGCGCTGGCGCATGCCGCCGGAAAGCTGGTGCGGATACGCCTTGAGGCGCATCTCCGCCGCCGGGATCTGCACCTTCTCAAGGATCTGCAGCGCGACCTTCATCGCCTCCGGGCGCGTAACGTTCTGGTGGCGCATGACCGCTTCACTGAGCTGATCGCCTAACGTGAAGGCCGGATTGAGCGAGGTCATCGGCTCCTGAAAAATCATCGCCAGCTCGCTGCCGCGCAGGTCGGCATATTCCCGCGGCGAAAGCTTGCGCAGGTCGTGGCGGCGAAACTGCATCTCGCCGCTAACGATCTGCGCGCTGGCGGGCAGTAGCCCCATCAGCGCCAGTGAGGTGATACTTTTCCCGCAGCCGGACTCCCCCACCAGCGCCAGCGTTTCGCCCGCTTTGACCGTCAGAGAAATGCCGTCCAGGACGCTGACCGGCGAGCCGGAAAACTTAACGTTGAGATTATTCAGCCGGAGTACGGGCGTGGAGTCCTTAAACGGGATCGTCGTCATAGCGTGAAATCGTCCTCAAGGTGGATCGCCTGAATCAGGGCGTTTTGCAGGCTGAGCAGGTGTTCGCGCATGGCGGCCGCTGCTTCATTAGGCTGGCGATGGATAATCGCGGACATGATCTTGTGATGGTGGTCGTTGTAGCTGTCGACACGTTCGGGCGTGCGGGCTAATTCACGCAGATGCTGCCAGCCGGGTTCGCGCCGCACGGCATCAATGGCGTCAAACAGGCCGAGCATCAGGCGGTTGCCCGCCGCCTCGGCAATGGCGCGGTGAAAGGCGCTATCCCACAGTTCGTTGAGATCGCGGTCATCCGGGCTGACCTTGTCGATGCGTTCCAGCATGCGCTGCATGAGCGCGAGGTTTTCCCTGGTGGCACGCAGTGCCGCAAGCCGGGCTAAGCCGGGTTCGATCTGTATACGAGCTTCCATCACTTCCAGCAGATTGGTCTGCTGAACCAATCCCTGAAGGGCCAGCGGTTCAACCGGGGCAGCCGGACCAATAAAGGTGCCTTTGCCCTGTTTACGCCAGATCCGCCCTTCTTCTTCCAGCACGTCCAGCGCGCGACGCACTTCGCGTCGTCCTACGCCGAGTGTTTCCGACAGCTCACGTTCCGTGGGCAGCGGAGTGCCTGGTGTTGACTCATGCTGGTTGATTAGCCCGCGCAGCTGCTCAAGCGCGGTGCTGGAATTGGCCAGAAACCGTGACGGTTTTTCCATATTGGTTCGCTCACTATCATCATTATTTTCTTTTTATGAACGATAAGTTATTGATATGGCGTGCTACTTATCGTGCTAATGATTAAGCAATAAACGAACCAATTCTTTATTGGTTCGAAAAAGATTTAAAAAAGCGATAGTAAATGAAGGGGTTACAGCAACGTATTGTTACAGATGCAGGCGGCATCCTGAGACAATAAAGGCGAGAAAAGAACATGAAATGCACAAAGTCAGTGCAAATATCGCACTATAATGGTGCCAATGTTAAATTTTTGCACTGAGAATGATAATAATAAGTTAACAAAAAGTAATAAATAAGGCGTGCTCACATCTGAAAATGGCCCCCTTGCGAGGGCCGCGAAAGATTAAGGAACAGGCTGCCAAAGCGTCGCAGCCGCAGACGGTGCCCAGTCGGACTGAGACGTATGCCCCTGCACGCAGCGGTACTGCGTGCCGTTATACGTGACGATTTCTCCAGTCTTATAGCGCGTACCGACTTTCCACTCGCCTTCCGGCTCAGGCGTCACTGACCCCTCTTTCGTCGTGGCTTTAAACGGTGTACTGGCGAGAGACTGATGACCTTTGGCATTTTCGGCGATCACCTGGTAGCTGTAGGTTGTACCCGCGCGCAGGCCGCTGTCGAAGATCTGCGTTCCGCTTACGGTGAGTAACTCCGCGCCATCGCGCAGGACGTGGTATTTCACCGCTTTGTCTACCGCATTCCATTTCACCGTCAGGCTGTTTTCCGTGGAAGAAACCAGGGCCAGGCCGGTTGGCGCGTCCGGACGTCCCTCTTCGACCTGTACGGTTTCTACCTTAACCACGTTGCTGCTTTCAGAGATATTGTTCGCTGCATCACGTGCTTTCACGCGGTAGTGGTACACCACACCGCCGGTTTCAACCGCATTATCGGTCCACTGGGTGTCCGTTGAAGACCCGACTTTTATGTCGTTACGGTAGATGTCATATCCCGCTACGCCATGGTCATCGGTGGAGGGCTGCCAGGCGAGGGCGATCGTTAAACCATTGCTCAGCACCTTCAGTTCTGTTGGCGCAGTTGGCGCGACGGTGTCCTGAGGGCGTTCAGGCGACATCAGGTCCGCGCGCTCTTTCATTTCATTGAAATAGTCAACCTGCTGCGACATGGACAGCTGCTGATCGTTTGAACCCAACGTCCAGATAAAGAACCCGCCATAGCCGTTTTCCGCCTGCCAGCCCGCACGGTTTACGTTGTTCTGTCGGCTTTCAACAAAGCGACCTTCTGGCCCCCACTGGGAGTTGATGGTCTGACCGAGAACGATTTTGCTCTTATCACCCACCGCCCGGGCGTAGTTAGCCATCGCCACGTCATACTTAAAGCGCGGACCGGCGTCATAGGCCATGACGTTGAAGAAATCGAAAACGTTTTTCCCCTGCGTCAGCAGCGGCAGAACTTCGCCGTGGTGTGAAGAACGCTTCGGCTCAACGAAGGAGCAATTCTCGGTTACCGCGCTATCGTCGCAGTTCTCCGGGTCAGCGCCAACGTGATAGGTAGTCAGACTCAGCAGCTTTTTGCTGCCGGACGCATTGAGCTTATTACGAACCCGTTCAGCCAGATCCAGCAGGTTTGCATTTTCCTCTGGCGTGACGCGATCGGATTTTTCAAAGTCAAAATCGATGCCGTCAAGCTGAACGGTACCCGCCTTCTGGTAGTTCGCCATATTACATTTGCCTTCCCAGTTGGTACTCAGGCATTCGCCGACCATCTCTTCAGGCTTCATGTTCTTTTTATACACCGGGAAGTTGGTGTTAAGCAGATTCACCAGATTCTGCGCCAGCGTTTCTCGCGTTTGCGCGTTATTCAGATAAGACCACATGGCGGAATACGTCTCA
This sequence comes from Enterobacter nematophilus, assembly GCF_026344075.1. Lineage (NCBI taxonomy): Bacteria > Pseudomonadati > Pseudomonadota > Gammaproteobacteria > Enterobacterales > Enterobacteriaceae > Enterobacter > Enterobacter nematophilus. Next base: position 48,380 of record NZ_JAPKNE010000006.1, on the reverse strand, counting down.
CCGCCGAGCGCCAGCATCATTTTTTTCTCCGGGTGCGCCAGCTTCAACTGACTCCACACGACATAGGCTGGCGCATTAATGTACCAGGGATCATATTGTGGTACTGCAACAATATTATCGGAACTGGACAGCTTACCGCTTGCATCCCAGCCACCAAATGAAAGCAGGAGCGTATCCGCTTTCACCTCTTTCATATCCTCAACGGACTCGACCGAAACGCCCCAGGAGGTCAGATAAGTTACCGCTCTCGGTGCCTGCGCCGCGAAAGCCGACTGCGCCATTAATGCGCTACCAATTAACAGAGATAATGTAAGTTTTTTCATCAAAGTTCCTTATTGCTTTGTGATGATAGTCCTGTGGATTACCTCGCAAATTGTCTTTTTTTTTAGCGCTGAGATCGTTGGGGATAATAGAGTGGTGAATCAGGAAACCCTCCGTATTAAATAAGAAATATCTCTCGCATTTATAATAAATACTTCAACGACAGCCCGGGAAAATTCTCGCATCCTGTAAGACGCTTCTTTATTTAATTTTCCCATCTTCACCAATTAAAAAAGATGGCATACCTGTGTGCCTGCTCTTTTATCAGGGAAAATTCAGGAATTAATCACAACTATTATCTAACAAGGGACGCTCTCAATGAAATATGCAACAAACGTGATGCGAAAACAGGGTGGTTTCACCCTGCTTGAATTGCTGGTCGTGCTGATGATTATTGCGCTGCTGGCAGGATTTGTCGGGCCAAAAGTCTTCTCAAATGTCGACTCGGCTAAGGAGAAGACCGCCATGCGCCAGATGCGCTCGCTTGCTGAGGCACTAGGGCAATATCGCCTCGACACCGGCAGTTATCCAAGTGAAACACAAGGTCTGAAAGCGCTGACTGAAAAGCCTTCCAACGCGCAAAACTGGAATGGCCCTTATCTCAGCCAGCATGTGCCGTTAGACCCGTGGGGCAATCCGTACCAGTGGCATAACCCCGCCCGGACAAAAGACGCCATTAATGAAGTCGAAATAACCTCCGGCGGTAAAGACGGTAAGCCTGTGACTTACGGGTTCTGAATATGCTGCGCCTGTCCTTATATTCGCTGTTTATCTTCAGCGTATTTTCCTGCCGGGCCGATTGCTGGCAGCTGGCGGGTGAACGTTACGGCATTGAGCCAGAGCTATTACAGGCGATAGCGATAGTGGAATCCAACGGTAATACCCGAGCCATCAATAAAAATCGTGATGGCTCAATGGATGTCGGTCTGATGCAGATCAATAGCATTCACTTCGATGCGCTGCGTAAATTTCGTATTAGTCAAAAAGATCTGCTAACCGACCCTTGCCAAAGTGTCATGACCGGCGCCTGGATCCTGGCAGGTCAAATCCAGCGCTTTGGTTATACCTGGGACGCGGTGGGGGCGTATAACGCCGGAACGGCAAATACCCCCCAGCGCCGCGCGCTTCGTCAACAATACATAAGAAAAGTGGCTCCGCATTATGCCCGCCTTAAAAGGCAGAGCCATACACTGTCGCCAAAATGAAACCATATACCGTCACCATGCTCCAGGGGGGGAAACGCGTCAATCAGACCGTGCTTGCCGCGTCGCCTGACGATGCCAGCGCCCGCATTATTGCCGGCGGCGGCATCGTTTTGCAGGTACAGGAACGCCCCGCCCGCAAGGAGAAACGCTTTCCACTGAATCTGTTCTTGCAGGAACTTATCGCGCTGCTGGAGGCCGGGCTGGTCGTGGTCGAGGCCGTCGAAGCGCTGCGCGAAAGCAGCCGCGACGGTGGCACCTCGCTGGTTCTGGATACGCTGGTTAAAAAGCTCTATGAAGGAGCACAGCTATCCCAGGCGATGATGGCGCTACCAGCACTGTTTCCGCCTCTGCTGATTAACACCGTTGCCTCGTCTGAGCAAACCGGACATTTACCCGAAGCGCTAAAGCGTTTTCAGTTTTACGAATCAAGAATGGAAATTCTGCGCAAGCGGATTAAATCAACCCTGCTCTATCCGACGATTGTCATTGCCGCCGGCGGGATAATTCTGTTCTTTCTGCTCGGCTTTATTATTCCGCGTTTTTCCGTGGTGTTTGACGGGATGAAGAACCCGTCCGCCAGCGCACAGCTTATCCTCTGGTGGGGACGCCTGACGCAGACCCATGGCTCGCTGCTGCTGGCCGGCTGTGCGGCAGCGGTCGCAGGCGTGGTGATGGCGGTGCGTAGCCCGCGCCTGCGCCAGCGGGCGCTCGGTTTGTTGCTGCGCATTCCCGCCTTACGCCAGCAGCATCAGCTTTCTGTGCTGGTGCGTTTTTACCGCACGCTGGGCCTGCTGTTACAGGGCGGCCTTCCCGCGCCAGATGCGTTAATGCTGAGCCGGGAGATCCTGCCCGCTACGCATCGTCAGCAGGTTGAACAGGTTATCCGCGACGTCGCTGCCGGCGAGTCGCTCTCCCGCATGCTGGAAGCGCAACGGATGACGACCCCTGTCGCCAGCCGTCTGCTGCAGGTCGGCGAGCGCAGCGGCGAACTGCCTGCCATGTGCGAGCGGATCGCCGCTTTTTATGATGAATCGCTGGAACGCGCGATTGAAACCTTTAGCAAAATTTTTGAACCGATTCTGATGATGGTCGTTGGCGGCATCGTTGGGCTCGTCGTGTTTTTACTGTACATGCCCATTTTTGAACTGGCAGGAGGATTGCAATAATGTCTCACTCACCGTCTGTAGAACCCCTTTTCGACCTGCCAGACGAGCAGCGCTGTCGGGCGCTGGCGGAACTGCTGGACAGTTTCCCCGGTGCGTTAGAAGAAGCCGCCGGCTCCCTGGGGCTCACGCCGCTCTCACCCACACAGCTCGCCGACAGCGAGGAGGATTTCGAAGCCGTGCCGCTGACCGAATCGCTCAGCCAGCGAGCATTGCCGCTGCGCGTTAATGGTCGGCTCCACGTTGCGCTGGGCGATCCGTTTTCACTGGCGCTGCGCCAGTGGGCTTATAACGTAAATGCGCTCCCCGCGCTCGCCCCGCTCTCTCAGCTCAACGCCCGCCTTGATGAACTGGCAAAACAGCAGCGCACGCTCGATCAGCTGGAGCAGCAGCAGAGTGAAGAGAATAAAGAGGCCCGGTGGCTGGAGATCACCCCAGCGGCCATCGCCAGTGAACCCCACGCCGTCATTAAGCTGGTTAACGCCACGCTGTTTGATGCCCTGCAAAGCCGCGCCAGCGATATTCATCTTTGCGCCGTCGCGGATGGTCTGATGGTGAAGTACCGCATCGATGGCGTTCTGCACAGCATTCGCCACTGCGCCGGGCTTCAGCAGGCGGAACAGGTGATCTCCCGTCTCAAGGTATTAAGCTGCATGGACATATCCGAACGCCGCACGCCACAGGACGGGCGCTTTAAGGCATTGATTCTCCAGCGTCCCGTCGATTTTCGCGTCTCCATCATGCCGGGCGTCTATGGCGAGGACGCCGTACTGCGCGTGCTGGATAAATCTCACGATCAAAACCTGCGCCTGGAGACGCTCGGCTTTGATGAGCACACGCTGGGCGCTATTCGTCAGTTAACCCATCTGCCCCACGGTATGGTGCTCGTCACCGGGCCAACGGGGAGCGGGAAATCCACCACCCTCTATTCAGCACTCAGTGAACTCAACAGCGGTGAATGCAAAATTATCACCATTGAAGATCCCGTGGAGTACCAGCTCAACAGCGTGCTGCAAATTCCGGTCAACGATAAAAAAGGTCTCACCTTCGCCCGCGGCCTGCGCGCCATTTTGCGTCACGACCCGGATATCATCCTGGTGGGTGAGATCCGCGACGGTGAAACCGCCGGCATTGCCGTGCAGGCGGCGCTCACCGGCCACGTGGTGCTCTCCTCGGTTCACGCCAATGACGTCTTTAGCGTACTGGAACGTTTTTTATATATGCAGGTAGAGCCCGCCAGCCTGATCACCGCCCTTAACGGCGTCGTGGCGCAGCGGCTGGTGCGCCAGATTTGCCCGGACTGTATTGATGACACCACGCCCACGGATGACCTTCTCGCGGCGTGGCAATCCGGACCGCTGCAGCAGCTCACGCCCCGCTGGCGTCGAGGGCGAGGCTGCGATACCTGCCGCGACAGCGGTTTTCGCGGAAGGCTGGCGCTGGCGGAAGTGCTGCATTTCAGCGATGCGATGAAAGAGGCAATGCTGGCGCGATCGCCCCGGCGCAGGCTAAAGGAAGTGGCGCTGAATGACGGTTTTGTTCCGCTCTCGACCATCGCGCTACGCGCCGTGGTCGAAGGCAAAACCACCTGGGAGGAGGTGAACCGTGTTATCACTCACTAACACCTGGCAGTGCGATATCTGGCCTCATGCCGTGCGGTTGCGCCGCAACAGCGTGGTTCTCGCCACCCGTGAACGCCAGCCAGATGAGCCTCTTGAAGCCGCGCTCGAAACGCTGCTGCGCCTGCGCCCTTCCGTCTTACCGTGGCGTGACGCGGTGGAGTTTCACCTCGATACCGACGATCTGACGTTTTTAATTCAGCCCTGGCATGACGGCGTGACCACGCCGCAGGAGCTGCTCCAGCTCGCCCGACAGCAGGCGGTTCTTCGCGCGAGTCCGCCCGTCGACTGGCAGGTGCGCTTCGAGACCCTTAGCTGGCAGCAGTCGGCGCTGGCCGCGTGCCTGAAGCAACCTTGCTGGCACCTGCTTGCCGCGCTGGCGCGTCGGGAGCGGCTGCGTTTTCGCGGCGTTGTTACGCCGTTCCAAAAGCTGTTGAGCCACTTCGCCAGCACACTGCCGGAAAACGGCCTGTTTGTGGCGATGAGTCCCCACCATAGCCGGATTGCCAGCCGTCAGCACCACAGCTGGCGCGACGTCTGGACGCTCACCCTGCCACAGCAGGAGATGGACGCTCAGCTGCGGGTTATCGCCCGGCTAAGCGGCATGCAGGACTGTCCTGGCTACGTCATTCATACCGACGGTGAGCATCACCAGGAAGTCGCGCTACAGGAGAGTCCTCATGACACCGCTGTTTACGCGTAGCTCCCCGTGGGCCGCACGCACGCTGTTGTTAACCGGACTCCTCTGTTTACCGCTCACCGGTGCCGTGGTGTATGGCCTGTTTGAGCACCAGCGCCTTGAGCTGGAGACGTCGCAGGTAGAGCATCAGCTCGCCCAACGGCAGCAGGTGCTGCGCCAGCTGCGTGAAGCAGAGCAGCGCCGGTTGCGCCACGCTCGGCAACTGCAGGCCGTCCCGCCGGCCATCAAGCTGCTGGACAACATTGGCAGCGTACTGACGCCTGATATTGCGCTCCTGAGCATTGACGTCATTGCCAGTAAAGGCGACGCGCGGCTTACGGTAAATGCAGGCAGTCTTGACGCCCTCCTCGCCTTTAGCGAGCGGCTACAGCAGTTACCCGCACATGTGGTGCTGGAGAACCATCGCCAGTCGGCCCAGGGCGATCCCGCCTGGCCGATTAACGCGGTACTCGACGTTAAGGTGACGACGGAGGAGCACCATGCGGCTTCAGAATAAACCCGCGGTGCTGCGCTGGCAGGCGGCGTTATTTGCCGGACGCATCGGAACGGTTCCGCTCGTGCTCGCCGGGCTGCCCGCAGGGCTGCTGCTGTTATGGCTTGGCGGCGTGCGGCCGCATACCGTTCATTTGCAGGAGAACCTTGCGCGGATCCAGACGCAGCTACAAACCGCGCTGCCGCTGGATAAACAGCAGCCGGAGCTGCAAAACCGCATCAGCCTCGGAGAATATCAGCAGGTCAGGCTCATTTTTGAGCAGCTCAGGAGCCGGGGGATGAAGGTCGACGCCAGCCGCTATCAGCTGGAAAACGACGACGGTAAAACCGCGCTACGGCTGGATATTCCGCTGCGCGGGGAATATTTGCCGCTGATGGATGCTCTGGAAACGCTAAGCCGCACGCTGCCGTTACGCATTGAACAGCTAAGCCTGCGGCGCGCCGGGCCATCGGAAAGCCAGCTCAGCGCCACCGTGCAGCTTCGTCTTTTGAAGGAGTCGCCATGAAACTGCCGCGCTATTTACAGCTGGCGCTGGTGCTGACCGCCGGTGCTGTGTTCTGGAGCCAGTTTGCCGATGACGAGATATCGCAAGCGCCGCCTGAGGCGCAGCCGGTCTCACGCTCGCGCCCCGCGCCAGCAAAGCTGGAGACGGCTCACGCAACGCGCGTCGATCTCTTTTCAACCCCACACAGCAGGGGGCAGGACGCAGCAGAAAAGCCGCCGGAGAACGATCGGCCTGAAGAGGCGGCACCAGCCGCACCGCCGCTACCGCTACAGCTCCTCGGCGCCTGGTGGGACAACAGTCAGAGGATCGTCGTGCTGACGGATGGCAAAGAGACCTGGCCGGTCTGCGAGCGCTGCAGGGCGGACGGCAGGATCTGGATCGGCAGCTCGCCGGTCAACAACTGGATTTTAAAAGCGGTGGCGAACGACCACCTCCTGTTTGAATGGCAGCCCACCCATAGCCAGCAGCGGCTGGAACTGGATGAGCTGCAATCGGAACCGACACATTAATCATGAAAAAAACAATTGCTCTCACTTTTTTGTTGTCATGCGCGCTACTGAGCGGCTGTGCACAACGTGCGGCGCCTCCGGTCCGGGAATCAGTGACCGCCTCGCCGCAGGTGCTGGTTAAGCGGCTGAAGGAGATAGACCAGCAGCGCATCGCCAGCCCGCAGGATATTGCGCTTCGCGCCGAGCAGGCTGACATCAGCAAAAAGCTGGTAAATGACTATCTGAAAAACGCCGATCTCGCGGTGCGTCAGAACAACTACACCCTGGCGACGCAAATGTGGCGCGATGCGCTTACCTATGAGCCCGGTAACCTGCGCGCCCTGCAGGGGTTACGCAAACTTGATGCCCGTCGGGCGCTGGACGCGTTGTATAAGGATGCGGTGGCTAACAGCACCCGCGACCCGGCGCGCGCGCTGCACAAAATCCAGCAGGTGCTGGAAGAAGATCCCAACTGGCCCCAGGCGCGCGCCCTGCGCGATCACCTGATGCGTGAGGTGTCGCGGATCAACCAGCCGGAGCAGCGTCTGAACCGGGAGCTGCAAAAAACGATAGCGCTTAATTTTCGCGAGCACAGCCTGATGGCCATCTTTAACACCATCAGCCAGATGACCGGGGTCAATATCATCTTCGACAAAGATATTTCCTCCAGCACCACCGGGAGCCTGATAGCCAAACGCACCACTGCGGAAGATGCCATCAACGTGCTGCTGTTGTCGAATAACCTGCGGAAGAAAGTGCTGAACAGCAATACGTTGCTGATCTACCCCGCCACCGCGCAAAAAGAGAAGATCTATCGCGACGTGGTCGTCAAAACCATCTTCCTGGGCTACGCGAAAGCGAAAGAGGTCAACGTCGCCCTGCGCAACATGGTCAAGCTGAAGGATGTGCACGTTGATGAGCGAACCAACTCCGTCACCCTGCGCGGGCCAAAAGAGAGCGTGGAAAAAGCGGAGCGCCTGTTAGTGACGCTCGACCGGCCTGAAGCGGAGGTCACGCTGGCCGTTGAGGTGCTGGAAGTGAACACCAACGATCTTGAAGCGCTTGGCATGAAGCTGCCGCAAACCATCAGCGCGGGTTTTGCCAAAAGTAAAGACGGTGATTTAAAGGGAAGCGGGATCCCGCTGGGCGACCTGAGCGCCAAAAATATCATGGTCGATGTCGACAATATGACCATTGACATGAAAAAGGTGTTGAGCAACGCCAGAGTGCTGGCAAACCCACGGATCCGGGTGAAAAACAATAAAAAAGCGCTGGTCGATATTGGTCAAACAATCCCGGTGCTGACCACAACCGTTAATGACGGGATTTCGCAACAGAAAGTGGATTATCAGGACGTCGGCCTGAAGCTGGAAGTCACTCCGGAAGTCAGTATGGATGACAATATCTCAATGGAGGTGAAGTTCACGCTCAGTGCCCTGGGCGCCGAGGAACCCGGTGAGAACGGCGCAAAGTATTACCGCACCACGAAACGCGAAGCCAATACCACGCTCAGCAGTATGAACGGCGAGACCCAGATGCTGGCAGGGCTGATCAAGCAGGATGAAACCACGACCCAAAAAGGAACGCCATTATTAAGTGACATCCCGGGGCTGGGCCGCCTGTTTAGCAGCAATTCCGACAACAAAGAGCGCACGGAGGTCGTGCTGTTAATTACGCCGACCATTGAGCGCAACCTCGATTTACCGGGAAGCCACGTCAGTACCATTGAGATGGGCAGCGACGACTTAACGGGCGACAGCATTCAGCTGCGCGACCTGCAGCGCGACGAGCCGGGCAGCGGGTTTACCGCACCGGCGCTAGCGCCGCCGGCCCATTTCCCTGACCGGGCGGCCACGCTGCCGCCACCGATCCTAGATGATTCAGAGACGGAAAACGGAGCATCGTAATGCAGCGCCAGCGCGGTTTTACCTTGATTGAGATGATCGTCACGCTGGCGCTACTTGCCACGCTTGCCGCTGCCGCTGCGCCGCTGATGCGTAACTACCATCAACGGCAGCAGGAGACGCAGCTACGCGAATCGCTGCGCACGCTGCGCGATGCCATTGACCGTTATCACCAGGCAAGCGTGGACGGCATCATTGAGAAAAAAACCAGCGAATCGGGATATCCGCCGTCGCTAAAAAGCCTGGTGGAAGGCGTCCGGGATAAGACATCGCCCACTGGCGCGATGATCTACTTCCTGCGCCATATTCCGCGCGATCCGATGTGCGATTGCGAGGGAAAAAATGATGAAGAGACCTGGCGGTTACGCGCATCCACGCAGCCACCCGGCGATTTCAGCGGCGGAGGGAAAGACGTGTTTGATGTTAGTAGTACCAGTACGGCCAGCGGCCTGAATGGAGTGCCCTATGCGCAATGGTGAAAAAGGTTTTACGCTCATCGAGCTGCTGGTGGTGATGGCAATCATCGCGACATTGATGACCCTTGTCGCGCCACGTTTTTTCCAGCACGCGGACAGAGCCAAAGAGGTGGTGCGCGAGCATAACCTGCATGCGCTGCGCAGCGCGATCGATCACTACCGCCGCGATCGCCTGGCGGGGCCATACAGCCTGGAGGATCTGATCGAGGCCGGTTATCTGCGCCAGATGCCGCTGGATCCGATCACCAACCGCCGCGATATCTGGGAGGCGAAGACCGATGACGAAGGGCAAATTATTGACGTCGAGACGCCACCTAAACCCGGGCAGGATCATCCCGATGCGTTCGATTAAAGGACAGGGGGGTTTTACCTATCTGTTGCTGCTGATTGCGCTCTCCACGCTGGCGTTGTCGCTGCTGAAAAGCCGCGACGAGGTGCAGATGCGTTATCAGGCGCAGCAGGAAGCTGAGCTTTTATTTCGCGGCGATCAAATCCGCGCGGCGATACTAGCCTACCGCGGCAACGGTGATGGCTGTTTTCCGGTGCGTTTTGAACAGCTGCTTATTGATAAACGCGGGCGAAAACCGCTTTATCACCTGCGCCAGCACTACGCCGACCCGCTAACCGGGAGTAAAAACTGGGGAATGATCCTCGATCCTCAGGGGCGCTGGATTGGCGTGCGCAGCCTAGGAAAAGGGACGCCACGGAAAAAAATCGGCTTTCGCCACGATCCAAAACAGTTTGCCAAAGCGAAAACGTATTACGACTGGAAATTTCAGGTAGAGAGCGATCCGCAGGCCCCGTTGCCTTCGGCCTGTGGCCGCTAAAGGCATCCGAACCTAACTATGTAAAACGACCTGCCAATGTATATGAAAGATGGGAGCAAAAATATCGACCACAACGGGGTATGACTGCCATTCCTTAAGCATATAATGCGTCAGGCAACACTTTCTATAAGGCGTTGCCTGACTGCTTAGTTAGCTTTTCGCTAACCTATTTCCGTTTTTATTGCGCGATGGGAATGGTCCCTTTGATAACCACTAAGGTAATCGTCGCCTTTGCGTCCCCTGCTTTCAGCGGGATTTTATATTCACCCGGCTGGGTATAAAGGGCCATGTATTTATCATCCGGCATATCAATGATGACGTCATCGTCTGCGGCGGTGGCTTCGATCCGTTGCAGAAGTTCTGCTTTGGTCAGGGGTTTGTACCATCCGGCAACAATACGATCGTTTTTAATATGAATATCGTTGCTCTCAAGGACGCAGAGCGCATTTTGCTCTCCGCCCTGAAGGCGATAAAGCCGGTTTTCAGTTAAGGAGTCCAGTGACGGACAGACGACCTCTTTTTGCGCCCCCGACTCTTCCAGCGTGTAGCTGAATTTCACTTTCAGGTTGTCACCGTGGCGAACACCCTGTTTTTTCCATGTGCCACTGTCCCCGGTGAACATGCGAATCCCGTTCGGATTAATACTATAGTTATCTGCAAAAAAATCATTTCCGTTTATTGAGAAATTGGGTCTGAGATTTAAAGAGGAATCATTGATAATGGTGACGACCGGAGAGTTAATGGAACGGTAATTCTTTTTCTTATAACTACAGTTTTTCCCGTTCGCCTGTAAGTTAACACCGTTATCTTTACTGACAATCATGGCATAGTTGCAGTTAAGACCGTTTTCAATAGATTCGTTCAGCACTATACCATTATCAACAACAATGTTCATTACGCCATTGTCTTCACTTCCGACGTATAAATGAGGAATGAAATCATTGCTGTACCCTTCCTCGTAGGTAGCATTGTTAATCGTGAGTTTCAGACGGTCAGGGTTTTCAACATTCATCATGCGCGAGTAATCACTGGCATATACTGACGCTGTTGAAAAAACGCTAAGCATTGCTAATGCTACGGCTGTCTTTGACATGAAAAAATCCTCTTTGAGAAAAAGAAAAACAACAAGATTACGCAACAGTGACCATACCTTAATGCGTCAGGCCGTAAAACATACATCCAGGTAAAATCATCGTTTATTTATTTTTAACTCATAGATACAGAGAAGATTCTTATTAATCAGAAGACCAGTACCGTCTTATTTTATTCTGAGGAATGAATATAATGCCTTGCCACTATTCAGGCTGGAATAGTAGGCTTAAAAGCCATCTCATATATTTTACCCTGATGAGCGAGACATAAGATGGAACCATTAATTAAACAGACTCATGAAAAAATTCGGGTTTGCGTGCGAACGAACTCTTTTTTATTCGAAAAAGGACTTGAAGAAATAGCACGATTTTATTTTATCGCCAGAGATAAAATGCTTTGCATTATCGATGCTGACACGTTTGGCACGACGTTGCGCCTGGTGAAGTATCTGGAGTTCATCAGAAAAATTAAACCCGACATGCTTGTTTTGATCACGGGTCATCATCCCCGAAGCGAGCAGCATAGATGGTATGTGAAAGCAAATGAATCCCTGTCAGGCTGGCGTGAAACCATCGATGCCATGAACTTTATGCTACCCAATCTCGACAGCGTTATTGATTTTTACAAATGAAGCATGGTTGAACCACTTCTGCAAAAGGAGGACTAAACGTGAAGTTAAGTTTTTGTATCAGGACGAATATTATGGCGAAGATGGCCGATGTCACTGAAGCTGAATTAGTTTATGCGCTTATGACGACGGGTGAGCTGTTCGGCGTGAAAATACCGGCACCGTTACCGGGCAGGCATAATGCCAGGACGCGTAGCTTTGATTACAAAGAAGCACTGGATTTTGCTGAACAAGTGAAAATCGCCCGAGACAGTAAAAGGCAGGTCTGAAAACGTAATAAGACCATCCCTTAATCAAGAGATACCTCAAGCCATTCTTTATATTTACAGCAGCATTGCCCGGATGACTTAGCGTTTTCCTTCAACATTGATAGCGCAATACAAATAACTTCAGCGTACAAGCAATCATCAATACTCCGGGCATACTCGAGTTTTTTACCCAGATAGTGGCTAAGCGAAACATGATCAATGTTAATCCCCTGCAAGGATAAATGCGTGGCGGCGTCGCCAATGAGTATTGATGCTTGCTTTTCAGGATAAACGTTATTCATAAATTTTAGCCCTGCGCTCCGTAAAGAAATATTCGACAGGTAGGATTCAGGGGGGCTTATGCCCCCCTGTTTACAAAAACACCTCAGAATGAATTAACGTGTTTACCAATCACAGCTACTTGAGCCCGTATTTTTAAACGTTTTTGATTCCGTCTTTCCTCTGATACCGTCTTTATTAACTGGCGTCACATAAAGTGTGACTTCCCCCCAGTAGCCTAACGTAACGCCTTGTACGTTGGAAACCACAGTGCTCCCCCACTTCCACTGAAATATCGTGTTGCCTTCAGACGCACCGCCATTCGCATTGTAAGTGTACGTTGCCGTTATTCTGTTACAGGCTCCGGTTCTGCCGCTGTAGCCCAGGTTTGTAACGAAAGGCGCAGGCTTAGATCTTATGGTAACAGCGCCACTAAAGGCCTCGGTGCCAGATAAGGACTGCCCTGAACCTTTAGGCGTCACGGCCACCCGCACGTCATAGCCCGCATAGCTGTCCGGCAGCGTGAACGTTTTTGCCGTGCCGCCTGCGACATCCCTCCACGTCTGGCCATCCTTCCACTGCCACTGGAAGCTGGAGATGTCCGTACCGGCCCCGTTTGCTGTGAAGGTGTATTCCGCCCTCAATGTCTGCCCCACCTCCGGCGTGCCGGAGATCCTCAGCCCCGTCACAGACGGCATACCATACACCGCTACCGCCGGGCTGTTCTGTACCGCACCGGTCAGCGACGGCTGGCTGCTGCCCTTCGGCGTTACCATTACCCGCACGTTGTAACCTGCATAGCTGTCCGGCAACGTGAACGTGCTTGCCGTGCCGCCTGCAGCATTCTTCCATGTTGCACCATCCTGCCACTGCCACTGGAAGCTGGAGATGTCCGTACCGGCCCCGTTTGCCGTGAAGGTGTATTCCGCACTCAGGGTCTGCCCCACCTTCGGCGTGCCGGAGATCCTCAGGCCCGCCACAGACGGCGCGTCATAGGCTGCCATCGTCGGACTATCCTGTACCGCACCGGTCAGCGACGGCTGGCTGCTGCCTTTCGGCGTTACCACCACCCGCACGCTGTAGCCCGCATAGCTGTCCGGCAGCGTAAACGTTCTTGCCGTGCCGCCTGCGGCATTCTTCCATGTTGCGCCATCCTGCCATTGCCACTGGAAGCTGGAGGCGTCCGTACCGGCCCCGTTTGCCGTGAAAGTATATTCCGCACTCAGGGTCTGCCCCACCTTCGGCGTGCCCGAGATATGCAGATTGGTTATTGACGGCGCACCATAAGCATCCACCGCCGGGCTGTGCTGTGTCTCGCCCTGCAGCTGAGGCTGGCTGCTGCCCTCCGGAATTACCGTCACTTTAATACTGTAACCCGCATCCTCGGTCCGGAGGGTGTATTCCCGACCCGTGGCTCCCTCGATCGGCATCCAGCTGGTTCTCTCATACCTTCCCCAGATAAAGGTGGATTTATCCGTACCGCTTCCGTTTGACGTGAAGGTGTATTCCGCCCTCAGGGTCTGCCCTACCTTCGGCGTGCCGGAAATCTTCAGGCCCGACACCGACGGCGCGCCATATACCGCGACCGCTGAACTTTCCTGCGCCACTCCGACCACAGCCGGGTGACTGCTGCCCTTCGGCGTCACCACCACCCGCACGCTGTAGCCGGCATAGCTGTCCGGCAGCGTAAACGTTCGTGCCGTATTGCCAGCGGCTGCCGCATTCCTCCATGCCTCTCCGTCCTTCCACTGCCACTGGAAGGTGGACGCATCCGGCCCGGTGCCGTTTGCCGTGAAGGAGTATTCCGCCCTCAGGGTCTGCCCCACCCTCGGCGTGCCGGAGATGTGCAGATTGGTTACCGACGGCGCGCCATAAACGTCTACCGCCGGGCTGCTCTGTACCGCTCCGGCCAGTGCCGGATGGCTGCTGCCCGTCGGCGTCACCACCGCCTTAATGCTGTAACCCGCATCTCCGGCCTGGAGGGTATATTCCCGGCTGTTGGCCCCATCGATCGGCATCCAGCTGGTTCCCTCGTATCTCGCCCAGATATAGGTTGAGGCATCGGCACCGCTTCCGTTCGCCGTGAAGGTATATTCCGCCCTCAATGTCTGCCCCACCTCCGGCGTGCCGGAAACGTGCAGATCTGTCACCGATGGCGCACCGTAAACATCTACCGCCGGGCTGTGCTGCACCGGCCCGACCAGCGACGGCTGACTGCTGCCCTCCGGTATTATCGTTACTTTAATGCTGTAACCCGCATCTCCCGCCTGGAGGGTGTATTCCCGGCCGTTGGCCCCTTCAATCGGCATCCAGCTGGTTCTCTCATACCTCGCCCAGATATAGGTTGAAGCATCCGCACCGGTTCCGTTCGCCTTGAAGGTGTATTCTGCCCTCAGGGTCTGCCCCACCTCCGGCGTGCCGGATGTGCGCACGTCCTCCACCGCTGGCGTGCCGTAAGCCGTCACCGCCTGGCTCTCCTGGATCGTTCCGGTCAGCGACGGGTGACTGCTGCCCTTCGGCGTCACCACCACCCGCACGCTGTAGCCCGCATAGCTGTCCGGCAGCGTGAACGTTCGTGCCGTATTGCCAGCGGCTGCCGCATTCTTCCAGGTCTCACCGTCCTTCCACTGCCACTGGAAGGTGGACGCATCCGCCCCGCTCCCGTTTGCCGAGAAAGTGTATTCCGCACTCAGGGTCTGCCCCACCTTCGGCGTGCCGGAGATATGCAGGTCTGTCACCAACGGCGCGCCGTAAATCTCCACGTCGGATTCGCCTTTTTTGCCGTTGACCGTGGCGCTCACCGTGATGGTTCCACCGGTATTTTTCGTGGTGACGGTCATCATCCCTACGCCTCCGGTTCCGGTGATGGCGCTGGTTTCCCCCCGGGCCACCAGCTCCGGTTTGTCGATATCCCAGACAATCGCCTCGCCTACTACCGCACGGCCAAAGCGGTCCTTCGCCGTGGCGGTGTAGGTAATGGTGTTCAGTCCGTTAGCCTCCACGCTGGCCGCGCTGGCAGTGACCGTCACGGCTGACGCCTTCCCGATGACCGGCTCCGTTTTCGACGACGCCTTATAGCCCTCTTTTTTGGCCGCGTTGGTGGCGGTTACCGCGACAAACAGCGTTGCCCCTGTATCCTGCTCTGTCAGGGTATAGCTGGCCTCTTTCGCACCGCTGATGCCCCCGGACACGTTGTTTATTTCACGTCCCCACTGGTAGCTCAGCGTCACCTCGCCGCCGCCGTTCTGCTCCACGTCAACCTTCTCAACGCTTACCGTGTCACCCACCTTCAGCCCGGCGGTTTTGCTCAGCGTGATGCTTTTGATCGTCGGAATTCCCTGCAACGCCACGCCGGACTCGCCTTTTTTGCCGTTGACCGTGGCGCTCACCGTAACGGTTCCGCCGGTATTTTTCGTGGTGACGGTCATCGTACCCGAGCCTTCTGTACCGGTGACGGCGCTGGCCTCTCCCCGGCTCACCAGCTCCGGCTTGTCGATGTCCCAGACGATCGCCTCGCCCACGACCGCACGCCCAAAGCGGTCCTTCGCCGTGGCGGTATAGGTAATGGTGTTCAGCCCGTTCGCATCCACGCTGTCCGCGCTGGCGGTTACCGTCACATCTGACGCCTTCCCGGTGACCGGCTCCGTTTTCGACGACGCCTTATCGCCTTCATTTTTGGCCGCGTTGGTCGCGGTCACCACCACAAAGAGAGTCGCCCCCGTATCCTGTTCCGTCAGGTGATAAGTGTCCGACGTGGCGGCATCGATCTCCCCCTCGTCACGGTGCCACTGGTAGCTCAGCGTCACCTCACCGCCGCCGTTCTGCTCCACGTCCACTTTTTCCACACGTACCGTGTCGCCCACCTTCAGCCCGGCGGTTTGGTTCAGCGTGATGCTGCGGATAATCGGGTAACCGTTGAGCGTCAGCTGCGTCGCTTGTTTTTGCCCGCCAATGTCGACCTCTATTTGCGCATTGCCCCCCGCTGATGCGGTCGTAAACGTGGCCGTCGCTTTGCCTTCTGCATCGGTTTTTTCAACCGCGTTGCTCAGCGCGCCAAACTGCTGCGTGATGAGCGTCCACGTTACGGGAGCGTCCGGTACGCTATTGTTGTGCTCATCCAGCGCGATGGCGGTCAGCGTCGAAGTGCTGCTCCCATTGGCATTCAGCGTATCTGGGGTACCTTTAAGCTCGATATGATTCACCTTCCCGACATTCACACTGATGATCTTCTGCACATCACCGGCGGAGACTTTCACCTCCGATGGCGCTTTTTCAGGTACGACCACGGTTGCACTGGCAATACCGTGCTCATCGCTGTCTCCGGTGGGCGCTTCCCGGAACTGACTCCCTTCTATCCGCCAGGTGATGGCCTGTTTACGGCTGATAACCGCGTTATCAAACCGGTCATACAGCCGCGCGCTGACGGTTTTATCCTCACCGCCTGCAACCGCGTTTTCCGGGACGTCCAGCACCACTTTTGCCACCGGACCCGGCTCAAGGCTTACGGGCGCTGACGGGCTACTCACGGTATCTACCGTGGCGTTCACCACCCACTTTTCTGCTGCTTTTTGCGGCGCGATAAGTGCGATGGATGCTCTTCCCTCGCTATTCGTTTTGCCGCTCAGGGTTTCACCGTTACTGCTCCACGTGACGTTTTTCTCAACCGTCAGAGGCTTACCATCCTGATCGGTAACTTCAATCGTGAACGTCTTTTCTGTGGCAACTTCTGCACGCTCGGGAGACTCTACGAAGCGGATGGCAAGCGGGTGGGCAAAATCGACAACCAGCGCCATCTTCTCCTGCTGAGCATTGTTATCACTGGCGGTGCTCAGGGTCTGGCTCCCGCCAGGCGGGATCAGCGAGGCCGTGATTTCATCTTCACCATCCGCCATGATGTTTTCTATTTTTACCAACGCCTGACCGTGCTCATCGGTGCGTACGCTGTTTTGCGACAACGAGCCAAGCGAGTTCCTGCTCTGCCAGTACACCATCTGTTCGGTCAGAGGGGAGCCCTGACCGTCTTTCACCTCGGCTAACACCAGCAACGCCCCGTGACTCTCTTCGAAGAACTTCACGCTGCCGTCACGGCGGATCTCACCGGGTGAAAGCAGATGATCGATACGAAGGGTAGTTATCGTTGCGCTACCGGTAATTTTCGCCGTTCCGCTCTCCCCGGGTATCCCTTTTTTGTTGAACGGTGTGACTTCAAAGATCACGCTTCGGGCCATATCACGCGTTTGCACCTCATACGTAGCACTCCCTTCCTTCAGCGTCTCGCCTGATACTGCGTCATACCACCGCAGCCGGGTTTGCTCAGGATCTTCATCTTCCCCTTCATTGCTTTTATAGAGGTAACTTCCCTCCAGGATCTTGCCGGGTGACATGACACCCTTAATGGCAACGTTTTCGACGGAAGGGGCAAAATCGCCCGGCGTAACGGTCAGGTGATAGCTGGCGGAACTTAGCACGTGCTCCGGATCGACAGGTGACGTTTCCGTCGCGGTGATGGTGACATCGCCCCGATGCGTTGGGTTCACCAGACCGCTGCCCGGCTCCACGGTAGCGATCGCCGTACTGGAGGAGGTGTAGCGAATGACGCCCCCCTGCCCACCTTTCACCGCGTGAAGAAGCGGCACGCCAGCCTGCGTGGTTTTTTCCGTAGGGCTGAAATAGAGGCGTCTGTCTTTTTCTTCCTGCTTATAGGCAAGAACGATGTTGTTATTACGGGTGACGAACTCCGTGCGGGACTGCATCAGCGATGGCAACGCCGCCGCATTTTCACTTGCCAGCATCTCGGAAAGTTTTCGGCCAAACTCCCAGTGGAAATTCAGCCCCACAGAGAAGTTATCCCGCTGGCCGCTAATCATGCTCTGCTCCGCGCTGATCCCCACCAGCGGCACAGGTTGCCACTTAAGCCCGAGGTTAAGCCCGTGAGGATTGTGGCTGGCTTCGCTGCGGCTGCCGTTAACGTCCACTTTGTCGCCATACCACTGGAACCAGCCCAATTTGAGCGCAACGTGCTGTGAAAGGGCCGTCTCCAGATTGAGATCCCAGCCGCGGGCGGCACGTTCATACAGTTCATAGCGGTCGGGATCGTCATTAAACATGCTGTCGTCAGAATGACGCCAGCCGCTCAGAGGCAGGTAGTAGTTCGCGGACGCACGAATCCCATCGCTCCACAGCTCGGCGCCTGCCCCCATTCGGTTATGGTGGCGCGTGACATCCTGATCGAAAAAGAGGTTTCCACCCGCCATCAGATGCGGGTTAAAAGTATGTCGCCAGCCCAGGCCAACGTTAAGGATATCGCGCTCGTTCCACCGGTGTGCGCTCATCTGAGTGAACAGAATGTCGTGTTGCCAGATTTTAACCGGCCACAGATAGTCCAGCCCAAAATCGCGGCTCTCGCTCCCGCCAATACCGACGTCTGCCGTAACGCGGGCTTTCCCGCCGATATTGTTTAACCACGCTTCCACTTCCTGGGTTAACGCGGCATTCACCTCGCTGTTTGCCGCACCGCGCAGGGCATCGCCCGCGCCGTTTTGTTGGGCGCTTCCCCACATGCCGGCCATTTTATCCCGCAGGGGTTGATTGCTTTCGCTTTCAACGGTTGCGTGAGTTTCAGTTTGCGCCCGCGCGACGGGGGGAACCGTGAGTAAAAAGATGGAAAATAAATAATGTAAGAGGATTATCCACACGGATAATTTTTGACGTAAAGAACAGTACGAAACACCGGGCATTGTGACGCATCCCTTATTAATTAAACTCCCTGGTTAGTGATATTAAGTTCCAGATAATTCCTAAACTCCATACAGCACTCAGGAGATGTTCATGAGATTTTCCGTCTCTCATTAAATTCAATAGTTACGCGTTGATGTTTAAAAACTCTTTCAGCCTGCTTCATAAATCCCTCAGCCTAATTTCAGCCTTATATTTTCCGGAGCAGGTAATTCTCAACACCGACCAGACACCTCGCAATTTTATTGCTGACCGTCTCCTTATGCAGGTTTTCCCCTAATGGCAGGATGCTCCCGGCAATACTCTGGATGTCATTTTTATAAGGAAGATCGTTGACATGAATAAAACTGGACTGGCCCTGCTTATTTGTGCACTACTGAGTGCTCCCGCTTTTGCGCAAAATGCCGTCACGCACGAGCAAGCCTGGGAAGGCACTTCGTATCTCTCCGTTATCGTGAAATTAAAACCCGGCACGACTCTTAATAAGTCTTCACCCTTCTCATTACGCGACAATACCCTCACCGTGAGTCCGTTATTTACGGCAAATCATTTGCGCAGCAGTGAATTAAGCGAGATGGATGCGCTTAATGAACGCTACGGCTTTAATCGTTATTTACGTATAGCCCTGCCAGCCGATAAGCAACATGACGCAGCCTATATCAATGGCGTAATTAATGAACTGGCGACGCGACAAGATATTGAGCTGGCTTACCCGGAATCCATGCCGGTGTCGCTGGAAAAGGGTGTCAATGCTCCCGACGTGCCGCCCTATTCCGGGCTGAGCTATGCCCTGAACAGTGCCAGCCAGGCCACCGTCCCGGATTTTCGTGGATTGCAGGATTACAGCAAATCGCCAGAGGAAAAACGGCCCGGCTACTATATGGGTGGCGTTAATCGCGACAGCGTGAGTCAGTATTCAGGGCACGATGGTAGCGGCATTTCGCTGGTCTCAATGGAAAACAACGCGTGGAATACCAGCCATGTGAATTTGCCGCCGATCGATTTCCATGAAGGTGATAATCGCTATACGCCAGGTGAAGATCACGACACCAGCTCCGTCGGGATTATGGCGGCGAAAGATATCAATGCGGGCATCAAAGGCCTGACGTGGAACGCCCGTATGGGATACGTCAAATGGCAGGCCAATAATCTCTACAATATGATCCCCAGACTCCAGGCAGGCGATGTGGTGCAAATTGGTATGCAGACCGGCGGAGGGGATGTGACAGGCTGCACCTCCTCTTGCTATGTCCCGCAGGAAAACGCTCCAGCCTATTACGACGTGATAAAAGCGCTGACGGATAAAGGAGTGCACGTTATTCAGGCGGCAGGCAATGGCAATATCAACCTCGATCACGCCGGATTTAATGGAAAATTTGACGTTAAGAAGCGGGATTCCGGCGCGATCATTGCGGGCGCGTTTTGTGCAAACAATGGCAAAAAAGCCTCTTTCAGCACCTATGGCTCACGCGTGACCAGCGCCAGCTGGGGCTGCTGGGATGTGGTTACGACGGGTTACGGCGGTTTGCATAGCATAAAAAATGCGGAATACACCTCTAGTTTCTCCGGCACGTCCTCCGCGAACCCGATTATCGCAGGCGTGGTCGCCAGCCTGTCGGCCATTGCAAAAGCTCACAATATCACCGTCACGCCTCAACAGATGCGCTCCATCCTGCAGGAAACCGGTACACCTTTAGCGGCAGGGGATTCAGCGAAAGTAGGTACTCACCCAAATATGGCGAAAGCGGTAGCCAGGATTCTGGAACTCAAAGAAGAAGAGCAGGAGGAAGTAAAGGCAGTGCCTGGAGAAAGCTTTACCGTTACCGGCACGACCGATTCCTCCCGGGCGTATCAGTTAGACGGGAGCGCCAGCAAGAATGCCGTCTCCTGGAAATGGACCATCGACAAAAACAGTGCAGACAAATTCTGGCTACAGGAGAAACATGCCGGAGGCTGGATACGTGAATTTTCAGGCCCTACCGTCCGGGCACTCATTCCCGCTAATACTGACGGAGAAGCAACCTACTGGTTAACCGTGACGGGCAAAGACGGAAGCGTGAATTCTGAGAAGATCACCGTAACGGTGAAAAAACCGCAGTTACCTGATATTCCTGATGACGGCGCAGAAGCGTATAACCCACGGATCGCCTACCCGGTGAAATGTACCCGCGTATCGCATAACGGCAAAATCTGGTTGAATCAGTGGTATGTCAACGCAGGACAAGAGGAGCCAGGAAGCGGCGGTGAGTGGGGGGCATGGCGAGCGTCGGATGCAGCCAATAATAGCTGCCCTTAAATACCCTTTTGGTTAACATAATAGTAAAGCCTGGATATAAGCCAGGCTTTATTTTATTAACTCAACGCTCAGGAAAACCGTAAAAAAGACATTTCTTAACAACCGTACTCGCTCAGATTTTACTAATAAGCTAAAGGACTGAAATTGGCAGTACTATTTCATACCCTGTCGCGCTCCGCCCTCTTTACAGCACGAACGGTCGCTCTTCTCTGCCGAAACTCCCCGACTCTTAATGGCTCAGAGAAGTCTCTTATTCAAGCCGGCTGTCTCCTCCCGTTACTATTTGTCCCTGTTATCACACGGTAATAACGCCTTTTTTACCTGCGCTGCAGGTGAGATTTACCTCTCGTTATTGTTCAGTAATTAATAAGGGAACTTATGAAATTAACAGGATCTGCTTTTGTCCTTGCCACTTTACTGGCAGGGGCGGGCGTCAGCGTTTCAGCTAACGCCGCCACGACCTCGCCATCGGCAAACTGCGAACAGGGTCATCAGAACTGCATGAAAGAACTTGGTTCACTGGAACGCGCCGTCAACGGTGTGAAAGTGAAGGTCGTTGAAGGGCAAACGATTCGTGCGCGCTTCTTTAACGACGGAACCGAACTGCCAAACCTGGAAACGCGCGTCACCATTCTTGCTGGCGAAGAGGCCCACTGGTCCTACGCCCTCGCCCAGGCTATCAACCAGCAGCACCCCGAACTGCGTGCCGGTTTCAGGCACAGCAACGGCGAGATTACGCCCGATGAGTCGCAGCCAAATAAGGTGTATGCCAAAGAGAACAACCCCCTCAGTCACGTAGAAGTGTCCTTCAATTAATTCAGGGAAGATTATTTTGAAACTACTCAAGATGAATAATATTACGTCGGCGTTAGCCGTGGCATTGATTGGCATGTATTCCACGGGCGCACTGGCGCATGGCTATGTTTTTGAACCAAAATCCCGTTCGGTGGTTCATTTCCCGCCGATGAATGATAAAGGTGAACATAGTAACGTATGGCCTGCTGACGCCGTGGAAGCGCCGAAGCTCCCGGCTGGCAACGATATGAGCCCAACCCCGATCGCTAACGAACAGCTCTTCCAGTTCCCGCCGGATGGAAAACTGGCAAGCGGTGGTTCAACGGCAAGTCCGGACTTCAGCAAGCTGGATGACGAAAAGCAGAATACCTACAACAACCCGATGTCTGCGGGCCCGCACCAGTTTAAATGGCATTTACCGGCTAAGCACCGCACCACCTATTTTACCTACTACATCACTAAGCCGGACTGGCAGTCTGTTCCGGGTGCGGATTCGCGCCTGACCAGGGCGATGTTCGAAGATAAGCCATTCTGCCATAAGATTTATACCTATGCGCCAGGCAACCCGTCGGCCGATATTTCGATCCCGACAGGCTTCGAAACTCACACCTGTGATGTACCGGAGCGTGAAGGTAAACAGAAAATTTATGCCGTCTGGCGCGTGCGTGATACCGATAACGCATTTTATCAGATGATCGACGTTGATTTCGGCGGTGAAGTCATTAGCAAACCGGTGGCCAACGTCACGCCATCCAGCCATAACCTGTCAACCAGCGCGCTGTCGCTGGACGGTAGCGCCTCTACGGGGAAAGAGCTGAAGTACAGCTGGGCCGTCACCAGCAATGCCGATAAGGTCATTCTGGAAAACAGCACCAGCGCTAAAGCCAGCATTCGCCTGAAGGCTAAACCTGAGAGCGATTTTAGCGTCAACGTTAAGCTGACCGTCACCAACGATAAAAACGTGAGTGACTCAAAAACCGTTACCCTGAATGCAAAGGCTGAAGCGGATAGCACGGCACCGGTAGCGAAGGCAGGCAGTGACTTCACCGTTAACAGCAACAGTGAATCCCGAGGTTATGATCTTAACGGTTCCGCAAGCGTCAATGCTGAAAAATATCAATGGACTATCGTTTCCGGTCAGGACTTTGGTGCTTTGCAGGTCGCTAACGGTGGCGAATGGGTTTCAACCGTCCACGCGGCAAAAGCCCGCGCGCTGATTAAACCTGGCAAAATCGGTAAAGTGACCTATCGCCTGACGGTAACGGCCAAAAATGGCAAAACCAGCACCGACGATATCACCGTGACCGTGAAGGATGCACAGCAGGCTTCTGATGTGCAGATCAATACGGGCAACAACCAGGACACCATCGTTGGCAGTGACATTATTGCTGCCGCCGTCGTGTCAAAAAACAATGATTCCTTAAAGGGGTCAAAAGTTGAATGGTCCGCACTGAATCACGCCGATAAGATTCAGATCTCGTCACCAAATGCGTTCAGCACCAACCTTATGGGCAAACATCCGTATACCGACAATGTGGACGTGACGCTGCAGGTGAAAGTGACGGCGCCTGATACCGGTAAAGTCTCCACGGCAACGAAGGTGATCAAGCTGCGCCCGGCGCAAACCGATGTAAAAGCCTGGGATCACAGCAAGACTTACAAGACACCTTGTGAAAAAGTGAGCTATGAGGGCAACATCTGGCTGAACAGCTGGGAAACCCGAGGCGTTAAGCCAGGTTCCGATGGCGAGTGGGGCGTCTGGAAGAAAGAAGGTGCTGCCAACATGCCTAAAGAATGCAAATAATACAGTAAGTTAACTCTGGCCGGGTCTTCACCGACCCGCGCCTGACATTGTCATTCCCCCATGACGCACTCGTTAACTATTTTGCGCCGGAAATCGCCCCTTCGTTCCGGCGCTTTTTTTATCGGTACAAGATCACCCATCCTATCGCGGCGATAATCGGATACGGGCCGAAGGGAAACGGTTGACCGGGCTGAATCCGCAACAGAATCAGCGCCGTGACCAGCGCCAGCAGGGTCGAGGCAACAAAAACATCCAGCAGCGCCAGCGGGCCAAGCCACGCCCCGATCGCCGCCAGCAGTTTCATATCCCCCATCCCCATCCCTTCATGGCCGCGCAACAAACGGAACAGCAAAGAGAGCGTCCAGGGCACGCCAAAACCCAGCAGAGCGGCGATGACTGCCTGCACTGGCTCCACCCGGCTATAGCCGCTGACGGCAAACGCCAGCGACATCGCCAGCAGCGGGAGCGTCAGACGGTCGGGCAGGAGCATGGTGCGCAGGTCAATAAACAGCAGCGGCAGCAAAAACGTCACCGCCAGCACGTCGAACAGGCTCTGCGGCGTGACGCCCTGCTGCCAGATAATCACCCCGTACAGCAGCGCCATGAGCCCTTCAACCAGCGGATAGCGCCACGATATCGCCTGACCACAGCTGGCGCAGCGCCCGCGCAGCAGCAGCCAGCCAATCAGAGGAACATTGTGGCGAAATTTAATGGGGTGTTTACAGCGTGGGCAATGGGAAGCAGGCCACGATAAAGAGAGTGCTTCACCGTGGAGAATCAAGGGGAGCCGATAAATGATGACATTGCAAAAGCTGCCGATAATGGCGCCCAAAAAAACGCTAAAAACGAGTATTACACTCTCAACCATGGTTCCACACTCTGAGGGACATGCAATCTCCGATAATAGCAGAGACTATTCGTTATATTTAGGCAGCCTGTTTGCACGTAAAGTACAAAAGTCTCCGCGCAAGTTCGCCCATTCAATATTCAGATGCGCTTTTGCATATTGTGCCGCTTCTTTCCACAATAATGCCGCAATATGCCACTCCTTTCCCTGCTCATGTTCTGCCGCTCGTGAAGAAAGTGAAAACCACAGGGTAGCAGGATCGCGTTTGTCGCTTTGCCAGTCCATCGTTAAGCCCTTTAGAAAAAATCCCAGCGTATCAATAGCGACGATAAAATAATTGAGCTTAAAATGATAAATACCTGAATAACGCTGAATGCCTCAGTGGGAGAACAACGCTGATTACCAATATTATCCGCTGGCTGGCCTTTTCGGGTCTCTACATCCTGCTGGCATTGCTGAGCTTTCATACGCGGGATAGCTGGAGCCTCTCCACCACGCTCTGGCTTCCGGCGCCGCTGCTTTTCGCCGCGTTATGGCTGACGGCCCCGCGAGAGTGGCCGCTGTGGCTGGCTACCGCGGGCCTGCTGCATGTGTTCGTTGGCGTCTGGATAGGCCGCCCGCTCACGCTGGCGTGCCTGTTCGCCCTCTTCGACGTCGCGATATTTCCGCTGTGCGTCGCCGTCTTTCGTCTGAATGCGCAACTGCCTGCGCTGCGTTTTGCGCGCAGGCCGATTATTGGTGAACTGATCTACCCCCTGCAGTTAATCTTCAGCATTTTTTGCGGCAGCCTGCTGCTTAATCTGGCGCTGTTACTGTCAGGGTATCCGATTGCGCCACTGCATTTTTTTTCCTGGGTGCTGGCGGCGTTAACCGGCATTCTCGCCATTCTGCCGCTGCTGCGTGAGAGCAAAATGCCGTCGCACCAGCGGTTTAACGGGCGGGAAGCTCTGCTTCTTGCCGCGAATACCCTTGTGCTGGTGACGGGCTACTTTTTCCTGCCACCGCTCTGGCAGGGGCTCAACCTGCTGCTGGTGCAAACGACGGTGGTTTTACTGAGCGTGTTTGCGCTCTCCGGACGCGGTGTTGGCGCTCTGCTGCTTATTCAATACCTGATTGTGGTGCTGGCGACCCAGCAGCGGGAAGGGATTTTTTACACGCTAACGCCCGATCTTATCCCCGCAATCTGGCAGGCGCAGTGGTATCTGGTATTTTCGGCGATTTTTGCCAACTGTTTATATCAGTACCGCCGCTGGATCCAACAGCAACAGGCACTCGCGGCCAGCACCAGTGCCATCATTATTCGCCTGTCGCAGACGGGTTCATGCGTCGTGTTTCGCCTCTCGATGCCGGAGGAGGAGATTCGCTGGCAAGGCAGCACGGAAGCGCTGTTCCCTGGTGAGGAAAAGACGCTGAGCACCCTGACGCTACTGGACGCACACTGCGATACGCCGTTCCTGCCCGATTTTCGCGCCTGGTACTCACAGCAACGTGAAAGCAGCTTTGCCCGGGAAGTTGTTCTGCAAACGCTGCACGGAAGGCAGATGCGCGGGATGGTGATTTTTCACAGGATCGGCAATACCGCGCATCTGATGGGGGGAGTGAGCCTCTTTCTCACAGCATCCGCTGCAGAATCTCCCGCTGCCCGCTAAAGGTGTATTTCAACACCGCCGCCACATGCCCAAGCAGAATTACGCCCAGCAGGATGCAGCTATAGCGATGCACCTGGAAGAAAAACGCATTCACTTCGGCGATGGCAATCGGGCGGGAAACCGGCACCAGGCCAAACAGATTGTAATCTTTTTGCAGCATCAAAAAACCGCTAACCAGCACCACCATAATAGTCAGATAAAACAGCTCATGAATAAACACCACCAGCTGTTTTTTACGTCCGGCCACCGTTGCCGGATAGGGTACCGAAGGGCGGAAGAAACGCCAGACGAAGCGCACTATCATGATGGGCGTGGCGATGGTACCAAGCGACATATTCAGCACGGAAAAGAAGGTAAACCAGCGGGTTCCTTCGAGCGCGTGCAGAATATAGCCCATGCACATCGCGTAGATAATAACGGCTGCGACCACCCAGTGCAGAAGGCGAGAAAACCGATCGTAACGTTTGGCAATAACCAGAGAAGTTTGCATAGTCGTTGTCCTGTAAAACAAACAGCACGGCTCCCTGCGAAGCCATGCTGTTCTAAAAAAAGAGGTTATTCAGCTACCCACAAGTTTTGGGCCCGATCCGGCGACCAATGGCTGGCACCTGTATGGCCAATCTGGCAGCGGTAAACTTTGCCCTCATATAAAACTTTATCCCCTACGGCATAGAGTTTGCCCGGCATGAATGCGGTAACGTCGCCGTCCTGGCCGCCCTCTTCGCCTCCGCTATCGTCATTATCGGGCACGGTAACGTTGACCGGCTGGCTCGGCGTAGCGAAGTTGTTGGCTGCATCATAGGCGATGACCGTATAGCGATAGCTCATGCCCGGCTGGGTTTGGGTGTCGGTAAAGTTGAGTTCATGGGTATCGCCGATCTTTTCCAGACCGCGCCAGACGGCATACCCCGCCACGCCGGTATTATCCTTAGCTGGCAGCCAGCTGAGCGAAACATCCTGCCCATTCAGAGTGGCCTGGACGCCCTGCACCTGTGTTGGCGCCTGAGTATCCGTTTCGTCGCCCCCACCGGGCAGGCTGCCATCAAGGATGCTCTGGTAACGGTTCAGGAATTCATAGCCGTAATGTTGGCCATTTTTAGTGTTGCCATTATCCCAGTTGACTGACCAGGTCATGAGCCCTTTTACCGCCTCATTTTTCGCTTCGAGGCGCGAAAGCGCGTTAAAGACACTCTGCGCGTCTCTCACATAGCCGGTTCCTGCCGCATCCGCATTAGCCGGGAGACCAATCACCAGCTTGTTCGCCGGGATCTTCACATAACCGCGCGTCCCGTTTGCCAGGCTGTCGGTGAGGTAGTAAAGGAAAAGCTCTTTTTGACGGTCGCTGTAGCCCGTACCCCATTCCTGAGGCAGCCACCACTCGCCCACTTCGGCCTTCTCTTCAGGCGTCATCATATTCACGCCGTCGCCCGCCTGGTTGTAATACTGTGGAGCGATAAAGTCATACACGCCCTCAAGATTTTGCAGGTAGGCTTTGTAGTTCACCCCGCGATCGGACTGAAGATAAGGGAACTCTGGCGCCATGCTGATGATGAAGTGTTTGCCCTGCTGCTGATAATGGGCGCGCACCATTTTCAGCGCCGCCGGGATCACCGTACTGTTGTCAGCCGCGGCAATGGCCGTCTGCTCCAGGTCGATATCAAGACCATCAAAACCATAGCGATCGGTCAGGCGAATAATCTCCGCCGCAAGCGCTTCAGTCTGGTCTTTGTTCAATGCAATATGCGCGTCAGCGCCGCCCAGTGAAATCAGCACCGCGCGCCCCTGCTCGTTCAGCTCTGCAACCTGAGCGCGGAACGCTTCATCACTCGCGTTGTAGGGTTTGAAGGTAGGGATCTCACCCTGCCCATCCATGACTTTCATGAATGCAACGCTGATGACGTTGTAGCCTTTCGGCACTTCACGCAGCGACATATCAGAAGGTAAGCCTCCCTGATAGCCGCGCGCTTTGTCTATCTCTTCCGGGTTGATCCCCCAGTTGTGCCAATAACCTACGAGAATTTTTTTCTGACTGATATCCGGCATCTGTGAGGCGGCGTCGGTTGCGGCTGCATGGCTAAACGTGCTGACCAGCATTCCGCTTAACGCCAGCCCCGCGGCGATAGCGCTCAGAGATATTTTATTTTTCTTTAACATGGGAGATATCCTGCTCCAGGTTTAATAATGAAATCCTGTCCCGCAAGATAGGATATTCATCTCCCTGAAAACAGGAGAACAGCTCACTGCAGCAGCAGATTTAAAACTCGCCAGCCTGGATATGTCTTATAATAAAATTATCGTGAGATTATTTATACTCACACATTGCTACCCAGTTATCATTAATTTTCATCAGCCAGCTATCTTTATTAATCGGTTTGAATAACAGATTAATATACTGATCGTCTTCACTTATCAGAAAGGTCTTCTCCGGAAGCTGATCGCCAACGGCAATTTTTAATTCTGCCACCCGGCCATTGATGACGCTTCCCTTCTGTGTCACCGATTTTAACTGCAGGGTTCGGTTGAATACCCGATTTCCGGCCTCATCGGTTTTTACACCAAATAACGTTAGCCTGTGCAGTTTGGGCCACCAGGTGATCACACCATTAAACTGGTAATGCTGCAGGCTTTCATCAATAAATTTGCCGTTACGTATGACGCTGCTGCAGGGCTCGGCGGGCACTTTTCTGCTCTCCAGGTAGTTGCTGGTCAGGTAAGCCAGCGCGCCACCCAGCGAAACGCTGATGCAAACCATCAGTATGACGAATAGTATTCGTAACCGCATTTTCCCTCCTGAGATAGTTCGCCTTCACATTGCGCAACGAACACTTTTGGACCGTTCGACGCGATGTAAACGTTATTGATGCCCGCCGGCAGGGCATGCCGCTTTCTCGCCAGCGCCTGCCGATCGACGCTGCGCAGCGAAGAGAGATGAAACATGACGCCATCTACGTAGATATTTTCCTGAAAGGCCTGCGGCGTGTCCGCCGTGCAGACCACCACCAGCGTTGGAAGGATGATCAACAAGCTGCACAGCGCCGCCAGCAGAGCCCCGTATTGACGTGAGGGCGTTTTCAATGGCTCCGCCGTGATAGCAGGCAACGACGGGCAATCGACGGGAGTGGGACAAGACGCGTTATCTGGCTCTTCTGGCGGGCAAGCTACCTCACTGTCCTGCGTTTCGCAGGGGGCCAGTACTACACCATACCGGGGAATAGTTTTGATGATCGAGCCCGGCAGGCCGGCATTTTGCAGCTTGCGGCGCAGCATTTTTATAAGCTGGTGATAACTGGATTCGCTAACAATCATGCCCTGGTTGAGCCAGATCTCTTCAAATATGGTCTCTTTTTTACATTTGCCGCTGAGGATCAACTCCAGCAAACGACGCTCGTTGGGCGTCAGATGTATATCGCCATGATCCACGGTTGCCAGAGATGATTTTTCCGGTACGAACGTTACTGACGCTGAAAGAGAGATTTCTTCGTTATTCACGGGTAGGTCCTGGATAATAAAATTACAGCGTTTACATTGTTATGACGAAAAAGTGCAGATATTAACAGTTACATCTCTGTTATCTAATTCAGGCACAAATTAACAACATATCCCTATAAATGATAGTACCTTCGCCTTTTGCACTATTTACCGTCCTGATTTTTCCACAACCAATTCATGATTTCAGAAAGTTTATTCTGAGTAACGCCTGAGTAATACCTGATATTCAACCTGAACAATAAGGAATTCCTTTCCGTACCTGAGAAATATCGCCCTCCATGCCGCTATTTCGTGATAAATAACAAACCATTCAGCTGCTCCGAAAAAAATCTATTTCGTAGAATGTGAAAACGTCGTTACTTTACCTTTCGGTTTTCCATCAGGATCGGCTGATGCTCCCCCAGCAACTATACAGCCCACCACTTTTTAGCTACTCTTTTTCACCTCACTCTGCTCTACACTGTAAGAGTGATGCTAAAGCGCCATTCGCTAAGATGTGCGGAGAACACCTGTCTTTTCCTTGCCGGATCGGATGTCATGCTAAAAACAGTTCTGATTGCCGACGACCACCCCGTCTATTTATTAGGCTTGCGCACATTGCTGCAGACGCGCCCGGACCATTATCGGGTCGTTCACGAAGCGCTCAGTGCTGATGAACTCATGAATAAACTGGCGAGCGAGCCTGTCGATATCATCATCACCGATCTGAGTATGCCCGGCACGCGCAGCCCGGACGGATTAACCATGATCCGCTCGCTGATTCGCCATTATCCACAGAGCATGATTGTGGTGGTCACCATGATCACCAATCCTGAGCTTCTGGACTCGCTGCGTCGCAGCGGGGTGCATGCCGTTCTCAACAAGGCCAGTTTGTCCAACAATTTGCTGCAGACGCTGCGCAGCACCCTGCGGGGGCAAATCGAGCCGGTGAAGCCTCAGGCACAGTTGACCGAACGGGAAACAGAAGTGCTGCGCCTGCTGGTGCGCGGTTTCACCGTGAACGAGATCAGCGCCCAGCTAAACCGGACGAAGCAGACCATCAGTACGCAAAAAAAGAGTGCCATGAGCAAACTCAACGCCAGGAATGATTTCGAGCTTCTCCAGTGCGCGCAAAGTCTGGGACTGGTTAGCTGAGCATGCGCAGAGGCTGGCTGGCGATATTATTTATTCTCATGCTGATAAGCGGGCACGCGGCGGCCAGCGTGCTGCGCGTGGGCCTGCTGAGCGCCGCGCCGCCTTTTCTCGCTGTCGACCGGCCGCCGGGGATTCTGGATGATGAGCTCAGCATATTGTTTAGCAATATGACGCTGCCGGACGTCCAGAGTTTTAGCGACCCGGCAACGGCGCTGGATGCGTTGAAGCGAAAGCGCATCGATGTATTAATTGCCGCCCGGCGTCCTGCTGCCGATCTGGTGGCCAGCGAGCCAATGCTCGCTTTCCCGCTGGCGTCCCTGAGCATAAAAGAGGGACGCGGCGGTACGCTGTGCTTTCCTGAATTACCGTCAGAGGTCGCGACCCGCTGCTCTGCGACAGGTTCAGCCTCGCCGGGGGAAAACGTCAGGCAGCTGGCAGCAGGGAAAGCGCGGGAATTCATCGCTCCGGAGTTTGTTTTACGTAACTGGCTGACCCACTCCCCCGCCACCACGCTGGCCCTGACGCCGCTGGATGATGCTCCCCCGCTACATTTTCGCGCCTGGGCTCTGCCCGAGCAGGCAAACACGCTGGAAATATTCAACGAGCGTATTCACACCCTTAACCCGGAAGACGCTGAATGGCTGGAACAAAAGTGGCTTTTGCCGGACGGCAGCGTCTTTGACGCCCGCCATTCCCCCGTGAAGGAAAATGCGCCCAAAATCGCGCTGCACGTTTTGCTTCCCGCCATTTCTCCGCCAATGGTCACGCTCACGGCGGACGGCCGTATTCAGGGCGTATGGCGCGATCTGCTGCTCGATCTGTTTCCGTCCAACCTGTATAGCCTGACCTTCAACCTTGATGCGCCTCCGCTGCAGTATGCGGATAACACGTTGCGCATAGTCGCCAGCGCGACGCCACCGTCAAAGAGTGCCATCACGTTTGACTCGCTGAGCTGGGCCCTGCTCACTGAGGACAGCAACCCGCTTTCCGGCTCCTTGTCCGCATTACAGCATAAGCGGATTGCCGTCATGCGCATCTCACCGCTCGTCACGTTACTGCGCCAGGTGTTACCTGCGGATAACCTGGTGCTGGTTAACTCTCTCGAACAAGGCTTTGAGTTGCTTAAAGCCGGAGGCGCGGACGGGCTTGCGGGCGATGCGTTTATACTCCATCACCTGCTGCGCCAGCACAACGCCAGCAATCTGTCGCTGACGCCGCTGGCGCTGCCGGAAGTGCCGCTATGGTTTGTACCAAATATTTCTGACCCGGCGGATGCCAAAAGGGTGAATGCGGTCATGGCGTCCGTAACGCAGGCTGATATCTACGCGAGCCTTAATCTGCCGCAGCCCGCACAGACGACAACCACCGCCCCGGTGCAATCGCTATGGCTGGTCATGCTCGCCGTGGTGGCGATTTGCGCGGCATTAGTCGCCCTGCTGACCTTTAGCGCCGCGCAGAGCCAGCGGCGCCAGCGCGAGCGGGACACGGCAGAATTGCACAACGCGCTCTCCCTCTGGCAAACCCTGATGAACAATGTCCCGGTGCCGCTGTTTGTCTGCGATCCGGCCGGGCGGCTGACGCGCTATAACGACTCCTTTATTCACTCACCGTTGCTCACGGCACTGCCGGAAGAGGGCACTCCCTTTTCCAGCCTGCCTCTGGGCGAGCTTGCCCAACAATTTACGTTGCCGCATCGCCTCTCGCTGCTCCATGCCGCGTCGCCGTTAACGGGTGAAACCACTCAGAACACTTCCACCCTTTACTGGTGGCTTTGCCGCTATACCGATACGCGGGGGCGGCCTCAGGGCGTGGTCGGGGGCTGGATCGATATCACTGAAAAAGCCGCGCTGACCGCTGCGCTCAATCAGGCGCTGGCGCAGGCGGAGCAGGCCAGCACTGAGAAATCGAACTTCCTCGCCCGCATGAGCCATGACATTCGCACGCCGCTCAACGCCATGCTGGGCCTGCTGGAGATGGAGCGCGACAAAAGCGAATCACTTAACATCGCTTGGCAGGCAGCCGGGTCATTGCGCGACGTGATTGGCGGCGTACTGGATTTGTCGCGCATTGAAGCAGGCGAGCTAAGGCTGGAGCCACAGGCCTGGCCCCTGTGGCAGACGCTCAACGCCAGCGCGGAGATTTTTGCCAGCAGCGCCAACGCTAAAGGCCTCCACTGGCGCAGCGAGTTGAACGTGCCGCACGACGGCTGGTTCATGTTCGATAAAGCACGGCTGAATCAGGTCATCGCCAATCTGTTGGGCAACGCCATTAAATATACGCCGCAGGGAGAAATTGTTTTTCACGCCCAGCTCAACGGTGAACATTTGCAGCTGTTGATTCGCGACACTGGCATCGGTATCCCGGCCGATGCCCTTCCACACCTCGGCCAGCCGTGGTTTCAGACTGACAGCAGCACGCCGCAAAGCAGCGGGCTGGGCCTGGCGATCTGTTATCAGCTAGTCGAGCTGATGGGAGGCGTTCTGACGATAGCCAGCGAAGCGGGGAGCGGTACGCAGGTGACGGTGAGCATACCGCTTCACGTCGCCAGCACGGCGGCAACGGCCGATGAGACACCTGTTATAACCCCCCTGCCACCGCATCGCATTATGATCGTTGACGATTTTCCGGCTAACCTGACGGTGCTGGCGCTTCAGCTGCAGGAGCTGGGTCAGGAGGTTATTCCCTGCGCCAGCGCTGGCGAAGCGCTTGCGCGCCTGGAAAACGAGCCGGTTGATATCCTGATAACCGACTGCCAGATGGCCCTCATGGACGGCTACCAACTTACATCGTTAATACTCCTGCGCGATATTGCAGGCAGTATCACCGCGCCGGCCGCTATTCTTGGTTATACCGCCAGCGCGCTGCAGAGTGAGGACGATCGGGCAAAACATGCCGGAATGGACGCACTATTGCGAAAACCGCTCTCCCTCAATGCCCTGCACCAGGCGCTGGCGCAGCATCACAGCCTGCGCAAACAGGTGCCTGACCTCAGCGAACTCCGGCGTCTGGCCAACGGTCAACCGGAGATCATGGCCCTGATGCGCCAGCAAATGCGCGAAGCCATTACCCTTGATATACGCCAGCTACGGGAAAACACCCCTTCACCGCATACGTTAAGCCAGCTTGCGCATCGTCTGAAGGCCTCCTGGAGCCTCTTTGCCATGCGCAACGCCACCCGGACCTGTCAGGCGATTGAAGTGTTGCCGGAGATGCTGGCGGCAGGGGTAATAACGCCTGAAGCCCTGCCTGCGCTGACATCGCGTTTCTGCGCGCGCATGGAAGCGAATCTGCAGCAACTCGATACCGCACTGAAGGAATTATCTGACAAGTACTAAAGAATGCTCTGCACAGGATCTGTATCTTTCTGGTCATCCGGCGGCGTTATCCCTACCGTCGCCCGCATTTTCGAAGGAGAAACCATGAAAGTTCGTATCGCTATTGCCGATGAGCACACCATTATCCGTCGTGGCGTCTTATCCATGATCACCAATATGCCCTCTCTTTTCAGCGACGGCTCCCCCCGCCCGGAGTTTTGCATCCAGGGCGATACGGCATCACCATCTGAGCTGCTTTCACTGCTATCCCAACAGCCTGTCGACATTCTGTTCCTTGGCTTTTCGCTTGCCACCAGCCAAACCGTTAACCCGCTCAACGGAATGGACGGCGTATTGCTGATTAAATGGCTCAGCCGTAAATATCCGCAGCTTAAAATCATTGTACTTTCGCCCTACAAAAACACGCAGCTTATCCGCATGTCGCTGGAGGCAGGCGCCAAAGCCTATATTAGTCGGGATACCTGTGAGAAAACCCTGAGCAGAACGCTGACGTCAGTGATTAATGGGGAAGTCTATATTGAGCGCGAGCTGATGCATTCCCTGTTCCAGACCGGCGCGCAAACGGAGCAGGAGCTCTCGCCCCGTGAAATTGATGTATTGCGTATGCTCTGCAAAGGGATGAGCCTGACCGAGATCGCCAGACAGCTGCATTTGAGTAATAAAACCGTCAGCGCCCATAAACTGCGCGCGATGGAAAAGCTGGGGGTAAACAGCGACTGTCAGCTCTATTGCCTGCTTGCGAAAACGCAAATGTTCGATATTGCTATCTGAAATAAAAAAACCGCCTGTAAACAGGCGGTAGAGGCAAACATACGCCTCAACGGTCGCTCTCAGCAATGACGCTCAGGATCAGAAATGGTATGTCATAGCCAGCCACCAGACGCGCCCCGGTTCAGGGATTTGCTGATTTGCGGCGTATCCGAACTGGCTGGCCCCCGCCAGGTTGAGGTGCTCGCTGTAGTACTTATTGAACAGATTCTCAATACCCACGCGGGACTCAAAATGGTCGTTAAATGTGTAGCCCGCGCTCCACGAAAGCACGGCAAACCCCGCGCTCGGGCCGAGATCCTGGCCGGTGACGTTACCTTTGTTTTGCGCCACGCGATGCTGCGGCGCAACCACACGCCACAGTAACCCGGTGCGCCACTGTTGTCCGGTATAGTCCAGCGCCAGCCGCCCTTCGAGCGGCGGCATCTGCGGCAGCGGCTGTTTATCGCTACGATTCTCGCCCCAGGCGTAGCTCAGGCTTCCCGTCAGCGCCCAGCCGGGCGTCAGGCTCCAGCTTGCGCCCGTCTCCGCGCCCATTACGGCGGCATTGACGTTGCTGGCCTGCGACGGCGTGCGGCTATAATCAAACAAAATGTAATCGGCAGTCCGCCCGACATAGGCCGATGCCCAGGCGCTGACCTTGTCGCCGTGTAACTGCACGCCGCTGTCCCATTGCAGGGTCTTTTCTGTTTTCAGCTGACGAAAGCTTTGTTCTCCGGCTTTACCGGAAAAAAGCTCCCAGTAATCAGGAAAACGTTCGGTATAACCGATGCCGCTATAAAGCATGACGGGTGCGTCAGGTACGCGATACTCATAGCGCGTGAACACGCCGGGCAGAAGGTCGTGCCGGGAGCTATTTTGCTCGCTGCGCCGATCGTCCACGCGGAGGCTATCCAGTCTCGCACCCACGATGATCGTGTCGTCTGCCGTGACGGACTGGCGCCATTCGCTAAACAAACCCGCCTGAGTAAAACGGGCATCGTCACGCCACGATCCGGCGCTTTTTTTACGATGGCTTTTACGCATTACGTCCGCGCCGGCGGTAAGCGTGGTGGTTTCATCTTCCCACATGCCGGCAAGGCGGCTGCCCATCACCACGCCGCCAACTTCAGACTTACGCTTCGGTCCAACGGGCTGACGCAGGCTGTAGTTATCCATGATGTGGTCAGTATCATTGGCATAGAGCTGCCAGCTAAGTTTGCTGACGTGCTCGCTCAGGTGATACTTCTCCAGTTTTAACGCCGCGCTTTTACGGGCAAAGCGGCTACCATCCATCATCCGACCCGCATAGCGGGCTTTACCGTCGCTGGCCCCCACGCTTAGCTCCGCCAGCGTGTCCTCATCAGGCGTGAGCCCTACCGTGACGCCGCTGTTCCATCTGCGCCACAGGCCGGGCACGCGGTTGCCGTGACCATCCCGGTAGTCATCCGCCTCCGAATGATTACCGTCCAGGCGGACGTAGCCGCGCGGGTCGCCAAACGCGAGATTAAGGTTTTGATCCGCGCGTCCGTTAGCGCCCCGCAGCAGCTCAGCGCTGCCTTTTAGCTCAGGGACGCTGAAGTAGTCCGGCTGGCGTTCAAAAAGCAATGTTCCGGCGGACCCCATTGGCCCCCAGAGCACGCTTTGTGGACCTTTAATGACGGTTATCGTGTCGTAACTTTGCGGCGTGATATAGGCCGTTGGGGTATCCATGCGCGAGCCACAGCCCCCCTGAGTGCTGACGCCGTCTGCAAGCAGCGTCAGCCGGGAGCCGAACATCCCGCGCAACACCGGATCGCCGTTACTCCCGCCGCTGCGCAGCACGGAAAAACCCGGGATGTTTTTTAGCGCGCCCGCACCGTCGCTGGCAGGCAATTGTTGTGCTGGAGTATGAGCCGGAGCGATAAATGACGCGGGATCGCGATAGTGCCCCTCAACGGTCATCGACTCTTCAGCGTATGCCGGCAAAGCGGTGGCACAGCTGAGAGCCAACAAGAGTGGACGGGAGGCGAGCAGGGAACGAATGCCGCTCGCGGTGATACCAGACATAACACAATTCCGTTTCGGTAAAGAAAATAAGCAAGGCGCTTATTGTCTTCATCCCCTGCAGCGGAATACACGACCTGCGGGCAAGAAGGCCCTCAGGGAAATCAGGAAATATCTGGCGGATAACGGAAATCTCAGGGGCGCGGTTCAGAGCGCTTCGCCCAGGCGTGCCGTTTGCTGTCGTAAAAAATCCATCAACCGCAAACAGGCCGGAGAGAGCGGCTGCCCGGCGTTTTTGACAATGCCCACATCCATATAGGTGATACAGTCGTCAATGGTGCGCCGGATCACGCGCTGACCGCTGAGCGCCCACGGGCGATAGACCAGATCGGATAAAATCGTCACCCCCTTTCCCTGCGCGACCAGACTTCGAATCGCCTCAAAGGAGTTGGTGCGAAAATGAATGTCAGGATGACAGCCCCGGCTTTGCCAGTAGTCGGATATCACATCGGGATAGTCGTCCGTCACCAGCAACAGGAAGGGCACCTTTTCCACCTCTTTTAACCGAAGCTCCGGCAGGCTGAGGAGAGGATGGCCGATGGCGGTCCATAACCGGCGCGGCGAACGGATCCACGTTTCGACCTCAAGCGTACTATCGTGGCTGATATTGGAGGTCAGCAAAAGACAAAAATCGAGATCACCCTGACGCAAGGCCTGAAGCAGCTGTGATGCGGGTGCCTCATGAAACGCCGTCTCCAGCAGCGGAAAACGCTGCGCGATATCGCCCCAGAGATTCGGCAGCAGATAAGCGGAAAGGGTTTCGGCAATACCGATGCGCACGACGCCGTTAATCGCCTCAGGCTGTTGATGGAGATCCTCCACCGCCGCGCGGCTATCGTGGAGGATCTTGCGGGCATGGTTGAGAAATCGCTCGCCCACGGGCGTTAACTGGATCCCTTTTGCATGGCGGATAAAGAGAGGGGCATTCACCGCCTCCTCCAGATTACGCATAGAGACCGTCATGGAAGATTGCGATATATGACAACGGCTGGCCGCTTTGGAAATTTGTAGTGTTTCCGCTAACGCAATGTAGAACTCAAGTTGCCTGAGAGTAAACTTCATAGTTTCAGCCAATACCGTGAGATGAAAATATTATATTAGCATTTAATTCTGCACCGGCAGTACCCTAAAGGCAGACAAAACGTTTATTATCAGGAGCCTCTATGCCCTATTTTTTACTCAGTCTCGCGGCCTGTTTTTGGGGGGGTAATTATGTCGTCGGTCATTTACTGGTGGCGCATGCAGACCCGATTATATTATCCGCCGCACGCTGGATACTGACGGCACTTCTTTTATCTATGCTTTATATCAGGCAGATTCGCGCCCAGTGGCCGATCATGAAAAAAGCAAAAGGTACGATTATATTTCTTGCGCTTTGCGGACAGGTTATGTTCCCGCTCACGCTCTATATCGGCCTGCAATATACTTCATCTCTTAATGCAGCTATTTATTTATCCACCACGCCAGCCCTGGTTTTATTGATAAATAAGCTGGTGTTTAAAGAGAAAATATCGGTGCAGAATATTGCCGGCGTTGTTCTCAGTTCATTGGGCGTCGTCTGGCTGGTAATGCAGGGCGATCTGCTGCATCTGGATACGCTTAAAAATCTGAATCGCGGTGATATCTGGACCATGGGTTCTGCCGCCAGCTGGGCCGTTTATTGTGCCTTCTTGCGGATGAAGCCGAACAACGTCGGTGGGAACGCCTTTGTGGCCGTGAGCGCCATCTTCGGTGCCCTGGTGTTGTTACCGGTACTGGCGATAACGTTGATAAAGACCGGCTTACCTGACTGGGCGGCCTATACCGCGCCGGGCTTTTTAAGCGGCCTGCTGTACCTGGTGGTCTTTCCTTCCTGGCTCTCTTACGTGCTGTGGAATAAAGGCATAGCGGCTATTGGTGCAACCCGCGGGGAGATTTATTCCCACCTTATTCCGCTGAGCGGCGGTCTGTTCAGCGTGATGTTCCTGCACGTTACGTTGCATTCGTATCATCTGGTCAGCACGGTACTGATTCTGTTTGGCATTGCCCTCTGCTCTCGCGCCTCGCAAAGGAAAGTCGTGAAGATTGAAAGCGCAGACGAAAAAGTACAGATATGAAAAAGGCCCACGTTATAAATAACGTGGGCCTGAATAGTGGCGGAACGGACGGGACTCGAACCCGCGACCCCCTGCGTGACAGGCAGGTATTCTAACCGACTGAACTACCGCTCCACTGTTCCCGCTTGGGGAACGAGGCGCATATTACGGTGTGCCTCCGATCTCGTCAACGCTTTTTCTCACGTTTTGAATCGTTTGCTGCAAAATTCACCCAACCGATGATTTTACAGGCATTGTGACGTTTTTTCAGGCGCGCCACATGCAGCTTCCGCCCTTCTTCTGCACCAGGTCGAGACGGGATTCATGGTTAAGTAGCTCTTCATCACTGGCTAAAACAACCCGCAAGCGGCTTGCCTGGCGGACAACGCGCTGAATGCCCGCTTCGCCCTGCGTCTGCTGTGACTCATTTTCCATGCTGAACTTCATCGACGTCTGTCCGCCGGTCATTGCCAGATAGACGTCGGCCAGGATCTGGGCATCGAGCAATGCCCCGTGCAGCGTTCGCTTGGTGTTGTCTATTTCGTAACGTGAACAGAGTGCATCGAGGCTGTTACGCTTGCCGGGAAACATCTTCCTCGCCAGCGCCAGGCTATCGGTCACTTTGCAAAAGGTGTTTGTTTTCGGAATATCGCGATGGAGCTTACTAAACTCATAGTCCATAAAGCCGATATCGAACGAGGCGTTATGAATGACGAGCTCGGCGCCTTTGATGTATTCCAGAAACTCGTCAGCCACCTCACCAAAGGTCGGTTTATCCAGCAAGAACTCATCGGCAATACCGTGAACGCCGAACGCCTCTGGATCCACCAGCCGATCGGGTTTGAGGTACACGTGGAAGTTGTTCCCCGTGAGACGACGGTTCACCACTTCAACGGCACCGATCTCGATGATCTTGTGCCCTTCGTAGTGCGCGCCGATCTGGTTCATACCGGTGGTTTCGGTATCGAGGACAATCTGGCGAGTAATTGCAGTGCTCATAGCGGTCATTTATGTCAGACTTATCGTTTAACTGAACGTTTCAAATACAGGAAGTCTACCAGAGATGCGTAAACAGGTAGAAATTTTCACCGATGGATCTTGTCTCGGCAACCCAGGACCCGGCGGCTACGGCGCGATTATGCGCTATCGCCAGCATGAAAAAACTTTTAGCGAAGGCTATTTCCTGACCACCAACAACCGTATGGAGTTGATGGCGGCCATTGTGGCGCTGGAAGCCT
This sequence comes from Enterobacter nematophilus, assembly GCF_026344075.1. Lineage (NCBI taxonomy): Bacteria > Pseudomonadati > Pseudomonadota > Gammaproteobacteria > Enterobacterales > Enterobacteriaceae > Enterobacter > Enterobacter nematophilus. Next base: position 8,242 of record NZ_JAPKNE010000006.1, on the reverse strand, counting down.
TAAAAGAACACTGCGACGTGGTGCTGAGTACCGACAGCCAGTACGTGCGCCAGGGCATCACCCAGTGGATCCATAACTGGAAAAAGCGCGGCTGGAAAACAGCGGATAAGAAGCCGGTTAAAAATGTCGATCTCTGGAAGCGTCTGGATGCGGCATTGGGTCAACACCAGATTAAATGGGAATGGGTAAAAGGGCATGCTGGTCACCCTGAGAACGAACGCTGCGACGAACTGGCGCGCGCGGCGGCTTTAAACCCGGCCCATGAGGATGCAGGCTACCAGCCTGAATCCTGATCAGGGCTTTCTGTACTGCCGCGTTGCGCCAACTGTCTGCCGGATAGGCGTTTTCGATTTGCTCTGCTTCATCGGATTAAGCGTAAGGGGGATGGTTCGCTTACGCGCAACGATAAACTGCATGCAGCCTAAGGCGGGCAAATGCGTGCTTAACAGCACTCCCCCCTTCCGCGCCCACGGCAGTACCTGAAAACCGCCGTAGCAGAGCACTTCAAAGTTCAGCAGTGAAAGCCAGTCGAGCTGGCGCATCATGGTGAACATTCGGCTGTTATAGGGTGGCGTTCGGCGCAGCACGGGCACCAGCTTGCGCAGCCCCATCAGGCTCAGCGGATTGAATCCGCTGAGGATCAGCCAGCCGTCGTCAATCAGCACGCGATCGGCTTCACGCAGCATACGGTGAGGATCGCTGCACCAGGGCAACGCGTGTGCAAGAAGGCACGCATCAACGGATTTCTCTGCAAACGGCAGATGCAACGGGTCTGCCTTCACCTGAACCGGCGATCCGCCGAGAGAGACGTTAACCTGATGTGAGATAGCGCAGCTTTCGGTATTGATTTCCGCGCTGAGATTGCCAATCTTAAGCAGGTGAAAGCCATACATTTTCGCGAGCCAGGGCTTCAGCTGCTGCTCCAGTGCTTCGCGATAGTATTCACCCCAGGGCAATTCCGCCCAACGTTCCGGTGCTGCGACAGTCTGAGGTATCCTTGCCGGTTTCATCAAAACACCCGCCACGCTATAAGAGGTAATGTATGAATCTTATCAGTATTCCCGCTTTTGAGGACAATTACATCTGGGTTTTGGTCGATGACGAGCGTCGATGCGTCATTGTCGATCCCGGCGAATCCGCCCCAGTACTGCGCGCCATAAAGGATAACGGCTGGCGGCCTGAAGCCATTCTGTTGACGCATCATCATAACGATCACACTGGCGGCGTGCAGGATCTGCGCGCCCATTTTCCGCATCTTGTGGTTTACGGACCGGCTGAGACACAAAATAAGGGAACGACGCAAGTAGTCGAAGAAGGCGAAAATATCCTCATCCGCGAGTGGGAGTTTTCCGTATTTGCCACACCTGGTCACACTTTGGGACATCTGTGTTTCTACAGCAAGCCTTATCTTTTTTGTGGCGACACCTTGTTTTCCGGCGGCTGCGGAAGACTGTTTGAAGGCACGCCTGAACAGATGTATCAGTCTTTACAAAAGATTAGTGCGTTACCCGATGACACCCTTATTTGTTGCGCCCATGAGTATACATTAGGGAATATGAAGTTTGCTGCAAGCCTCTTACCTGAGGATCGGGCGATTCAGGATTATTATCACAAAGTGAAGGAGTTACGTGCAAAAAACCAAAATACACTGCCCGTAATTCTGAAAAATGAGCGCCGAATTAATTTATTTTTACGAACAGATGATATTGATTTAATTAATAAAATTAACCAAGAAACAAATTTGCAACAACCAGAACAGCGATTTGCATGGTTAAGGTCAAAGAAAGATAACTTCAGATAAATGCGGGTTGCCTTTTCAAAATTTCGCCGTTATCATCGCTCGTCTTTTAAGCAACTATTGACACACACATGAAGGCAAAAGCGATATTACTCGCCTCTGTCCTGCTTGTAGGTTGCCAGTCGCAGAACGGCAGCAACGTACAACAGCATGCACAGAGCCTTTCTGCAGCTGGTCAAGGGGAAGCAGGGAAGTTTACAAGTCAGGCGCGATGGTTGGACGATGGGACATCTTTCGCGCAGGAGCAAGACTTGTGGACCTCTATCGGCGACGAGCTAAAGATGGGAATTCCGGAAAACAGCCGGATTCGCGAACAGAAACAGAAGTATTTAAGAAATAAGAGCTATCTCCACGATGTAACGTTACGGGCAGAGCCGTATATGTACTGGATAGCCGGGCAAGTTAAAAAACGTAACATGCCTATGGAGCTGGTACTCCTACCCATAGTGGAGAGCGCTTTTGACCCACACGCGACGTCTGGCGCCAATGCCGCAGGCATTTGGCAGATCATTCCGAGCACCGGGCGAAACTATGGTCTGAAACAGACCCGCAACTATGATGCGCGTCGCGATGTTGTCGCTTCAACGACAGCCGCTCTCGACATGATGCAACGTCTGAACAAGATGTTTGACGGCGACTGGCTGTTAACGGTCGCAGCGTATAATAGCGGCGAAGGTCGTGTACTGAAGGCAATGAAAGCGAATAAAGCACGGGGTAAATCCACCGATTTTTGGTCGCTCTCACTGCCACAGGAAACGAAGATTTACGTACCGAAAATGCTGGCCTTGAGCGATATTCTCAAGAACAGCAAGCGTTACGGTGTACAACTGCCAACACCAGACGAAAGTCGTGCACTGGCGCGCGTTCGCCTCAGCAATCCGGTTGATATCCAACAGGTTGCTGATATGACGGGTATGTCGGTAAGTAAATTGAAAACCTTTAATGCAGGCGTTAAAGGCTCAACGCTGGGGGCTAGTGGCCCGCAGTATGTAATGGTTCCGCAGAAACATGCTGAGCAGTTACGTGAGTCTTTAGCATCGGGTGAAATTGCCGCCGTTCAGTCAACGCTGATCGCCGATGCTTCATCCGTTAGCAGCCGCAGCTATAAGGTACGTTCAGGTGATACGCTTTCAGGCATTGCCTCACGTCTTGGCGTGACGGCGAAAGATCTGCAGCAGTGGAATAATCTACGCAGCTCTGGGCTGAAAGTGGGTCAGACGTTGACCGTGGGTGCAGGTAGCAGCGCACAGCGTCTCGCCAGCAACAGCGATAGCATTACCTATCGCGTGCGCAAAGGCGATTCACTGTCCAGTATCGCAAAACGACACGGCGTGAACATCAAAGATGTAATGCGCTGGAATAATGATACTGACAATCTGAAACCGGGCGACCAGCTGACGCTGTTTGTGAAGAACAGCGCCACGCCAGATTCCTGATAGCACGATCGAAAGATAAAAAGGCACCGATTCCCCTCGGTGCCTTTTTTGTTTATCCCGCTTTTTGCGCTTCAGCCATGATGGTGTCGCTGGTAAATGAGCCATCCGCCTGCAGTTCAAAGTACGCCTTCACCTCTGCGGACGCACTCTCCTGGTAAAGCCTGATTGCCTGGCTTAACGCCTCCGGGGTACGCATACGGGCGATCCAGGAGCTGAACTCCAGCGGTAAACGGTCCGTTATTAACGAGCGCGCAATCAGCCCGGCTTCAGTGATAAACGATAACCACTCCCCGCTGGCGTAGTTTTGCACGTGCGAGGTGTCGCGCAGCGCTTCGACCGTCTGCAGCCAGATATTACGCACCGGATGTCCGGGAGACATCACATCCATAATGATGAAGGTGCCACCCGGCTTCAGAACTCGTCTGACTTCGCGCAATGCCTGGCCAACGTCATGCCAGTGGTGTGCGGAATAACGGCTGATCGCCACATCAAACGACGCGTCATCAAACGGTAAAGACTCCGCATAGCCCTGCCGCGTATCAATATTGTTCAGCCCTTTCGCTTTCGCCGCCTCAGCAACGACGTCCAGCATCTGGCTCGATAAATCATATGCGGTAACGCGGGCCACCTTCTGCGCAGCCGTAAAGCTGGCGTGCCCAGCCCCACATCCCAGGTCCAGCACGTGTGCCTGCGGGAATGCCGCCAGACGTTCACCGAGACGCACCAGATCGCGACCTGAGGCATGCACGGCGCTGCTCAGATAAGCACTTGCCTGAGAACCAAACTGTTTTTCTACGTTGTCATGATGGGAGTGTGTTGTTGTCATCGTACTGTCCTTTGTTGGTTAAAAATAAAAGGGCAGCACCCGCGCAGGCCTGCCCCACGGCAGACCTGACACACCATTATTTATCAGGCTTGCCGGGACTGAATTCAACTAGTAGAGGGTTGTGATCCGAAGCGCGCGTCACCAGAACGGAGGCGTCGTGCACGTTCAAACCGCGATAGAAGACAAAGTCGAGAGGACGACCAAAAGCTTTTTTACGCTGGTCATCACTGAAGCGAACTTCACGCAGGGACATTTCGCGCGCAAAGCGATACAGCGCATTCATGCGCGGACGGCTCCAGGCATTAAAATCGCCGGCCATGATGATCGGCCCGCTGTGATGCGCAATCTGATCGCCAATGGGAAGTAACTGCTTACTATATACATCCACGCCGAGGCTAAAGTTTACCGCGTGGATATTCACGACCATCAGCATTCGGGTATCCGGCAGCGGATAGACCGTCACCAGCGCGGATTTCGCCAGACGCAGGATAGGTTCGCGCTCGCGGAGCGGGCAACAGTAGACCGGATGTGCAGCAGAAAGCGTCATTACGCCAGAGGGATGCTGCGGCAGGACAAATGCCGGCACCTGGTCGGCGGCAAGGTAGTTAGTGGTGGCAAACCGAACCAGTTCAGGGGTAGTTTGTGCCTCCTGGAGCAAAACCAGGTGGGCATCTTTTCCAAAATTTTTGAGGACCGATAACCACTCCGCACGCTGCTGCTTGAAGATATTCCAGACCAGAACCCGGATTTTATCATCGCTGCTTAACGGTGTGCCGGCGGGTAATGCCTGGCTTATGCTCGCAAACGACCCCGGAGGTAAGATCCTCTCCGCGGGCATTCCGGCAACATAACGCATGGCATAGGTATTTTTTCGCACTTTTGGAAACAGCCCCTGTAACATGAACCAGCCCTGAAAACGGACTGGTTCTAATGTTATAGGGACTTTAGGTCACACTTTCAACGCAATTTCTGAGAAACCGCTTTCCAGTTTTGTAAGCAAGCACTTACTGATATTATCCCAGCGCTACGCGGGCTGGCTTATCGAGGCGTCCACTCAGGCCAATCAGCAGGAAGGCGACCAGGACAATCACCGCACCAATCCATGGGGTCTGGGTTAATCCGAAGTGTTCGACGGTTTGTCCGCCAATAATGGAGCCCAGCGCAATACCAATATTAAAAGCGGCAATATTCAAACCGGATGCCACATCCACCGCATTTGGCGTATAGAGCTCGGCTTTCTGGACAACGTAAACCTGCAGCCCGGGCACATTACCGAAGGCGAAGATCCCCATCACCAGTACCGTGATCAGCGCGGCGTATTGCATTGAAGCCGTGAACTGGAAAATCATCAGCAGAACGACCAGGGCGGCGAAGATAAATTTCAGCGCCGGTACCGCACCATGCTTATCCGCGAGCTTGCCGCCCCAGATATTGCCGATGGCCACAGAAATACCATATCCCAGCAAAATCCAGCTCACGGCATTCGGGGAGAAGCCCGCCAGGTCCTGCATCATCGGCGCCAGGAAGGTGAAGGCGGTGAATACGCCGCCATAGCCCAGAGCCGTAACCGCATAGATGATCAGCAAACGCGGATGGGTAAGCACTTTCAGCTGATCGCGCAGGCTGGCGCCTGCCCGTCCCGGGATATTCGACGGTACCAGCAGCAGGCTGGTCACGAGAGCGATAACGCCCAGTAAGGAGACGGCCAGGAACGTTTCACGCCAGCCGAAATGCTGTCCGATAAACGTTCCCAACGGTACGCCCGTGACCAGCGCGACGGTCAACCCACCGAACATGATAGCGATCGCCGAAGCCGCTTTTTCTTTTGGGACCAGGCTGGTCGCAATAGTGGAACCAATCGAGAAGAACACGCCGTGTGCCAGGCCGGTCAGCAGGCGGGCAATCACCAGCGTGGTGTAGTCCGGTGCCTGCCAGGCCAGAATATTGCCAGCGGTAAACAGCACCATCAGCGCGACTAACAGCTGCTTGCGCGGAAAACGTCCGGTCAGGGCCGTCAGCACCGGCGCGCCGACGGCAACCCCCAGGGCGTAGATGGACACCAGCAATCCGGCTGAGGGCAGCGAGATGGCAAGCTGGTTAGCGATGGTGGGAACCAGTCCCACGATAACAAATTCGGTCGTGCCAATTGCAAAGGCACTGATCGTCAGGGCAAGTAGCGCCAGTGGCATAAAATACTCCGTATCATCAGGATTAAGATGACAGGCAGTATGCGCCAGTGCTTAAATAACAAAAATGGTCAAAATATCAATAGAATTTTGCAGGTGGTGCAACAATGAAAGCAACGTCGGAAGAGCTGACAATCTTTGTCGCCGTCGTCGAAAGCGGCAGCTTTAGCCGCGCAGCCGAGCAGCTGGGACAGGCTAACTCGGCCATAAGCCGTTCGGTGAAAAAGCTGGAGATGAAGCTTGGGGTGAGTCTGCTCAACCGAACGACGCGGCAGCTCAGCCTGACGGAAGAAGGGGAACGTTATTTCCGCCGCGTGCAGTCGGTGCTGCAGGAGATGGCCGCAGCGGAGACGGAGATTATGGAAACCCGCAGCACGCCGCGCGGGTTGCTGCGTATTGATGCAGCCACGCCGGTTGTGCTTCATTTTCTGATGCCGCTAATCAAACCTTTCCGTGAACGCTATCCTGAGATGACGCTCTCTCTGGTCTCGTCCGAGACGTTTATTAACCTCATCGAGCGAAAAGTGGATGTGGCTATCCGGGCGGGAACCCTGACGGATTCCAGCCTGCGGGCCCGCCCGCTGTTTGCCAGCTACCGCAAAATTATCGCGTCGCCACAGTATATTGCTGAACATGGTAAACCGGAGACGGTTGAAGAACTGAAGCAACATCTGTGCCTGGGCTTTACGGAGCCGGTGTCGCTGAACACCTGGCCTGTTGCCTGTCATGATGGCCAGCTTCATGAAATTACCTGCGGGATATCTTCTAACAGCGGAGAAACGCTGAAGCAGCTTTGCCTGGAAGGGAATGGGATCGCCTGCTTGTCAGACTATATGATTGATAAGGAGATAGCGCGGGGTGAACTGGTGGAGCTAATGGCCGATAAACGTCTGCCGGTAGAGATGCCTTTCAGCGCGGTATATTACAGCGACAGAGCGGTGAGTACGCGCATACGCGCCTTTATCGACTTCCTGAGCGAGCATATAAAAACAGCTCCCGGAGGAGCTGTGTGAGGGTTCAGGTTACAGAGGGTGGGACAGACTTAATCCCAGTCAGGGGCTAAACCTTCCGGGCTGACCAGGCGATCGTTGCACTCCAGTGCTGCGATCGCTTTTTTGTCATCGTCATCCAGATGAAGATCGAGCGCTAACAGGTTGCTGGCCAGGTTTTCACGTTTAGTTGATGATGGGATCACGGCATAGCCTTCACCCATTGCCCATGCCAGAATAACCTGCGCGGCAGTCGCGTTATGTTTCTCTGCGATACGGATAATTACCTCATCTTTCAGAGCCTTACCGTAGGCCAGCGTCATGTAAGAGGTAATGTGGATACCGTGCTGCTTTGCCCAATCCACGACTTTGCGGTTTTGCAGGTATGGAGACAGCTCAATCTGGTTGGTCGCAATATTCTCAGCGCCAACAGCGGCAATCGCCTTTTCCATCAGCGGGATGGTGAAGTTGGAAATACCAATTTCACGGGTCAGGCCCTGCTTTTTCGCTTCCAGCAGCGCCTGCATGAACTCTTCCACTGAAACGGCATCGTTCGGTGACGGCCAGTGGATCAGCGTCAGATCGACATAGTCGGTACGCAGTTTCTTCAGGCTCTCTTTCAGGCTTGGGATGAGCTTGTCTTTGCTGAGATTTTCGATCCAGATTTTGGTGGTGATGAACAGCTCATTACGCGGTACACCGCTCTCTTCGAGAGCCTGTCCAACGGCTGCTTCGTTTTCATAGATCTGTGCCGTATCAATTGCGCGATAGCCAAGTTCAAGAGCGGTTTTAACCGATGCGATAACTACGTCGTCTTTCAGGCGGAAGGTGCCCAGACCAAATGCAGGGAGAGTCATATATTCCTCAATCATTATGTTCGTAAACTGAGGAAGATTATCGCTGGCGCAGTTATAGAGAAAAAGATCGCAAAACGCAGAGGATTTTTGCTAATTCAGCAATAATTAAACGATAGATAAGAAAAAAGCCCTGAGCGTTAGCTCAGGGCT
>NZ_JAPKNE010000005.1:0-287393 GCF_026344075.1 Enterobacter nematophilus | reverse complement strand
CACCGGTGATCATGTTTTTAACATAGTCGGCGTGGCCTGGGCAGTCTACGTGTGCGTAGTGGCGAGTCGGGGTGTCGTACTCAACGTGAGAGGTGTTGATGGTGATACCACGAGCTTTTTCTTCTGGTGCGTTATCGATCTGGTCGAATGCACGAGCAGAACCACCGTAGGTTTTTGCCAGAACGGTAGTAATTGCAGCGGTCAGCGTTGTTTTACCATGGTCAACGTGGCCGATAGTACCGACGTTAACGTGCGGTTTTGTACGTTCAAACTTTTCTTTAGACATCGATTGTCCCTCTAAGACACGGATAAATCGGTGATATCACCACATCAACCAGGCGAAATGCCTGAATTGTTGAATACAGTAAAATTGAAACAGAGAGAAACGGGAAGAAGAAGTGAAGTGGTGCTGATACCCAGAGTCGAACTGGGGACCTCACCCTTACCAAGGGTGCGCTCTACCAACTGAGCCATATCAGCACGTATTGGAGCGGGCAGCGGGAATCGAACCCGCATCATCAGCTTGGAAGGCTGAGGTAATAGCCATTATACGATGCCCGCATCCTGAAACTCGGCTACCCAGTTCTTTCTGTAACAAAAAAAGAGATTTCTCTCTTTTTCAGTTTGAGCTGGCTAATTTTTCCAACCAGCTCCGGCGGCATTTACGCTGCCAGAAAGTGGTGGTGGGGGAAGGATTCGAACCTTCGAAGTCTGTGACGGCAGATTTACAGTCTGCTCCCTTTGGCCGCTCGGGAACCCCACCGGACTTGATGGTGCCGACTACCGGAATCGAACTGGTGACCTACTGATTACAAGTCAGTTGCTCTACCTACTGAGCTAAGTCGGCATCAAGTAGCGCGCATTCTATGGATACCTGCGCGGTCATGCAACTAAAAATTTGCATAAAACGTTCTTTCGCTCACATTTTATGCGAACGCAGCGCTAAGCGATGTAAAAGTAGCCATTGCGGGTCAAATAATCAATATACATGCGTGATTTACACCGCATACACCGTAGCGTGACGGCTTCCGCGTTACGCAGCGCTTTCCATCTTTTTTCTTATTATTCCCGCCATCTGGTGTTAACCTCCTGCCCATTGTCCAAAATTAACTGTGTGATGAGCCACGTCCCGGCAGCATAGCGCTGGCTCACTGAAGCATGCTTATGAGCAAAAAAGAGCAAACGTTAATGACGCCTTATCTTCACTTTAACCGCAGCCAGTGGGCTGCCCTGCGTGATTCCGTCCCTATGACGCTGACGGAAGGTGAAATCGCACGGTTAAAAGGGATAAACGAAGATCTGTCCCTGGAAGAGGTGGCAGAAATTTATCTCCCCCTCTCTCGCTTGCTTAACTTCTATATCAGCTCCAACCTGCGCCGTCAGGCGGTGCTGGAGCAGTTCCTCGGCACGAACGGTCAACGCATTCCTTATATCATTAGCATCGCAGGCAGCGTGGCCGTGGGTAAAAGCACCACCGCACGCGTATTGCAGGCGCTATTGAGCCGCTGGCCGGAACACCGCAGCGTTGAGCTGATCACGACTGACGGCTTCCTGCACCCGAACGAGGTATTAAAAGAACGCGGGCTGATGAAGAAGAAGGGCTTCCCGCTCTCTTATGATATGCACCGTCTGGTGAAATTTGTCTCTGACCTGAAATCTGGCGTGCCGCACGTCACGGCGCCAGTCTATTCACACCTGATTTACGACCGCATCCCGGATGGGGATAAAACGGTAGTCCAGCCGGATATCCTGATTCTGGAAGGTTTGAACGTGCTGCAAAGCGGAATGGATTATCCACACGACCCGCATCATGTGTTCGTTTCAGATTTCGTCGATTTCTCAATCTATGTTGATGCGCCGGAAGACCTGCTGCAGAACTGGTATATCAACCGTTTCCTGAAGTTCCGCGAAGGGGCATTCACCGACCCTGACTCCTATTTCCACCACTACGCCCAGCTTTCTGAAGAAGAAGCGATCAATGTGGCGACGGGGCTGTGGAATGAGATCAACTACGTTAACCTCAAAGAGAACATTCTGCCGACGCGCGAGCGCGCGAGCCTGATCCTCACCAAGAGCGAGAAGCACGCCGTCGACCAGATTCGCCTGCGAAAATAGTCAGGCAGACATAAAAAAACCGGCTTAGCGCCGGTTTTTTTCGTTATGCGTGTGGCTTCTCGCCATTTTCATCCTGATCGACCGCGAAGCAGGCAACCAGCTGACCGCCATAATCCTTCAGCTGCGGCTGCAGCTGGGTGCAAGGACCAAAGCGGCGGCTGCAGCGCGCGTTGAAGGCACACCCCGGTGGCGGATTCAGCGGACTGGGCAGTTCCCCCGTCAGCTTAATGCGCTCGCGACGATCGTCCGGGTTCAGACGCGGCGTCGCAGACAGCAGCGCCTGGGTGTACGGATGACGAGGATTATTAAAGATCTGGTCTTTGCTCCCCTTCTCCACGCAGCGCCCCAGATACATCACCATCACTTCATCGGCAATATGCTCCACCACCGACAGGTCGTGGGAGATGAACACGTAAGAGAGCCCCAGATCCTGCTGGAGATCCATCATCAGGTTCAGCACCTGCGCGCGCACGGAGACGTCGAGCGCTGAAACCGGCTCATCGGCAATCACCACGTCCGGATCGAGCATCAGCCCGCGGGCGATGGCGATACGCTGACGCTGCCCGCCGGAGAACATATGCGGGTAGCGGTCGTAATGCTCGGTTTTGAGGCCGACCTTCGCCATCATCGCCAGCGCTTTTTCACGGCGCTGCTCTTTGCTCAGATTGCTGTTAATCAGCAGGGGCTCTTCCAGAATCTGTCCCACTTTTTTACGCGGGTTCAGAGAACCGTACGGGTTCTGGAACACAATCTGGATTTTCTGGCGACGCAGCTTCTGCGCCTGCGGATCGTGCTTGAGCAGATCCTGCCCCTGATAATAGAGCTCACCACCGGTCGGCACTTCAATCATCGTCAGCAGGCGGCCCAGCGTGGATTTACCACAGCCTGACTCCCCCACTACCGCCAGCGTTTTACCGCGTTCGAGGGTAAATGACACGCCGTCCAGCGCTTTCACCAGGCGTTCCGGGGCAAAAATCCCCTTCTTCACCGGGTAGTGTTTTTTCAGGTCGATGGCCTGCAACAGTGGCTGCTGCGTGGTGGCCTGTTGCGTACTCATAGTGTTGGCCTCCCGGCATCATCGAGTGGGTAGTGACATTTCGACTGGCGGCCGTCAGTAAGCTGGTTCAGCTCTGGCTCTTCCGCCCGGCACTTATCCGTCGCGTACGGGCAGCGCGGGTTCAGCAGACAGCCCTGCGGTCGATCATATTTACCCGGAACCACGCCCGGCAGCGAGGCCAGGCGCGCTTTATCCTGGGCAAACTCCGGCAGCGCACGCAGCAGAGCCTGGGTATACGGGTGACGCGGCGCGCGGAAGATATCGTGCGAATTCCCGGTCTCGACCACCTGGCCGGCATACATCACGATGATTTTATGCGCGGCTTCGGCCACCAGCGCCAAATCGTGCGTAATCAGCACCAGCGCCATGTTCTCTTTCTGCTGCAGCTCCAGCAGCAGCTCGATGATTTGCGCCTGAATGGTCACATCCAGTGCCGTTGTCGGTTCATCCGCAATCAGCAGTTTTGGTCGACAGGCAATCGCCATGGCGATCATCACGCGCTGGCTCATCCCACCGGAAAGCTGGTGCGGGTAAACGTCCAGCCGCGATGCCGGGTCAGGAATACCCACCTGGTTCAGCAGGTCGATCGCGCGCTGGCGACGGGTTTTCTTGTTACCGCCCTGGTGCACCTTAATCGCTTCCATAATCTGGAAACCGACCGTGTAGCACGGGTTCAGGCTGGTCATCGGGTCCTGGAAGATCATCGCCACTTCGGCGCCCACCAGCTGGCGGCGCTGTTTCTCAGAAATGCGCTTCAGGTCCTGACCGTTGAACTGCAGGTTTTCCGCCATCACGCGGCCCGGGTAATCAATCAGCCCCATGATGGCCAGTGAACTCACTGACTTACCGGAACCGGACTCCCCGACAATGCCTACCACTTCGCCCTGATTTACGCTGTAGCTGATGCGGTCCACGGCGCGAAACGGGGTGCCTTCGTCGCCGAAGTGCACCGATAATTTATCTACATTTAATAACGCCATCTCGTGCCTCTTACTGCTTCAGTTTGGGATCAAGCGCATCACGCAGACCATCACCCATCAGGTTAAATGCCAGCACCGTCAGCAGGATTGCCAGACCCGGGAAGGTGACAACCCACCAGGCGCTTTGTGCGAACTGCAACACGTCGGAGAGCATGGTGCCCCACTCCGGTGTTGGCGGCTGCGCACCCATGCCCAGGAAGCCAAGAGCGGCCATATCAAGAATGGCGTTAGAGAAACCGAGCGACGCCTGAACGATCAGCGGCGCAAGGCAGTTCGGGAAGATATTGACGAACATCTGGCGCATCGCACCCGCACCCGCCACGCGAGACGCGGTGACGTAGTCGCGGTTCACTTCCACCAGCACCGCCGCACGGGTTAAACGTACGTAGTGGGGAAGCGCCACGAAGGTCAGCGCCAGAGCGGCGTTACCGATCGACGGCCCAAAGATCGCCACCAGCACCAGCGCCAGCAGCAGGCTTGGCAGCGCCAGCATGATGTCGACGATACGCATAATGATGTTATCAACGATGCCGCCGAAGTAACCGGCAACCAGGCCGAGGATAATCCCCATAATCAGGGAGAGCACCACCACCAGACAGCCAACCAGCAGCGACAGGCGCGCGCCGTACATCAGACGCGACAGCACGTCGCGGCCCACATCATCGGTACCCAGCAGGTGCGCCAGACTGCCGCCTTCCTGCCATGCAGGAGGTGCCAGCAGCGCATCGCGGAACTGATCCGCCGGGTTATACGGCGCCAGAAAGTTCGCGAACACCGCAATCAGAATCATGATGGCGACATACACCAGCCCGACTACCGCGCCTTTATTGCGCTTGAAGTAGTGCCAGAACTCCTGCAGCGGCGTCATTGGAACCGGTGCAGCAACAGCTTTGTTTTCAGAAACCTGTGACATGATGGCCCCTTACTTCTTATGACGAATACGCGGGTTCACCACGCCGTACAGCAAATCGACCAGCAGGTTGACGAGGATAATCATCGTCGCGACCAGCAGCACCCCGCCCTGCACCACCGGATAGTCACGGCGTTGCAGCGCATCTATCAGCCAGCGTCCGAGGCCCGGCCAGGAGAAGATGGTTTCCGTCAGGATCGCCCCCGCCAGCAGCGTACCCACCTGGAGGCCGATAACGGTCACCACCGGCAGCATGGCGTTACGCAGCGCGTGGACGATGATGACGCGCATGCGGGTTAACCCTTTGGCGCGCGCGGTACGGATGTAATCTTCGCCCAGCACTTCCAGCATGGAGGAACGGGTCATACGCACGATCACCGCCAGAGGAATGGTGCCGAGCACCATGGCAGGCAGGATCATGTGCGCGACGGCATCAATAAAGTTGCCCTCCTCGCCCCAGATGGCCGTGTCGATCAGCATAAAGCCGGTTAACGGATTGGTATCATCAAGGAAGACCATATCGCTGACGCGCCCGGAGACCGGCGTCAGGTTCAATTGCACCGAGACCAGCATGATCAGCATCATGCCCCACCAGAAGATAGGCATGGAGTAACCGGTCAGCGCCAGACCCACGGCGGTATGATCAAAAATAGAGCCACGCTTAACGGCAGCCAGTACCCCAACGGGAATACCCACCGCAGTGGCGAAAATCATGGCGCAGATGCCAAGCTCCAGCGTCGCTTTAAAACGCGGCACGAACTCGTCCCACACCGGAAGACGGCTTTTTAACGAAATCCCCAAGTCACCGTGCATCACGCCCCAGATATAGTGGAGGTACTGCTGCCACATCGGCTTATCGAGGCCGAGTTCGGCCAGCAGCTGCGCATGACGTTCAGGGGAGATACCACGCTCGCCCGCCATAATCATTACCGGGTCGCCGGGGATCATATGGACGAAGGCAAAAGTGAGAAGGGTGATACCGATAAACGTCGGGATAACAAGTCCCAGACGTCGGAGGATGAACTGCAACATAACCCGGATTCTCTCTGATGACGCACGACCAGTGGCGTGACGTCTGTATTGCTCACAAATGTAAATTCCCTCTCCCGTGGGGAGAGGGTTAGGGTGAGGGGATGCATGCACGCCCCTCACCCCTGCCCTCTCCCAGAGGGAGAGGGAGAACACCCTACTTATTATTCAACCGATACGTTTTCGAAGTGGTGTTTGCCCAGTGGATCAACCACGTAGCCCTTCACTTCTTTACGCACTGGCTCATACACGGTGGAGTGAGCAACAATCAGCGCCGGAGCCTGATCGTGCATAACAACCTGAGCCTGCTTGTAGAGTTCAATACGTTTGTTGTGATCGTCGGTCGCACGCGCCGGCTGAATCAGGTCTTCAAACGGCTTGTAGCACCAGCGAGAGTAGTTAGAGCCGTCTTTTGCCGCCGCACAGCTGAACAGGGTGGCGAAGAAGTTGTCCGGATCCCCGTTGTCACCGGTCCAGCCCATCATCACCGCCTGGTGCTCACCCGCTTTGGCGCGCTTCAGATACTCGCCCCACTCGTAGGTCACAATCTTGGCCTGAACGCCAATTTTCGCCCAGTCAGCCTGGACCATTTCCGCCATACGGCGTGCGTTCGGGTTGTACGGACGCTGTACCGGCATCGCCCACAGCTCGACGGTAAAGCCTTTATCCTGGCCTGCTTCTTTCAGCAGCGCTTTCGCTTTCTCAGGATCGTAGGAGTAGTCCTTAACGTCGTCGTTATAGCCCCACATGGTTGGTGGGATCAGGTTCTTGGCAGCAACGCCCGCGCCCTGGTAAACGGCCTTGATGATCGCTTCTTTGTTCACCGCGTAGGTCAGCGCCTGACGCACTTTCACGTCATCAAACGGTTTCTTCTCGGTGTTGAAGGAGAGATAACCCACGTTCAGGCCCGCCTGCTCCATCAGGTTGATGTTTTTGTCCTGCTTCATGCGCGCGATGTCTGCCGGGTTCGGGTACGGCATAACCTGACATTCGTTTTTCTGCAGTTTAGCGTAACGCACGGACGCATCAGGCGTGATGGAGAAGACCAGACGGTCGATCTGCGGCTTGGTGCCCCAGTAGCCCGGGAAGGCTTTATACAGAATACGGGAGTCTTTCTGGTACTGCAGCAGCTGGAACGGGCCGGTACCGATTGGGTTCAGGTCCACTTTTTCCGGCGTGCCGGCTTTCAGCATATTGTCCGCATACTCTTTAGAGAGAATAGAGGCGAAGTCCATGGCCAGGTCAGCCAGGAATGGCGCTTCCGGACGGGTCAGCACGAACTGAACGGTTTTGTCGTCCACTTTTTTCACTTCAGCGATCAGGTCCGGCAGACCCATCCCTTCAAAGTATTCGTAGCTGCCGCCAGACACTTTGTGGTACGGGTTCTGGGCGTTTTTCTGACGGTCGAAGGAGAACACAACGTCGTCAGCGTTAAAGTCGCGCGTTGGTTTGAATTCTTTGCTGTCCTGCCACTTCACGCCCTGGCGCAGGTGGAAGGTATAGGTTTTACCGTCTTCGCTGATGTCCCACTTCTCGGCCAGACCCGGAATCACTTCCGTGGTGCCGGTTTTGAATTCAACCAGACGGTTATAGATCGGTACAGAGCTTGCGTCGTAAGTCGTACCAGAGGTAAAGAGCTGTGGGTTAAAGCCTTCCGGCGAGCCTTCAGAACAGTAAACCAGGGTTTTTGCCTGTACGCTTGCTGCCACGGTCATAGCCACCAGGCTCAGACCAAGCTTCAGCATCCCTGACTTCTTCAAGGAAATACTCATTATTCTGCTCCAATGTGATGTTTTGCTTTGTTGTGTTACGCCGCCAGACCTTTATTTATTTTTTACCCGGTCCGGTCGGAGGTGCCCGAAGGCGTTAAAGGGATGGAGAATCCTTTCAGAAGAGCGTTTGAGTTGCAGCGCAGATCGTCCCTGAAATGCCCCTCATGCCCTACAATCTGTCAACAGAATGTGAAAACGTCAATACAGGTGACGGGGATTTGCGCCGAGTGTGAGAAACCGCAAACAAAGATTAAAAAAACCCTGAACGCCAGTTTTCAGCAGGGAAATTTATGCTACTCGCCAACTTCCAGCACAAATATCTTCATATTTCGCAACAATCAGTGATTAACTTTTATTCAGAATGGGTAAATTTTCTTGCAGAATGGTGATTATCTGAGCACTAAATACCGCGAACGTTAAAACGCACAGCGAAAAATGCTGAGGTTATCCATAAGCAACGCGAAAAAAGATCAATCTATATATAAAAAAATACAATGGATTATGTCACAAAATCGTTAACACGCAGGGAGAAGCGGGGATAAAGGGCGTTTTGCTGAATCAGGATAGGTAAGCCGTTAATGCAAAAAGGGCTAACCTTGCGGTTAGCCCTTTTCAGAATGTGGTCGGCGAGAGAGGATTCGAACCTCCGACCCACTGGTCCCAAACCAGTTGCGCTACCAAGCTGCGCTACTCGCCGAATGCGGAGCGCATCTTACTGCTGAGGTGCGCCCCCGTCAATCCCTTATTTTCAAAAAGCCATTCAACTGGCGATATTCTCGCCAGAGCAGCTACTGCGCGGCTTTTGCGGTGTTATCAGGGAGTTTACACCAGTTGTTGTTTTCGTTAATCCCACCGTTCGGTGAGGTATAGCCGAGACAACCCATAATGGTGTCGTACAGCTCAACGTGACGGCGCGGTACCTTGATTTCTGCCTGCTGTTTCAGATGGGCAAACATTTTGGCTTTGTCTGGGTTCTCCAGGTACTTATCGGACATCCACATGATCATCGGCACGCGGAACTGCTCCGGCGGTGCCAGCTTGCGCGGCGTTCCGTGCAGGTGCTCTTTCTCGTTGATGGACTCGCCGTGGTCCGCGGCGTAGATAACAATCGCTTTTTTATCACGCAGCTGGTCGATTACGCGGCTCAGGAACGTATCCACATACAGAACGGAGTTATCGTAGGCGTTGATCAGCTCCTGCTTGCTGCAGTTTTTATTAATGCCAACGCACTCCGGTTTCCACTTCGCGAAATCGCGGGTATAGCGCTGGTAATAGCTGTAGTGCGACCCTTTGGTATGAAGAATGACAAGATGCTTACCTTTTGGATGGTTTTTCAGCGACTGCTCCATCTCGGAGAGCAGCAGCATGTCATCAACGTTCTTTCCACGGTTACGCGGCTCGGCGCCAATCTGCTCACGATAGGCGATGTTATCCGCCATGGTGTTGGTGTAGAACCACATTTCACTTTGCATGGCGAACAGATCGGAGCTAAATCCAAGCTGCTTCAAAACCGCAAATACGTTTTGCTCTTTAAGGGTACGCTGCGGGTTATCGCTCGCCCCGCCTTCACGCACAAACATACAGCGCAGCGAGAGCTTCGTGGCGGTATCGCAGGAATAGCCGCGGTAAGCCACCAGATTCTTTTCCTGCGCCAGTTTCGGGGTGGTATCACGGTCATAACCGAGCATACCCATATGATCCCAGCGCGTCGTTTCGCCGATGACAAAGACCACGTAAGTATCATCCAGCCCGTCAGCCGGCGCCTGGTAGGTGAACTTTTTGGTCGGGTTAATCAGCGATTTCACATCGCTGGATTCGTCCGCCTGTGCCCAGGCGTACAGACCTAACGCGGACAGCCAGTTGGACGGCAGATACGAGTTAGCCACCACGCCGCCATAGCTTGGCATATCTACGCCCGTCGCTTTTTCGATCCGTTTTTGCTGTTTTTCCATCAGGCGAATCGGCGCCCACACCAGCAGGCCCGCCAGCAGAACGACGGCGATATTGCGGATGCGCTGTCCCCGGGTACGCAGCTGGCGTAACAGGGTATAGCGGCAGGTATTACTCCAGATAAAGAAGAGCGGGATCAGGCAGGTCAAAATCGTCCACATGATGAACCCTTGACCCACCACCTCTTTCGAGAGGTCGATATCCGTGGTCATCACCGAGGCAACAATACCGTAGCCAATGACCACGTTCATGAATGTCATGTAATAGCTTGCGGCGGCAGAAATAATCACCACCAGCGAGGCCAGAATTTGCCAGGTACGACGCCCAAACAGAGAGAGCAGGCGTAACAGGAAGAAGGTTGCCAGGATAGAACCAAACACTTCAATGGCGGCAAAAATTCCATTTCTTACGGTGAGGTGTTCAAAATAACCTTCCACGCGTCTGAACAGTACCGCGCCATTCAGAAACAAACCGATATAGACAGCCAGCATCAGACATAATCTTTGCTGGGTAAGAGACCTAATATATTTCATGCAAACAACCCTGGGGGAAGGGGTATAAAGACCCGCCGAATCTCATCGAGAAAGCAGACAGAGTAAGTAGATGCGAGAGAAACCGTTATCAGAAACGTCCACAAGCGCGATAAGTAGACCACAGCGGGGAAAAAAAGTGGCAACAGAGAGTGTGATCGATGAAGATTTTTACAAAATAACGGGTCTGGCAGCGATGCGGAGATAAAAAAAGAGGCCCGGCGGCCTCCTTTTATCGAATCATGCGTGCGCTTCTTTATACACTTCACGCTGCGGCTGACGGATAGTCGTGGACAGCGCCAGCGAAATAATCAGCAGGGCAAAGATTACGCAGAAGGTGACATAGAACCCGCCAAACAGCGAGGCAATCAGCGAACCGCAAATACTGCCGATACCGAAGCCGAGATAAATGACGCCGTAGTTTTTCGCCAGGTTATTCAGGCCGAAGAACTCGCTCACCAGCGACGGGAAGACGGTAATGGTGCCGCCGAAGTTAAAGGCCACGCAGGCAATCGCGGCAAAGAAGGTTGCTTCATTCAGCGGTGCAAACAGCAGGGCCGCCATTCCCACCAGCGAAACCACCTGCCCAATCGTAATCACGCGGATGCGGGCAATTTTGTCAGACAGAATACCGAGCACCAGACGGCCCGAGAGGTTAGCGATGGAGATGACCGTCACCGCATTCGCCGCCGTCGCGGCATCCAGTTTGACCATCCCCTGCGCGATATCTTTTGCCACGCCGATAACATACAGACCGCTCATGCAGGCCGTCAGGAACATCACCGCCAGCATCCAGTACTGCGGTTTACGCATGGACTGTGCGAGGGTGAAATCGTTCTCCACCACGCCGTTAACGGATTTCACTTCCTGCTGCGGCGCATCTTTCATCAGCGTGGCGCCAAACAGAATCATCACCAGGACGATAGCCCCCCAGATCATGAACGTTTTTTCGAGGCCAACGGACGCCAGCAGTTGAGAGTCGATAAATTTAAAGCCGAGGCTGCCCAGGCCATAGGAGCCGATAGCAAACGCGGAGATTAAGCCTTTACGCTCCGGGAACCACTTCACGCAGTTCGACAGCGTCAGCAGGTAACCTGCACCGTCTGCCAGACCCACCAGCACGCCGGCGCTCAGCCACAGCATCATCAGGTTGCTGGAATGCGCCGTCAGGAAAAAGCCCAGGCCCAGCAGTATGCCGGACGCCATGGTCACGCGCTTCACGCCGAAACGTTCCTGCAGCTTGCCCGCGACGGAAGACGAAATCGCCAGACCCAGGCTCAGCAGGCCGAAGGAAAACGCGACCTGGCTGACCGGGGCACCGAGTTTGTCAGAAAGCGCGCTGTTAAACAGGCTCCAGGTATAGACCGATCCCAGCGCGAACTGGGTGACGATGGTGCCGAAGAGCGTGAGCCAGCGCGTACGGTTATAGGTTGATGTATTCATGGCCGTTGTCCTGCAACAGAAATTAAGGGAATTCGCTGAGGACAACGATAAACAAAACCTTAATACCGATGGGGTAAAACGTCATGAAATACAGAAATAACGGAATGAAATGCCTGGAATCGGGAATGAACGACCTTGCCGGTGAAGAAAGCGATAGCAGGTTAGTGCCTGCTATCGCTGTAAAGCCTGTGGTTATTGTTTTTAAGATGTTATCGTAACGTTTAAAAAAGTAACAATCCTAAAAATTCGCGCTCACCCCCAGGGTATAGAGAAACTCTTCGCCGGTGGTGGTGCGTTCCCCCTGCGCCAGCGACGCATAGGCCGCCATGTGCGTATTAAACGGAATGTCCGTTCCCACGGTGACGTCCATCCAGTTACCGTTTTGGGCAGGAGCCGGCGTTTGAGGCATGCCAAACTGCGATTTCCACTGGTTTTCACCAAACTGCTGGTTATAGCTAATCTGCGCCCAGGGACGGAGATCGCCGTACTGGGTATTCACGCGCCAGCCTAGCGTACTCACGCTGGCATGCCAGAGCGGATCGGCGAGCGTCTGCGTCGTCGCGCTATCACCAAACTCATTGATCATCATCGGCGTCGAGCCGTCATACCGCCAGGCCATCACCGGACCGGTGGTGACCCGCGCTGAAACCGGAAAATTCCAGCCTACGCTCATCGCCGCTTCCGTTTTCGCACCAGAGGGCACAGCCAGGGCCAGCCCCGGCGAATTTTGGGAAGACTGAATACGCTCAGCCAGAATATCCTCATAACGCGGTTGGTGATCCGCGTCCCATGTATAGCGTTCCGCCGTATTATTTTGGGCGTCTGAAACGATATATTCCTGTTGCCAGGCAGACGCTGTATTACACAACAACAGGCAGGCTGAAATCCCCACCAGGCCAGAAACAGCATGGCGACCACTGATTTTTTTTATCATCATCAAAGCGACCCCAGAGAGAGCCGAATTCGGCGATATTTGTCGTTATTCAGGAAGACTTTAGAGAGCATATGGCCCTGTATTAACTATTGTCTTTATACCAGGCACGTCAAGACTGACGGAATGAAAATTTTGCGAAATTCAGTATCAATAAGGGAGATGACGGATGGAACGTTGCGGTTGGGTAAGCCAGGATCAGCTTTATATCGACTATCACGATCGGGAATGGGGCATACCGGAGACGGATGGCAAAAAACTCTTTGAGATGATCTGCCTGGAGGGCCAGCAGGCGGGGTTATCATGGATTACGGTACTGAAGAAACGCGAAAATTACCGCAACGCCTTCCACCAGTTCGATCCCGTTGCCGTCGCCGCCATGACCGAAGATGACGTAGAGCGGCTGGTGCAGGATGCCGGTATCATCCGCCATCGCGGTAAAATCCAGGCCATCATCGGCAACGCCCGCGCCTGGCTGGCGATGGAACAAAACGGCGAATCGTTCTCAGAGTTTGTCTGGTCGTTCGTGAATAACGATCCGCAAATCACGCAGGCTGCCACGCTGGCGGAGATCCCGGCGTCCACGCCTGCGTCTGACGCGCTATCTAAGGCACTGAAAAAACGCGGCTTTAAGTTTGTCGGCTCCACCATCTGCTACGCCTTTATGCAGGCCTGTGGCCTGGTCAACGACCATGTCACCGGCTGCTTCTGTCATCCGGGGAGGCAACATGATCCGCAAATGGCAAAGTGAAAATGCCGATCCGCTCCTGAGCCTGTGGCTTGAAAGCACCACCGAGGCGCACCCGTTTATTAGCGCAAGCTACTGGAAGGAGAACGAAGCCATGGTACGGGAGGTCTACCTGCCCGCAGCGGAAACCTGGGTATGGGAAGAGAACGGCACGCCGCGCGGGTTTATCAGCGTCATACAGTCGCAGTTTGTGGGGGCGCTGTTCGTTACGCCAGCGTATATCGGAAAAGGCATCGGGCGCGCGCTGCTGAACCATGTTCAACAGCGCTTCCCGCACTTAAGCCTGGAGGTGTATCAGAAAAACGTCCGGGCGGTGAATTTCTATCACGCTCAGGGCTTTCGCATTGAAGACAGCGCCTGGCAGGATGATACCCAGCACCCGACGTGGATTATGAGCTGGCAGGCGGATCAAACGCCGTTAAGGTAAGTTCCGGACCCTCGTATTTCTCAACCCAGGCCAGCGCCGTGTTCCCCGCGCAACCATTCCCCAGCTTCGAGCTGGGGAGATCTTTGGTCAGCACGTTAACCGCCCCATTTTTACAGATACCGCCTTCGGCGGGCTCAAGGTCAGGCCATGCTCCCTGATGTATACAGATTACGCCTGGCTTAATGCCGTCGCTGACCACCGCCCCTGCCAGCACCTGTCCACGCTGGTTCCAGACGCGCACCACGTCACCGTCCGCAATCCCACGCGCTTTGGCGTCAAGGGCGTTCAGCGTAATCGGCTCTCGCCCGGCGACCGCATACTGCTCGCGCAGAGAGGTGTAGTTAAGCTGACTGTGCAGACGATGCGCCGGATGGGCAGACAGCACCTGCAGCTGCTCCGGCTGAGCATTGCCGTGCCACTCGTCCGGCTCCAGCCACGAAGGGTGTGGCGGACAATCGGCATATCCAAAGCTGGCGATGCGCTCGCTGTAGATCACAATCTTGCCGCTCTCGGTTTTCAGCGGATGGTTCTCCGGGTCGCGGCGGAAATCGGCGAAACGGACAAACCGGGCGTTCTGTTCGCTCTCCGGCATTTCGATAATCTGGTTCGCCTCCCAGAACTCAGCAAATGGCGGAAGCGCCACCCCCTGCGCCGCACCGCGCTGCCCGGCGATCTGATAGAAACTCTCCAGCCACTGCAGGTCATTTTTCCCTTCGGTAAAGCGTTCGCGACCGCCCGCTTCCCACCGCTCGCTCAGTTCGGCAAACACGTCGAAATCATCACGCGCTTCATCACGCGGGGCCACCACGCGCTTCATCGGCACCATGTGCTGGTTGCTGTAATCGCCGGTCATGGTGAGATCGTTACGCTCAAACGACGTGGTCGCCGGCAGCACGATGTCGGCGTGTTTGGCCGAGGCGGTCCAGAAGCACTCGGAAATCACTACCAGCTCCGGCTTTTGCCAGGAGCGGATCAGGCGATTGGTATCCTGATGGTGCGTGAAGTTCGCCCCGCCCGCCCACCAGACAAACTTAATGTCCGGGAAGTGACGGTCCAGACCGTTATGCTGATAAAAACCGCCCGGATTTTCCAGGGCTTCAACGATTCGCGCCACCGGGATTTTATCCACGGCATCCACGCCGCCCTGCACCGAGCCCTGCAGGGACGCCAGCACCGCCGCTTTACGCGTTGGGTTACCGCCGTTCGCAAAGTGATAGGAAAGACCAAAACCGCCGCCCGGCGTGCCAATCTGTCCGAGCATCGCGGCAAGCGTCACCAGCATCCAGTGTTTCTGCTCGCCGAACTGCTGGCGCTGCATCCCCCAGCCGGACATGAGCATCGTGGTATTTTTATGGAATAGTGCCGCCAGTTCGCGGATTTTCTCGGCAGGAACGCCGCAAATTTCCGCGGCCCACTCTGCCGTTTTCACTACCCCATCGGATTGGCCCGTCAGGTAGTCGGCGAATTTATCGTAGCCGGAGGTGCAGCGGGCAAGGAAATCGCGGTCGTGCCAGCCGTTCTCCACCAGCGTATGCGCGATGCCCAGCATCATCGCCACGTCGGTGCCCATATGCGGAGCAATCCACTCGGCGCTGTCGCCGAAGAAATCCATGGTTTCAGAACGCATCGGATCAATGCAGATGATGCGCTTGCCGCTTTTGCGCAGCGCGTCGAAATACCCAATCCCCTGCTCGTCGCTGGCATTCCAGGCAATTTTCAGCGTGTTCAGCGGGTTAGCGCTCCACAGCACCACCACGTCGGTGTGCTCCAGCACCAGCGGCCAGCTGGTCTGCTGCTGGTACACTTCGTTTCCCCCCACGACGTACGGCATGATCGCCTGCGCCGCGCCGGTCGAGTAGTCGCCCAGATGACCGGTATAGCCTCCCGCCAGGCTCATGTAGCGCTGCAGCAGGGTCGAGGCCTTGTGCAGAACGCCGTTCGAACGCCAGCCGTAAGAGCCGGCAAAAATGGACGATGGACCATAGCTGTCGCGAATGCGCTTATGCTGCGTATGGATCAGCGCCAGCGCGTCGTCCCAGCTCACGCGAACAAACTCATTCTGACCACGGATCCCCTGCGGCTTGTCCGGCGAGGCCAGAAAGCCTTTGCGCACCATCGGCCAGCGCACGCGCGTTTTGCTGTGCACCTGATCGCGAACGACGGTCTGTAACGAATTGGGATGTTGTGTTGGCAGTGCCCCGCGGGAGGACAGAACATTTTCGCCATCGGTTTCGACCAGCATCGGCCCCCAGTGGGCGGCGGTCAGAATGGTTTTTGTTGAGGTGCTCAAGCGTGCGCTCCTGGTTGCGTGCAGGTTTTACGGCCTTCTCGTTGAGGCCGTTTATGGTTTGTCACAAATTTCAGAGTTATACCCGGAATTTTCTCCGTATCTGGACGTCATAATCAACTGCCACGCTCGCCGTGGCAAAGAATAAAAAGGATTAAGGAAAGAAGATGAAAAAACGCGTACTCGTTATTGCCGCTCTGGTGAGCGGTGCACTGGCTGTTTCTGGCTGCACAACCAACCCTTATACCGGTGAGCGCGAAGCGGGTAAATCCGGCATCGGCGCAGGCATCGGCTCGCTGGTAGGCGCAGGCGTTGGGGCGCTCTCCTCCTCCAAGAAAGACCGCGGCAAAGGTGCGCTGATTGGCGCAGCAGCTGGCGCGGCCCTGGGCGGCGGCGTCGGTTATTACATGGACGTACAGGAAGCAAAACTGCGCGACAAAATGAAGGGAACCGGCGTGAGCGTCACCCGCAGCGGCGACAACATCATCCTGAACATGCCGAACAACGTGACCTTTGACAGCAGCAGCGCCACGCTGAAACCTGCGGGCGCGAACACCCTGACCGGCGTGGCGATGGTGCTGAAAGAGTACAACAAGACCGCAGTTAACGTGATTGGCTACACCGACAGCACCGGCGGCCAGGATCTGAACATGCGTCTGTCTCAGCAGCGCGCCGATTCCGTGGCCAGCTCCCTGATTACCCAGGGCGTTGAAGCGAACCGCATCCGCACCAGCGGCATGGGTCCTGCCAACCCTATCGCCAGCAACAGCACGGCGGAAGGTAAAGCGCAGAACCGTCGCGTAGAGATTACGTTGAGCCCGATTCAGTAGGTAAAAGCAAAACGGCAACCCCGTTGCCGTTTTTAGTGTTTGCGCCCTCTCCCGTGGGAGAGGGTTGGGGTGAGGGCATCAAGCAGCACCTTCCATAATGAACCACTTGCCATCGTTGATTTTCCCGCTAAGGTATTCTCACTAAATTTAGGGAAATCAGCGATGAGCAAACCAGCCCGGGCCACCATCAGCGACGTGGCGAAAGCCGCCAAAACCGGTAAAACCAGCATTTCGCGCTACCTTAACGGCGAGAAACATCTGCTGTCCGACGCATTGCTGGCGCGTATTGAACAGGCTATCGCCGATCTCGACTACCGCCCCAGCCTGATGGCGCGCGGGCTCAAACGCGGCCGCACCCGACTGATTGGCCTTATCATCGCCGATATCACCAACCCCTACTCCGTCAACGTCCTCAGCGGTATTGAAGCCGCCTGCCGCGAGAAGGGTTTTACGCCGCTGGTCTGTAATACCAATAACGAGGTTGACCAGGAGCTGCACTACCTCGATCTGCTGCGCAGCTACCAGGTGGAAGGGATTGTGGTTAACGCGGTAGGCATGCGTGAAGAGGGCCTGAACCGCCTGCAGCAATCCTCCCTGCCCATGGTCCTCATCGACCGTAAAATCCCGGAATTCGCCTGCGATGTGGTT
This sequence comes from Enterobacter nematophilus, assembly GCF_026344075.1. Taxonomy (NCBI): domain Bacteria; kingdom Pseudomonadati; phylum Pseudomonadota; class Gammaproteobacteria; order Enterobacterales; family Enterobacteriaceae; genus Enterobacter; species Enterobacter nematophilus. The sequence goes on along the minus strand of NZ_JAPKNE010000005.1, from coordinate 269,736 downwards.
GGGCTGGATAACACCCAGGCAGCCACAACCGCGACCGAGCACCTGATCGAACAGGGCTTCGAAGCGATTCTGTTCCTGAGCGAACCGCTGGGCATGGTAAATACCCGACGCGATCGCCTGGCGGCATTTCGCGCCACGCTTGCCCGTTATCCCGGCGCGATCGCCGAAAATGCCGAAACGCCGCTTCACGAAGCCGACCAGATCGACAACACCCTGCGCCAGTTCCATACCCGCCATCGCGGGATGCGCAAAGCCGTTATCTCAGCCAACGGGGCGCTGACGCTTCAGGTCGCCCGCTCGCTTAAGCGCATTGGCCTGCACTGGGGCAGCGATATCGGTCTGCTGGGCTTTGATGAGCTGGAGTGGGCGGAGCTGGCAGGCGTAGGCATTACGACCCTTAAACAACCCACCTGGCAGATTGGTTATGCTGCTGTAGAACAAGTAGTTCGTCGTATTGAAGGCACCCGCGATGCCGTACGCGAGCAGGTCTTCTCTGGCGAGCTGATCGTTCGCGGCTCCACCGCCCGTTAATTCCCCCTTGTGATACCGATCATAAATTCGACATCCTGAACTTTTCTTTGGAACCGGTTCCATCTAGCGTAATAGTATTGATATGTTGCGATGGAGTCCGGAGATGGGCAGGAAAATCATGGTGGTCACCGCCGCGTATGGCGCGGAACAGGTGCGACAGGCAGGCGGTCAGCGGGCGATGCTGCCCGTTATTGCAGGCGCAGGGGCAGACGGCGTGGAGATCCGCCGCGAGCTGTTCAACAGCGAAGAGCTGCTGGCGCTGCCCGCACTGAGCGAATCCATTGAGCTGATGGGTCTGCTGGCGTGCTACTCTGCGCCCGCCGCCCTGTTTATGTCCGACGGCACTCTCAACCCGGACCTGCCCCGCTATCTCTCTGAGGCCAACACCCTTAACGCCCTGTGGCTGAAGGTTTCCCTGGGCCATTTCCGCGACGCGCAGCCTCTCGACGCCCTGCGCGCCCTGCTGAACGCCAGCGGTATGGCGCTTGTCGTGGAGAACGATCAGACCGACTGCGGGCAGCTCGCGCCCATGCGGCGCTTCCAGACCGCCTGCCGGGAACTGGCCTTGCCCGTCACGCTGACCTTCGACATGGGCAACTGGCTGTGGGTCGGCGACTCCCCCGAAGAGGCCGCGCGTCACCTGGCCCCTGCGGTGAGCTATATCCACGTTAAAGCCGCCGTTCCGCATAAAGATAACTTCCGCGCCGTGGCGCCGGACCGCGCAGATGCGCGCTGGCTGGATCTGCTCGGCCAGCTGCCTGCAGATGCCCCGCGCGGTATCGAGTTCCCGCTGGAAGGGGCGGATTTGACCGCCGTTACCCGCCATTACGTCAACCTGCTGCGCGAGGAGTAAACCATGCACAAGACGCTGGATGTCATCACGATCGGCGAGGCCATGGCGATGTTCGTCGCGACCGAAACGGGCGAGCTGAGCGCGGTAGAGCACTTTATCAAACGCGTAGCGGGCGCAGAGCTGAACGTCGCGACCGGACTGGCGCGTCTCGGTCTGAACGTCGGCTGGGTCAGCCGCGTGGGGGACGACAGCTTTGGCCATTTCGTGCTCGACTCGCTGAAAAAAGAGAATATTGATGCCGCAGGCGTCACCCTCGACGGACGCTTTCCGACCGGCTTTCAGCTTAAATCTAAGGTCGAAAATGGAACCGATCCCATCGTGGAGTATTTCCGTAAAGGTTCGGCGGCAAGCCATCTCTCGACGGAAGATTACCACGCCGGCTATTTTGCCGCCGCGCGCCATCTGCACCTGAGCGGCGTGGCGGCAGCGCTCTCTGACAGTTCGTATGAACTGCTGGACCATGCGGCAACGACCATGAAGTCGCAGGGCAAAACGATCTCTTTCGATCCGAATTTGCGCCCGGTGCTGTGGAAAAGCGAAGCGGAAATGGTTGAGAAGCTGAACCGCCTGGCGTTCCAGGCGGACTGGGTTCTGCCGGGCCTGAAAGAGGGGATGATCCTGACGGGTGAAAATACGCCGGAAGGCATTGCTGATTTCTACCTGAACAAAGGGGTAAAAGCGGTAGTGCTGAAGACCGGTGCCGATGGCGCATGGTTCAAAACGGCCAACGGCGAACAGGGCGCGGTCGCGGCGGTGAAGGTTGAGAACGTGGTCGACACCGTCGGCGCGGGCGATGGCTTTGCGGTGGGCGTCATTAGCGCGCTGCTGGAAGGCAAACCGCTGCAGCAGGCCGTCGCGCGGGGCAACAGGATTGGCTCACTGGCCATTCAGGTGCAGGGCGACAGCGAAGGATTGCCAACGCGTGTACAGCTCAACGAATAGATCCCCTCACCCCAGCCCTCTCCCCAAAGGGGAGAGGGAGCAAATCATCCCCTCGCCCCTTTGGGGAGAGGGTTAGGGTGAGGGGTTAACAACCTCAACAACAGAGGCAAGCCTATGAACAGTTCGACCAATGCAGTAAAACGCTGGTGGTACATCATGCCAATCGTGTTTATCACGTACAGCCTGGCGTACCTCGATCGTGCCAACTTCAGCTTCGCGTCCGCGGCGGGGATCACCGAAGACCTTGGGATCACCAAAGGTATTTCATCCCTGCTGGGCGCCCTTTTCTTCCTGGGCTACTTCTTCTTCCAGATCCCCGGTGCGATTTACGCGGAACGCCGCAGCGTGCGTAAGCTGATCTTCATCTGCCTGATCCTGTGGGGTGCCTGCGCGTCACTGACCGGCGTGGTGAACAATATTCCTGCCCTGGCCGCCATTCGCTTTATCCTCGGCGTCGTTGAGGCGGCGGTCATGCCGGCGATGCTGATTTACATCAGCAACTGGTTTACTAAGTCTGAGCGTTCACGCGCGAATACCTTCCTGATCCTCGGTAACCCGGTCACCGTACTGTGGATGTCGGTAGTCTCCGGCTACCTGATCCAGTCCTTCGGCTGGCGCGAGATGTTTATCATCGAAGGCGTACCCGCGATTATCTGGGCATTCTGCTGGTGGGTGCTGGTAAAAGATAAGCCTGCTCAGGCGAAGTGGCTTTCCGAAGATGAAAAAGCCGCACTGCAGGCGCAGCTGGATAAAGAGCAGCAGGGGCTGAAGGCGGTACGTAACTACGGTGAAGCGTTCCGCTCCCGCAACGTTATCCTGCTCTGCGCGCAGTACTTTGCCTGGAGTATCGGCGTGTACGGGTTTGTGCTGTGGCTGCCGTCGATTATCCGCAGCGGCGGCGAAAACCTCGGCATGGTGGAAGTGGGCTGGCTCTCTTCCGTACCGTATCTGGCCGCGACCATCGCCATGATTATCGTCTCCTGGGCGTCGGACAAGCTGCAAAACCGCAAGCTGTTCGTCTGGCCGCTGCTGTTGATTGCTGCTTTCGCCTTCATCGGCTCGTGGGCCGTGGGCGCAAATCACTTCTGGGCCTCTTATACCCTGCTGGTGATTGCCGGTGCCGCCATGTACGCCCCGTACGGTCCGTTCTTTGCCATCATCCCGGAAATGCTGCCGCGTAACGTCGCGGGTGGCGCGATGGCATTGATTAACAGTATGGGCGCGCTGGGGTCGTTCTGCGGCTCCTGGTTTGTCGGCTACCTGAACGGTGCCACCGGCAGCCCGTCCGCGTCGTACATCTTTATGGGGGTGGCGCTTTTCGCCTCCGTGTGGCTTACTCTGATTGTTAAGCCTGCTAATAATCAACAGCACATCGTCGGCGCACGCCACGCCTGAATCCTTAAAAATCAACGGAGATTAGCATGAAGCCGTCCGTCATTTTGTACAAAGCTCTGCCGGAAGATCTGCAGAAACGCCTGGAAGAACACTTCACCGTTACGCAGGTGAAGAACCTGAGCCCGGAGACCGTGGCGCAGCACGCCGATGCGTTCGCCAGCGCCGAAGGCCTGCTGGGTTCAAGCGAAAAAGTGGATATCGCCCTGCTGGAGAAAATGCCGAAGCTTCGTGCTACCTCTACCGTTTCCGTGGGTTATGACAATTTCGACGTGGATGCCCTGAACGCCCGTAAAATCCTGCTGATGCACACGCCGCATGCCCTGACGGAAACCGTGGCGGACACGCTGATGGCGCTGGTGCTCAGCACGGCCCGCCGCGTGGTGGAAGTGGCCGAGCGCGTGAAAGCCGGCGAATGGACGAAAAGCATTGGGCCGGACTGGTTCGGCGTGGATGTGCATGGCAAAACGCTGGGCATCGTGGGTATGGGGCGTATCGGGCTGGCGCTGGCGCAGCGCGCGCATTTCGGCTTCAACATGCCGATTCTGTATAACGCGCGCCGTCATCACAGTGAAGCAGAAGAACGCTTCAACGCGCGTTACTGCGAGCTGGACACGCTGCTGCAGGAAGCCGACTTTGTCTGCCTGATCCTGCCGCTGACGGAAGAAACGCGCCATCTGATTGGCAAATCCGCGTTTGAAAAAATGAAGAAGTCCGCCATCTTCATCAACGCGGGTCGCGGCCCGGTGGTGGATGAGCAGGCGCTGATTGAGGCGCTGCAAAACGGCGAGATCCACGCCGCCGGTCTGGACGTGTTCGAACAGGAGCCGCTGCCGGTGGATTCCCCGCTGCTGAGCATGCCAAACGTCGTCGCCCTGCCCCACATCGGCTCTGCTACCCACGAAACGCGCTACAATATGGCGGCGACGGCGGTAGATAACCTGATAGCCGCGCTTGCCGGAAAAGTGGATAAAAACTGCGTGAACCCGCAGATCCAACGGTAGAAACGAAAAAACCCGCCAGAAGGCGGGTTTTTGAATTTTGTGCTACTGGGTTGGAAGCTTACAGGCTTACAACGTTACCAGCTGCTGGGCCTTTAGCGCCGCTTTCGATGGTGAAGGAAACTTTCTGACCTTCGTCCAGAGATTTGTAGCCATCGTTCTGGATAGCAGAGAAGTGTACGAACACGTCTTTTGAGCCATCGTCAGGAGTGATGAAGCCGAAACCTTTATCAGCGTTGAACCATTTAACCAGACCAGTCATTTTAGCAGACATAGAAATTACCTTATTAACAAATATATTGTGCCTTCCGGCTTGATGGATTGCGTTACAGATTTTTAAGCGATGAAGGAAGGGTCACTACGAAGGGTATCTATGGATAACAATCTGGACTGCTTTACTAAACTGCTTTAGGTCTGTGTAACAAACCGACGGGGATAGTTATACCGATGTGGTAGAAGAATAACAAGCGTTATTTTCTGCAGGCATAAAAAAAACCCCGCCTGAGGCGGGGTTTTTCGGTTTATTCTGTGGCAGCAACAGCTGCGCCCCACGCCTGGCTAAAGGCCTGGTGCTGGGCGGCCAGCGGCCCAATCAGCGTATTGTACTGACTTGCCTGCTGCGAGGTAGGGAACTGAATACCGTTGGCTACAAAGCTCACCTGCGTCCCCTGCTGGGAGATGAAATCCCCGACCTGAACCAGCTGCTGAGTGAAGACTTGCGCGGCCGGAATCAGCGGTTGTATCGCTTCAGACGGTTTCGTCACCACTTTCTCATACACTTTATCGAAGACCGGTTTGAGATCTTCGCCCTGCTTCAGCGCAGAACGTGACGCGTCAGCCTGCATTTTCGCATTCTGCAGCTGCTGGCTCAGCACGCCGAGCGCGCCGTTGGACTGGCGCAGAGGCTCGCGCTGAGTCATATAATCCTGGGGAACACGGATGGCGTTCACGCTATCCACTACCGGGCGGATACCGGAGTCCATCGCCTGGCTCACCTGCTGTGAATACCCATAAAGAATGGCGTAATCGGACACAAAGGGGCCAAACTGTTTTTTCTGATCCGCAGTCAGCGTCGGCAACCGCTCGCCGCTGCGCATCACTGTATTCTGCAGAAAATCGATAAACGCTTTGCGCTGATCGCCTTCTTTATCAAAACACCCACTCAGGCTAACAACCATCAACAACGCCGCAATAGGCGCAAACCAGCGAGAGCAGGACTTTCCTGTCGCCATTTTATTACTCCTTTCACCCAAAAAAGCGCACACCGGCACACGCGTGCCCGACGCTGACAAGGATAGTCCAGGTCAGCCTTGCAAGATACTCTTTTCATGTAAAACGACTATTGCCGATTTATTTCTTACTATTTACAAAAAAATACCTGGCGAAGCCGACATATGGTTAATCAGGGAATTAGCATAACTATCCATATAGCTGAATCGGATAAAGCGATCGTTACCGCACGATTAGTCACAGCCGTGACGATCCTGGGTTTGTATTAGGGACTATTCTTAATTGGCTCTCTGATGTTCTTGATCACGATGTGAGATTTAAGAGGAGTTCTCAATGGAATATAAAGATCCTGAGTTTGAGCTGCTGAGCAGTCTGGAACAGATCGTTTTTAAAGATGTACCGCAGGCCATTACCCTGCAACAAAAATCCAATCCCTTTACAGAATATGAGCAATTGCGCAAAGGGACAGGACTGAAAACTGAAGAATTCGCCAGAGCGATGGGTGTCAGCGTGGCTATGGTGCTGGAGTGGGAGTCAAAACGAGAGAAACCCACCCCAACCGAGCTAAAGCTGATGCGCCTGATTCAGGCCAACCCTGCACTCAGCAAACAGATAGCGTAGTGAAGTTTGAACGCCCCCGCCTCTGCGGGGGCTTGTGTTTAAAGGCTCTCGAAACGCCAGCCCGTCTCCTCCCACACCATCTCGTGCGTCAACGTTAACCCTTTTAAAAACGCATCATCGTGTGACACCACCAGCAGCGCACCGGGGAAACCGGCCAGCGCCGCTTCAATCGCCTGCACCGAGGCCAGATCCAGATGGTTGGTCGGTTCATCCAGCAACAGGAGCTGCGTGGCCTCAGCGCGCCATAGCACGCAGGCCAGCGCAGCCTTCAGACGCTCACCGCCGCTCAGTTCCGCCAGCGGGAGCGAGACTTTGTCGGCCCCCAGCTGAAGCTGGGCTAAACGGGTGCGTAACATCCCCTCTTCCAGGGGCGTATTGCCCAGGTTGAGGTGCGTCATGACCGACTGCGAGAGATCGAGCCGGGAAAGATGCTGATCGAGATAAGCGCAGCTGACCGACACCTTACAGGTTCCAGAGCGTGGACGAATATCGCCGAGGATTGTTTTCAACAGCGTCGATTTTCCGCAGCCGTTCGGCCCTTTTAGCGCCACGCGCATTGGCCCGTCCATCCGCCAGCTGAGCGGAGGAACAGGCACATGCGGCAGCACCAGATCTTCCAGCACCAGCACCTGTTTGCCTTCCGGGATCTGACTCCCCGGCAGGGTAAACATCACCGGGTTATCTTCTTCAACCCGCTCACGCGCCTTGTTTACCGCGGCGTTCAGGGCTTCATTTTGCTCGCTGTGCTGTTTTTTCCACGAGCCGATCCGCTCCTTCGCCGCGCTTTTATATTTGACGCGTTCAAACGACGCGATATTGAGGGTATCGACGGTGCGCAACGTTTTTGCCGAACGCTGCTGGCTGTCGTCATGCTCTTTTTGCATGCGTGCGCGGGTGCGTTTGCGCTCCGTGGCCGCATGCTCCAGCGCCGCGCGGGCCGCCTGCTGTTCAGCATCGCGCTGGGTTTGATAATCCGCATAATTCCCGCCGTAGCTGCGCAGGCCGCCGCTGCTCAGCTCAAGAATACGCGGCACCTGCGCCAGCAACTCACGGTCATGAGAGGCCACCAGCACGCCGCCCTGGTAACGACTAAGCTGGTCGTAGAACCACGCCCGCCCTTGCCGATCGAGATGGTTAGTAGGTTCGTCCAGCAGCAGGAAATCCGCTTCAGCCGTAAATGCACCGCACAGCAACGCGCGAATGCGCTCGCCGCCGCTGAGCTCACCGGCTGGCTTATCTGGATCAAACGGCGGAAGCTTCGCCCGGGCAAACGCCTCGCCCAGACGTTCGGCTAAATCCCAGAATCCATCAAGCGTTTCCAAATCGTCAGGCTGGTAATCGCCGCTGTCGATGCGCGCTCGCACCGCGAAGATGGCCTCGTACCCGAGCAGCTCAGCCAGCGTCGTGTGCGGCAAAATGTCCTGCTGCTGAGCCACGTATACATGTGTTCCGGTACGTTCGATATGCCCGCTTGCAGGCTCATCAAGCCCCGCCAGCAGACGCAGCAAACGCGTTTTCCCGCTGCCGTTGCGGCCAACCAGCGCGCACAGAGACGGCTCCAGCGAAAAACTCAGCGGACCAAAAAGGGTATCTCCCGTCGCAAACTGACAGGTGACCTGATGCAAAATAAAAGAAGGGGACTGCGCAAAATGAGCCATAAGCACTCCTGAATGAAATCAAAACATCCCCTGCCCACGCGGTGGCGTTTAGCAAGGATCGAAATTCATCAGTCGTGTTTGTTCATTTTTGGGGGGCGCTCCGAAGCGAGAAATTTAACGGGGATAAGGATAGCGGTAATGGGTTGACCATTTCAAGGTTAAATTTTGGGCGACTTATACTCCCTCTCCCGGAGGGTGTACAGTCCGGGGACATGGTAGACAGCTGTTCGGGGACATGGTGAACACTTTTTAACATCCTTTACCCATGGTGATCGACTTTTTCTTCAGGTCGATCACCCCCACTTTCGTGCTGTACCACCACACTTCATAGCAGCCGTCCTCCTGCGTCTCCTTCAGCCCGACCTGTTCTCCCCTGAACGCCTTGCCTGCGCCCAGACTGACACCCTCTATGCTCAGCTTTCCGCTGACATCCACTTTCCTGACCTTCACCCCTTCATCATATTCCGGCGGCGTCACGCTCCCGCTGTACTGCCGGGCAGACGGCTGATACCGCGAGGCCGGTACCGCCATATCCAGCGCCTCGTGCGGGCGTTCAAGGTTGTAGACCGTCCGCCAGTGGTCGAAGGCGCGCTGCAGCTCACCTCTGTCCGCGAACCACTTTCCCTGCAGCACTTCCGACTTCAGGCTGCGGTGAAAACGCTCCAGCTTGCCCTGCGTCTGCGGATGATAAGGCCGGGAATGGCCCACCCGGATACCGTGACGCATGAGCCACAGTTCCAGCGCCGTCCAGGTGCCGGTGGTGTCTCCCCACGGTGAGCCGTTGTCCATCGTCATCCTGTCCGGCAGGCCGTAGCGTTCAAACACGCTGACCAGCTGCTGCTGCACGGTCTCACGCCGTTCATCGGTGCAGGGCGCCAGGCACAGGGAAAAACGGGAGTGGTCGTCCAGCAGGGTGAGCGGATGGCAGCGGCCACCGCCAAAGGGAAAGTGGCCCTTAAAATCCATCTGCCAGAGGCGATTCGGCGCGTTGTGTTCGAAGCGGCCCGTGGCCGGAATGCCCGGTGAAACGCCCGGCAGAAGGCCGTGGCGGGCCATGAGGTTATGGACGGTGCTGAAGGCGGGCATGGTGTGCCCCTGGTCTTCAAGCCAGCGCTTAATCTTGCGGGCTCCCCAGCGTTCATGACGGTCATGCGCCATGCGCAGCAGGGCTGTGATGTCGTCTGACGAGCGGTTCGGGGAATGATGAGGTGCGCGGGAGCGGTCCTGAAGGCCGGATACGCCTTCCTGAGCCCAGCGCTGAAGCCACTTATAGCCGGTGGCAGGAGAAATGCCGTACTGACGGCAGAGGAAACGGATGTTCGCCCCGTCCTGCGAGGCGAGCAGCACAAACTCGGTACGTAATGACATGGTATCTCTCGCACCCCAGGGCATAAGCGGCTCCATAAACGGGTTCTTATGCCTCAGTTGTAAGTGTCTACCATGTCCCCGAACAAGTGTTCACTATGTCCCCGGACCGTACAGAGGGAGAGGGCTGGGGTGAGGGGGAACATACAACTGTGGTGGTCTTTCCGTTCACTTTATGTTCCTTGCTACTCTGTGATTCCTGTACCGGTGAACGTGCCAGGGTGGCTCAATCGCCACCACCCTGGCTACCCGGGCTCCCGGCGGTAAATCGCCGCTGCGCGGTACCTTCGGCTTATTCCTTACGGCTTATCGGGGACGGGCGGAGGTAACATCCCTGTAAAGCCCGCCCTCTCGGCGCATCCATGCGCCTCGCCCCGGCCTGCAGGAAACGCCTCAGCGATTTACAGCCGGACCATGGTGTCGCTGTAAGACCTCTGCCCGCAGTATGCTTTTCATTGCGGTAATTTTGCGAGCCTCTTTCCAGAAATGGTAATATCCTCAGTGGCATAGCTCAAATCTGTTGCCGCCAGTTTTGATGAGCAGTAAGTTCTCTTCGCACCTGCAAAATCAGGTGCCGGGATTGGAACCCTGAATCACTTCACTGGCGACACAGGCTCTGTGTCGTACGGCCTGTTACATCTCAATGGCGGGCCGGACAGGGGCGCTGCAAAGCGCGCTGGTGTCAGTGAGGCCAGTCGTTCCAACCTTGTTCGGTTCCGCCACCAGCGAGCCTGGAACCTCCCGTGGCGGAAGATATACCACTCACTGAGGTTATTTTATGTCAATGACTGACTCTTTAATCACTCTGCCGTTCAACCACGCCACCAACTTCACCGAACTGGCGAATAACTGCGAACGTTTTACCGATGCACTGGTAGATTGCGAACAACGCGCCCACAAAATGGCGCTTTACGGCAGACTTTATGCCTGTCTGAATCTTCTGCAACCCACGCTTCTGGACCCTGTTCCGGACGCTTTAAAAGCCAGCCTGACCGTGAAGGAACTCCCGTCACGCGTTCCGGCTTTCGAACCCGAATGCGATCAGCTGGGGCGCTACTGTCAGGAGATTACGCAGATGCTGATGAACGGCTCACTGCCGCGACAATCTGAAATCGTGATGGAAGATTTGCTGTGCGAACTGGTCAGCTACTTTGCCGACACGCTGAAGGCACCGCGCTGGCTGCAGACAGACGAAGGCACAATCACGATCGGCTAAACCTGCCGGATGACGCTGCGCTTATCCGGCCTACAAAAGCCCCATAAAAAAACCCGCCGAAGCGGGTTTTTAGCATTTGTAACAGCGGGCACATTACTGCAGCAGCGAAATATCCGCCACGCGCAGGAACAGCTCGCGCAGTTTTTCGAGCATGGAGAGACGGTTAATACGCAGTTCTTTATCTTCTACGTTCACCATCACTTTCTCGAAGAAGGCGTCGATAACGTCACGCAGCTCAGCCAGCTCAACCAGCGCTTCCTGGTAGCGGCCTTCCGCGAAGAACGGCTCGAGCTTGTCGCGCAGCACCACAACCTGCATCGCCAGAGCAATCTCTTCCGGCTCTTTCAGGGACGCGGCATTTACGCGCTCGTTCAGCGTCTCGTCGGATTTCGCCAGAATGTTGGATACTCGCTTGTTGGCCGCGGCCAGGGCAGATGCCGCTTCCAGGGTACGGAAGTGAGACACCGCCTTCATACGCGCATCGAAATCAGCCGGACGGGTTGGGCGACGCGCCAGCACCGCCTGAATGGTGTCAACGGTATAACCTTCGTCCTGATACCATGCGCGGAAGCGACCGAGCATAAAGTCGATCACGTCATCCACAACGTTCGCGTTGGTCAGCTTGTCGCCGTACAGACGCACCGCTTCTTCGGTCAGCGTTTGCAGATCGAGGTTCAGGTTTTTCTCTACGATGATACGCAGCACGCCCAGCGCGGCACGACGCAGCGCAAACGGGTCTTTATCGCCTTTTGGATGTTGGCCGATGCCGAAGATACCCGCCAGGGTGTCCATTTTATCGGCAATCGCTACGGCGCAGGCAACCGGGTTGGACGGCAGATCGTCACCCGCAAAGCGCGGCTGATACTGCTCGTTCAGGGCCACCGCCACGTCTTCCGCTTCACCATCGTGACGCGCGTAGTGCATGCCCATCACGCCCTGGGTGTCGGTGAATTCGAACACCATGTTGGTCATCAGGTCGCATTTGGAGAGCAGGCCCGCGCGAGTCGCGTGGTTAACGTCGGCACCGATTTCACGGGCGATCCAGCCGGACAGCTCCGCGATACGGTCGGTCTTGTCGCGCAGCGTACCCAGCTGCTGCTGGAACAGCACGGTCTGCAGGCGCGGCAGGTTATCTTCCAGACGCTTTTTACGGTCGGTATTGAAGAAGAATTCGGCATCCGCCAGACGCGGGCGCACCACTTTTTCGTTACCGGAGATAATCTGGCTCGGATCTTTCGATTCGATATTCGCCACGAAGATGAAGTTTGGCAGCAGCTTGCCGTCGTTGGCGTAGACCGGGAAGTACTTCTGGTCACCCTTCATGGTGTACACCAGCGCTTCAGCCGGAACGGCCAGGAATTTCTCTTCGAACTTCGCGGTCAGCACAACCGGCCATTCAACCAGAGAGGTAACTTCTTCCAGCAGGCTGTCGCTCAGGTCGGCATTACCGCCAATCTTGCGGGCCGCCTCTTCCGCGTCCGCCTTAATTTTGGCTTTACGCTGTTCGTAGTCGGCAATGACCTTACCGCGTTCCAGCAGGATCTGCGGATACTGGTCGGCATTGTCGATGGTGAACTCCGGCTCGCCCATAAAGCGGTGGCCGCGGATCACGCGATCGGACGCCACGCCCAGAATGGTGGCCGGAATAACGGTATCGCCCAGCAGCAGGGTCACGGTATGCACCGGACGCACGAAGTGAACGTCAGACGCGCCCCAGCGCATCAGCTTAGGAATCGGCAGCTTGGCCAGCGAGGTGGCGATCATATTCGGCAGCAGCGCTTCAGCGCTTTCACCTTTCACGTGCGCACGATACAGCAGCCATTCGCCTTTATCGGTGGTCAGACGCTCGGCCTGATCAACGGTGATACCGCAGCCGCGCGCCCAGCCTTCTGCCGCTTTGCTCGGTTTGCCTTCCGCGTCGAACGCCTGGGCAATCGCCGGGCCACGTTTTTCAACTTCACGATCCGGCTGAGACGCCGCCAGATTTGCCACTTTCAACGCCAGACGACGCGGTGCAGCAAACCACTCAATTTTACCGTGCGCCAGGCCAGCGTTATCCAGCTCGGCGGTCACGTTCGCAGCAAAAGATTCAGCCAGGCTGCGCAGGGCTTTTGGTGGCAGCTCTTCGGTGCCGATTTCCACCAGGAAAGTTTTCTCAGACATGGCCGCCTCTTATTTGTTTCGGTTGCACATCGGGAAGCCAAGGGCTTCACGGGACGCGTAGTAAGCTTCTGCAACGGCTTTGGTCAGGGTACGAATACGCAGAATGTAGCGCTGACGTTCAGTCACGGAGATCGCTTTGCGGGCGTCCAGCAGGTTGAAGCTGTGGGCGGCCTTCAGAATACGCTCGTAGGCAGGCAGCGGCAGCGGAGTCTCCAGCGCCAGCAGCTGCTGCGCTTCTTTCTCGTACTGCTCGAAGCAGGTGAACAGGAAGTCCACGTCCGCGTATTCGAAGTTATAGGTGGATTGCTCCACTTCGTTCTGATGGAACACGTCGCCGTAGGTGGTTTTACCCAGCGGGCCGTCGCTCCAGACCAGGTCGTAAACGCTGTCTACGCCCTGAATGTACATCGCCAGACGTTCCAGACCGTAGGTGATTTCACCGGTGATTGGCTTACATTCCAAACCGCCAACCTGCTGGAAGTAAGTGAACTGGGTCACTTCCATGCCGTTCAGCCACACTTCCCAACCCAGACCCCAGGCACCCAGCGTTGGGTTTTCCCAGTTGTCTTCCACGAAACGGATATCGTGGATGGTTGGATCCATACCCAGCTCTTTCAGCGACCCGAGGTACAGTTCCTGAATGTTGTCGGGTGATGGCTTAATCACCACCTGGAACTGATAGTAATGCTGCAGACGGTTCGGGTTTTCACCGTAACGACCATCGGTCGGACGACGGGAAGGCTGCACATACGCGGTCGCCATTGGCTCTGGCCCCAACGCGCGCAGGCTGGTCATCGGGTGTGAAGTGCCGGCGCCGACTTCCATGTCCAAAGGTTGAACAATGGTACAGCCCTGACGAGCCCAGTAATCCTGTAAGGTCAGGATCAGGCCCTGGAAGGTCTTGGTATCAAACTTTTGCATAGTATTTCGTGCTGGATACGTGTGGTTTTAAATGGAAGGGACCAGTATACCCGCTGGCTGCAAGATATACAGTACGAAACGGGGTTGTTTAGGGAAAATTGGGAAATAAGCCTTCCGGCCAGAACGCTGGCGGCGTCTGGCTGTTGATTATGCGAGCAGGCTAGCGCATGGAGAGATGTAAAAACTGACCGTCCGCATCAAACGAGCAGACAAAGCCCTCTTTACGCGCAGTATACCCTCTAAGCTCATAGCTGCCCTGAAAGCGCTCGAATCCGATGACGTTAATTTTCTGAGCGTTCGAGTTATAGCGTCGAGCGGCCTGGTCTTTGCAGAGCGCTTCCATATTCAGTGAACGCTCCGGGCTTATTTTGCCCTGCTGCGCTTTTTGCACGGGTACTTCCTGTGGCGCACTGCATCCTGCCAGCATCAACAGCAGAAAGAGTGATACCACACGCTTCATCATCATTTTTATTACCGTCCTGGTCAGCGGCTGTTATTTTTAGTATCAACACTTTTATAGATTAAGGTCTGCCATTCTGCGAATCTCGCGGTCTCCCGGCAAGCCTGCACATAAAACTCAGAATTTTCCAAACGAAGACTTTTGGACAACGGGAGTCACACTCACTTTACAGGGAATACGAGGAACTGATGCCGTCAAAAATTAACTGGATTGATAACCTGCGAGGAATAGCGTGTCTGATGGTGGTCATGATCCACACGACGACCTGGTATGTCACGAATGCCCACAGCATCAGCCCCGTTAACTGGGATATTGCCAATATCCTCAACTCCGCGTCGCGCGTCAGCGTGCCGCTGTTTTTTATGATTTCCGGCTTTCTCTTTTTTGGCGAGCGTAGCGCGCAGCCGAGGCACTTCATCCGCATCGCGGCCTGCCTGGGGTTCTACAGCGCCGTTGCCCTGCTCTATATCACCCTGTTTACCTCCATTAACGCCGGGTTATCCCTCAAATATTTGCTGCAAAAACCGGTGTTCTACCACCTGTGGTTCTTCTTCGCCATCATCGTTATCTATCTTGTCTCTCCGCTCATTCAGGTGAAAAACGTCAGCGGGAAAATGCTCCTGGCCCTGATGGTGGTGATTGGCATCGTCGCCAACCCGAATACGGTCTCGCAGAAAATCGACGGTTTCGAATGGTTGCCGGTGAACCTCTATATCAACGGCGATACCTTCTACTACGTGCTTTACGGCATGCTGGGGCGCGCTATCGGGATGATGGACACGCAAAAACGCGGCCTGAACTGGCTCTGCGGGGCGCTGTTTATCGCCGGCGTGGCGGTGATTTCACGCGGGACGCTGCATGAGCTTCAGTGGCGCGGCAATTTTGCCGATACCTGGTATCTGTATTGCGGGCCGATGGTCTTTATCTGTGCCGTATCGCTGCTTACGCTCGTCAAAAATACCCTGAACGCGCGTCCCCTGCCCGTGCTGAATATTATCTCTCGGCACTCTCTCGGGATTTACGGTTTTCACGCGCTGGTGATCCACGCGCTGCGCACGAGGGGCGTTGAGCTGAAAAGCTGGCCGGTGCTGGATATCGTCTGGATTTTTGCCGCCACGCTGGCTGTCAGCCTGCTTCTGTCGATGCTGCTGCAAAAAATAGACGTTCGCCGCTTCGTCAGCTAGCGCTTCGCTGCCGGGCGCGGTGGTACTGGCGCGGGGAGGAAAACCCTGCCGCCAGTGAGGCCTGCTCCACGCCGCGTCCCTGCATCAGCCACTGCTCCGCCACCGCCAGACGCAGCTGCTCCAGATAATCGCGAACGCTAATCCCTAAATGTGACTGGAAAAGCCGGGTAAGGTGGCGCGGGCTGACGTGCGCCAGCGCGGCGATATCAGGCAAGCTCCACGTTTTTTGCGGCTCGGCGATGAGGGCATCCTGCGCCCGATGAATCGCCGGGTGAAGATGGTTGCGGTAGCGTAGCCACGGAGAAAGCTGGGGATCGTCACCGGAGCGGCGGAACCAGACCACCATCTCACGCGCCACGGCCAGCGCCTTTTCGGGGCCGCACAGGCGGTTGATCGTGTGCAGCGCCAGATCGATGCCCGATGTAATCCCTGCGCTGGTCCAGATATTTTCATCCTGCACAAATATCCGGTTCTCTTTAATCGTCGCCGTAGGGGCCGCGGTGCGTAAACGGCTGATAACGTCATGGTGGGTTGTGCACTGTCGGTTATTCAGCAGGCCCGATTTTGCCGCCAGCAGCGCCCCTGAACAGACGCACATCACGGTGATTTCCTGGCGCTGTATTTGCGGCTGCAGCCGCATCAGCCAGTGCTGGATCTGCTGCGCCTGTGGCGTTGAGAACTGAAAGCGGGAGTCGCTCACACCCGGCAATACCAGCAGGCTGCCTGAAGGCAGGCTTTCCGGCAGCGGCTGAATGCCGCTCATCGACAGGCCAATCGACGTCTGAACATCAGGCTGCGGGCCTATGTAATGCAGGCGAAACGCATCGCCTGCCAGAACAAAGGTTTCTGCCGGGCCGGTCATATCTAATGACAGCACTCCGGGCAACATCACAAACCAGACGTCGATGCGCATTACAGTGACTCCAGCGTCTCCGCTACCGTTTTAATCTCGGCAAAACGCCCGGCCAGCACCGTCTCGGTACGATGGCGAATCTCCGCTGCGCTAAGGGTAATGCCCTTGTACGTCATGGGAAACGTCAGCGTTGCCTCGCTCACAAAGGTCACAGCATACCCCAGATCGGATGCCACCCGGGCCGTAGTTTCACAGCATTGTTCTGTGCGAATGCCGCAGATAATCAGCTGGTTGATATCACGCTCGCGCAGCCAGCGGTCAAGCCCGGTATCCGTGAAGGCATTATGGACGTGTTTCTGGAATACCACATCCGGCTGATGACGCAAAAAGGCCATCGGTTTGACATAGCCGCTTTGCAGGGTGAAGGGGCCGTCTTCATCAACGTGAAAAATATCAACGACCGGAATATTGCGCGCCTGGCAGCCTTCGATCAGCCCCAGCATCGCCTGCTGAAAGGCGGGAATATCGTCCTCCTGCCAGTAGCTGCGGTGGTGAAAAGACTGCTGAGTATCAATGTTGATTAATGCGATGCGGGACATGATGGAACTCCTCGTCAGTGGGTATGACCTTATCCTGACGAGGAAACGAAGGCACGCACAGACCAAAAAAGGACATCCTCGTGCCTCTCCCGGACAAGCGTGTTTATGACATCAGCGGCAGCAGCTGCTGATAAATTTTGCGGAACACGTCGCGCCTTTCCGCGTACCGCGCATGGCGCGCCGCGTCAGGCAAATGCGCCTGCTCAAGCGTAAGCTGCGGCAACAGCTGCGAAAGCGGTTTTTCCGGGTTCATGGCGATCTGCGCCAGACGCGCGGCACCGAGCGCGGGCCCGACATCCCCGCCGGTGCGGAAATCCAGCTGCAACCCGCTAATATCCGCCAGCATCTGTCGCCAGTAAGGGCTTCGCGCGCCGCCGCCAATCAGGGTGACGCTTGTCGGCTTCAGGCCGCAGTCGTGCACCACGTCCATCCCGTCGGCCAGTGCATATCCCACGCCTTCCAGAACCGCACGCGCCAGCTCTGCCGGGCCGTGCTGATGGGTTAGGCCAAAGAACACCCCTTTCGCTTCCGGGTTGTTGTGCGGCGTACGCTCGCCGGAAAGATACGGTAAAAACCAGACCGTCCCCGCCGCGTCATCCGCCTGCTGCGCCGCGGCAATGAGCGCCGGAACGTCGGCCATGCCGGTGAGCTTTGCTGCCCAATCCAGGCAGGACGCCGCACTGAGCATCACCGACATCAAATGCCATTTACCGGGAAGGGCGTGGCAGAAGCTGTGCACGGCGCTTTCGGGGTTGCTGCGGTACCCGTCGCTGACGGCAAAATAGACGCCGGAGGTGCCCAGCGACAGCATCGCCTGCCCCGCCTCAACCATCCCGACCCCCACGGCGCCCGCCGCGTTATCGCCACCCCCGGCGACTACCGGTACGGCAGGCATGTTCCAGCGCTCGGCAACGTCTGGCAGCAGCGTGCCTGTCACCTCGCTACCTTCGAATAGCGCGGGCATATGTTCGCGGGTCAGATGGCAGGCATCCAGCATCACCTCGCTCCAGTCGCGTTTCGCCACGTCGAGCCACATGGTGCCCGCGGAATCGGACATGTCGCTGGCGAAATCGCCCGTCATGCGAAAACGCAGATAATCTTTTGGCAGCAGAACTTTCGCCACCTGAAGGAAAATCTCCGGCTCGTGGCGCTGAACCCACAAGAGTTTTGGTGCGGTGAATCCCGGCATCATCAGGTTGCCGGCGATCTCGCGGGACGCGGGTACGCGTTCCTCAAGAAGCGCACACTCTTCCGCACAGCGGCCATCGTTCCAGAGGATCGCGGGACGCAGCACGCGATCCTCGCTATCCAGCAAGGTTGCACCGTGCATTTGCCCGGCCATCCCCAGGGCTTTCACGTCACGCAGAGAATGCTGTTCACCTAACGCCTTAATTGCCCGATCTGTCGCCTGCCACCACTGCTCCGGGTCCTGCTCCGACCACAGCGGATGCGGGCGTGAAACCTGCAGCTTTTCAGTCTGCGTTGCTAATACGTCGCCCTGCTCGCTTAACAGGATGGCTTTTACACCCGATGTGCCAAGATCGATCCCGATATACATTGCGGTGACTCCTTTGACAGAAATGCCCGGCGGTGCTTCTGCTTACCGGGCCTGCATGCTGTTATTTATCGAACAGGTAGTGATTAACCAGATTTTCCAGCAGCTCCTGATGGCCGCTCTGGTGCTGCGGTGCCAGCTGATGTTGTTCAGCGTACTTCGCGATTTCCGCAAGCGATAACTGACCTTTCAAAATTTGCTGGCCCAGCTCACTGTTCCAGCCGCTGTAGCGCTTCGCCACGCGCTTATCCAGCTCGCCGTCTTCAATCATACGCGCCGCCACTTTCAGCGCCAGCGCCATGGTGTCCATCGCGCCAATGTGGCCGTAGAACAGATCGTATTTGTCGGTGCTCTGGCGACGCACCTTGGCGTCAAAGTTCAGGCCGCCGGTGGTGAAGCCGCCCGCTTTGACGATCTCGTACATCACCAGCGCATTCTCTTCCACGCTGTTCGGGAACTGATCGGTATCCCAGCCCAGCTGTGGATCGCCACGGTTAGCATCGACAGAGCCAAAGATACCCAGCGCAATCGCAGACGCGATTTCGTGATGGAATGAGTGGCCCGCCAGCGTGGCGTGGTTGGCCTCAATGTTCACTTTAATCTCTTTTTCCAGACCGAACTGCTTCAGGAAGCCATACACCGTCGCCACGTCGTAGTCATACTGGTGCTTCGTCGGTTCCTGCGGCTTCGGCTCGATCAGCAGCGTGCCGCGGAAGCCGATTTTGTGCTTATGGTCGACAACCATCTGCATAAAGCGGCCAATCTGCTCGCGCTCCTGGCGCAGGTCGGTGTTGAGCAGGGTTTCATAGCCTTCACGGCCGCCCCACAGGACATAGTTTTCGCCGCCCAGCTGATGCGTGGCGTTCATTGCCGTCACCACCTGCGTGGCCGCCCAGCTAAACACTTCCGGATCCGGGTTGGTGGCCGCACCCGCGCCGTAGCGTGGGTTGGTGAAGCAGTTTGCCGTGCCCCAAAGCAGCTTCACGCCGCTTTGCTGCTGTTTTGCCGCCAGCACGTCCACCATCTGCGCAAAATTGTTCAGGTACTCTTTCAGCGACGCCCCTTCCGGCGACACGTCCACGTCATGGAAGCAGTAGTACGGCACGTTCAGCTTGTGGAAGAACTCAAACGCCACGTCGGCTTTGCGTTTCGCCAGCTCGATGGCCTCACCCGGCTGCTGCCACGGACGGTCAAAGGAACCCACGCCGAACATATCGGCGCCGTTCCAGCAGAAGGTATGCCAGTAACAGGCGGCAAAGCGCAGATGATCTTCCATGCGCTTACCCAGCACCAGCTCATCCGGATTGTAGTGACGAAATGCTAAAGGATTGGTCGTTTTTGGGCCTTCGTAACGAACGCGATCGAGTTGGTCGAAATAAGCTTGCATATTGAGCTCCATAATCAGGGTATGCGGCGAGTCGTTGATACAGGAGTAATAGTGAATAGACATTTTGGGTTGCTCAATTACGTTATTTCACACTGCTATTGAGAGAATGCACAACTGTGCGCTGGCTCGCAAAATAATGCGCAGACAAACTATTTTTCGGCGCGTATTCCAGAATCAAATGTAATTAAGGCGTTACGAATTTTAAAATCCGATCGCGGTCATAAATTCAGAAATAAACCAAATATCGTAATGAGAAGATAAAAATCTGTAATTGCCAGCCCGCCTTTCCGCGTTAAAAATTTGCTGCGACCCAGCAGTGAATGTTTCTTTTATCTCAGCAACACATACCCCTACAAAAAGGCCTAATAATTATGAAGATAAAGAACCTGACCCTAACGCTCTGCACTACGCTCCTCCTTGCAAGCTTTGCAGGGCATGCCAAGGAGGTCAAAATTGGCATGGCGATTGACGACCTGCGTCTGGAGCGCTGGCAAAAAGATCGCGATATTTTCGTGAAAAAAGCGGAATCACTCGGTGCGAATGTGTTTGTTCAGTCGGCTAACGGCAATGAAGAAACGCAAATGTCGCAGATCGAGAATATGATCAACCGGGGAGTCGATGTTCTGGTCATTATCCCTTATAACGGCCAGGTATTAAGTAACGTGGTGAAAGAAGCGAAGCAGGAAGGCATAAAAGTTCTCGCTTATGACCGCATGATTAATAATGCCGATATTGATTATTATATTTCTTTCGACAATGAAAAAGTGGGCGAATTACAGGCGCAAAGCCTGATCGATAAAGTGCCTCAGGGCAATTATTTCCTGATGGGCGGTTCGCCGGTGGATAACAACGCCAAACTGTTCCGCGAAGGGCAAATGAAGGTTCTTAAGCCGTACATCGACAACGGCAAAATTAAGGTGGTTGGCGATCAGTGGGCCGACGGATGGTTGCCAGAAAACGCCCTGAAGATTATGGAAAACGCGCTGACGGCCAATAACAACAAAATTGACGCTGTCGTGGCCTCCAACGATGCCACAGCCGGCGGGGCTATCCAGGCCCTGAGCGCCCAGGGGCTGGCCGGTAAAGTCGCGATTTCTGGTCAGGATGCCGACCTTGCGGGCGTAAAACGCATTATCGCAGGAACCCAGACCATGACGGTCTACAAACCGATTACCGAGCTTGCCAATACGGCGGCGGAAATTGCCGTTGAGCTGGGCAACGGTAAGCAACCTAAAGCAGACGCGACGCTTAATAACGGCCTGAAAGACGTTCCGGCTCGCCTGCTCACGCCAATTGAAGTCAATAAAGAGAACATTGACGCCACCGTGATTAAAGACGGTTTCCACAAGAAGAGCGAAC
This sequence comes from Enterobacter nematophilus, assembly GCF_026344075.1. Lineage (NCBI taxonomy): Bacteria > Pseudomonadati > Pseudomonadota > Gammaproteobacteria > Enterobacterales > Enterobacteriaceae > Enterobacter > Enterobacter nematophilus. The sequence continues at coordinate 248,446 of NZ_JAPKNE010000005.1, read as the reverse complement.
TTTAATCCGGCGCTGCCCCTGCCCTGCGGGGGCGCATCACGTTGTACTGTTCTTCCCTCGGGTTATGTGGAGCAGTTATGCCTTATTTACTTGAAATGAAAAGCATCACCAAGCGCTTCGGCGCGGTGAAAGCCGTCGACAACGTCAGTCTCCGGTTGAACCCCGGCGAAGTGGTTTCGCTGTGTGGCGAGAACGGTTCGGGCAAATCAACGTTGATGAAAGTGCTGTGCGGGATCTACCCGCACGGCAGTTATGAAGGCGAAATCGTCTTTGCCGGTGAAGTCATCCAGGCGACACACATTCGCGACACCGAACGCAAAGGCATCGCCATCATTCACCAGGAGCTGGCGCTGGTGAAACATCTCACCGTGCTGGAGAACATCTTCCTCGGAGCCGAGATTTCCCGCCACGGCGTGCTGGATTACGACACCATGACGCTCCGCTGTGAAAAGCTGCTGGCGCAGGTGAGCCTCAACATTTCGCCGGATACCCGCGTGGGCGATCTGGGTCTGGGGCAACAGCAGCTGGTCGAAATTGCGAAGGCGCTGAATAAACAGGTCAGGCTGCTGATCCTCGATGAGCCAACGGCGTCACTCACCGAACAGGAAACTGCGGTTCTGCTCAATATCATCCGCGATCTGCAAAACCACGGTATAGCCTGCATCTACATTTCGCACAAGCTGAACGAGGTAAAAGCCATTTCGGACACCATCTGCGTGATCCGCGACGGGCAACACATCGGCACGCGTGAAGCCGCGGGCATGAGTGAAGATGACATCATCACCATGATGGTGGGCCGCGAGCTAACTGCGCTCTACCCGAATGAGCCCCACACTCAGGGCGATGAAGTGCTGCGCGTGGAAAACCTGACCGCGTGGCACCCCGTTAACCGCCACATTAAGCGGGTCAATAACGTTTCGTTTTCCCTTCACAGCGGCGAAATTCTTGGTATTGCTGGGCTCGTCGGTGCCGGGCGCACCGAAGCCGTGCAGTGCCTGTTTGGCGTGTGGCCGGGGCGCTGGGAGGGCACGATTTATATCGACGGCCAGCAGGTGAAAATCGACAACTGCCAGCAGGCGATTGCCCGCGGCATTGCCATGGTGCCGGAAGACCGCAAAAAAGACGGCATTGTGCCGGTCATGGCGGTGGGTAAAAACATCACCCTTGCGGCACTCGATCGGTTCTCCGGCGCGCTGAGCAGCCTGGATGATGCCGCCGAGCAGCAGTGCATCCTTCAGTCACTTGCCCGGCTGAAGGTCAAAACCTCCTCGCCGGAACTGGCGATCGGCCGCCTGAGCGGCGGTAACCAGCAGAAGGCGATTCTGGCGCGCTGCCTGCTCCTCAATCCACGCATTTTGATCCTTGATGAGCCAACGCGTGGGATCGATATCGGTGCCAAATACGAAATCTACAAACTGATTAATCAGCTTGTACAGCAAGGGATTGCCGTCATTGTCATCTCGTCTGAGTTACCCGAAGTGCTCGGCCTGAGCGACCGCGTGCTGGTCATGCACGAGGGGAAACTGAAAGCCAACCTGATTAACCAGAACCTGACGCAGGAGCAGGTGATGGAAGCCGCTTTAAGGAGCGAACGTCATGTCGAAAAGCAATCCGTCTGATATCAAAGTCGCTGTTCCGACGCCCGGCGCGTTCGCGGGGCTAAAAGCGCTGAACCTGCAGGTTTTCGTGATGATCGCGGCGATTATCGTCATCATGCTGTTCTTCACGTGGATGACGGATGGCTCTTACCTGAGCGCGCGTAACGTCTCTAACCTGCTCCGCCAGACCGCTATCACCGGCATCCTGGCCGTGGGGATGGTGTTCGTGATTATCTCTGCGGAAATCGACCTGTCGGTCGGGTCGATGATGGGTCTTCTCGGCGGCGTGGCGGCCATTTTTGACGTCTGGCTCGGCTGGCCGCTGCCGCTGACCGTGGCTGTCACGCTGGTTCTGGGGCTGGTTTTGGGCGCCTGGAACGGCTGGTGGGTTGCCTACCGTAAAGTGCCATCGTTTATCGTCACCCTGGCGGGAATGCTGGCCTTCCGTGGGATCTTGATCGGTATTACCAACGGTACGACCGTCTCCCCCACCAGCGCGGCGATGTCGCAAATTGGCCAGAGTTACCTCTCCGACAGCATAGGCTTTACGATCGGCGTGGTGGGACTGCTGGCCTTTGTCGCGTGGCAGTGGCGTGGACGTATGCGCCGTCAGGCGATGGGTCTTGCGTCGCCAGCGTCAACGTCCGTGGTAGGACGTCAGGCGCTGACGGCGGTCATTGTGCTGGGCGCCATCTGGCTTCTTAACGACTATCGCGGCGTTCCAACGCCGGTGCTGCTGCTGGCGCTGTTGCTGCTCGGCGGCATGTTTATGGCGACGCGCACCGCGTTTGGCCGCCGTATTTATGCCATCGGCGGCAACCTTGAAGCTGCTCGCCTTTCGGGTATTAACGTCGAACGAACCAAGCTGGCGGTTTTCGCCATTAACGGCCTGATGGTCGCTATCGCCGGGCTGATCCTCAGTTCGCGTCTCGGGGCCGGTTCTCCCTCCGCCGGTAACATCGCCGAGCTGGATGCTATCGCCGCCTGCGTCATCGGTGGTACCAGCCTCGCAGGCGGTATCGGGAGCGTGGCGGGCGCGGTTATGGGGGCATTTATCATGGCGTCGTTGGATAACGGGATGAGTATGATGGACGTCCCGACGTTTTGGCAGTATATCGTCAAGGGGGCCATTCTTTTACTGGCAGTCTGGATGGACTCTGCCACCAAGCGACGAGCCTGATAACCGCATTGTGACTTAATTGGGAAGCGAGCCATGTTTGAAAAGCGTCACCGCATTACGTTGTTATTCAATGCCAACAAAGCCTACGACCGTCAGGTGGTGGAAGGTGTTGGTGAATATTTGCAGGCGTCGCAATCCGAGTGGGATATTTTTATCGAGGAAGACTTCCGCACCCGCCTGGAGAACATCAAAGACTGGCTGGGCGATGGCGTCATCGCCGACTATGACGATCCCGTCATCGAGCAGCTGCTGACCGACGTCGACGTCCCGATAGTGGGCGTCGGCGGCTCCTACCATTCACCCGAACACTATCCCCCGGTTCACTATATCGCTACCGATAACCATGCCCTGGTCGAGGCCGCCTTTCTCCATTTAAAGGAGAAAGGCGTCCATCGCTTCGCGTTCTATGGTTTACCCACCACCAGCGGCAAGCGCTGGGCCGTTGAGCGTGAACATGCGTTTTGCCAGCTGGTCGCGCAGGAGAAGTACCGCGGCGTGGTCTATCAGGGGCTGGAAACCGCACCGGAAAACTGGCAGCACGCGCAAAACCGTCTGGCGGACTGGCTGCAAACGCTGCCGCCGCAAACCGGGATTATTGCCGTCACGGACGCCCGCGCCCGACACGTGCTGCAGGTCTGCGAACATTTGCATATCCCGGTGCCTGAAAAACTGTGCGTGATTGGCATTGATAACGAAGAGCTTACCCGCTATCTGTCCCGCGTGGCACTCTCCTCCGTAGCACAGGGCACGCGTCAGATGGGCTATCAGGCGGCGAAGCTGCTGCACCGTCTGCTGGATAAAGAGTCTCTGCCGCTTCAGCGCCTGCTGGTGCCGCCTGTCCGCGTCGTGGAACGTCGCTCAACCGATTATCGCTCCCTAAGCGATCCGGCCGTCATTCAGGCCATGCACTATATTCGCAACCATGCCTGCAAAGGGATTAAGGTCGATCAGGTTCTGGACTCGGTGGGCATTTCCCGCTCGAATCTGGAGAAGCGGTTTAAAGAAGAGGTGGGCGAAACCATCCATGCCGTCATCCATGCGGAGAAGCTGGAGAAGGCCCGCAGCCTGCTTGTCTCCACGTCACTGTCGATCAACGAAATCTCGCAGATGTGCGGCTACCCGTCGCTGCAGTATTTCTATTCGGTGTTTCGCAAAGAGTATGACACCACGCCAAAGGAGTACCGGGATCGCCACAGCGAGGTGCTGATATAGAAAAGAAAACGCCTTCCGGTGGAAGGCGTTTTTTGAGATTACATATGGGCGGCAATTAAGCGCTGGTTATCCTGGTACATAGCGAACAGATAGTTGTTATAGCTACTTCCCTTCGTCGAATAACCTTTCAGCTTGTGAATCATTGCGCTGGCCGTTACTTCCTGATCCGCTTTACGCAACTGAGCGCGTGATTTACGGAACGATGAGTAGGCCGGGTGCGTATTAAGATTCACCGCGTAAGCATTCACGGAATCTTTTACTGATTCAAACTGAGAATAGCCCTTCACTTTGCCAGGCGCATTATTACAACGCCCTTTCGCACACTTCATGCCGAACAGGTTGTTGTTATTACGCGCCAGCTTAGACGTTCCCCAGCCGCTTTCGGCTGCTGCCATGGTCGCAACCATGCTGCCTGGGATAATGTCCACACGCTCAAGGAGAGCATTCCACGGTACGCGACGCGTATTGCCGTTCCAGCTCAGCTTGTAGCGCTTCGTGATGTCTTTCAAACGCGCGCGCTCAGACGGCGACCAGCGGCTATCGTACTGTTTTGAAATCAGCCAGTTACGATCCGCCGTAATCGCGGCATTTTGACTTGTTATGTAAGGCATTACCGTCCGGAGAAACGCTTTTTTTCTTGGTGTTCCGGAAGGGTATTTTCGCAAATCAGGAAGTGAACTACTCTTTGCACTATTGCGAGAATACTCTTGTTTACTGCTAACCTTACTACTTGTCGTCTTTATTACGTGGGCTTTCTTACTCGTTGTATCCGTGTGCGTCTTCGCAAGCACCCCACCCGAAAATGTCGTGGTGAGTAACATGAGTATCGCGGCCCCATATCGTCGAATGGGAGTCGATATCATTAGGTCTCCTGGTCGGATGTAATCATCCCAACACCTTATTTTTTTCACAAATTTGAGAGCGGAATCTCAAATCATATCAAAAATAGACTTCAAGAGCACGTATAGAAATAGTCCAAATCCGAAACTATGTCACCTGAAACTTGCTCATAAAAACATCATTGCTGAAAAAATGTGTGCGATATCGCAGATAACTGCCTCATTTTGCGCGGGATCACTCATCCTCACGCGTCCTCCCGGGAGAAAGCGATGGGGGATGAGTTTTTAACCACAACCTGATGGCACACTGGTCAAAAATGCCGCGACAGGAAAATGGAATGAAACGCACCGCATTAGCATTTCTGATGTTACCCGCTCTGGCACATGCCGACTGGTCATCGCCGGGGTTTAACGCATTTCGCGCCGAAGGCACCGGGGTTTTTACCAGCCAGGCAAAGCTTGCGAAGGGTACGCGTCCTCTGACGCTGAGTTTTGACAAGACGTGCTGGCAGCCTTCGGAGGCGATAAAACTCAATGAGATGCTGTCGCTCAAGCCCTGCGACGGCACACCGCCGCAGTGGCGCCTGTTCCGCGACGGTGAATACCAGATGCGGATTGATACCCGCTCCGGCACGCCGACCCTGCTGCTGACCATTCAGAGTGCCGCAGAACAGCCGGTTGCAAGCGTTATCCGCCAGTGCCCGAAGTGGGACGGTAAACCGCTGACGCTGGACGTTAGCCATACCTTCCCGGAAGGCACCGTGGTGCGTGATTTCTACAGCAAACAGACCGCGACGGTGCAGAACGGAAACATTACCCTGCAGCCAGCCGCCAGCAGTGGTGGCCTGCTGCTGCTTGAGCGCGCCGAAACCGACAAACCAGCGCCGTTTAGCTGGCGAAACGCCACCGTCTATTTTGTGCTAACCGACCGCTTTGTGAATGGCGACCCGGGCAACGACAATAGCTATGGCCGCCACAAAGACGGCATGCAGGAGATTGGCACCTTCCACGGTGGCGATCTCAAAGGGCTCGCCAGCAGGCTCGACTATTTACAGCAGCTGGGGGTGAACGCGCTCTGGATAAGCTCCCCGCTTGAGCAGATCCACGGCTGGGTAGGCGGCGGCACCAAAGGAGACTTCCCACACTACGCCTATCACGGCTACTACACCCAGGACTGGACGAAGCTCGATGCCAATATGGGCACCAAGGATGACCTGCGCCATCTTATTGATGAAGCGCACAGGCGCGGCATTCGCGTCCTGTTCGATATCGTCATGAACCACGCGGGCTACGCGACGCTTGCGGACATGCAGGAGTACCAGTTTGGCTCGCTGTATCTGCAGGGGGATGAGCTGAAAAAGACCCTGGGCGACCGCTGGACTGACTGGAAGCCTGGCGCTGGCCAAAGCTGGCACAGTTTTAATGACTACATTAACTTTAGCGATAAAGCCGCATGGGAAAAATGGTGGGGCAAGAAATGGATCCGCACCGACATTGGCGATTACGACAACCCCGGATTCGACGATTTAACCATGTCGCTGGCGTTTCTCCCGGATCTGAAAACGGAATCCTCCGCCCCTTCCGGACTACCCAACTTTTATCAGCACAAGCCCGATACCCACGCGAAGGCCATCCCGGGATATACCCCGCGCGACTATCTCACCCACTGGCTCAGCCAGTGGGTGCGCGACTACGGTATTGACGGTTTCCGGGTGGACACCGCGAAGCACGTCGAGCTTGAGGCCTGGCAGCAGTTGAAAGACCAGGCAAGCCAGGCGCTGGCCGCGTGGAAAGGGGCCAACCCGGACAAGAAGCTCGATAACGCACCGTTCTGGATGACCGGCGAGTCCTGGGGCCACGGGGTGATGCAAAGCGACTACTACCGCCACGGTTTCGACGCAATGATCAACTTTGATTATCAGGAGCAGGCGGCGAAAGCGGTGAATTGCCTGGCCGATATCGACCTGACGTGGCAGCAGATGGCGGAAAAGCTGCAAAGCTTCAACGTCCTGAGCTACCTCTCTTCCCATGACACGCGCCTGTTCCGCGAAGGGGGCCAGCGCGCAGCAGAGCTGCTCCTGCTGGCGCCGGGCAGCGTACAAATCTATTACGGGGATGAATCCGAGCGTCCGTTTGGCCCGACGGGATCTGACCCGCTGCAGGGTACCCGCTCGGATATGAACTGGCAGGACGTGACGGGCAAGCAGGCCTTAACCGTCGCCCACTGGCAAACGCTGGGCCAGTTCCGCGCCCGCCATCCGGCGATCGGTGAAGGCAGGCAAACCACGCTGTCGCTGAAAGAGGGGTACGGCTTCGTGCGCGAGCACAAGGGCGATAAGGTGATGGTGGTATGGGCGGGTAATCAATAATCTCCTCGCCCCTCACCCCGTCCCTCTCCCCATGTACAGTCCGGGGACATGGGGAGAGGGTTAGGGTGAGGGGTGGAAAACCCATCAGAACTATTCACTACACAAATCCAACTCCACCATACAAAAAAACAAATCCGACCACACCCCCAGATTTGCACCAGCACGGTGCTAGCGTTATGGTTACCCACTTTCAAAATAAGCTCGATAGAACACCTGCTATGACGTTTTCACTTTTCGGCGACAAATTCACCCGCCATTCAGGCATTACTCGCCTGATGGAGGACCTCAACGACGGGCTGCGCACACCGGGCGCCATCATGCTCGGCGGCGGAAACCCGGCGCAAATTCCGGAGATGACGACCTATTTCCAGACGCTGCTCGCACAGATGCTGGAAAACGGCAAAGCGACTGATGCGCTCTGCAATTACGACGGTCCGCAGGGTAAAACCGAGCTACTGACTCTCCTTGCCAAAATGCTGCGTGAAGAGCTGGGCTGGGATATCGAACCACAGAATATTGCACTGACAAACGGCAGCCAGAGCGCGTTTTTCTACTTGTTTAACCTCTTCGCAGGGCGTCGTGCCGACGGCACAACCAAAAAGGTGCTGTTCCCGCTGGCACCGGAGTATATCGGCTATGCTGATTCCGGTCTGGAAGAGGATCTGTTCGTCTCCGCGCGCCCGAACATCGAGCTGCTGCCGGAAGGCCAGTTCAAATATCACGTCGATTTTGAACACCTGCATATCGGTGAAGAGACGGGGATGATCTGCGTATCGCGCCCGACTAACCCAACGGGCAACGTGATCACCGACGACGAACTGATGAAGCTGGATGTCCTGGCGAATCAGCACGGCATCCCGCTGGTGATCGATAACGCCTATGGCGTACCGTTCCCGGGCATTATTTTCAGCGAAGCACGCCCGCTGTGGAACCCGAACATTGTTCTGTGCATGAGCCTCTCAAAGCTGGGTCTGCCGGGCAGCCGCTGCGGCATCATCATCGCCAATGAGAAAATCATCACCGCCATAACCAATATGAACGGCATAATCAGCCTTTCACCGGGCGGCATTGGCCCGGCGATGATGTGCGAAATGATCAAGCGCAACGACCTGCTGCGTCTGTCTAACGAGGTGATCAAACCGTTCTATTATCAGCGCGTTCAGGAGACGATTGCGACGCTTCGCCGCTATTTGCCGGAAGAACGCTGTCTGATCCACAAACCTGAAGGGGCGATTTTCCTGTGGCTGTGGTTTAAGGATCTGCCGATCACCACCGAATTGCTCTACCAGCGCCTGAAAAAACGCGGCGTGCTGATGGTGCCGGGCGATTACTTCTTCCCAGGTCTGGATAAGCCGTGGCCGCATACGCACCAGTGCATGCGTATGAACTACGTGCCCGATCCGGAAAAAATCGAAGCGGGCGTCAAAATTCTCGCTGAAGAAATTGAAAAAGCCTGGCACGAAGGCGGTCAGTAACGCGTTACGCCAGATGATGCCGCAGAGTCGAGCGTAATCTGGCGGCCCCGGCACGGGTCAACCTGAGTTAATATGCTCCTTACAGTACCGCCGTTTCCAGACGGCGGGGGTTAACCCGGTATGCTTAGAAAATATCTGCCGGAAATACCCTACGTCATTAAAGCCGCAGCGCGCTGCGACCTCGGTTAACGATGCAGAATCGTTAAGCAGCAGTTTTTCCGCCGCCCTGACGCGCTGGCGATGTATCGCCTCCGTCAGGGTTAAATGGAAAGTCCGGCGAAATACGCGCCCGAGATAATCCGCATTACAGTGCAACGCTTTCGCCAGCTGCGAGGTGGATATCGGTAAATGAAACTGCGTGCGAATAAGCTGTTTTGCCTTCCAGGCCATCGCTGCGCCGGCCTGATCGGCGCTGTCTTCATATCCTGAAGAGTTCGACACCTGCTGTAAAATCAATAATAAAATCATCTCCAGCGCCAGGCTGCGCTGTAATTTCTCCTGCTCGCTGAGGAATTGCCGAAATAGCGCAATCACATATTCCGCATCCCTTACCCGGCAGTGTTGTTCTATTGCCAGAGGAGCGGCGTTGGGTAACGCTGAATCTTGCGGATCCACCTCAAAATGAAGCCAGTAAAAGCGCAGGTCCGCCGGAAAATCCTCCACGCCCACATGCCGACGCTGCGGCCAGAGCAACAAACTCTCTCCCGCATTAACGTCAAAAAGATGATTTTCTTCCTGAATCGTTAATGTCCCTTTTTCGACGAAAATAATCTCCCACGATGTTAATTTTCGCGCAGGATGGCGGCCCACTCCGCGGGAGATAAATAGCCCGCCGTTTTGGACCTTAACCGGAAGCGCTATGGATAATTCGAGCATGGATATTCACCATTCCGCTTTTATTGCCGCTAATATTCAACTTACCCGTTGATTATTAATTAATATTCGAATATCTGTCCGATCGGAATCACATTTTTATCATCAGGTCGGAATCGTCACCTTTTTATACTTTTCCCTTCCCTTGTTGGTCTGACCGTTGAATGCAGAATAAATGGGGTACCTACAAATACGATAAAAAAATCGTTTATCGAGGAGTTACCCATGACTTCCACACCGATTACAGACACAGACGTTGCAAAACAGAAAGTCGATGACCGGCTGTCCGTCCGCGAGAAAATTGGCTACGGCCTGGGCGATGCGGGCGGCACGGTGATTACCTGCCTGATCATGAACTTTCTGACCTTTTTCTATACCGATGTATTTGGCCTCACCCCTGCGCTGGTGGGCACGCTGTTTATAGCGCTTCGCGTGTTTGACGCCATTTCCGATCCGGTGATGGGCGTCATTGCTGACCGCACGCAGAGCCGCTGGGGGCGATTTCGTCCGTGGCAGCTGTGGGTCGCGGTCCCGATAGGCATTATCGGCGTACTGACCTTCACCGTTCCGGAAGCCAGCATGGGCGTGAAAATCGCCTGGGCGTTCGGCACCTATTTGCTGTTATCCGTGGGCTATACCGCCATTAACGTGCCCTACTGCGCGCTGATTAACACCATGACCACCCGCCACAACGAGGTGATCGCCTGCCAGTCCTGGCGCTTTGTGCTGTGCGGCGTGGCGGGCTTTCTGGTCTCCGTTGGCCTGCCGTGGCTGGTGGCGGAGCTGGGCCAGGGCGATGCCGCAAAGGGTTATCAGTTCGGCGTTGGCGTGCTGTGCGCCATCGCCGTGGTGATGTTCTTGTGCTGCTTCTTCTGGGTGCGCGAACGCGTCCCGCTGGCGCTGATGGGCAAATTCACCCTGCGCGAGCACCTGGCGGGCCTGCGTAAAAACGATCAGCTGCTGCTGATGCTGTTGATGTCGTTTCTGCTGATCAACGTCTTTAACATTCGCGGCGGCGGATACATGTATTTCATCACCTACGTGCTTCAGGGCAGCACGGCGTACACCTCGCTGTTTTTCACCATGGTAACCTTTGCCGCCATTCTGGGCGCGGTGATCGTCAGCCCGCTTTCCCGCCGTATTGATACCGTCAAACTCTACTACTACACCAACCTGGTGCTCGCTGCGCTTGCGGTGGGCATGTGGTTTCTGCCGGGTGGCCCGGCGCACCAGACGCTGTGGCTGATCGTCATTTTAAGCAACGGCGTGATCCTGGGCTTCACCCTGCCGCTGCACTTCTCGCTTATGGCCTTTGCCGATGACTACGGCGAGTGGAAAACCGGCGTGCGTTCGTCGGGAATGAACTTCGCCTTCAACCTGTTTTTCATCAAGCTTGCGTGGGCGTCCAGCGCCGGGATCATCAGCCTGGTGTTTATTGCCGTGGCCTATCAGCCAGGCGCGGGCAACCAGACGCCAGCCTCACTGCAGGGCATCACCGCTATGGAGACGCTGCTGCCTGCCCTTTTCCACCTGCTGCTGGCGGTCGCTATCCGCTGGTGCAGGCTTAATAACCCTGTGATGTCGCGCATTGCCACCGACCTGCGCCAGCGTCACGTACCGTCCTGAGGAGAACGCTATGTCCATAATGGAACCCGACCTGCACCAGCTGAAAATCAACGATCCGTTTCTCGGACAATATCAACGGCTGGTCCGTGACGTGGTGATCCCATACCAGTGGGATGCGCTTAACGACCGCGTGGCGGAGGCCGAACCCAGCCACGCCATCGCCAACTTCCGCATCGCGGCCGGGCTGGAACAGGGGGAGTTTTACGGGATGGTATTTCAGGACAGCGACGTGGCGAAATGGCTCGAAGCCGTGGCGTGGTCGCTGTGCCAGAAGCCGGATGCAGAACTGGAAAAAACCGCCGACGAGGTAATTGAGCTGGTCGCGGCGGCGCAGTGTGAAGATGGCTACCTCAATACCTACTTTACGGTAAAAGCCCCCGAGGAACGCTGGACGAATCTGGCCGAATGCCACGAGCTGTACTGCGCCGGGCATATGATTGAAGCGGGCGTGGCGTATTTTCAGGGAACCGGAAAACGCCGCCTGCTCGACGTGGTGTGCCGGCTGTCGGACCATATCGACAGCGTGTTTGGCCCGGGCGAGACGCAGCTACACGGTTACCCTGGCCACCCGGAAATCGAGCTGGCGCTGATGCGGCTGTACGACGTCACGCAGGAGCCGCGCTATCTCAATCTGGTGAAATACTTTATCGAAGAACGCGGCGCGCAGCCTCACTTCTACGATACCGAATACGAGAAGCGCGGCAAAACGTCTTACTGGAACACCTATGGCACGGCGTGGATGGTCAAGGACAAAGCCTATAGCCAGGCGCATCAGCCGCTTGCAGAGCAGCAAACGGCCATCGGCCACGCCGTGCGTTTTGTTTACCTGATGGCGGGCATGGCGCACCTGGCGCGCCTGAGCAACGACGAAGGTAAACGCCGGGACTGTCTGCGGCTGTGGAACAACATGGCGCAGCGCCAGCTGTACATTACCGGTGGGATTGGCTCGCAGAGCAGCGGGGAGGCGTTCAGCAGCGATTACGATCTGCCTAACGATACGGTGTACGCCGAAAGCTGCGCCTCAATCGGCCTGATGATGTTTGCCCGCCGGATGCTGGAGATGGAGGCAGACGGCCACTACGCCGACGTGATGGAGCGCGCGCTGTATAACACGGTGCTGGGCGGGATGGCGCTGGACGGTAAGCATTTCTTTTACGTGAATCCGCTGGAAGTACATCCGAAAATGCTGCCCTTTAACCATATCTATGACCACGTGAAGCCGGTGCGCCAGCGCTGGTTCGGCTGCGCCTGCTGCCCGCCGAATATCGCCCGCGTGCTGACCTCGCTGGGGCACTACATTTATACCGTTCGCCCGGATGCGCTGTTGATCAACCTGTACGTGGGGAACGATGTCGCCATTCCGGTGGGGGATAGCACCCTACAGCTGCGCATTAGCGGTAACTATCCGTGGCAGGAGCAGGTGGAGATCGAAATCACCTCGCCGGTTCCGGTCACCCACACGCTGGCACTCAGGCTGCCGGACTGGTGCGCGGAGCCTGTCGTTTCGCTGAATGGCGAAGCCATTTCCGGTGAAGCTTCACGAGGATATCTCTACCTCAACCGCCGCTGGCAGGAAGGCGACACCCTGACCCTGACGCTACCGATGCCGGTCCGCCGCATGTACGGTAACCCCCAGGTGCGCCAGCAGGCGGGTAAAGTCGCGCTCCAGCGCGGACCGCTGGTTTACTGCCTGGAAGAAGCGGATAACGGCGCCAACCTGCATAACCTCTCCCTGCCCCGAGAGAGCGAGTTCCGGGTGTTTGAAGGCAAAGGCATCTTCGCGCACAAGATGCTGATACAGGCAGAGGGGATTGGGTGCCAGGCAAAGGACACGAATGCGCTGTGGCAGTACGACCGCTCGCCGGTACAGCGTCAGCCCCAGACGTTGACCTTTATTCCCTGGTTTAGCTGGGCTAACCGGGGTGAAGGGGAAATGCGGATATGGGTGGATGAAGGCTGAATATATTCGGTCTGTTGCTCTCACCCACGGGAGAGGGTGAACGCTATGGCAGCACGCGACGTGCTGCCTCAGCCAGAAACGCACTTCGATTGCTGAACTGAGGATGCTCGCTGACAAAGGAATCAATCTTCATCAGTAAACGACGAGGCATCGTGATGTTGATTCGCTCGGCCCTGCCGTCGAACTGTTTCATATTGATATCCACCAGCAGCCATTGTCCGCCAGTGAAGTCGTCAGGGTGACTTTCCAGGTGCGCTTCCACGTTACCCGGGAGCGGCAATGCTTCATCCATTTCAAACAGCGCTTCGAAGTGCGCTGTGAGCGCCTCACGTGCATCCTGAAATGCGTCATCCAGGGAATCACCTGCAAAAAAACAGCCTGGAACGTCAGGGAAAAAGCCGCTGGCACTGCCGTCGGTATCAGAATGAATGTAAGCCGGATAAAACATAACTACTCCTGATATCAGTGTTTGATTCCCGCCTGCCGCCATATCTGCGCGAGCGTGCCCGGTTTAATATCCTTTTTAGGATGTGGGACGGTAACCAGTCCTTTCTGCACGGGATGACGAAACTGATGATGGCTTCCTTTCGTTCTGACACATTTCCAGCCGTGGCCGATCAGAACAGTAATGACATCCGCACTTTTCACATCCCAATCCTTCCATGATTATACACATAATACACACCATCACTACCGGGTTAAATCACATTAGCTCACAAGGAACATCAGTGCAGCGGTGTTTTGACGGAACGGGAAGAAGCATCGAGAAATGAAAAAGGAATACATTGTATTGCAGACAAATATGCAGGCACGATCGTAGGCCGGGCAAGGCAACGCCGCCACCCGGCTTTACCGCATCAGAAACGCCAGGTCAGGCCGGTCATCAGCGCGAAGCTGTCGTCGCGGTCGATCATCGGGCTGTTCTTCACGTCGTCAGGCAGCACGGTATAGACCGCGCTGGCGTTGAGGTACAGCTTCTGGGTTAGCTGATATTTAGCTGCCAGGCCAACGTACGGCGTCCAGCTGTCGCCAGCGGTGTATTGATCCAGACCTGAGCGGCGAGACTCGCTGCCGGATACGCCGTAGTAGTAGTCGTTATAGCTTTCGTCGCTGTAGAAAACACCGACAGAGGGCGTCAGGGTCAGGCGTTCCATCCTGATTGGGCGGAAGTAGGATACCTCGCCCACCACGCCGCCGCTTTCATCCGTGGCATCGCCAGAGACCGCCACTTTCAGAGAACCCCAGCTTTCGTGGCGGTAGTACGCACCGCCGAGGAACGCAGAGGCTTTACGCTCATCAAGCTGCTTCATCTGATGGTCGTCGTTATCGTCCGGATCAAAATGCAGCGGCATCCAGGATGCGGTCAGGCTGAGTTCATTTTTTGCGTCTTTCCACAGGATCCATCCGCCCGTGGTCTGACGAACATAAAAGCGATCGCCCTCATAGCTAATTAACGGCACCGCGGTGGTATTTTCGTTATAGCCTTTGTAAGGAGACTCATTAAATACGGCCCCCGCGCCAAGTGAAAAGTCACCGGCCATTGCAGAAGATGTTGCAAATAACGTGGCAGCAATCAGTAAATTGTATTTAATAGTCATGTGAAGTAATCCATTTATACGCCAAATAAGCGGGGCGAATAATAATGGTTACAAATTTGCCTGTGCAACGCTGCGGTTTATATAATATTATATATAAAACCATATAGATGGGTGCGCATGATGAATAAATTACAGCTAAAGCCACGCGAATTAAAAATAATCTCCGTCATCGCAGCCACCCACAGCATTGGTGATGCCGCTGCCCTGCTGGGCATGGCGCAGGCCAACGTCAGTAAATATCTCTCGGATTTTGAAACGCGGGTTGGGCTTAAGGTTTTTGAGCGCACGACCCGCCAGCTCGCTCTGACGCAGTTCGGTGAAGCATTACTTCCTTATGTCGACGCCACGCTGGACAAAAATACGCAACTTATTAATTTCATTGCTGATTACAAGCATGAAAAGCGTGGAAAAGTCACGATTTACGCCCCGACAGGTATCGTGACCTATCTCGCGCGCCACGTGATCCACCAGATAAAGGACATCGGGGACATTCGCATTTCCCTGAAAACCTACAACCTGGACCGCAACGAATATTCAGAAGGCGTGTCCTTCCCGGACGACTGCGATATTTTAATTACCTATGCGCAACCTAAAGATGAAAATCTGGTCGCCAGCGTGTTAACGAAATATTCCGTCACGGCATTCGCTACCCAGGAATATTTAAATAAACACCCTTTAACCGGACCTGAAGATTTAATTAATCACTCGTGTATCCTGATCGACTCCATGCTCGTCGATGATGCCAATATCTGGCGTTTTCGCGTACACGGCAGTGAGGATGTGCATGATTATCGGGTGACCGGCAATTATATTTGCGACAATACGCAGACGGCCCTGGAGCTGGCAAGAAATAACCTTGGCATAGTATTCGCGCCGAAAGAAAGCCTGAAAAAAGAATTAACGCAGGGCACGCTGGTCCCCTGCTTCCCGCACCAGGAAGAGTGGTGGCTCGACCTAACCGCTATCTTCCGCAAACGCGAATACCAGCCCTGGCGCGTACAGTATGTTCTGGATGGCGTGCTGAACCGTCTGCGCCAGCAAATTGCTCAGGCCGCCCACGGACGGCCTGAGCTGGGCGATTAGAACAGCCCCAGCGGTTTATCGGAGTAGCTGACAAGCAGACATTTCGTCTGCTGGTAATGCTCCAGCATCATCTTGTGGGTTTCACGCCCGATGCCCGACTGCTTATACCCGCCAAACGCCGCGTGCGCCGGATAGGCGTGGTAGCAGTTGGTCCAGACGCGCCCGGCCTGTATTCCCCTGCCCATTTTATAGGCCAGATTACCGTTACGGCTCCAGACCCCCGCCCCCAGGCCATACGGCGTGTCGTTGGCAATCTCCAGCGCCTCCTCCATCGTTTTGAAGGTGGTCACGGCCAGCACCGGTCCGAAAATCTCCTCCTGGAAGACGCGCATGTTGTTCTGCCCAAACAGGATCGTCGGCTCAAGGTAATACCCTTCCTGCAGATCCCCGCCGAGCACCTTACGGCGACCGCCGGTCAGGATATCCGCCCCTTCCTTCTTGCCGATATCAATGTAGTTGAGGATGGTTTCCAGCTGTCCGTGCGAGACCTGCGCGCCCATCTGGGTGACATTATCGAGCGGATTACCGCTGCGGATAGACTCGACGCGGCGAATGGCCCGCTCCATAAAGCGCTCGTAGATGGACTCCTGCACCAGCGCGCGGCTTGGGCAGGTGCAGACTTCGCCCTGGTTAAAGGCGAACAGCGCAAACCCTTCCAGCGCCTTATCGAAGAAGGCGTCCTCTTCCTCCATCACGTCCGCGAAGAAGATGTTAGGAGACTTCCCGCCCAGCTCCAGCGTCACCGGAATGATGTTTTGCGTGGCGTACTGCATAATCTGCTGGCCCACCTCCGTCGACCCGGTAAACGCCACTTTGGCGATCCGTTTTGAGGTGGCCAGATATTCCCCTATCTCACCGCCCGCGCCGTTCACCACGTTAATAACTCCCGGCGGCAGAAGATCGCCCACAATTTCCATCAGCAGCAGGACCGAGAGCGGAGTTAAACGCGCCGGTTTCAGCACAATGCAGTTCCCGGCGGCCAGCGCGGGCGCCATTTTCCAGCTCGCCATCAGCAGCGGGAAGTTCCATGGAATAATTTGTCCGACGACGCCCAGCGGTTCGTGGAAGTGGTACGCCACGGTATCGCTGTCAACTTCGCTTATTCCGCCCTCCTGCGCGCGAATACAGGAGGCAAAATAGCGGAAGTGGTCGATAGCCAGCGGCACGTCTGCCGCCATCGTTTCCCGGATCGGCTTGCCGTTATCCCAGGTTTCCGCTGTCGCCAGCAGCTCCAGGTTCTGCTCCATGCGGTCGGCGATTTTGAACAAAATGGCGGCGCGATCCTGAACGGAGGTGTGGCCCCATTTGTCTTTCGCTTTGTGCGCCGCATCCAGCGCCAAATCGATATCACGCTTGCCGGAGCTGGCAATCTCGCACAGCGGCTGGCCGGTAACGGGCGTCAGGTTGGAATAGTATTCGCCGTCGACGGGGGCCACCCAGTCGCCGCCGATAAAGTTGTCATAGCGAGGCTTCAGCTTGAGGGGAAAACCATACTCGCCGGGCTGGATACGCGAAGAGGGAGGATTATTTGTCATGACCGTCTCCTTGCTGTTGTTGTACAACAAGGGTAGTCCCGGCTGGCGGTTTTCTCGCCAGTGGGTGACGGGTTTACGAGCCGTATCACGGATTACCGTACTTTACGTTTCGTTTCTGCCACTGAGCCATACTTAACAGCTCAAGAGCTCATAAGGAACGATGCAATGCAGCTATTTATCGGTTTTGACGTAGGCGGAACCCACATCAAGCACGGCGTGATTGATGAAAATGGCAAGGAGCTGACGACGGACGAGTACGATACCCCTGAGGATAAAAATACCTTCAAAAAGAATTGGAAAGCGGTAGTTGAAGCGTATCAGGACGAACACGACATCGTCGGTATCGGCGTGAGCTTTCCCGGCCATATTAACCACCACAGCGGCGAAGCGGCTAAAGCGGGCGCGCTCGAGTATCTCGACGGCGAAAACCTGTGCGAACTTTTCGCCGGTCTGACCGACCTTCCCGTCACCGTAGAAAACGACGCCAACTGTGCGGCGCTGGGCGAGCGCTGGCAGGGCGCGGGTAAGGATTACGAGCATTTCGTCTGTATCACCATCGGCACGGGCATCGGTGGCGGGATTGTGATGGAAGGGGATCTCTATCGCGGGTCGCATTACCGCGCCGGTGAATTTGGCGTGCTGCCCGTGGGGGACAAGGGCGAACCGATGCACGAGGTTGCGTCTGCCAGCGGTCTGATGAAAGCCTGCCGCCGCGCGCTGGCCGTATCAGAAGAAGAGATGCCTGACGGCGAGGAGCTGTTTAAACGCATGGAGAGCGATGTGCATCTGCGCGAAGCTATTGAAGCCTGGGCGCATTTTCTCTCGCGCGGCGTTTATAGCGTGATCTCGATGTTCGATCCCCAGGCCGTGCTGATTGGCGGCGGGGTAAGCGAGCAGGAGAAAATCTATCTCCTGCTCGATAAGTACCTGCAGCGATTCGAGGAATGGGAAGCGCTCAAGGTGCCCATTCTGCCCTGCGAGCTGGGTAACCAGGCGGGAAGACTGGGCGCGGTATGGCTGGCGAAGCAGAAGCTCTCCCGCCGCACGTAGCGCTCAGGGGAACAGCTGCGCGTCGCGAAGCAAATGGTCATTACCCCGGCGACGCGTAAACCCGATACGGTTGAAATATTCCAGGATCTGAATCGCCAGCTTGCGGCCTACGTTCAGCCGATCGCGGAAATCGGCTGCGCAGGTGGAGCCGCGGGCCTGATCCAGTTCGCGGATCAGGTTAGCAAACGCCACAATGCGATCGTTACGGTAATAACGATCTTTCACGATCGCGACAATCAGCCCCTGCTGCGCCGCATGGCGCAATACCTGGCGCATCACCTGCTCGTCGGTGTTCGTTTCACGCGCCAGATCGCGAACCCACCACGGCTCATCGCCAAACAGCGAGGCCGCTTTTTGCCAGATTGCCTCCTGCTCTGCGGTGAACCCGGCTTTGTGATCCGGCAGATGCAGCCAGCCGTGATGGCTTTTAATCACCCCGCTTTCGCGCATGTTTTCAATCAGCAGCAGCACCAGCGCATCGTCTTCCGTCGGCAGCGCCATGCGCCGCAGGCGCTCACGACCAGGACCGGGTTCATCCTGATGCTGTTCATGGTAAGTCGCGAGGGTGTTCAGTATCTTACGCTGCCAGTGTGCAGCCACCGGCGCATCGAGCAGGCTGTTGCCGGCCTGAATAAAGCCCGGCTGTTGGGTCAGCTGACGCAACCCTTCGCCGCTCAGCTGGCGTGCCCATGCAAAATCACTCAGGCTCACCGCCCCGCGCTCAAGATGCACCCGCAGCGCGGCGTTATCATCCCGAGCCTGAGCCAGCGATGCCAGCCATTGCAGGTATTCAGGCTTACGCTTGCCGCGTCGCGGCGGGTTCAGCGTCACCACCCGCGCTCCGGCCAGCGTTTCCCGTGCGGAAATATCCCGCAGCACCAGACGGTCGTTGTCCGCCAGCCAGAGCGGCGCATCAAAAACCAGTTCGGCAAGATCGTTTTCCAGCAGCGACACCCGCCCGGTGATATGGCTGGCCGCGTGGTGAATATGCAGCGGCTGCCATTGGGTCAGCGGCACGTTTGTCTGCAGGGAGACAATGACGCGTTCAGACGGCTCGGGCGGGGCGTCGGCCAGCAGCCAGTCGCCGCGGCTAAGCTGCTCTTTTTCCGCATCCCCGGCAATGTTGAGCGCGATCCGCTGCCCTGCGTGGGCATGCTCCGCAGGCTGGTTTTGCGCATGCAAGCCGCGCACGCGCATCGGCTTATTAACGCCCGTCAGCCACAGGCTATCGCCCAACTTCACTTCACCGCTCAGCGCCGTACCGGTGACCACCAGCCCCGCGCCTTTGACGGTAAACGCCCGGTCAATCGCCAGACGGAAGCGGTGATGGCTGGCGTGTTCGCGCGACGAAAGCTGCTGCAAATGGTGGCGAAGTTCGTCGATACCGCGCCCTTCAGTCGCCACGGTGACAAAAAGCGGCGCATCGGCAAAACCATATTCCCGTAGGGTCGCCTGCACCGCTTCGCGCACCTCGCTGATGCGCGCGTCGTCAACGCGATCGGCTTTGGTCAGCGCCACGGTCAGCTGCGGGTTGCCGGTCAGCTGGAGGATCGCCAGATGCTCGCGGGTTTGCGCCATCACGCCGTCATCGCACGCCACCACCAGCAGGGCATGGTCGATACCCCCTACGCCCGCCAGCATGTTGGACAGAAACTTTTCATGCCCCGGAACATCAATAAAGCCCAGCACGCGGCCATCGGGCTGGGGCCAGTAGGCATAACCCAGATCGATGGTCATGCCGCGCTTTTTCTCTTCCGGCAGGCGATCGGCGTTTATGCCGGTAATTGCCTGCAGTAACGTGGTTTTTCCATGGTCGACGTGACCGGCGGTGGCAATAATCATTTCAACAACATCTCCAGAAATCGCTCTTCATCTTCAAGACAGCGCAGATCCAGCCACATGCGGCCGTCGTAAATCCGCCCGATGACCGGCGTCGGCAGACCGCGCCAGCGCAACGACAGGGCCTCAAGGTGGCTACCGCGCCCGTCACGCGGGGTGAAGGTGAGCGCTTCACTCGGCAGCCTGTCCACCGGCAGCGAACCGCTGCCAATCTGCGACTGGCAGGGCTCAATGCGAACGTCAAAATCGGGGTAGTGCGGGGCGACGCGCGGCAGCAGCAGTTCGGCCTGGGCGCGAATCGAGGCGGCATCCCGGCTTAACAGGCGCAGCGTGGGCAGGCGGTCGGCCAGTTTCTCCGGGTGGAGATAGAGCCGCAGCGTCGCGTCCAGCGCGGCAAGGGTCATTTTATCGGCCCGCAGGGCGCGCTTGAGCGGGTGCTGCTGCAGCTGCGCAATCAGCTCGCGCTTGCCGACGATAATCCCGGCCTGCGGCCCGCCCAGCAGTTTGTCGCCGGAAAAGCTGACCAGGCTCACGCCCGCGGCAATCATCTCTTGCGGCATCGGCTCTTTTGGCAGCCCGTACTGGCTGAGATCCACCAGCGAGCCGCTGCCGAGGTCGGCAATCACCGGAATATTCAGCTCGCGCCCAATCGCCGCCAGCTCGGCCTCTTCAACCGTTTTGGTGAAGCCTTCAATATGATAATTGCTGGTGTGAACCTTCATCAGCAGGGCGGTGTTTTCATTCACCGCCGCGCGATAATCTTTCGCATGGGTACGGTTAGTCGTACCCACCTCATGCAGCGTGCAGCCCGCCTGGCGCATCACGTCCGGGATGCGAAACGCCCCGCCAATCTCCACCAGCTCGCCGCGGGACACTACCACCTCTCTGCCGCTCGCGGTCGCCGCCAGCATCAGCAGAACCGCCGCCGCGTTGTTATTCACAATGCAGGCATCCTCCGCGCCGGTTAGCTGGCAGAGCAGATCCGCCAGCGCGCGATCGCGATGCCCGCGCCCGGCGCCGTCCAGATCGTACTCCAGCGTCACCGGCGAGCGCATGGCCTGCACGACCGCAGCCACCGCCTCTTCCGCCTGCCGGGCGCGTCCCAGGTTGGTGTGCAGCACGGTCCCCGTCAGGTTAATCACCGGGCGTAACGCGCTTTGCGCCTTCTCGCCCAGCCGATGCTCCACTTCCTGCTCCCACGCTGCGCACCAGTCGGGCAAGGTGTTTTCGGCCTGGATATGGCCGCGGGCTTCATCCTGAAGCAGACGCAGCATCTCCACCGTCGCGGTATGGCCGAAGCGCTCAACGGCAGCATGGATGCGGGGATCGCGAAGAAGTCGGTCGGTCGCGGGGATCTGGCTGTACAGCGAATGATGAGTAGTCATGAAAGCGCCTGGCGAGTAAATATCTTCCCCCCTCCCGACGGGAGAGGGAGTTAACATGTGGAGGGATTGTACCGCCTCCGACGCCGAAGTGTTATAACCCGCGTCAAGCCTTTGGCGGTTCTGTACGGGCAAAGCTCTCGCGGCTAAAGAGCGTTTCTGCGAGTTTCACCAGCAGCGGACGGTCAACGCACCAGCCAGGGGACACCCGGCGGAAGTTGAGATAGCCGATGGCGCAGGCGATAGCGATGGTTGCCAGGTTCAGGCTGTCGGTGTGGATCTTGCCCTCCCGGATAAGCTTTTCGCACATATCCAGACTGCGGCTGATTTTTTCCCGCTGGCGCAGCAGCTCGCTGTCTGACTGCTGGGCGGCGGGCCTTGCCTGCTCGCGTACGGAGGTGAGTGCCGCATCCATAATGCCGTCGGCCAGGGCTTCAATTTGCTTCACCGCCAGCGCCGCTTTAGGGTCAGACGGCAGCATTGCCGGGGCAACGCCCAGCAGCTCGATATACTCCGCAATAATGGGGGAATCGAACCAGTATTCGCCCTCGTCCGTTACCAGCGCCGGGACTTTCCCCAGCGGGTTATACTGCGCGACGCCGTTTTCGGCGTTGTAGGGCTGTTCATTGACGAATTCAAATTCAATCCCTTTCTCCAGCAGGAGAATCGAGATTTTTCGCACGAAGGGACTGGTGTAGCTACCGATGAGTTTCATTGCCTGATCCTTGATGCCGGGAAAAAGTCAGTATGGATCAAGCGATGAAAAAAGGGCAGATATGCGTGTCGCATTCCTGCCCCGGAAGGATTAGTGATCGAGATAGAGGTAGTGCATCCAGCTGGTCATACGCAGCAGCACTTTACGCATCACCGAGACGTGGGCGAAATGATCCGAATAGACCGCCACCTGGGCATAAATACCGTCCGGCAAAGCATCGACGTCGGCGTTAGGCTCCAGCTCAATCAGCGCCTGTACGCCATCCGTACCCGGCGCAACGGTCAGCGCCTGCAATGCGCCCTGCGCCTGATACGACCCGCCCGGCACCACCGGCAGAACGCTGGTGAGCTTACCGGTGAACACCTGGCCCGGCAGCGCGTTAAACACCACTTCCGCTTCATCGCCCGGCTTCAGACGCAGCAGCGAGTTCTGACGGAACTGGGCCACAATCTGACGCTTCTGTTCAGGAATGAAAACCATCACCGGGCGCAGCGGCAGCGCGGCGGCATAGGTTCCCGGACGGATCAGCACCTGGGTGATATAACCGTTGCTCGGCGCACGCACCACGGTCTGATCGAGATTGTATTTCGCTTCAGCAAGCTGGGCGCGTAACGAGGCAATTTGCGACTGCTCGCCGTTTACCATGCTGTCCAGCTGGCTTTGAATCTGCTTCTGTTCAGCAACGGAGCCTTTCACCATGGCATCCTGCGCCAGATAGTTCTGCCGCGCGTTATCTATATCGCTTTCAGAGAACGGATTCACCTTCGCCTGGCTGCCCTTCAGGTAGCGCTGATAATCTTTATACAGGCGATCGCGTTCAGCGGAGACGCGTGTCGTATTGGCAACCGCTTCCGAAAGCTGCGCTTTCAGATTGTCGATATTGTGCGTCGCGGTCACCAGGTCTGCCTTCAGTCTGTCGACGCGCGCCTGATAGCGGCCCGGATCCAGCTTAAATAACACTTCGCCTTTTTTAATGAGCTGGTTATTTTTATCGGTCACTTCCGTAACCACCCCCGTGACCTGCGGCGTAATCGGAATGGAAATTACCGCTTTTTGCGCCGTAAAGGTATACGGATGGTTATAGTTCATTAGCAGAATGAGTCCGGCAACAATAAACACCCCGCCTAACGTCGCGGTAGCAAGCGTCCACTGGTTTACCGGAATACGGAATATTTTAAAGATTGCCCAGGCAAATGCCACATAGGTCAGAATAATCAACAGATCCATGATTAGCGCTCCAGCGTGTTTTTATCATCAGAGGGCTGAACCGCTGCCAGCTTGTGTTCTAACTCGGCCACGCGTTTGGCCAGCGCATCCATGCCCGGAACCTCATCAGACTTAGTGATGTGGTTCTGCATTCCCCAGCCGCGATCTTCCCGGTACAGCGTGGCCCAAATCCACAGGAACGGCCAGATGGCATGGAGCGTAAACAGGCTGATCCAGCCTGCCGTATGAATAGCATCGGCATGGGGATGATTGCGCTTTTTGGCCATATTATAGGGGATGTCATGGATGGCGATGATTCCGTAAAAAAGAACCAGAAATACAAAAATCAACACGCCCAGCGCGAAATAGTTGAGAAACATATTCTCCTCACTTAAACAACGTCAACTCATTACATTAATAAAACAGCACGCAGCCTAATTAATTTATTTTTAAATTTAAAAGGCACACTGATTATTTCAGAGCCGGGGAGTATCGGTTTTTATAATATCTCCATGCAAGTTTATAAGCGTGTCAAAATATATCCTGAATAATAATATACTCAACCTTACATTATGAGCGTAATTCAGGTTTTAACTTTTCGCCATACAACATATGAAGAGTATTTTTTTAGCTTTACGTGTCACTCCAGGCCATCCTGACGCCGATCGCAGTCGGAGAAATCTGCATAAAAATATTTTGTGAAACCAGTCACAATCCAGAAACAAACTCGCAAATACAAAATGTGACATCAATCACATAAAGAGGTGGTTTTTGCTCTATTTCTCGCCATCGTATTTTTTTCACCCACCAATTTTGTGATTCAGATCACCTCATTCAGCGCCACACCCCCTACATTTACGTGACATACATCACACAAAATTCCACTGTCTGGACAGTTGAACGATTCAGTGCCAGATTTCACAGCATCAGAACAGGGTCCGGCTACCTCTGCCGCCGCACATTAACGATAAACCTCGGGCCGCAAGCCTAAGCGTAAACATAAGAAGGGGTGTTTTATGTCATCCGATTTCAAGATCAAAGTTCAAAGCTTTGGTCGTTTCCTCAGCAACATGGTGATGCCAAATATCGGCGCGTTTATCGCGTGGGGTATTATCACCGCATTGTTCATTCCGACAGGGTGGTTGCCTAACGAAACGCTGGCGAAACTTGTTGGCCCAATGATTACCTATCTCCTGCCGCTGCTCATCGGTTATACCGGTGGTCGTCTGGTGGGCGGTGACCGTGGTGGCGTCGTGGGTGCCATCACAACCATGGGTGTTATCGTTGGTGCGGATATGCCGATGTTCCTCGGTGCGATGATTGCCGGTCCTCTGGGCGGCTGGGCGATTAAGAAATTCGACGTCTGGGTTGATGGTAAGATCAAATCCGGCTTCGAAATGCTGGTGAACAACTTCTCTGCGGGCATCATCGGGATGATCCTCGCGATTCTGGCGTTCCTCGGCATTGGTCCGGCTGTTGAAGTGCTCTCCAAACTGCTGGCGGCGGGCGTTAACTTCATGGTGGCGCACGACATGCTGCCGCTGGCGTCTATCTTCGTTGAACCGGCGAAAATCCTGTTCCTGAACAACGCCATTAACCACGGTATCTTCTCGCCGCTGGGTATTCAGCAGTCTCACGATCTCGGCAAGTCCATCTTCTTCCTGATTGAAGCGAACCCGGGTCCGGGTATGGGCGTTCTGCTGGCGTACATGTTCTTTGGCCGCGGCAGCGCGAAGCAGTCTGCTGGCGGCGCGGCTATCATCCACTTCCTGGGCGGTATCCACGAAATTTACTTCCCGTACGTGCTGATGAACCCACGTCTGATCCTGGCCGTTATCCTCGGCGGTATGACCGGCGTGTTCACCCTGAGCGTGCTGGGCGGCGGTCTGGTCTCCCCTGCTTCTCCGGGCTCTATCCTGGCGGTGCTGGCGATGACGCCGAAAGGCGCGTACTTCGCGAATATCGCGGCGATCTGTGCGGCGATGGCGGTCTCCTTCGTGGTCTCTTCTATCCTGCTGAAAACCAGCAAGGTGAAAGAAGACGACGATATCGAAGCGGCAACCCGTCGTATGCACGACATGAAAGCCGAATCCAAAGGCGCGACCCCGCTGGCGGCTGGCGATGTCTCTAACGACCTGAGCCACGTGCGTAAAATCATCGTTGCCTGCGACGCCGGTATGGGCTCCAGCGCAATGGGTGCAGGCGTGCTGCGTAAGAAAGTGCAGGATGCGGGTCTGACTAATATCTCCGTGACAAACAGCGCGATTAATAATCTGCCACCGGACGTTGACCTGGTGATCACGCACCGCGATCTGACCGAGCGCGCTATGCGTCAGGTACCGCAGGCACAGCACATCTCGCTGACCAACTTCCTG
Source organism: Enterobacter nematophilus (assembly GCF_026344075.1). NCBI lineage: Bacteria > Pseudomonadati > Pseudomonadota > Gammaproteobacteria > Enterobacterales > Enterobacteriaceae > Enterobacter > Enterobacter nematophilus. The sequence continues at coordinate 222,531 of NZ_JAPKNE010000005.1, read as the reverse complement.
GACAGCGGCCTGTACACCAGCCTGACCGAACGTCTGGTTGCCGCGCAGCGTCACGAAGACAACGAAGTGAAAGTGCGTACCAGCCTGCAGGACAGCTTTGACGAGAGCAATGCTCACCTGTTTAAGCTGGGCGCGGAGAACATCTTCCTCGGCCGTACCGCGAGCACCAAAGAAGAGGCGATTCGCTTCGCGGGTGAGCAGCTGGTGAAAGGCGGCTACGTTCAGCCAGAATACGTTGACGCGATGCTGGAACGTGAAAAACTGACGCCAACCTACCTGGGCGAATCCATCGCGGTTCCGCACGGTACGGTTGAAGCGAAAGACCGCGTGCTGAAAACCGGCGTGGTGTTCTGTCAGTATCCTGATGGCGTGCGCTTCGGTGAAGAAGAGGACGACATCGCCCGTCTGGTGATTGGTATCGCCGCTCGCAATAACGAGCACATTCAGGTGATTACCAGCCTGACCAACGCGCTGGACGACGAGTCCGTCATCGAGCGCCTGGCCAACACCACCAGCGTGGAAGAAGTTCTGGCCCTGTTCAACAAATAGCAGCGCCTCTTCCCTCTCCCCTTTGGGGAGAGGGCTAGGGTGAGGGGAAAACGTTCCTCACCCCAGCCCTCTCGGGTAAAAACATTGATGAAGGTTAACACTATGAAAGCATTACATTTTGGCGCAGGTAATATCGGTCGTGGTTTTATCGGTAAACTGCTGGCAGACGCGGGCATTACCCTGACATTCGCCGATGTGAATCAGGTGGTTCTGGATGCCCTGAATGCCCGTCATAGCTATCAGGTTCATGTGGTGGGTGAAAACGAGCAGGTTGAAACCGTCTCTGGCGTCAACGCGGTCAGCAGCATCGGCGACGACGTGATTGACCTGATCGCCAGCGTTGATCTGGTGACCACCGCCGTGGGTCCGGTGGTGCTTGAGCGTATTGCTCCTGCGGTCGCGAAAGGCCTGGCTAAACGTAAGGCACAGGGTATCGATACCCCGCTGAACATCATCGCCTGCGAAAACATGGTGCGCGGCACCACGCAGCTGAAAGGTCACGTTATGGCGGCCGTGGCTGACGAAGATAAAGCCTGGGTTGAAGCGCACGTCGGTTTTGTTGATTCCGCCGTGGACCGCATCGTTCCGCCGTCCGAATCCGCCACCAACGACCCGCTGGAAGTGACTGTGGAAACCTTCAGCGAGTGGATCGTCGATAAAACCCAGTTTAAGGGCGTGCTGCCAACCATTCCGGGAATGGAATTAACCGATAACCTGATGGCATTTGTCGAACGCAAACTCTTCACGCTGAACACCGGGCATGCTATAACCGCGTACCTCGGAAAATTGGCCGGTCATCAGACCATTCGTGACGCGATCCTCGATGAGCAGATCCGCGCGGTGGTAAAAGGGGCGATGGAAGAGAGCGGCGCGGTGCTGATCAAACGCTACGGTTTTGATGCTGATAAACACGCAGCATACATCCAGAAAATCCTCGGTCGTTTTGAAAACCCGTATCTGAAAGATGACGTTGAGCGCGTGGGCCGTCAGCCGCTGCGTAAGCTCAGCGCGGGCGACCGCCTGATTAAGCCGCTGCTCGGCACGCTGGAATACGGCCTGCCGCACGCCAACCTGGTGAAAGGAATTGCCGCCGCGATGCACTACCGCAGCGAGCAGGACCCGCAGGCGATTGAGCTGGCTCAGCTGATTGATGACAAAGGCGCGCAGGCTGCGCTGGCGCAGATTTCCGGTCTGGACGCCAGCAGCGACGTGGTTGCGGAGGCGGTTAACGCATACAACGCAACCAAATGATGCAGAATCCGGCGCAGGTTAGCCTGCGCCCGAATAACAGATTGTCAGATATGCAGGCAATAATGGAACAAACCCAGGCCTTTGAAAATCGTGTGCTTGAGCGTCTGAATGCTGGCAAAACCGTACGAAGCTTCCTGATTGCCGCCGTCGAATTACTGACCGAGGCGGTGAACATTCTGGTGCTTCAGGTGTTTCGCAAAGACGACTACGCGGTAAAGTACGCTGTAGAACCGTTACTGGACGGAGACGGACCGCTGGGCGATCTGTCGGTGCGCCTGAAGCTGATTTATGGTCTTGGCGTGCTGAACCGGCAAGAGTATGAAGATGCGGAGCTGTTAATGGCGCTGCGCGAAGAGCTCAATCATGACGGTAATGAGTACACCTTTACCGATGATGAGATTCTGGGGCCTTTCGGCGAACTGCACTGCGTAACCGCCCTGCCCCCTGCTCCCCATTTTGATAATAGCGACCCTGAACTGTACGCGATGCAAAAGCTGCGCTATCAACAGGTTGTCCGTTCCACTATGGTCCTTTCCCTGACTGAGCTGATTTCTAAAATCAGCTTAAAAAAAGCGTTTCAGAAGTAAGCCCGTTCACATTGGTGTATCCTTCCCTGTAAATTCCCCGTTTTCAGAGTCATTTGTCATGAAAGAAGTCGAAAAGAACGAAATTAAGCGCCTGAGCGACCGCCTGGATCTGATCCGTCACCAGATGGCTGGCCTGTCACTGGTCGATTCCGCCGAGAAGTACGCCGAGCTGGAAAAAGAGTCCGCGAAGCTGGAAGCTGAAATCGAGCGCCTGCGCGAAGTGAAAGGCCAGAAGCTGAGCAAAGAAGCGCAGAAGCTGATGGGCATGCCGCACCGCCGCGCGATTACCAAAAAAGAGCAGGCCGACATGGGCAAGCTGAAGAAAAGCGTCCGTGGCCTGGTGGTGGTTCACCCGATGACCGAGCTTGGCCGCGAAATGGGCCTGAAAGAGATGACGGGTTTTTGTAAGACGGCTTTTTAACCGTTCTTCCCCTCACCCTAACCCTCTCCCCAAAGGGGCGAGGGGACTGTACGGTGCGGTTTTCTCCCTCTCCCTCTGGGAGAGGGCTGGGGTGAGGGATTCAGGCCCCACCAGCTTAAAATTGGCCCAACCAATCCCCATTTTCTTCCTTCCCCGGTTCACAATTTCATTATTTCCGCTCACAAAACCATTGCCACCTCATAACATCTGGTTAACCATTCATTGTCATTAACCCTACAACACAATATTGGCAGGACCACTTTTACACAGTTTGTGACGCAGAGTTGAGCGGAGACTCACCCGCAGCACAGGCTGTCTGGTCCCCAGGAGACCTGCATGAGCCTCTGGCAACAAAACTACGACCCGGCCGGAAATATCTGGCTGTCGAGCCTGATCGCATCGCTTCCGATCCTGTTCTTCTTCTTTGCGCTGATTAAGCTCAAGCTGAAGGGCTACCTCGCCGCGACGTATACCGTTGCCATCGCCCTGCTGGTGGCGTTGTTCTTCTATAAAATGCCGGTCGACCGCGCGCTGGCCTCCGTTGTCTACGGCTTCTTCTACGGCCTGTGGCCGATTGCGTGGATCATCATCGCCGCGGTCTTTGTCTATAAAATCTCGGTAAAGACCGGGCAGTTCGACATCATTCGTTCGTCGATTCTCTCCATCACCCCGGACCAGCGTTTACAGATGCTGATAGTCGGCTTCTCCTTCGGGGCGTTCCTGGAAGGGGCTGCCGGATTTGGCGCGCCGGTGGCGATCACCGCCGCGCTGCTGGTCGGGCTGGGCTTTAACCCGCTTTATGCCGCGGGCCTGTGCCTGATTGTGAACACCGCGCCGGTAGCCTTTGGCGCGATGGGGATCCCGATTCTGGTGGCCGGACAGGTGACCGGGCTGGACAGCTTTGAGATCGGCCAGATGGTAGGCCGCCAGCTGCCGTTCCTGACCATTATCGTCCTGTTCTGGATCATGGCGATTATGGACGGCTGGCGCGGCGTGAAGGAGACCTGGCCTGCGGTGATGGTGGCAGGCGGGTCGTTCGCCATTGCCCAGTACCTCAGCTCGAACTTCCTCGGCCCGGAACTGCCGGACATTATCTCTTCGCTGGTGTCGCTGGTCTGTCTGACGCTGTTCCTGAAACGCTGGCAGCCGGTGCGCATCTTCCGCTTTGCCGACATGGGCGCGTCGCACGTGGATCAGACTCTCGCCCGCACGGGCTATACCGCAGGGCAGATCGTCCGCGCCTGGTCGCCATTCCTGTTCCTGACCGCCACCGTGACGCTGTGGAGCATTCCGCCGTTTAAAGCCCTGTTCGCTCCGGGCGGCGCGCTGTACGACATGGTGATTAACATCTCCGTGCCGTTCCTCGACAAGATGGTTGCCCGTATGCCGCCGGTAGTGCACGACGCCACCCCGTATGCGGCAGTGTTTAAGTTTGACTGGTTCTCCGCCACCGGCACGGCGATTCTGTTTGCGGCACTCCTTTCCGTGGCGTGGCTGCGCATGAAGCCTGCCGCAGCGGTACAGACTTTTGCGGCGACGATTAAAGAGCTGATGCTGCCGATCTACTCCATCGGCATGGTGCTGGCGTTCGCGTTTATCTCCAACTACTCCGGCCTGTCGTCGACGCTGGCGTTAGCGCTGGCCCACACCGGACACGCGTTCACCTTCTTCTCGCCGTTCCTCGGCTGGCTGGGGGTGTTCCTGACAGGGTCAGATACCTCGTCTAACGCCCTGTTTGCCGCCCTGCAGGCAACGGCGGCGCAGCAGATTGGCGTGTCGGACGTGCTGCTGGTGGCCGCGAACACCACCGGCGGCGTGACCGGCAAAATGATCTCCCCGCAGTCCATCGCCATTGCCTGTGCGGCGGTGGGACTGGTGGGCAAAGAGTCGGACCTGTTCCGCTTTACCGTTAAACACAGCCTGATATTCACCTGCATGGTGGGCGCGATCACCACCCTGCAGGCCTATGTCTTAACCTGGATGATCCCATGATAGTGATGCCCAGACGCCTGTCCGACGAGATTGCCTCTCGCGTGCGGGCGCTGATTGAAGAACAACAGCTGGAAGCGGGCATGAAATTGCCCGCCGAGCGCCAGCTTGCCGCCCAGCTTGGCGTATCGCGTAACTCACTGCGCGAGGCGCTCGCGACGCTGGTCAGCGAAGGCATGCTGGTGAGCCGTCGCGGCGGCGGCACCTTTGTGCGCTGGCAGCATGACGACTGGTCCGAGCAAAACATCGTCCAGCCGCTGAAGACGCTGATGGAAAACGACCCGGACTACAGCTTCGACATTCTTGAAGCGCGTCACGCCATCGAAACCAGTACCGCGTGGCACGCGGCGATGCGGGCAACCGAAGCCGACAAAGAGAAGCTCAAAGCCTGTTTTGAGGCCACGCAAAGCAGCGACCCGGACATCGCCTCCCAGGCGGACGTGCGTTTCCATCTGGCAATCGCCGAGGCCTCGCACAACGTGGTGCTGCTCCAGACCATGCGCGGGTTCTTCGACCTGCTGCAATCCTCCGTGAAGCAGAGCCGCCAGCGCATGTATCTGGTCCCGCCGGTCTTTGCCCAGCTGACCGAACAGCACGAGGCGGTGCTCAACGCCATTCTGGCCGGCGATGCCGAAGCCGCGCGCAAGGCGATGATGGCGCATCTCGGCTTCGTGCACACCACCATTAAACGATTTGATGAAGACCAGGCCCGACAGGCGCGTATTACCCGTCTGCCTGGCGACAGTGATATTTCCAGGGAGAACAAAGCATGATTATTTCAGCAGCCAGTGACTACCGCGCCGCGGCGCAGCGCATTTTGCCGCCGTTCCTGTTCCACTACATCGACGGTGGGGCGTATGCCGAATACACCCTGCGCCGCAACGTGGAGGATCTGTCTGAAGTGGCCCTGCGCCAGCGCGTGCTGAAGAATATGTCTGACCTGAGCCTTGAGACGAAGCTGTTTAACGAAACGCTTTCCATGCCCGTCGCGCTCGCGCCTGTTGGCTTATGCGGCATGTATGCCCGCCGTGGCGAAGTGCAGGCCGCCGCCGCTGCGGATGCCAAAGGCATTCCGTTTACGCTTTCTACCGTCTCAGTCTGCCCGATTGAAGAGGTCGCCCCGACCATCAAGCGCCCGATGTGGTTCCAGCTTTACGTCCTGCGCGATCGCGGCTTTATGCGTAACGCCCTTGAGCGCGCCAAAGCGGCGGGCTGCTCCACGCTGGTCTTTACCGTCGATATGCCAACGCCCGGCGCGCGCTACCGCGACGCGCACTCCGGCATGAGCGGCCCGAATGCCGCCCTGCGCCGCTACTGGCAGGCAGTTACGCATCCGCAGTGGGCGTGGGACGTCGGCCTGAACGGTCGTCCGCACGATCTGGGGAATATCTCGGCGTACCTCGGTAAACCCACCGGGCTGGAAGATTACATCGGCTGGCTGGCGAACAACTTCGATCCGTCAATCTCCTGGAAAGACCTGGAGTGGATCCGCGAATTCTGGGACGGCCCGATGGTGATCAAAGGGATCCTCGATCCGGAAGATGCCCGCGACGCGGTGCGTTTTGGCGCGGACGGGATTGTGGTCTCTAACCACGGCGGACGCCAGCTTGACGGCGTGCTCTCTTCTGCCCGCGCGCTGCCGGCCATCGCCGATGCGGTGAAAGGGGATATTGCGATTCTGGCCGACAGCGGCATCCGCAACGGGCTGGACGTGGTGCGCATGATTGCCCTGGGCGCCGACAGCGTGCTGCTGGGCCGCGCGTACCTTTACGCGCTGGCCACCAGCGGCCAGGCCGGCGTGGCAAACCTGCTGAGCCTGATTGAGAAAGAGATGAAGGTGGCGATGACCCTGACCGGCGCGAAAACGATCGGTGAAATCAGCAAGGATTCGCTGGTGCAGGAGCTGAGCAAGCTGCCTGCGGCGCTGGCCCCCCTTTCGCAGGGAAACGCGGCCTGACTTTCATCTGTTACTATTTTTCTCCTGCGCCCGACTTCCCCCTCGGGCGCTTTTTTTGTCGAAAATAACACCTGCGTAACATTCTGGATAAGAAAATTTGACACACCCCTCCGGTTAGCAATTGTATAGACAAGCAAATACAAGAGCACAAAAACAACATCACATCAGAGAGGAGCGTATGGCCTATTCAGGTAAGGTGGATATTCAGCAGGTAATCGACGAGAGTCCCTTTTCAGGGTTTCACTGGCTTCTTATCGTGCTGGGCTTTCTGGTTCTGGCGATCGATGGTTTTGATACCGCAGCAATGGGCTACATCGCGCCTACGCTGTCGGCAGAATGGGGGATACACAAACAGGATCTGGGCCCGGTGCTGAGCGCGGCGCTGCTGGGGCTGTCGCTGGGCGCCCTGATTGCAGGCCCGGTATCGGACCGGATGGGGCGCAAGCGAGTGCTGGTCTTTTCGTGCCTGTTCTTCGGCCTGGCGAGCCTGGGAACAGCCTGGGCGCAAAGCCTGAATACCCTGACGCTGTGGCGCTTTCTGACGGGTCTCGGGCTCGGCGCCGCGATGCCTAACGCCATCACGCTGATTTCGGAGTTCGCCCCCCAGCGCTGCCGCGCCATGGCGATTAATACCATGTACTGCGGCTTCCCTCTGGGCGCGGCGGGCGGCGGCGCGATCTCTTCCTGGCTTATTCCCCACCACGGCTGGCGAAGCGTGCTGCTGACCGGCGCGATTGCCCCGCTGATTTTAACCGTGCTGCTGGCGCTGCTGCTGCCGGAATCGGTGAAGTTTCTGGTGCAGCGCGGGAAGGACGTCATGCAGGTCCGCCGCATCGCCAGCCGGTTCAGCCGCAGCACGCTGGAGAGCGTTACGGGCTTTTTCCTGGCGGAAGAGAAAGTCGCGTCTAAAAAAGGGAGCGTGGGGCAGCTGTTTTCCATGCCCTGGCTGCCCGGCACCCTGATGCTGTGGGTGACCTATTTTATGGGGCTGGTGATTTACTACGTCCTGCTTAGCTGGATGCCGACGCTGATGCAGGGGATGGGGTATGCCCTGGCGGAATCCGCCTGGCTCACCTCGCTGTTCACCTTCGGCGGCACCGCAGGCATTCTGCTCGCGGGCTGGATGATGGACCGCTGGGAAGCGCACAAGGTGGTCGCAGGGGGATTTGTCCTGACGATGGGACTGATCCTGTTACTCGGCCTTGAGCATAACCATATCGCCCTGTTTGGCGGGCTGATTTTCCTGATGGGGATCGCGATGAACGGCGCGCAGTCGGGCATGCAGACCCTGGCGGCCACCTTTTACCCTACCGAGTGCCGCGCGACGGGCATCGCCTGGATGCAGGGGATCGGCCGCTTTGGCGGGGTGGCGGGCACTATGACCAGCGCCCAGCTTCTTTCTATGCAGTGGCAGGCAGACAGTATTTTAATGATCCTCAGCGTACCCGCCCTGGTAGCCGCGGCGGCAACCGTCTACAAAATGCTGTATAGCCGCTCGCAGGAACCCGGCGTCGCGTAGTTCCTCTCTTTTCTGCTATTCTGCCCCCGCAATTAAGGGGGCAGCATGCTTAACATCGTTTTATTCGAACCAGAAATTCCGCCGAACACCGGCAATATCATCCGCCTGTGCGCCAACACCGGTTTTCGCCTGCACATCATCGAGCCGATGGGCTTTACGTGGGACGACAAACGCCTGCGCCGCGCGGGACTGGATTACCATGAATTTACCGCCGTGGTTCGCCATCACGATTACGCCGCGTTTCTGGAAGCAGAGAAGCCGCAGCGCATGTTCGCCCTGACCACCAAAGGCACGCCAGCGCACAGCGCCGTGAGCTATCAGGAGGGTGACTATCTGATGTTTGGCCCGGAAACCCGCGGCCTGCCGGCCACGATCCTGGATGCCCTGCCCGCTGAGCAAAAAATCCGCATTCCGATGATGCCGGACAGCCGCAGCATGAACCTGTCGAACGCGGTGTCGGTGGTGGTGTACGAAGCCTGGCGCCAGCTGGGTTATCCCGGCGCCATTCTCAGAAGTTAAATGCCGTCACCATACTCGAAGGTATGGTGAATGCCGTTGAAGTGCTGGTCCATATCCATCGACGGCTTATCGCTGTCTGGCTTACCAACGATGCGCGCCGGTACGCCAGCGGCGGTGGTGTGCGGCGGCACGGGCTGGAGCACAACCGACCCCGCGCCAATCTTCGCGCCGCGCCCGACTTCGATATTGCCGAGAATTTTAGCCCCCGCGCCAATCATCACCCCTTCGCGAATTTTCGGGTGGCGATCGCCGCTGGTTTTACCGGTACCGCCCAGGGTAACCGACTGCAGGATCGAGACGTCATCTTCAATCACCGCCGTTTCACCCACCACGATGCCGGTGGCGTGGTCGAGCATGATCCCGCGGCCAATCTTCGCCGCCGGGTGAATATCGACCTGGAACGTCACGGAGACCTGGTTTTGCAGGAAAATCGCCAGCGCGCGGCGGCCTTCATTCCATAACCAGTGGCCGATGCGGTACGCCTGCAGGGCGTGGAAGCCTTTCAGGTACAGCAGCGGCGTAGAGTATTTATCCACCGCCGGGTCACGCGTGCGCACGGCCTGGATATCACAGGCGGCAGAGGCGATCATTTCCGGGTCTGCGGCGTAAGCCTCTTCCACCACTTCACGAATGGCGATAGCAGGCATAATGGAGGAAGCGAGCTTGTTGGCGAGCATGTAGCTCAGCGCGCTGCCGAGATTTTCGTGCTTGAGTAACGTCGCGTGGTAAAAACTGGCCAGCATCGGCTCACAGTCGGCCAGCGCCCGGGCTTCGGCTTTAATATTATTCCAGACGATATCCAGTTCTTCACACGGCATTGCTAACTCCAGACGATAGTATAATGACCAGCCAGTTCTGCGCTGGCTGGGTCATTCAGGTGACAACGGTTCCGACTAGTTACTGCTGCGCTCGTCCTTGCGCGCACGACCTAATAAGGTCAATGCTGCCTCGCGCGCATTTTTTCCGCAATACAATACCTGATAAATTTCCTCGGTTATTGGCATTTCGACACCAAACCGGTGCGCCAACTCGCGAACTTCTTTGGTATTGCGGTAGCCTTCCACCACCTGTCCAATCTTCTCCTGCGCGCTTTTTACATCGCTGCCCTGTCCGAGCATCATGCCAAAGCGGCGGTTACGAGACTGGTTGTCGGTACAGGTCAGCACCAGGTCGCCCAGACCCGCCATCCCCATAAAGGTGGCCGGATCGGCACCCAGCGCTTCGCCCAGACGGGACATCTCGGTTAAGCCGCGGGTAATCAACGCCGTACGCGCGTTGGCGCCAAAGCCAATACCGTCAGACATCCCGGCACCGATGGCAATCACGTTCTTCACCGCGCCGCCCAGCTGGACGCCGATAAAATCGGGGTTGCTGTAGACGCGGAAGCTCTTGCCGCAGTGCAGCAGCTGCTGGAGATCGTCGGAGAAGGCCTGGTCAGTGGATGCCAGCGAGATCGCCGTCGGCAGGCCCGCAGCCAGCTCTTTGGCAAAGGTCGGGCCGGAGATGACCGCCAGCGGGATCTCATCCCCCAGCGCTTCGCGGGCAACGTCCTGCAGCAGGCGTCCGGTTTCCGCTTCCAGCCCTTTGGTCGCCCAGACGATACGCGCATCCGGGCGCATCAGCGGCTTGATCTGATTCAGCACGTCGCCAAAGACATGGCTCGGCACCACAATCAAAATGTTACGGCTGGCCGCCAGCGCGGTCGCAAGATCGCTTTCCAGGTGCAGGGTGTCAGGGAACGGAACGTCCGGGAGAAACGCCACATTGCAACGGTCATGCTGCAGCGTGGCGATATGTTTTGGATCGTGGCCCCACAGGACCACGTCGTGACCATTTCTTGCCAGCGTGATGGCAAGAGCGGTGCCGTATGAGCCGGCACCGATCACAGTCATTGACGCATTAACAGTGCTCATCAGGCATCCTGATGTTGTTCGGCACCTTCGCCAGCCTGCTGCTGCAGATAGTTCATGAACAGCGCATCAAAGTTCACTGGCGCAAGGTTCAGTTGCGGGAATGTACCGCGAGAAACCAGGCTGGTGATGCATTCACGGGCATACGGGAACAGGATGTTCGGGCAGTATGCACCCAGGCAATGCGCCATCTGGTTGCCTTCGATGCCGCCGATGGAGAAGATACCGCCCTGCTGTACTTCGCACAGGAATGCAGTTTCTTCGCCCAGAGAGGCGGTCACGGTCACACGCAGTACGACTTCATACACGTCATCCGCCAGCTGGGTGGATGCGGTATCCAGATCAAGTTTAACCTCTGGCTGCCAGTCTTTCTGGAAAACGTGCGGCGCATTTGGCGCTTCGAAAGAGACATCCTTGGTGTAGATACGCTGGATCTGGAAAGTCATTTCGGTGTTGTTTTGTTCTGACATGGAAATACCCTTTTTAATTGTCCTAAAGTCTCTTAGCTCAGCAGCGGATCGAGTCCACCACGAGCGTCGAGCGCATACAAGTCATCACAGCCGCCAATGTGCTGCGCATCAATAAAAATCTGCGGAACCGTCGTACGACCACTACGTTGGATCATCTCTTCGCGTTTAATCGCGTCACCGTCGATCGGCAGTTCCTTGAACGTGACGCCTTTGCTGCTCAGCAGCGCTTTCGCACGGTGGCAGAACGGGCACGTCGCTTTGGTGTAGATCTCAATATTGGCCATGACTGAACTCCTTATTTACCGCGAACCAAAGGAAGATTTTCCCCGCTCCAGCCGGAAATCCCTTCTTTCAGTACCGTTACGTTTTCGAAGCCCGCTTTATAAAGCGCGCTGGCAGATTCCTGCGCCTGCATACCGGTCGCATCCACAACGATAATGGGCTGGGCTTTGTGTTTCTCAAGCTCACCAACGTTGTTGGCTTTGATTTCAGCTGGCAACAGGTTGATTGCGCCGGCAATGTGACCTTTACGGAAATCGTCACGCTGACGCAGATCGACAACGACGGCATCTTCTTTGTTAATCAGACGCGTCGCTTCACCACGGGTGATAACCTTAATCTTAGACGTCAGGCTCTTAAATGTGGTGAACAGCACAGCAGCCAGCAGGCCAATCCACGCGATGCTCAGTACCGGATGGCGGCTAACGAATTGCATAATTTCTTGCATGGAGGGTAACTACTCCCGACTAAGTGATAAAAAAAACCAGGACAGGAGTATACCTGTGCGTTCTGGCAAATACAGCCAGCGACCATAACCTAATCCATTTTCTGCGGCATGCCACCTAAAAAAATGCTTCAAAATGGTCCGGTCAGCATCTTGCCCCCGCGCTTTCTTTGATCTTCTGCGGCTATTTGATCGATTCAGCTGTAGTAAAATTACGCAAATTTTGACTCTTGAGCATGAGGTTGTTGCAATGTCGGTTTCTAAAAAACCTATGGTACTGGTGATTCTGGATGGCTATGGCTACCGTGAAGACAGCCAGGATAACGCTATTTTCAACGCAAAAACCCCGGTCATGGATGCACTGTGGGCAAAACGTCCGCATACCCTGATTGACGCATCCGGTCTGGAAGTGGGCCTGCCGGATCGCCAGATGGGCAACTCCGAAGTCGGCCACGTTAACCTAGGCGCAGGCCGTATCGTGTATCAGGATCTGACCCGTCTGGACGTCGAAATCAAAGAACGTACCTTCTTCGCGAACCCGGTTCTCTGCGGTGCGGTAGATAAAGCCGTTGCGGCAGGTAAAGCGGTGCACATCATGGGTCTGCTCTCCGCGGGCGGCGTGCACAGCCACGAAGATCACATCATGGCGATGGTTGAACTGGCCGCTGAACGCGGTGCGGAAAAAATTTACCTGCACGCCTTCCTGGACGGTCGCGATACGCCGCCACGCAGCGCAGAAGGCTCTTTGCAAGCCTTCGAAGACAAATTCGCCGCGCTGGGCAAAGGCCGCGTAGCCTCCATCATTGGCCGTTACTACGCTATGGACCGCGACAACCGCTGGGATCGCGTTGAACAGGCCTATGATCTGATGACCCAGGCAAAAGGGGAATTCCAGTTCGCGACTGCCGTTGAAGCGCTGGAAGCCGCTTACGCACGTGATGAAAACGATGAATTCGTGAAAGCGAGCGTGATCCGCGCTGAAGGCCAGGACGATGCCGCCATGGAAGATGGCGACGCGCTGATCTTCATGAACTTCCGCGCTGACCGCGCGCGCGAAATCACCCGTGCGTTCGTGAATAGCGATTTCGACGGTTTCGCCCGTAAAAAAGTGGTGAACATCGACTTCATCCAGCTGACCGAATACGCGGCAGACATCAACGCGCCTTGCGCTTACCCACCTGCCTCGCTGGCCAATACCTTCGGCGAGTGGATGGCGAAGAACGACAAAACCCAGCTGCGTATCTCCGAAACTGAGAAGTATGCGCACGTGACCTTCTTCTTTAACGGCGGCGTTGAAGAGCCGTTCAAAGGCGAAGAGCGCATTCTGATCAACTCGCCGAAAGTGGCGACTTACGATCTGCAGCCAGAAATGAGCTCTGCAGAATTAACTGAAAAACTGGTCGCGGCCATCCGAAGCGGCAAGTACGACACCATCATCTGTAACTATCCGAACGGCGACATGGTCGGCCATACCGGTGTGATGGAAGCGGCAGTGAAGGCGGTTGAAGCGCTGGACCACTGCGTTGAGCAGGTTGCGAAAGCGGTTGAGTCCGTTGGCGGCCAGCTGCTGATCACCGCTGACCACGGTAACGCCGAGCAGATGCGCGACCCGGCAACCGGTCAGGCGCACACCGCCCATACCAACCTGCCGGTTCCGCTGATTTATGTGGGTGATAAATCACTGAAAGCAGTGGAAGGCGGCAAGCTTTCCGACATCGCGCCAACCATGTTGTCGCTGATGGGTATGCCGATCCCTGAAGAGATGACTGGTAAGCCGCTGTTCATCGTGGAATAATCGCTCCCCATGAGGGGAAAGGCGATTTTTTCAATCACATGGGTCGTGAAGCCGCTTAGGTTATCAGTCAGACCTCTGCTTTGCGCCAGCGCACTCAGCGCTGGCGTATTGCTGTGCGCCGCATCCGCCCACGCGGATGACCGCGACCAGCTGAAATCCATTCAGGCCGATATCGCCGCCAAAGAGCGTGCGGTACGCCAGCAGCAACAGCAGCGCGCCACCCTGCTCGCCCAGCTTAAGCAGCAGGAAGAGGCCATCTCCGCTGCCGCACGTAAGCTCCGTGAAACGCAAAACACCCTCACCCAGTTGAACAAACAGATCGACGAGATGAACGCGTCGATTGCCAAACTGGAGCGCCAGCGTGATGCGCAGGAGCGCAACCTCGCGGCTCAGCTCGATGCCGCATTCCGCCAGGGTGAACATACCGGACTCCAGCTGATCCTCAGTGGTGAAGAGAGCCAGCGCGGCCAGCGCCTGCAGGCCTACTTCGGCTATCTGAACCAGGCGCGTCAGGAGACGATCGCGCAGCTGAAGCAGACGCGTGAAGAGGTCTCCACCCAAAAAGCGGAGCTGGAAGAGAAGCAGAGCCAGCAGCAGACGTTGCTCTACGAACAAAAAGCGCAGCAGGCAAAGCTTGAGCAGGCCCGTAACGAGCGCAAGAAAACGCTGTCCGGTCTTGAGTCCTCCATTCAGGCAGGACAGAGCCAGCTGAGCGAAATGCGCGCCAACGAATCCAAACTGCGCAACAGCATTGCCCGTGCGGAAGCCGCAGCGAAGGCGCGCGCTGAAAAAGAGGCCCGCGAGGCGCAGGCGGTTCGCGACAAGCAGCAGGAAGCCTCCCGCAAAGGGACCACCTACAAGCCAAGCGAAAGCGAACGTTCCCTGATGTCGCGTACCGGCGGTCTGGGTTCCCCTCGCGGTCAGGCCTACTGGCCCGTTCGCGGCACTATTCTGCATCGCTATGGCGAACAGCTGCAGGGTGAGCTACGTTGGAAAGGGATCGTTATCGGTGCGTCTGAAGGTAGCGAAGTGAAAGCCATCGCCGATGGCCGCGTGATTCTGGCCGACTGGCTGCAGGGTTACGGGCTTGTGGTAGTGGTCGAACACGGTAAAGGCGACATGAGTCTTTACGGCTACAACCAGAGCGCGCTGGTCAGCGTCGGCACCCAGGTGCGCGCCGGCCAACCCATCGCCCTTGTGGGCAGCAGTGGCGGTCAGGGCCGCCCGTCACTCTATTTCGAAATTCGTCGTCAGGGTCAGGCGGTCAATCCACAGCCGTGGTTGGGAAGATAAGTTTTGCTTCAGTTTCGTCGAATGGTTCTCTCCGTCGTCAGCGCGCTGGCGCTGGCTGCACCGGTATATGCAGGCAAACTCGCGATTGTGATTGATGACTTCGGTTATCGTCCACACTATGAAAATCAGGTGCTGGCGATGCCGTCAGCCATCTCCGTCGCCGTCCTGCCGAATGCGCCACACGCGCATGAGATGGCAACCAAAGCCCACAATAGCGGTCATCAGGTGCTCATCCATCTGCCGATGGCACCGCTCAGCAAGCAGCCGCTGGAAAAAGATACCCTGCGCCCGGATATGAGCAGCGATGAGATCGAGCGCATCATCCGCGACGCCTACAACAAAGTGCCGTATGCCGTGGGTCTGAACAACCATATGGGCAGCGCGATGACCTCCAGCCTGTACGGTATGCTGAAAGTGATGCAGGCGCTGGAGCGTTACAATCTCTATTTCCTCGACAGTATGACCATCGGCAACAGTCAGGCGATGCGTGCCGCTCAGGGTACGGGTGTGAAGGTCATCAAGCGTAAAGTCTTCCTGGACGACTCCCAGAACGAAGCGGATATCCGCGTGCAGTTTAACCGCGCGGTAGCGCTGGCGCGCCGCAATGGTTCGGCGATTGCCATCGGGCACCCGCATCCGTCTACCGTTCGCGTTTTACAGCAAATGCTGCCGACCTTACCCGCCGATATCACGCTGGTACGCCCGAGCGATCTGCTTAATGAACCGCAGGTAGATACGTCTCGTCCGGGTAGCGCACAACCTCCCACCACGCAGCCGCGCAATCCGTTCCGCGGCGTGAAGAACTGCACGCTGAAAAAACCGCCTGAACCGGTGCATGCAACCCGCTTCTTCGCGGTCATCAGCGAAAGCGTGAGCCAGAGTACGCTGGTGCAATACTTCCAGCACCAGTGGCAGGGATGGGGTAAAAAAGTCTCAGCGAACCAGTCCCAGTGACGGGCGATTAAGGTAGAACAATGCCGCAACGACACAAAATTCTGCTCCTCGATACCGGTAAAGAGTGGGGAGGAGGCACCAACAGCATGCTCGAACTTCTGAAGCGCATTAACCGCGAGAAGTTCGATATTACCTGCTGTTTTTACAGCGACTACAGCCGGGCCGAAGGGCAAACCATCGGCCAGGTGCTGAACGGCATTGGCATTCCCTTAATTGTGATTCCCCAGGATAAGCAGCCCGCATGGGCGAAAATCGCAAAAGAGCTGGGCCGCAGCCTGTTGTTTTTCTCCCGCAGCGCCCGGAAGGCGTTTACGCGCCATATTGATACCCTCTGGCGCATTCGCCCCAACGTCAGCAAGATCGAGACGATTTTTCGGGAAGGCGGTTTTGATACGCTGTACATGAACAACCAGCCAGGCTCTAACGAAGAGGGTTATCTGGCGGGCGCGAAGCTGCATGCGCGGATCATCCAGCACTGCCGCATTGAGCCGGTGCTGACGCCGCCGCTGGTGAAGCTGGTGAATGCCCATGCCACAAAAATCATCGCCGTCTCGCACGGCGTTGAGCGCGTGTTACTTCAGCATGGCGTCCGGCCCGAGCTGTGTACAACGGTCAACAACGCTATCGACATCCACCAGCCTTTGCCCGACCGACGCGCCATGCGCCAGCGTCTGAACATTGATGACGACACCTTTGTGTTCGGCAGCATTGGGTCGCTTATCCCTCGCAAGGCCAACCACCACACGCTGGAGGCGCTGGCCCAGTTCAGCCAGAAGCATCCGCAGGCAAAATGGAAGATGGTGCTGGTCGGTGAAGGGGCTGAACGCGGCGCGCTGGCGGCACAGGCTGACGCGCTGGGTATTGCTGAACACGTGATTTTTACCGGTTTCCAGAACACGCCTTTTGACTATCTCGCCACCTTTGACGCGTTTATTCTGGCCTCGCAGAGCGAAGGCCTTCCCCGCGTCGTGCTGGAAGCGATGCTGCTGAACATTCCCGTCATTGGTTCAAAGGTGACCGGCACGGCAGAATTGATCGATCACGAGTCGACCGGGCTGCTTTTCCCGTGGAGCGATGTATCGAAACTTGCTCAACATCTGGATAATATCTGGCAGGATCCCGATCTGCGCGCCCGGCTCGCCGCGGCCGCGTATCAGAATGTCTGCAACGTGTATGCCATTGAAAGCTATGTTAACGGTGTCGAGGCCGTTCTTGGCGCGCAATAACCAAACGAGAAGAACATGTTTAAATTCCTGAATGCTCGCTACCGCCACATCACCGGGCGACATAACATTCCGTACGCTTCCCTTCCGGTCACGCGCGATCTCGTTGCGGTGGATTCCATCGTGATTCCGTGTACGGGCGCGGATTTCGTAGAAGAAGCGCTGTTGTCAGCGACCTTTGCAGAACGTTACGCCACCGGCGTCAGCGAAATTGTTATCGTCAGCGATCAGCCTGAATCCGCTTTCGGCGAACTGCCGCCAAAAACCCGCGTCGTTACGCTTACCCTTCCGGTACGCGAGGAAAGTTATCGCTATAAGCAGATCTATCTCAGCCGTCTGGTGAAGCTGAACGCTCCGCTGCAGGCGCGCGGCGAAGGGGTATTGATGATCGACTCCGATCTCAACCTGCTGAAGATGCCAGAGATTAACATGGCCGATATGCACATCTACTCCAGCTTCCGTCAGGGCAAAATGATTGCCAAACTGGACGGCGCACCAGCGGAGAAAGTGCCGGCGTATTACAAAGAGACGGTGCGTCCGTATCTGGTCGATCACGTTAACGGCGCGTTTCTTGCCGCCACCAAAAAGACCTGGCGCCGTATCTGCCCGCTGTGGCTGACGCTGTTCCAGGATACCTGGGAACTGATGGACGACACGCAGCCGCCGACCGATCAGCTGCCGCTCGCTGCGCTGCTGGACATGCTGGATTTAAAAACGGTTAACCTTGGCGACTGGATGAACTGGCCGGTCTCCAAGAAGATCGGCGGTCAGGAAGCCGTTGTGCCGAAAGAGGTGATTGGCGCGCACGGTGGTTTCCCGCTTTCCGAATGGCAGAAGTATCTTGAATCGCCGGATAATAAGCTGCTGTTCAAAGGTCAGGATTACACCCGCAAGGTGCGTTATCTGACGGACGAAGAGAAAAAGAATCAGTAAAAAAAGGGGCCGCTGGCCCCTTTTTTATTACTTATCCCAGCTCAGGATCACTTTCCCTGACTGGCCGGAACGCATCGCGTCAAAGCCCTGCTGGAACTCGTCGATGGAGAAACGGTGAGTAATAATCGGGGACAGATCCAGCCCGGACTGGATCAGCGCCGCCATCTTGTACCAGGTTTCGAACATCTCGCGGCCATAGATGCCCTTGATGAACAGCCCTTTGAAGATGACTTTGTTCCAGTCGATGGACATATCTGACGGCGGAATACCCAGCATCGCGATACGGCCACCGTGATTCATGGTGTCGAGCATGGTGCGGAACGCCGGTGGCGCGCCGGACATCTCCAGACCCACGTCAAAACCTTCGGTCATGCCCAGCTCTTCCATCACGTCGGTCAGGCTCTCTTTGGAGACATCCACCGCGCGGGTGACGCCCATTTTACGCGCCAGCGACAGGCGGTATTCGTTCACGTCGGTGATCACGACGTTGCGCGCCCCCACGTGCTTCGCCACGGCAGCCGCCATAATGCCGATTGGGCCCGCGCCGGAGACCAGCACGTCTTCACCCACCAGGTCGAAGGAGAGCGCGGTGTGTACCGCGTTGCCGAACGGGTCGAAGATGGAGGCCAGATCGTCAGAGATATTGTCCGGGATTTTGAACGCGTTAAACGCCGGGATCACCAGGTATTCCGCGAAGCAGCCCGGACGGTTTACGCCCACGCCGACGGTGTTGCGGCACAGGTGCGTGCGTCCACCGCGGCAGTTACGGCAGTGGCCGCAGGTAATATGGCCTTCACCGGAGACGCGATCGCCAATTTTGAAGCCTTTTACTTCCTGGCCGATACCGACCACTTCGCCGACATATTCGTGACCGACAACCATCGGTACCGGAATAGTTTTCTGCGACCACTGGTCCCAGTTGTAGATGTGAACGTCAGTACCGCAGATAGCCGTTTTACGAATTTTGATCAGCAGATCGTTATGACCGACTTCCGGCTCCGGCACGTCGGTCATCCAAATCCCTTCTTCCGCTTTCAGTTTGGATAACGCTTTCATCACACGTCCTCAGGCAATTACGCCCAGCTGTTTACCGATGCGGGTAAAGGCTTCCACCGCACGTTCAATTTGTTCAGGCGAGTGCGCCGCAGACATCTGGGTGCGGATACGCGCCTGACCTTTTGGCACCACCGGGAAGAAGAACCCGGTGACGTAGATCCCTTCTTTCTGCAGCTCGCGGGCAAATTGCTGCGCGACGACCGCATCGCCCAGCATCACCGGAATGATCGCGTGGTCAGCACCGGCCAGGGTGAAGCCTGCGGCGCTCATTTTTTCACGGAACAGACGGGCGTTGGACCACAGGCGGTCGCGCAGTTCGGCCCCGGACTCCACCATCTCCAGCACCTTGATGGAGGCGGCCACAATCGCCGGCGCCAGGGAGTTGGAGAACAGATACGGGCGAGAGCGCTGGCGCAGCCACTCAACCACCTCTTTACGCGCGGCGGTATAGCCGCCGGACGCGCCGCCGAGCGCTTTGCCCAGCGTACCGGTGATGATGTCCACGCGGCCCATTACGTCGCAGTATTCGTGGGAACCGCGACCGTTTTCGCCGACAAAGCCGACCGCGTGAGAGTCATCGACCATCACCAGCGCGTCGTATTTATCCGCCAGGTCGCACACGCCCTTCAGGTTGGCGATCACGCCGTCCATGGAGAACACGCCGTCGGTGGCGATCAGCACGTGGCGAGCACCCGCTTCGCGGGCCTCTTTCAGGCGCGCTTCCAGCTCAACCATGTCGTTGTTGGCGTAGCGGAAGCGCTTCGCTTTACACAGGCGTACGCCGTCGATGATGGAGGCGTGGTTCAGGGCGTCGGAGATAATCGCATCTTCTGCGCCGAGCAGGGTCTCAAACAGACCGCCGTTGGCGTCGAAGCAGGAGGAGTACAGGATCGCGTCTTCCATCCCAAGGAAGCTCGCCAGCTTTTGCTCAAGCTGCTTGTGGCTGTCCTGCGTACCGCAGATGAAACGTACGGAGGCCATGCCGAAACCGTGGGTGTCCATGCCGTTTTTTGCAGCGGCAATCAACTCAGGGTGATTCGCAAGACCTAAGTAGTTGTTCGCACAAAAGTTGATCACATGGCTGCCGTCGGCAACGGTGATGTCCGCCTGCTGAGCAGACGTGATAATACGCTCTTCCTTGAACAACCCTTCCGCACGTGCGGTGTCGAGGTCGCTGTTTAACTGTTTGTAAAAATCACCACGCATTGCAATTCTCCAGACTCGGCAAATTTCGGCACATATTACCCAAACCTATAGTTCATGACGAGATGACGCAGTATCTCTTCTCGTTTTTGCAGCATAAATCACGTGTAACCCTGCTGCATATCGGTGAATGGCTGAAGGGTCGCCATACTAATGATATGATATGAATATTAGCGTCCGGGATTGTCCCCGGGCTCCACACTTCAAAGGTTACAGTTATGATCATCGTTACCGGCGGCGCGGGCTTTATCGGCAGCAACATTATCAAGGCCCTCAATGACAAAGGCATCACCGACATCCTGGTGGTGGACAACCTGAAAGACGGCACCAAGTTCGTTAACCTGGTGGATCTGAACATCGCTGACTACATGGATAAAGAAGACTTCCTTATCCAGATTATGGCAGGTGAAGAGTTCGGCGAGATCGAAGCCATCTTCCACGAAGGTGCGTGCTCCTCCACCACCGAGTGGGACGGCAAGTACATGATGGACAACAACTATCAGTACTCCAAAGAGCTCCTGCACTACTGCCTGGAGCGTGAAATTCCGTTCCTGTATGCCTCCTCCGCGGCAACCTACGGCGGTCGCACCTCGGACTTCATCGAATCCCGCGAGTACGAGCAGCCGCTGAACGTCTACGGCTACTCCAAGTTCCTGTTCGACGAGTACGTGCGTCAGGTTCTGCCAGAAGCGAACTCGCAGGTTGTCGGCTTCCGCTACTTTAACGTCTACGGGCCGCGCGAAGGCCACAAAGGCAGCATGGCGAGCGTGGCATTCCACCTGAATACCCAGTTGAATAACGGCGAGAGCCCGAAACTGTTCGAAGGCAGCGACGGCTTTAAGCGTGATTTCGTCTACGTGGGCGACGTGGCAGCCGTCAATCTGTGGTTCCTGGAAAACGGCGTGTCCGGCATCTTCAACCTCGGCACAGGCCGCGCGGAATCCTTCCAGGCGGTGGCTGACGCAACGCTGGCGTACCACAAGAAAGGCAGCATTGAGTACATTCCGTTCCCGGATAAGCTGAAAGGCCGCTACCAGGCGTTCACCCAGGCTGACCTGACCAACCTGCGCGCCGCAGGCTATGACAAGCCGTTTAAAACCGTTGCCGAAGGCGTAACGGAATATATGGCCTGGCTGAACCGCGACGCATAAGTATGAAGATTCTGGTGATCGGCCCGTCATGGGTGGGCGACATGATGATGTCGCAAAGTCTCTATCGCACGCTCAAGGCGCGTTATCCCCAGGCGATAATCGACGTGATGGCACCCGCCTGGTGCCGTCCGCTGCTATCGCGTATGCCGGAAGTGAACGAGGCGATCCCGATGCCGCTTGGCCACGGGGCGCTGGAAATCGGCGAACGCCGCAAGCTCGGTCACAGCCTGCGCGAGAAGCGCTACGACCGGGCGTATGTCCTGCCAAACTCCTTTAAATCCGCCCTGGTGCCTTTCTTTGCGGGCATCCCGCATCGTACCGGCTGGCGCGGCGAAATGCGCTACGGCCTGCTGAACGACGCGCGGGTGCTGGATAAAGAGGCCTGGCCGCTGATGGTGGAGCGCTACGTGGCGCTGGCCTACGACAAAGGGGTGATGCGCAGCGCGAAAGACCTGCCTCAGCCGCTGCTGTGGCCGCAGCTGCAGGTTAACGACGGGGAGAAATCCCACACCTGCAACGCGTTTGGCATTTCGTCTGAACGCCCGATGATTGGCTTCTGCCCCGGCGCGGAATTTGGTCCGGCAAAACGCTGGCCGCACTACCACTACGCCGAACTGGCGAAACAGCTGATCGACGAAGGCTATCAGATTGTGCTGTTTGGCTCGGCGAAGGACCACGAGGCGGGCAACGAAATTCTCGCCACGCTGAGCAACGAGCAGCAGGCCTGGTGCCGTAACCTGGCTGGGGAAACGCAGCTCGAGCAGGCGGTTATCCTGATTGCCGCCTGTAAGGCCGTGGTCAGCAATGACTCTGGCCTGATGCACGTCGCCGCCGCGCTGGATCGTCCGCTGGTTGCGCTGTATGGCCCAAGCAGCCCGGACTTCACGCCGCCGCTGTCGCACAAGGCGCGCGTAATCCGTTTGATCACCGGCTACCACAAGGTACGTAAAGGCGATGCCGCTGAAGGCTACCATCAGAGCCTGATCGACATTACCCCGCAGCGCGTTCTCGAAGAGCTCAACGAACTGCTATTGAGCGAAGAAGGATAACGGATGCGGGTACTGATCGTTAAAACCTCCTCAATGGGCGATGTGCTGCATACGCTGCCGTCGCTGACGGACGCTATGCGGGCCATTCCCGGCATCCGCTTTGACTGGGTAGTAGAAGAAGGCTTCGCGCAGATCCCCACCTGGCATGAAGCGGTAGACCGCGTGATCCCGGTCGCGATTCGCCGCTGGCGCAAAGCGTGGTTCTCCGCGCCGATTAAAGCCGAGCGTAAAGCCTTCCGTGAAACGGTGCAGGCGCAGCGCTACGACGCAATCATCGACGCCCAGGGGCTGGTGAAAAGCGCCGCGCTGGTCACGCGTCTGGCGCACGGCGTAAAGCACGGCATGGACTGGCACACCGCCCGCGAACCGCTGGCGAGCCTGTTCTATAACCGCCGCCACCACATCGCAAAGCAGCAGCACGCCGTAGAACGCACCCGCGAGCTGTTTGCGAAAAGCCTCGGCTATGCGAAACCGGAAGCGCAGGGCGACTACGCCATTGCGCAGCACTTTTTGCGCAATACAGATCCCTGTGCCCAGCCTTATCTTGTCTTCCTGCATGCCACAACGCGTGACGATAAGCACTGGCCGGAAACGCACTGGCGAAGGCTGATTGAACTAATGCAACCTTCCGGTATCCATATTAAACTCCCGTGGGGCGCTGAGCATGAGCGGCAGCGTGCGGAGCGTCTGGCAGCAGGCTATACCCACGTTGAGGTTTTACCCAAACTCACGCTGGCGCAGGTTGCCGCAGAGCTGGCAGGCGCTAACGCCGTCGTTTCCGTGGATACGGGTTTAAGCCATTTAACCGCGGCGCTGGATCGTCCAAATATCACCCTTTTTGGCCCGACCGATCCCGGCCTGATCGGGGGCTATGGCAAAAACCAGCATCAGATGGTCAGCCCGACTCAGCAAACGAAGGATATCAGCGCAGATGAGATTTTTTCATTTTTACAGGGCAACCGTTGGCTTTCCAACAGGGATATTTAACCCATGAGTTACGTATTTCTGCTGATTTTACTCTTTCCGGTGAAGCTTATCCGGAAGCTGTTCCGCAAAGAGACAGGGAAAAACCTGGTCATTCAGACAGCCAAAATCGGCGATTTTGTTAATGCAACGCCTCTTCTGGCGTGGCTGCAGAAAAGCGACGTGCTCATCAGCCGCAGCGTAGGCGCGCTGGCGAAGCATGATGAGACGATCGAAGAGATTTTTTTTATCGAGCAGCATAAGCGTAACCTGTGGCGAAAGCTTCGCTTTGCCTGCAGGATCATGAACCGGTATGACAACGTCTATCTCCTGCAGCCTAACAGCGTGAATCTCTTTTTCGCCGCCGTTTGTAACGCCAAAAACAAGCAATTTTTAAGCACATACACGCGCAGGTGGTATCACGGGATTTTCTATCTCACCGCCGACGGTACCGTTGAGCACGGCAAAAAAACGCTATCAGTGACCAATTACCTGAAGCTGGCCGACCGTTCGTTGACGTGGCAAGACTCTCCAAAGCACGCCACAAAGCCCCTGTTTAAACCCGCGACTTACCCGGTAATCCTTGATAAACCCGGCGCGATCCGCATTGGCATTAGCGTAGCCGCGGGGAATAAAGCAAAAACCGTTCCGCCGGTCATCTGGAAGCAAATTGCCGATCGTCTCGCCGACCTGCCCTGCGAGTTTTATGTCTTTGGTGCTCCGAATGAACAGTCGTGGATGGATGACATCACCCGCGCTTACGGTGAACTGCCCAACTTTATTAATCTGATTGGTAAGATCTCGCTTGAAGAGCTTCCGTGGGTCATTTCTAAGATGGACTGCTATATCGCATCCGACTCCGGAAATGTCTACATCGCCGATGCAGTAGGAGTGCCGGTCGTCTTACTGTTCGGTCCGTGCTGTCACTATGAGCAGCGCCCGCTTGGCAACGTGCTGCTGATTGGCAACGATGACAACATTTGCTCGTATGTCTTTGAAACTCGCTATTATTTCTCACAAGGCCGGGAAGAACTCTTCGCGGTAACAGATGAATCGCTGGACGAACTCAAACATTTCATTTGCGGACTGCCAACAGCAAATTCTGCCTTTGATGCTCAGGGAAACTAATTACTATGGCTTTTCTCAGCATCATTATTGCCGCACATAATGCCGAAAACACGCTTCACGCCACGCTGGAAAGTCTGCAAAACGCGATCGAGAATACAGGCGATGATGTAGAAGTTATTATCGTTAACGACAGTTCCAATGATTCCACACAGGATATTATTGAGGCGTGGTTGCCAAAGCTTCCGCATGCGCAATCCCAATACGTTGAGTATCGTAACGTAGGACATGTTCGAAACGGTGCGGTCTCTCTCGCATCAGGCGAATACATTACGATGCTGGATAGCGATGACCTGTTGAAACCAGGCAGCATCCGGGACGCCGTCGCATTCCTGAAAGCAGAGCGGCCTGATATGTTGCTGACGCGCCTGCTGGAAATACGGGACATGCGGAAAATCACCTCCGACTGGCAGGGATTCACGCCTGCCATATTGTCGCAAAGCGATGCAATAAAGCGTTTCCTACAGCACAAAGATTTTCAGGCGCATCTCATCGGGCAATTCGTGCATCGCAAACTGTATGCAAGCAATCCGATCCCTTCAATGGTCTGTTATGAGGATTTCGCGGTATTTCCCGGCATGCTGATGCAAGCGGGTAAAATATTCTACCAGCGTCAGGGGCACTATTATTACATCAAACGCAGCGACAGTTTATCGAGCCGTCTCGACGCCGGTAAAATCACTACGCTCGTTGAATGTACGTTACAGATGGAAAAAACATTCCCGCACTCGTTTAAGCATCTTGTTGATTGCCACTGGTTTGATATCTACAGTAACCATCGGCAACATCTGACCGACCCGCAGCTCAAACTGGTTAAGCAGCGGGTGAATGCACTTTATTCTTTCTCTTTTTTCTTCTCCAGAGATGTACGTTTCAGCTACAAAAAAAGGGTCATTGAGGCATTATGGAAAAAGTAAAACTGCGGCTCTATCAGCTGACGCTGATTTTGAGCCTCATTTCGTTTGCACTGGCGCTGCTGAGCTCAGGTAAACAACGCGAATTTTTCTATATTGCGGTTTATGCCAGCATTATCGGCTTAGCTTGCGAATATAAAAAAATTACCCTGCGCCCCTTTTCAATCGCGCTACCCATTTTGCTGATTGGGCTGCTCAATCTTGTCTGGTATATGGTGTACGAATATCACAGCGAAGGTTTAAATGCTTACAGCGATTATCTGGGCGCCAGTAAAAAACTGATTTTATCGAGCATTCTCGTTTTTTATCTTGACCGGTTTAAGTCTTACATTGATAAAGCATCCTTTCAGAGATATTTCTTATACGCTTCTGGCGCGGGGTTTGTACTTGCCACTAGCTATGGCTTATGGCAGGCCTCGCAAGGTATGGGGCGTATCGAGATGGCCATAAATCGTGCGACCGTGTCGGCCTATGTTTACTCTGTCCTATCACTGGCGTTTGTATATGGCCTTTACCTACAAAAAAACATAAAGCTGTATGCTGCTGCAGGGCTCATCGTCTTAATATCTTATTTTGTCATTCTCTTAACGGGTACACGGGCCGCAATGGGGCTGTATTTGCTTCTGGCGATTGTGCTCACGCTCTACCACTTCAGAAGAATTCACCTAAAATCAATGCTGATTTTTTTATGTATTGTGGCAGGTGTAGTTATCGTTAGTTACAAGCCATTAATTTCACCCAAGATTATGCAAGCACAGGCTGAACTTGAGAAATATGAAAGTGGTGTTGACAGCACCTCACTTGGCTCTCGTTTTACCATGTGGAATGTAGGTATTCAGAATGGGCTTGCACATCCATTAGGGCAATCATTAGAAGAAAGGTATTTCTGGACGCAGCATTATATTAATGATGGACATCCTAATCTAATCAGTGCACTTGGCTATTTAAAAATACATCTACACAATGAATTTATCGAAAAATACTCTCTGCAAGGGCTTCCGGGTATAGCGATATTACTCTTTTTCTTCGTCTCGATGTTCGCTCACGCACTTAAAAACAGAAATGGTTTGCTGCTGACAACGATGCTTCTTTTATTACTCTATGGTCTGACGGACGTCATTTTATTGAGTTCAGAAGCCTTAATATTTTTTGTTACTGTGTTTGCCCTGAGCACTCCACTCTCGCAAACCAGACAACGTTAATAAGCGATAATGCCCGCCATGCGGGCATTATTTTTTCTTGTACTGATAAAACTCCGCCAGCGTCATCCCAACCGTCTTGTCGGATAACCAGCTAAAGAGCATTTCCAGATCCTGATACAACCCTTCAATCGCCGCCTCATCTTTAAACGTGGGGCTTCCACCCGGCATAAATTCCGAGGAATGCAGCATAAACTCCACGTAATCCTGCCCCTGCGACAGGCATTGCTGCGCCACCTGAATCATCTGCGAGGCATTGCCACCGGTCGGTCGTAGCCAGTTCACGGAGGGCGAACGATATTTACCGCGAAGCCGATCGTATCCCTTTTTGATCGTATTCAGCCAGGCCGGATGTTTATACTGAATGCTCATCGGCACTTCGAGTAAGGGGCTATTACCTGCCCTGGAAATAGTATCTAAATCCATAAAATAGGCATGGTCGGGAAAATGCTGATAATCCGTTCCGCCATTGCCCTGCGGGGCGCCTTTCGCGTTGCGCCAGTTCACGCGCGGCGTCACGGAGCAATCAACCTGGTAGCCCAGCTCAACGAGCAATTTTGCATAGCGGCTATCAAATGACCAACGACCGGCGCGGTGGCTCAGCATTTTGGTCTGGAATGTCTCTTCCAGCAGACGGGTCATGAACAGTACTTTCTCACGCATCACCTCGTCTGAAAATTCAATCAGATACGGCTGCCATCGCCAGTCATCTCCCGTGAGATCGTGCTCAGGGGGGCTATTCCATGCGTGAAGGTGCATTCCCACCTCCCCCTGCCCGCGAGCAATCACGTCCCTGGCGAATTCAATGAAAACGGGCTCGATTGCCATCTCATAGTTTGTCAGCCATACGGGCTTAAACCCAAAACGCTCACAAAGGGCCTGGAAGCGGGCCAGGTAGCGCGCGTTTTCCGTTTTAATGACGCGGTGATTCTGCCAGAGATTATCGCCCTCAGTATCAATCGTGATGATAAACGCTGGTTTTTTCATAATGAGTCCGCATGACAGGGAAGTTAGCGCTATGTTACGCACTCACCGAAGCATGAGTAAACCCTTCCTGGGAAATTCCTGAGATTATGGAGAAAGAGTGCAAGTCGCTACCAGGTCTATTAGAATTGCCAACAGTACAACGCCGATAAGATGATGATGAATAACTTACCTGACACGCCTGATTTGCGCATTTTACTGATCAAACTCCGCCATCATGGCGATATGTTATTGACTACCCCCGTCATTGATTCGTTACGTCAAAAATGGCCACACGCGCAAATTGACGTGCTGTTGTATGAAGAAACGCGCGATATGCTCGCCGCACATCCGGCAATTGGCACTATTTATGGCATCGATCGTAAATGGAAGCAGCTGGGCACGTTAAAGCACCTCCAAAAGGAGTGGCAGCTGCTCTGCGCGTTACGAAAGCAACATTATCATCTGGTGATTAATCTTGCCGATCAGTGGCGTAGCGCTATCGTCACCCGCTTCACCGGTGCGCCGGTTCGCCTCGGATTCGCCTTTAACAAACGCAACAATCTCTTCTGGCGTTTCTGTCATAGCGAATTAGTCTCTGTTGCAAATCACAAATCCCTGCACACCGTCGAACAAAATCTCTCCATTCTGTCGCCATTACAGGTCGCGCCTGAGCCAGCTGTTACCATGGCCTACAGCGCAGAAGACTGGCACCACGCCCGCCAGCAGCTGGTGCAAAAAGAAGTGGGCGATAACTACATCGTCATTCAGCCAACGTCACGCTGGTTCTTCAAATGCTGGGATGAGAGCAAAATGGCGGAAGCCATCACCGCGCTGCAGCAGGATGGGCATACCGTTGTACTGACGGCCGGGCCGGATAAAAAAGAGCTGGCGATGATCGATCGCATTCTCGCCGCCTCACCGAAGACGGGAGTCGTCTCGCTGGCGGGCCAGCTCACGTTGCGCCAGCTGGCCTCACTCATCGATCACGCGTGTCTTTTTATTGGCGTTGACTCCGTTCCGATGCATATGGCCGCCGCGCTGCAGACGCCCTGCGTGGCGCTGTTTGGCCCTTCCAAACTGACGTTTTGGTCTCCATGGCAGGTCAACGGTGAAGTCATCTGGGCTGGCGACTACGGTCCCCTTCCCGATCCCGACGCTATTGATACCAAAACGAAAGAACGCTATCTCGACGCCATTCCTGTTGATGCTGTCGTCTCCGCTGCAAGGAGATATTTGTCATGAAACACCATCGTCTGGCGATTGTTCGCCAAAAATATCGCCCTGATGGCGGAGCGGAGCGCTTCGTTTCGCGTGCGCTCACCGCGCTGAGCAACCAGAATCTTGAACTCAACGTCATTACGCGTGAATGGCAGGGCGAAAAGCAGGCCGACTGGCATATCCATATTTGCGACCCGCGCAAATGGGGCCGCATCAGCCGCGAGCGTGGTTTTGCCCATGCCGCCCGGGCGCTGTGGCAACAGCAGCAGTTTGATATTGTGCAAAGCCACGAGCGTATTCCGGGCTGTGATATCTACCGCGCAGGCGATGGCGTTCATCGCCGCTGGCTGCTGCAGCGTGCGCGCATTCTGCCCGCCTGGCGCGCGCAGATGCTGATGGTCGATCGCTATCACCGCTACGTGATGCGCGCCGAGCGTGAAATGTATCAGGCGCCAGAGCTGAAAGCGGTTATCTGTAATGCGGAGATGATTAAACGCGAAATCGTTGAAGACTTTGATATTGACGCAAAAAAAATACATGTGATTTATAATTCAATTGATTCCAGCCGCTTCGTTCCGGCCCAGGAAGCACAGCGTGCCGCGCTGCGTCAGCAATTTGGTTTGCCAGCCGATGCCGTGGTGTTCTGTTTTGTAGGATCGGGATTTGAACGAAAAGGATTGGCCAGCGCCATACGCGCTATCGCAGGAACTTCAGCCTGGCTGATTGTGGTTGGACAGGATAAAGCAGAACATCGTTATCGTGACCTCGCCCGTTCATTAGGCTGCGAAGGGCAAATCCGTTTCCTGGGGATGCAGAAAGAAACGCTGCCTTTTTATCAGCTATCCGATGGTTTACTGTTGCCAACGCTGTATGATCCCTTTCCAAACGTCATTCTTGAAGCGATGGCCTGCGGCTTGCCCGTCATTACTTCAGAGAGCTGCGGAGGCGCTGAATTTATTCAGCAAGGCCAGAACGGATTTTATTGTGACGCCCTGGATATCAGCACATTGAAGGAGGCAATTGCAGCCACCCCTTCTCTGGGAAAAAATAACACGATGGGGCAAGCGGCACGTGAACGGGTAAAAGACGCCACCCCCGAAAAACTGTCAAGTCAGCTTATTTCGCTTTATCAAAAATTACTGGATTAAAAATGCGCATCCTAATGATTATTGATGGTTTACCCGGTGGGGGAGCTGAAAAAACAGTTCTTACACTTTCCAGCGGATTAACGGAAATGGGGCATCAGGTCTCCCTTTTCTCTCTGCGGAAAGTGTGTGATTACGCCATCCCGGAAGGCATTGATTATCAGGTGGTTCAGGATACCTGCAAAAAACCGTGGCGCAAGCTGACGGAGATCCCGCGCCGCGCCCGTCTGCTGGATCGGGCAATTGAGCGGGCTGAGCGCAGCGGAAAATTTGACGTTGTGTTCTCTCATCTGCACAAAACGGACCGCATTGTGGCGCACTGCCGCGCGCTGGAACGCGATAAGGTCTGGTTCTGCGTGCATGGCATGTTCTCGTTCTCTTATCTTCGCCATCGCAGCGGGCTTTCGCGCTGGTTTAAGCATCTTAAAATTCGTCATACCTACGAAAACCGAAACGTTGTCGCCGTCTCAGGCGCCGTGTTGAAAGATCTTTCCGAGACGCTGGCTCTCAAACTCCGGCGTAAAGCGGTTATCCACAATCCTTTTGATATCCCTGAAATTCAACGTCTGGCGGATGCCCCCTTCGAGATGCAAGGGAAGGATTACATCATCCACGTCGGCCGCTTCCATGAACACAAACGCCACGACCGCCTTCTGCGCGCGTTCGCACAGAGCCAGCTTGACACTACGCTTGTCATGATGGGCAATGGCTCCGAAGCCAAAATTCAAAAGCTCAAACAGCTTGCCCGCGGCTTGGGTATTGAAAACAAAACGGTTTTCCGTCCCTTCGACTCCAACCCCTACCCCTGGATTAAAGGGGCACGCCTCTTAGTGTTAAGTTCTGACTGCGAAGGTTTTGGTAATGTGCTGGTGGAATCCATTATCTGCCAGACGCCACCGGTCAGTACCAATTGTCCTGGTGGCCCCGCAGAAATCCTCACCGGCGACTTAGCGCGCGGGCTGGCAGAGCTAAATGACGGGTCACTGGCAAAAACCCTGGTAGATATTTATACCGCCCCGCCGGTCGTTGGCGATGCAACGATTGCATCGTTCGGTATCAATGCCATTTGCCAGCAGTACATTGCTTTGGTCGACAATCAAAAATAATCAGGTTTCTTATGCAAAATTCAGCGCCATTATTAAGCGTGGTGGTTGCCGTTTATAACGGCGAAGCTTTTCTGGATCAGTTCTTTACCTGCCTTGTGAATCAACGCATCGACAGCATGGAAGTCATCATTGTCAATGACGGCTCGACTGACCGCTCAATGCAGATCGTCGAAAGCTGGCGTGAAAAACTGCCGCAGATGCAGGTGATTGAACAGCAAAACCAGGGCGTTTCCATCGCGCGGAATACCGGCCTGGCCGTTGCAACCGGTCAGTATCTCTCTTTCCCGGATATTGATGACGTCTTCAAACCTGGCATGTACCAGCGTCTGCTGGATATGGCCGTTACGCAGGATCTGGATGTCGCCACCTGCAACGGCAACTACGTCTGGGAAAATGATAAGAAACCGTCTCGTCCTATCTTCCCTGAGGATAAACTCGCCTCGACGGGCGTTATGACGGGCCCGGCATGGCTAAAGATGGCGCTGGATTCACGTAAGTTCCTGCACGTGACCTGGCTTAATATCTATCGCCACGATTTTATTCGTAAACACAGTTTCCATTTCGAACCCGGCCTGCGTCATCAGGATATCCCGTGGACCACCGAGGTGCTGCTTGCCGCAGAGCGCGTTCAGTACACCAGCGAACGCTTTTATGACTACTACATTCACTCTGCCTCGGTATCGCACATGCCGGATAATGACGACACGCTGATTCGCTCCGCGCGCCACTACATGAAAATCCTGCAGATGCTTGATGCCATTAACCAGCGTTACCCGGATAAAGTGAAAAATATCCCCGCCTGCCACTGGCAAATCGCCAAAGAGGGGCTCGGGATCATTCATACCTTCGACAATATGAAGGATGAGACGAAGAAAACAATGATTATCAAAGAGTTCTTCGACACCGGGATCTGGAAGCTTATCTGGAAAAGTGCCAAAAGCCCGCGTTTGCGCTGGCGCCTGGGCCGACGCTACTTCCGTTTAAAACGGTATCTGGCATAAGAGATAGCTTTACCTGGCTTAAATGCTTAGAATTTGCCCGCCGAAACTAAAAAGACGGATAATCGCTTGGAATTGTTGTATACCGCCCTGCTCTATATCATTCAGCCACTGGTGTGGCTGAGACTGTTGCTTCGTAGCCGTAAAGCGCCTGCGTATCGTAAACGCTGGGCTGAACGCTATGGCTTTTGCCGCAATAAAGTCGCCCCGGACGGTATTTTGCTGCATTCCGTTTCTGTCGGTGAAACGCTGGCGGCGATCCCGCTGGTTCGCGCTCTGCGCCACCGCTACCCGTCTCTGCCGATTACCGTCACCACCATGACGCCAACCGGCTCGGAGCGCGCGTTATCCGCGTTTGGCAAAGACGTTCATCACGTCTACCTCCCATACGATCTGCCCTGCGCTATGAATCGTTTCCTGAATACCGTTCGCCCGAAGCTGGTTATCGTGATGGAAACCGAGCTGTGGCCGAACATGATTTCCGCGCTGCATGCCCGTAAAATTCCGCTGGTGATCGCCAACGCGCGCCTGTCAGAGCGCTCGGCAAAAGGCTACGGCAAGCTGGGCAAATTTATGCGCCGCCTGCTGAGCAAAATCACGCTGATTGCCGCGCAGAACGAAGAAGACGCGGCGCGCTTTATCGCCCTGGGCCTGAAGCGCAACCAGCTTGCCGTGACCGGCAGCCTGAAATTCGATATTTCCGTTACCCCTGAACTGGCCGCCCGCGCCATCACGCTGCGCCGCCAGTGGGCTCCGCGTCGGCAGGTCTGGATCGCGACCAGTACTCACGAGGGTGAAGAGGCGATTATCCTGCAGGCGCACCGCAAGCTGCTGGAAACCTTCCCGGACCTACTGCTGATTCTGGTGCCTCGTCACCCTGAACGTTTTAAAGACGCCCGCGAAATGGTGCAGAAAGGCGGCTTCAGCTTCACCCTGCGCAGCAGCGGAGAGATCCCTTCCGGCAGTACCCAGGTGGTGATTGGCGATACGATGGGCGAATTGATGTTGCTCTACGGTATTGCTGATCTCGCCTTTGTTGGCGGCAGCCTGGTGGAGCGCGGAGGCCATAACCCGCTGGAGCCGGCAGCCCACGCCATTCCTGTGCTGATGGGTCCACACACGTTTAACTTCAAAGATATCTGCGCTAAATTGCAGCAGGCCGATGGTTTAATTACCGTGACCGATGCGGACTCGGTCGTCAAAGAAGTATCAACTCTTCTGACGGACGAAGATTACCGCCTGTGGTACGGTCGCCACGCCGTCGAAGTGCTGCACCAGAATCAGGGCGCACTCACCCGTCTGCTGCAGCTTCTGCAACCTTATCTGCCTCAGCGGAGCCACTAATGTCTACGCGTCTGTCGGTCGTCATGATCGCCAAAAACGCCGCCGACCTGCTTCCGGATTGCCTGGCCTCCGTCGCCTGGGCTGACGAAATTGTTATCCTCGACTCCGGAAGCACGGACAACACGGTGGACATCGCCCGGGCTGCGGGCGCAAAAGTTTTTACCGATACTGACTGGCAAGGCTATGGCATCCAGCGCCAGCGCGCGCAGGGGTATGCTACCGGTGATTATGTGCTGATGCTCGATACCGACGAACGCATCACGCCGGAGCTTCAGCAGGCTATTCAGGCGGTGCTTTCATCACCCCAGCCTGGCGCCGTATACAGCATCGCGCGTCGCAACTACTTCCTTGGCCGCTTCATGCGCCACAGCGGCTGGTATCCAGATCGCGTAATGCGTCTCTACGAGCGCGAGCGCTATCAGTACAACGACAACCTTGTCCATGAGTCACTGGCCTGCGACGGCGCCAAGGTCATCCCCCTGACGGGTGATTTGCTGCATCTGACCTGCCGTGATTTCGCCAGCTTCCAGCAAAAGCAGCTCAACTATGCCACCGCATGGGCGCAGGAGCGTCACCAGAGGGGCAAGAAGGCTTCGCTGACGGGAATCTTCACCCACACGCTGGGCGCGTTTCTGAAAACGCTGCTGCTGCGCGGTGGCGTGCTGGATGGTAAGCAGGGCTGGTTACTGGCGGTAGTGAATGCCCAGTATACTTTCAACAAATACACCGAGCTGTGGGCGCTCTGCCGCGGCTACTCAGAGAAAACGTGAGCCATGAGCACAAAAGCGATTTATCCGGGTACCTTCGATCCGATCACTAACGGTCATCTTGACATCATTACCCGTGCGGCGGGCATGTTCGACAAGGTGATCCTGGCGATTGCCGCCAGCCCAAGCAAAAAGCCGATGTTTGATCTCAACGAGCGCGTGCAGCTTGCCACTGATGCCATTTCTCACCTGCCGAATGTTGAAGTCGTCGGGTTCAGCGACCTGATGGCGAACTTCGCCCGCGCCCAGCAGGCCAATATTCTGATTCGCGGCCTGCGCGCGGTGGCAGACTTCGAGTATGAGATGCAGCTGGCGCATATGAACCGCCACCTGATGCCGGAGCTGGAAAGCGTATTCCTGATGCCGTCAAAAGAGTGGTCGTTTATCTCGTCCACGCTGGTGAAAGAGGTGGCGCGCCATCACGGGGACGTTACCCATTTCCTGCCGGATAACGTCCACCAGGCGCTGATGGAAAAGCTAAAGTAGCGCTATTTCTGACACTGGCGGCAGTAGAACGTGGCGCGCTGGGCGTGCTTCGCGGCAACGATCGGCGTCCCGCATACCCGGCATGGCTCACCTTTACGGCCATACACCTGCAGCTCCTGGGCAAAATAGCCCGGTTTACCGTCGCTTTGCAGGAAGTCTTTCAGCGTGGTCCCGCCCTGCTCAATCGAGCGCAGCAGCACGGCTTTAATGACCCGAACCAGCAGCTCACACTCCTGCGCGGACAGCGACGAAGCCAGCCGATCGGGATGGATCCCGGCCGCGAACAGCGATTCACTGGCGTAAATATTCCCCACGCCGACCACCAGCTTGTTATCCATCAGCCAGGGCTTGATCGGGGTCTTTTTCTTCGCGCACTTCTCTTTCAGGTAGTCCGCGTTAAACGCGTCTGAAAGCGGCTCAGGGCCCAGATGCGCCAGCACGTTGTGACCTTCCAGCTCCTTCGTCCACAGCCACGCGCCAAAGCGCCTTGGATCGGTGTAGCGCAGCACTTTGCCGTTGCTCATTACCAGATCAACATGGTCGTGCTTTTCCGCAGGCAGTTCTTCGGTCAGGATGCGCAGGCTCCCGGACATTCCCAGATGGATAATAATCCAGCCGTCAGGCAGCTCCAGCAGCAGGTATTTCGCGCGGCGCTGCACGCTAAGGACGGGTTTGTCGCTTAACGCGTGGATCTCATCGGACACCGGCCAGCGCAGTCGTCCATTGCGAACGACAGCATGAAGAATAGTCGCGCCGACCAGATGGGGCTCAATGCCGCGACGGCTGGTCTCTACCTCAGGTAATTCAGGCATGGTTCCTCCGTTGAGATGCAGAATGCAAAAAACCCCGCAGTTGCGGGGTTTTTCAATACAAGGAGGCTAAAATTATTTGATTTTAGCTTCTTTGTACAGTACGTGCTGGCGTACAACTGGATCGAATTTTTTCAGTTCCAGTTTTTCCGGCTTAGTACGTTTGTTCTTCGTGGTGGTGTAGAAGTGACCTGTACCAGCAGAAGAAACCAGCTTGATTTTCTCGCGAATACCTTTAGCCATGATTTATTTCCTCTTTAAGTACTTAGTACTTTTCGCCACGGGCACGCAGTTCAGACAGAACTGTATCGATGCCTTTCTTATCGATTACACGCATACCTTTAGCAGATACGCGCAGGGTGACAAAACGCTTCTCGCTCTCAACCCAGAAACGGTGAGAGTGCAGGTTCGGCAGGAAACGGCGTTTAGTCGCGTTCAGTGCGTGGGAACGGTTGTTACCGGTCACCGGACGCTTGCCAGTAACTTGGCAGACTCGGGACATGTCTATTCTCCAAAAATCAAATTAGCTCGAGCTTCGTATGGGGTATCGGCGCCTCGTCAGGCTTTACAGCCCGGTCATCGCGTAGTTCTAAGTGAACTCTCGATTGCCAGGCCCAAATGCCAAACCCGAGATTCTCAAAGGTGGCGTAGTATACGCTGACTCGGCGGTGTGCTCAAGTCCCGAACAGACAAAGATCCCGATGGATCGCGAGAAATAGCCTAAATCCAGCCATGTTCTGCAAAAGAAATGTACTCTCCGCGGCCAATTATCAGATGGTCCAGCACACGAATGTCCATGAATTGACAGCATTTGATAATGCGTTCGGTGATTTCTTTGTCAGCTCTGCTCGGTTCTGCACAGCCAGAGGGGTGATTATGCGCGAGGATCACGCCCGCTGCATTCACTTTTATCGCTTCACGCACAATTTCACGCGGATGTACCTCAACGTGGCTCAGTGTACCCGAAAACAGGCGGCTGTGCTTCAGTACCCGGTTCCTGTTGTCGAGAAAGATCACCATAAAGATCTCCCGCTCCAGACCGGATAGCTGGCTTTGCAAAAATTCGCGGGTCATGTCAGGGGTAAGGATCGGATCTTGCTCCTCCATCTGCACGTTATAAAATCGCCGTGCAAGTTCAGCAATACCCCGTAACTGGGCATACTTCGCGACGCCAATGCCTTCTACGTGCGTAAATTCCTCCAGTTCGGCTGTCAGCAGACCATGTAGTGAACCAAAATGGTCTATCAGATTTCTCGCCAGCGTAAATACCGTTTTTCCCTTCGTACCTGTACGTAAAAAGAGCGCCAGCAGTTCGTCATCTTTTAATAACGTGACGCCATGACGCAGCATTTTTTCGCGTGGTAGCAGCAGTTCAGTCTCTTCC
Source organism: Enterobacter nematophilus (assembly GCF_026344075.1). Taxonomy (NCBI): domain Bacteria; kingdom Pseudomonadati; phylum Pseudomonadota; class Gammaproteobacteria; order Enterobacterales; family Enterobacteriaceae; genus Enterobacter; species Enterobacter nematophilus. The sequence continues at coordinate 185,554 of NZ_JAPKNE010000005.1, read as the reverse complement.
ATGCCTGGCCTCCTTCTGTTTGCCATTATGCTGCCACAGGCAAATCCGGGGCTCGACGCTGAGGTTTCGTTCTTGCGTAGCGCCTCGCAAAGTGAATAAAGGACTTCATCACCCCCTATTTGGGATTGTGATAAAATGCCCGCTCTCTGGTGAAACCCAACAGGAAAGAATCATGATGAGCCTGGCCGGTAAAAAAATCGTTCTTGGCGTGAGCGGCGGCATTGCTGCCTATAAAGCGCCGGAGCTGGTGCGTCGTCTGCGCGAGCGCGGGGCGGACGTGCGGGTCGCGATAACCGAAGGCGGTAAAGCCTTTATCACCCCTCTGAGCCTGCAGGCGGTTTCAGGATACCCGGTATCTGACAGCCTGCTCGACCCGGCCGCCGAAGCCGCGATGGGGCATATTGAGCTTGGTAAATGGGCCGATCTGGTGATTCTTGCCCCTGCCACGGCAGATTTAATTGCCCGCGTGGCGGCCGGTATGGCGAACGATCTGGTTTCGACCATTTGCCTCGCGACGCCTGCGCCCGTCGCCGTTGTGCCCGCCATGAACCAGCAGATGTACCGCAATGCCGCCACCCAGCATAATCTGGAGACGCTGGCCTCGCGCGGCCTGCTTATCTGGGGCCCGGACAGCGGCAGCCAGGCCTGCGGCGACGTTGGCCCAGGGCGTATGCTCGACCCGTTGACGATTGTCGATATGGCCGCCGCCCATTTCTCGCCTGTCAACGACCTGCAACATCTCAACATCATGATTACCGCGGGCCCGACTCGCGAGCCGCTGGATCCGGTGCGCTACATCACCAATCACAGCTCCGGCAAAATGGGCTTTGCAATTGCTGTCGCAGCGGCAAAACGCGGTGCTAACGTCACGCTGGTCAGCGGCCCGGTCTCGCTACCTACGCCACCTTTTGTGCAGCGCATTAATGTCACCACCGCGCTGGAGATGGAAGCCGCCGTGCAGGCTCATGCGCAACGCCAGCAGATTTTTATCGGCTGTGCGGCCGTGGCAGACTATCGCGCCGAGACCATCGCCGAGTCTAAAATCAAAAAGCAAGGCGATGAATTAACACTGAAAATGGTGAAAAACCCGGACATTGTTGCCGGTGTCGCCGCATTAAAAAGCCATCGTCCTTACGTTGTTGGATTTGCCGCAGAAACGAATAATGTGGAAGAATATGCCCGGCAAAAACGTACCCGCAAAAACCTCGATTTAATTTGCGCGAACGACGTATCGCTGGCCACGCAAGGATTTAATAGCGACAGCAACGCACTGCACCTTTTCTGGCAGGATGGAGATAAAATCTTACCGCTTGAGCGCAAGGAACTCCTGGGCCAACAATTACTGGACGAGATCGTTACCCGTTATGATGAAAAAAATCGACGTTAAGATTCTGGACCCGCGTGTTGGCGAGCAATTCCCGCTGCCAACCTATGCCACCTCCGGCTCTGCCGGACTTGACCTGCGCGCCTGTCTCGATGACGCCGTAGAACTGGCTCCCGGTGCCACCACCCTGATCCCAACGGGCCTGGCGATCCACATTGCTGACCCGTCTCTGGCGGCAGTCATCCTGCCGCGCTCGGGTCTGGGCCATAAGCACGGCGTTGTGCTGGGTAACCTGGTCGGCCTGATCGACTCCGATTACCAGGGTCAGCTGATGGTGTCCGTCTGGAACCGTGGCCAGGACAGCTTCACCATTGAACCGGGCGAGCGTATCGCGCAGATGGTTTTTGTACCGGTGGTACAGGCAGAATTTAACCTGGTGGCAGACTTTGATGCCACCGACCGTGGCGAAGGCGGCTTCGGCCATTCCGGGCGCAAATAACCGCCCGACACACACGTATCTCGCAGCGCCATAACGCAATAACAAACCGCAAACGTCAGTTTGCGGTCGCTGTGTGGATGCCAGCCTGGCAAGTGCTTATTTTTCAGGGGTATTTTGTAACATGGCAGAAAAACAAACCGCGAAAAGGAATCGTCGCGAAGAAATACTTCAATCTCTGGCTCTGATGCTTGAATCCAGCGATGGCAGTCAACGCATCACCACCGCCAAACTGGCCGCCTCTGTGGGTGTCTCTGAGGCGGCGCTGTATCGTCATTTCCCCAGCAAAACAAAAATGTTCGACAGCCTGATCGAGTTTATTGAAGACAGTCTGATTACGCGCATTAACCTGATTCTGAAAGACGAAAAAGACACCACCGCGCGTCTGCGTCTGATTGTGCTGTTAATTCTGGGCTTTGGGGAACGCAATCCGGGTTTAACCCGAATCCTGACCGGCCACGCGCTGATGTTTGAGCAGGACAGGCTGCAGGGCCGCATCAATCAGCTTTTCGAGCGTATTGAAGCACAGCTGCGCCAGGTGCTGCGCGAGAAGAAAATGCGTGAAGGCGAAGGATACAATACGGATGAGACATTACTGGCAAGCCAGATCCTGGCGTTTTGTGAAGGCATGCTCTCCCGCTTTGTGCGCAGCGAATTTAAATACCGACCAACGGACGATTTTGACGCCCGCTGGCCGTTAGTGGCAGCGCAGCTGCAGTAGCACCGCAGGCCCGGTAAGCGTAGCGCCGCCGGGCAATTCAATTACACGCCAAACTCTTCGCGATACGCCCGAACCGCCGCCAGATGATCCGCCATCTCTGGCTTCTCTTCCAGATACGCAATCAGGTCTTTCAGGGTGATGATAGAGGTCACTTTGCAGCTGTAATCACGCTCTACTTCCTGGATAGCAGAGATATCGCCGCGACCACGCTCCTGACGATCCAGAGAAATCAGCACGCCAGCCAGCGTCGCACCGTTGGCCTGGATAATCTCCATAGATTCACGGATCGCGGTGCCTGCGGTAATCACGTCGTCGACCAGCATCACGCGGCCCTGCAGCGCGCTGCCCACAAGATTACCGCCTTCGCCGTGGGTTTTGGCCTCTTTGCGGTTAAAGCAGTACGGCACGTCACGGTCATGGTGTTCTGCCAGCGCGACTGCAGTGGTCGTCGCAATTGGAATGCCTTTGTAGGCCGGGCCAAACAGCAGGTCAAAATCAATTCCGGAATCCACCAGCGCTTCGGCATAGAAACGGCCTAACAGTGCCAGATCGCGCCCGGTATTGAACAGCCCGGCGTTGAAGAAATAGGGGCTCTTACGCCCGGATTTCAGCGTAAACTCGCCAAACTTAAGTACCTGTTTATTAATCGCAAACTCAATAAACTGGCGCTGATACGATTTCATGGATTCGCTCCTTTGGTTTTTTCTGTCTTACAGGCAAAAAAAAGGCGACTCACTGGTCGCCTTTAAAATCAATTTTCTAACGCCGCTTTTTGCGTCGTTACAATGGATTCGATTCCCCCTCGGGCCAACGCCAGCAGGGAGAGAAGTTCTTCATGGGTGAACGGCTCGCCTTCCGCCGTGCCCTGCACTTCAATGATGCGGCCATCTTCGGTCATCACCACGTTCATGTCGGTCTCGGCGGCGGAATCTTCAACGTATTCCAGATCGCAAAGCGCTTCACCGTTAACGATCCCCACGGAAACCGCCGCGACCATCCCTTTCATAGGGTTGGTTTTCAGCTTACCGGCTGCAACCAGCTTGTTCAGGGCATCGGCCAGCGCCACGCAGGCACCGGTAATGGACGCGGTACGCGTGCCGCCATCTGCCTGAATCACGTCGCAGTCCAGAGTAATAGTGAATTCACCGAGAGTTTTCAGATCAACGGCGGCGCGCAGCGCACGCGCGATAAGACGCTGAATTTCCATGGTACGGCCACCCTGCTTACCCTTTGCCGCTTCACGGGCGTTACGGGTATGGGTCGCGCGCGGCAGCATGCCGTACTCGGCGGTGATCCAGCCCTGGCCCTGACCTTTCAGAAAGCGCGGAACGCCCTCTTCGATGGACGCGGTGCACAGCACTTTGGTGTCACCAAACTCAACCAGCACGGAGCCTTCAGCGTGTTTTGTATAGTTACGGGTCAGGGTGACGGGACGCACCTGATTGGCGCTACGACCTGATGGACGCATGATGGATTCTCCGGCTTGAAACGAATGTGGCTGCGCATTATACGGATAAAGGACGCTTATTCCTATCCTGAGAAGCCCCCGAAAGCTATAATCCCCCCATCTCTCCTTTAAAAACGGGAATGTCTATGATCCGCAGTATGACCGCCTACGCCCGGCGTGAAATCAAGGGTAGCTGGGGTAGCGCTACCTGGGAAATGCGTTCGGTAAACCAGCGCTATCTGGAAACATATTTCCGTATGCCGGAACAGTTCCGCAGCCTTGAACCTGTGGTGCGCGAGCGTATCCGTACGCGTCTGACCCGCGGGAAAGTGGAATGCAACCTGCGCTTTGAGCCAGATGCCAGCGCGCAGGGCGAACTGATCCTCAACGAAAAGCTGGCGAAACAGCTCGTGAATGCGGCGAACTGGGTCAAAATGCAGAGCGATGAAGGTGAAATCAACCCGGTTGATATTCTGCGCTGGCCTGGGGTCATGGCCGCCGGTGAGCAGGATCTGGATGCCATTGCCGCTGAAATCCTGGCAGCCCTCGACGGCACGCTGGACGACTTTATCGTTGCCCGCGAAACCGAAGGCCAGGCGCTGAAAGCGATGATTGAGCAGCGTCTTGAAGGCGTCAGCGCTGAAGTAGCCAAAGTCCGCACCCACATGCCGGAAGTACTGCAATGGCAGCGCGAGCGTCTGGTCGCCAAGCTGGAAGAAGCGGAAGTTCAGCTGGAAAACACCCGTCTGGAACAAGAGCTGGTGCTGATGGCGCAGCGCGTTGACGTGGCCGAAGAGCTGGATCGTCTGGAAGCGCACGTGAAAGAGACCTATAACATCCTGAAGAAGAAGGAAGCTGTAGGCCGCCGCCTGGACTTTATGATGCAGGAGTTCAACCGCGAGTCGAACACTCTGGCGTCTAAGTCTATCAATGCTGAAGTGACCAACTCAGCGATTGAACTTAAGGTTCTGATTGAGCAGATGCGCGAGCAGATCCAGAATATTGAGTAATCGCTTTTTGGGTGGTGTCGGCTGACGCCACCCATTATTATTTCTAATCCGAATTTCCCTCTCTTTTCTAATTCACCAGCCAAGTATCAAAGATATTCAACGTGTATTGATTAAATTTTATAGGTGAAATCCCATCACCTTAGAAAATCTCAATCGTGATCTTGCGCACAAATCGCTAACCTTTCCGCGTTCACACCGGAGGGTATATGCTGCTTCACATTCTTTATCTCATTGGTATCACCGCAGAAGCCATGACTGGCGCTCTCGCCGCCGGGCGTCGCCGGATGGACACCTTCGGCGTGATCATTATTGCCACTGCAACCGCGCTGGGCGGTGGTTCCGTGCGCGACATCCTGCTTGGCCATTACCCGCTCGGCTGGGTGAAGCATCCTGAGTATGTGATTATCGTCGCAACGGCTGCCGTATTAACCACCATAGTGGCACCCGTTATGCCTCATCTTCGCCGTCTGTTCCTGGTGCTTGATGCGCTGGGGCTGATCGTCTTTTCCATCATCGGCGCGCAAATCGCGCTCGATATGGGGGAAGGCCCGGTTATCGCCACCATTGCTGCCGTGGTAACAGGCGTTTTCGGCGGCGTGCTGCGCGATATGTTCTGCAAACGCATTCCCTTGGTCTTCCAAAAAGAGCTGTACGCCGGCATCTCCTTCGCCGCAGCGGTACTCTACATTGCCCTGCAGCATTACGTTTCAAACCACGACGTGGTGGTCATCTCCACGCTGCTGTTTGGCTTTACGGCCCGCATGCTGGCGCTGCGTCTGAAGCTCGGGCTGCCCGTCTTTCACTATAAGCACGGCGCTCACTAATCTCAGAACCCGTTGATGTGCTGCCGGGCAAGCCACCTGACCAGCACATCAATCTCTGGCGCGTGCAGCCAGCTAACGATTTGCCGCGCCTTCTCCTCACCTATCCCCGGTAAGGTCTGCCACGCCTTTTCACTGCGTTCGCTCATCTTCTGCCAGGACACCTCCCCCAACGCCTTCAGCGACGCCTGCGGCAGCGGAACACCCAGCGCCATAATCCAGCGGGTAAAAGGCTGCTCACGCACCTGATTAAAGCGATGCCAGAGCGCCAGTCCGCGCGCTGCGGAAAACCCCGGCGTCGACTGCAACTGCTCCTGCGTTAACAGCAGCCACGAAAAGAGATGTTCAAAATGATGCGCCTGCCAGAGCATCCGCCAGCCTGACTCACCTAACCCTTCAATGTTGAATACCTGCTTAGAACTGAGCCACGTCAGCCGGGCAAAAAACTGTTCCATACACTCCGGCGAGGCATAAAAGCAGCTCAGGGAGTGATAACGCGAGGCCGGAGGCTCTGGTTTTTGTCTGTCCGCTCCTCGCCAGACCACCTTATCAAACCAGGGGATACCCTGCCCGGCCAGGCTGACCTGGATCTGATCGCCCGGGGCAATATCCAGCCTCTGCCAGCGCCCAACAGAACCGAGACTCACTCGCTGCACCTGTTTATCGTCCAGCTGCACAGGCTCAAGTGCCGCCACGACAGAAATTTTGCCCGTGCGCCCCACGGAAAAATGAATATTCCTGACCTCTGCAACCTGTGCCGCAGGCGAATATTTCCACGCGATAATCCAGTTGCCTTCGCCGGGCAGCCAACCCTCCCCTGAAGGAGACTCCGCAGACCGAACCACTATGCCATCCGTGGCAAAGGGTAATGCCGTGTTTTGCCAGGCCAAACGCTGCTTTTCAACAGCATCAATAGTTTGTACGGGCAGCGTATAGCGTGCCGTCAGGGAAAAGCCTGCGCTGGACAGCTCAGAAAGCCTGTTTTCCATTCCTTTCGGTCCATCTGGCCAGGCCCAGATAAATATTCCTGTCTGGCTCAGAAGCGCGTTGTCCTTTTGTCGCATCATCGCACCCGCGACTTTTGCGCGTGCATTCATTCCACCCATCTGCCGCTGGACGTGGTTTTCGCGTAGCCAGAAAAGCTCCCCCTGTAAGACGCTGTTTGCCAGGGCGCCAGATACCTCCTTAGGCACGGACGGGATCAAACGCACGCGGGCCGTCCAGTCCTCGCCTTTTAGCCCATTACCACGGCTGATGGCCCGCGCTAGCTTTCCGTTGCGATACACCAGCGTCACCGCCACGCCGTCGACTTTTGGCTGCATCCAGAGATTTTTTCGACCGTGCATCCAGTGACCCAGCGCTTCTTTGCTGGCTGCTTTACGTACCCCCGTATGGGCAACAGGATGTTTTACGTTTCCCTCCAGCGCAGGAAGGGTGCTCTCAACAAAATCGTTGCCAAAACAACGCTGCCACTGGTTTAAACGTCCGTTGAGCTGGTCATACACTTCATCATTAACCTCGCTCACCCCCTGCTTCCAGTAAGCCTCATCCCAGCGTTTGATTTGTGCGCTTAATGACGCAATCTCTTTTTCCGCTTTTGCCTGTGACCACACCGGACACACCGCCGCCCCGTAACCACACCACAACAGCATTAACCCGCTTATCCATCGCCACATCGCTACCCCTCCTTTGCAATGCAGAAGATATAACCTGGCGTGAGAAACGACGCTAATAGCAACCTTTCACGCTGCGAGGCGCTATCCAGCGTTAATTTTTATTGCTGCAAACCGCAGGTAAAACCTGAAAACGGTACGCAAAATTCAATAATCCAGGGTAAAAAGTGTGACAAAGGCTACGTCACACTGCGGCGACGTGTATAATAAGCCCGTATGTAGGACTTCTTCGTTAACACATACAAAAGACTCTCATGGCTCAAGGCACGCTTTATATTGTTTCTGCCCCTAGTGGCGCGGGTAAATCCAGCCTTATTCAGGCACTGTTAAAAACCCAACCGTTGTACGACACACAGGTTTCTGTTTCTCACACCACGCGAGCGCCGCGCCCGGGTGAAGTGCACGGTGAACACTATTTCTTTGTGGATCACGACGAGTTCAGAGCGATGATCGGCAGAGACGCGTTTCTTGAACACGCTGAAGTGTTCGGTAACTACTACGGCACCTCGCGTGAAACCATTGAGCAGGTTCTGGCGACGGGCGTGAATGTGTTCCTCGACATCGACTGGCAGGGCGCACAGCAAATTCGCAAGAAAATGCCTGACTCGCGCAGTATCTTTATTTTACCGCCGTCGAAAGATGAGCTGGATCGCCGCCTGCGTGGCCGCGGTCAGGACAGTGAAGAAGTCATCGCAAAGCGTATGGAACAGGCAGTTGCAGAAATGAGCCATTACGCGGAATATGATTACCTTATTGTGAATGATGATTTTGATGCCGCGCTGAGCGATCTCAAAACCATTCTTCGCGCAGAACGACTGCGTATGAGCCGCCAGAAGCAGCGACATGACGCATTAATCACCAAACTGTTGGCAGACTGAACCCACTTTCAGTATCATGCCCAGTCATTTCTTCACCTGTGGAGCATTTTAAGTATGGCACGCGTAACTGTTCAGGACGCTGTAGAGAAAATTGGTAACCGTTTTGACCTGGTGCTGGTCGCCGCGCGTCGCGCTCGTCAGATGCAGGTAGGCGGTAAAGATCCGCTGGTACCGGAAGAAAACGATAAAACCACCGTTATTGCACTTCGCGAAATCGAAGAAGGTCTGATCAACAACCAGATCCTCGACGTGCGTGAGCGCCAGGAGCAGCAAGAGCAGGAAGCCGCAGAACTGCAGGCCGTAACCGCCATTGCTGAAGGTCGTCGTTAATTAAACCTGCGGGTCGCCCTTGTATCTGTTTGAAAGCCTGAATCAACTGATTCAAACCTACCTGCCTGAAGACCAGATTAAGCGTCTTCAGCAGGCGTATCTCGTTGCACGTGACGCTCACGAGGGCCAGACACGTTCAAGCGGTGAACCCTACATCACGCACCCGGTTGCGGTAGCCTGTATTCTGGCCGAGATGAAACTCGACTACGAAACGCTGATGGCCGCCCTGCTGCACGACGTGATCGAAGATACCCCTGCCACCTACCAGGATATGGAACAGCTGTTTGGCAAAAGCGTTGCCGAGCTGGTGGAAGGGGTCTCTAAGCTTGATAAGCTTAAATTCCGCGATAAGAAAGAGGCGCAAGCCGAAAACTTTCGCAAGATGATTATGGCGATGGTGCAGGATATCCGCGTCATTCTCATCAAACTCGCTGACCGTACCCACAACATGCGCACGCTGGGCTCACTTCGCCCGGATAAACGTCGCCGCATTGCCCGTGAAACCCTCGAAATTTACAGTCCGCTGGCGCACCGTTTAGGTATCCACCACATTAAAACCGAGCTGGAAGAGCTGGGCTTTGAAGCGTTGTACCCGAACCGCTATCGCGTGATTAAAGAGGTGGTGAAAGCCGCGCGCGGTAACCGTAAAGAGATGATTCAAAAGATCCTCTCTGAAATTGAAGGGCGGTTGCAGGAAGCGGGAATTCCGTGCCGCGTCAGCGGTCGCGAAAAACATCTGTACTCCATCTACTGCAAAATGGTGCTCAAAGAGCAGCGTTTTCACTCGATCATGGATATTTACGCGTTCCGCGTGATCGTCCATGACTCGGACACCTGTTATCGCGTGCTGGGGCAGATGCACAGCCTCTACAAGCCGCGTCCGGGGCGCATGAAAGATTACATCGCCATTCCGAAAGCGAACGGCTATCAATCTTTGCATACCTCGATGATCGGTCCGCACGGCGTGCCTGTTGAAGTGCAGATCCGCACCGAAGACATGGACCAGATGGCAGAGATGGGGGTTGCCGCACACTGGGCTTACAAAGAGCACGGTGGCGAAAGCAGCACGACCGCACAAATCCGCGCCCAGCGCTGGATGCAGAGCCTGCTGGAGCTTCAGCAGAGTGCGGGTAGCTCGTTCGAATTTATCGAGAGCGTTAAATCCGATCTCTTCCCGGATGAGATTTACGTTTTCACCCCAGAAGGCCGCATTGTCGAACTGCCTGCGGGCGCAACGCCGGTCGACTTCGCCTACGCCGTGCATACCGATATCGGGCATGCCTGCGTGGGCGCACGCGTCGACAGACAGCCTTATCCGCTGTCACAGCCGCTCTCCAGCGGCCAGACGGTCGAAATTATTACCGCGCCGGGCGCACGTCCGAACGCGGCCTGGCTGAACTTTGTCGTGAGTTCCAAAGCGCGCGCCAAAATTCGTCAGCTGTTGAAAAACCTCAAGCGCGATGACTCTGTCAGCCTGGGGCGTCGTCTGCTCAACCACGCGCTGGGCGGCAGCCGCAAGCTGGCTGAGATCCCACCGGAGCATATCCAGCGTGAACTTGACCGTATGAAGCTCACGTCTCTGGACGATCTTCTGGCGGAAATTGGTCTGGGTAACGCGATGAGCGTTGTAGTAGCGAAAAACCTGCAGCAGGGTGAAGCGACGCCTGCTGCTCCAGGCGCATCCGGCCATGCGCATCTGCCGATTAAAGGCGCGGACGGGGTGCTGATCACCTTCGCAAAATGTTGCCGTCCAATCCCTGGCGACCCGATTATTGCGCACGTCAGCCCCGGCAAAGGGCTGGTTATCCACCATGAATCCTGTCGTAACATTCGCGGCTACCAGAAAGAAGCTGAGAAGTTTATGGCGGTCGAGTGGGATAAAGAGACGGCGCAGGAGTTTATCACTGAAATTAAGGTGGATATGTTCAACCACCAGGGTGCCCTGGCGAACCTGACGGCAGCCATCAACACGGCCTCGTCCAACATTCAAAGTCTGAACACGGAAGAAAAAGACGGCCGCGTCTATAGCGCCTTTATTCGTCTGACCGCCCGCGACCGCGTGCACCTGGCGAACATTATGCGCAAGATCCGCGTCATGCCGGACGTGATTAAAGTCACCCGAAACCGAAACTAGGTTTATGAATTCACAACGTTATGCCCGTATCTGCGAAATGCTCGCCAGACGTCAGCCTGACTTGACGGTCTGCATGGAGCAGGTGCATAAACCCCATAACGTCTCTGCCATCGTCCGTACCGCAGATGCCGTCGGCGTGCATGAAGTGCACGCCGTCTGGCCGGGTCACCGGATGCGAACCATGGTCTCTGCTGCCGCAGGCAGTAACAGCTGGGTATCCGTCAAATCTCACCAGACGATTGGCGATGCCGTATCGCATCTGAAAGGACGCGGGATGCAGATCCTGGCGACAAACCTGTCCGCAAAAGCCGTGGATTTCCGCGAGATCGACTACACCCGCCCGACCTGCATTTTGATGGGGCAGGAGAAAACCGGGATCTCCCAGGAAGCGCTGGATCTGGCGGATCGGGACATCATCATTCCGATGATCGGCATGGTTCAGTCCCTTAACGTCTCCGTGGCGTCCGCGCTCATTCTGTATGAAGCGCAGCGCCAGCGTCAGAACGCCGGGATGTACGAGCGCAGCAACAGCATGCTGCCGGAAGAGGAACAGCAGCGCCTGCTGTTTGAAGGAGGCTATCCGGTGCTGGCACGCGTTGCGAAGCAGAAAAAATTGCCTTACCCCCACGTCAACGCGCAGGGCGAGATTGAAGCCGATGCCGAGTGGTGGGCCACCATGCAGTACGCCGGGTAACCGATGAAAGGCCGCCTGCTGGATGCTATCCCGCTCAACAGCCTGACGGGCGTGGGCGCGGCGCAAAGCAATAAGCTGGCAAAAATTGGCCTGCACACCGTGCAGGATCTCCTGCTTCACCTTCCCCTGCGTTACGAAGACCGCACCCAGCTCTACAAGATTGGCGATCTGCTTCCCGCCATTTACGCCACCGTTGAAGGCGAAGTCCTGAACTGCAATATCACTTTCGGCGGACGCCGGATGATGACCTGTCAGATCAGCGACGGCACCGGCATCCTCACCATGCGTTTTTTCAACTTCAGCGCGGCGATGAAAAACAGCCTGGCGACAGGCCGCAGGGTGCTGGCCTATGGCGAAGCCAAGCGCGGGAAATACGGCGCAGAGATGATCCACCCGGAGTACCGCGTGCAGGGCGATCTCAGCACGCCGGAGCTGCAGGAGACGCTTACTCCGGTTTACCCGACGACCGAAGGCATTAAGCAGGCGACGCTGCGTAAGCTCACCGATCAGGCCCTTGAACTGCTCGATACTTGCGCCATTACCGAGCTGCTGCCGCCAGAACTGGCTCAGGGGATGATGAGCCTGCCCGAGGCGCTGCGCACCCTGCACCGCCCGCCGCCAACGCTGCTGCTCAGCGATTTAGAAAGCGGCAAACACCCCGCCCAACGGCGTCTTATCCTTGAGGAATTACTGGCGCATAACCTGAGCATGCTGGCGCTTCGCGCCGGCGCACAGCGTTTCCACGCTCAGCCGTTAAGCCCGAATGATGTGCTCAAAGATAAGCTGCTGGCCTCTCTGCCCTTTAAGCCCACCGGCGCGCAGGCGCGCGTCACCGCCGAGATCGAACGCGATATGGCGCTCGACGTGCCGATGATGCGCCTGGTGCAGGGCGACGTAGGCTCCGGTAAAACGCTGGTTGCCGCCCTGGCCGCGTTACGCGCCATCGCCCACGGCAAACAGGTCGCCCTGATGGCGCCGACAGAGCTGCTGGCCGAGCAGCACGCCAATAATTTCCGCGCCTGGTTCGCGCCGCTCGGGATTGAGGTGGGCTGGCTTGCCGGGAAGCAAAAAGGCAAAGCGCGTCTTGCGCAGCAGGAAGCCATCGCCAGCGGCCAGGTGCAGATGATTGTCGGCACGCACGCTATCTTCCAGGAGCAGGTGCAGTTTAACGGCCTTGCGCTGGTGATTATCGACGAACAGCACCGCTTTGGCGTGCATCAGCGTCTGGCGCTGTGGGAAAAAGGGCTGCAGCAGGGCTTCCACCCGCATCAGCTGATCATGACCGCCACGCCGATCCCGCGTACCCTGGCGATGACCGCCTATGCCGATCTGGATACCTCCACCATCGACGAGCTGCCGCCGGGCCGCACGCCGGTGACAACGGTTGCGATACCGGATACGCGCCGCAGCGATATCATCGATCGCGTGCGCAACGCCTGTACCCATGAAGGGCGCCAGGCCTACTGGGTCTGTACCCTGATTGAAGAGTCTGAGCTGCTGGAAGCGCAGGCCGCCGAAGCGACGTGGGAAGAGCTCAAGCTGGCGCTGCCCGAGCTGAACGTTGGCCTGGTTCACGGCCGCATGAAGCCCGCCGAGAAGCAAGCGGTGATGCAGTCCTTCAAACAGGGGGAGCTGCATTTGCTGGTCGCGACGACGGTCATCGAAGTGGGCGTTGACGTGCCCAACTCCAGCCTGATGATCATCGAAAACCCGGAGCGTCTGGGGCTTGCTCAGCTCCACCAGCTGCGCGGGCGCGTCGGCCGCGCCGCGGTAGCGTCGCACTGCGTGCTGCTTTACAAAGCACCGCTTTCAAAAACCGCCCAGATGCGGCTGCAGGTGCTGCGCGACAGCAACGACGGCTTTGTGATTGCGCAAAAAGACCTGGAGATACGCGGCCCGGGCGAACTGCTGGGCACGCGCCAGACGGGAAATGCGGAATTCAAAGTGGCGGACTTATTGCGCGATCAGGCCATGATCCCCGAAGTTCAGCGCCTTGCGCGCCATATTCATGAACGCTACCCCGAACAGGCGGCAGCGTTAATTGAGCGCTGGATGCCGGAAACCGAACGGTATTCCAACGCCTGATCTCAGGCAAACATCGGCAGCATCAGGTACAGCTTGATCACCAGCGCGTTGACGATATCAATGAAGAATGCGCCAACCATCGGGACCACCAGAAACGCCATATGCGATGGCCCGAACCGTTCGGTGATCGCCTGCATGTTGGCGATAGCCGTTGGGGTAGCCCCCAGACCAAACCCGCAGTGACCCGCCGCCAGCACCGCCGCATCATAGTTTTTCCCCATCATGCGCCAGGTCACGAACATGGCGTACAGCGCCATAAACAGCGCCTGCACCGCCAGAATCGCCACCATCGGCAGCGCCAGCGAGGCCAGCTCCCACAGTTTCAGGCTCATCAGCGCCATCGCCAGGAACAGCGACAGGCAGACGTTGCCGAGCACCGATACCGCGCGGTCAAACACGCGGTAAAAGCCCATCAGCGCCAGACCGTTGCTCAGGATCACCCCGATAAACAGCACGCAGACGAACGTTGGCAGTTCAAATGCAGTGCCCGCCAGCCATTGCGCAACCACTTTGCCTACGGTCAGGCAGATGGCAATCATCGCGATGGTTTCAATCATCACCAGTGAGGTGATGCTGCGGCCAACGTCCGGCTTTTCGAACGCGGTCGGCACCATTTCATCGTCCGGTCTGCCGTTCGGCGTGGTGGAGTGCTTCACCAGATAACGCGCTACCGGGCCGCCAATCAGGCCACCCAGCACCAGGCCAAAGGTCGCGCAGGCCATCGCCACTTCCGTCGCGTTTTCAAACCCGTAGCGTTCGATGAACAGCTTGCTCCACGCCGCGCCGGTACCGTGACCGCCCGAAAGGGTAATTGACCCCGCCAGCAGACCCATCAGCGGATCCAGCCCCAGCAGCGTTGCCATGCCGATGCCGATGGCGTTTTGCATCAGCAACAGCCCCACCACCACAATCAGAAACACGCCGAGCACCTTACCACCCGAGCGCAGGCTTGCCAGGTTGGCGTTCAGGCCGATGGTGGCAAAGAAAGCCAGCATCAGCGGGTCTTTCAGGGACATATCAAAATCAATTTCCCAGCCCATGCTTTTTTTCAGTATCAGCAGGGCCAGCGCCACCAGCAGACCGCCGGCGACAGGTTCAGGAATAGTGTATTTTTTCAGAAAGGAAACGCTGTGGACCAGCTTGCGACCAAGCAGAAGAACCAGCGTTGCGGCAACAAGGGTCGACAACGTATCGAGATGAATCATAAAAGGCTCCTGTTATGCGCGTGTTCCATACACACGCGGCGTTATCCTGGGCCGGGTTGCGCTCGTCATGAGCCCCCGGCGCAAAAAGTGTAATTTTTTTTTCCGATGGGTTGTAAAAAACCTGCTCACATCGGCAGATTTTCTTCCTTTTTTTTGTTGGCAATCGTTTGCTTTTACCAGATGGTCAGATAAAATGCCCGCTTTTCCACCGTGGGATTGCCGCCGATGTCCGTTAACAGCATAGAGTCGCCCGATGCGCAACCGATTGCGCAGAAGCAAAATAGCGAACTGATTTACCGCCTTGAAGACCGCCCGCCGCTGCCGCAGACGCTTTTCGCCGCCTGCCAGCATCTTCTCGCAATGTTTGTTGCGGTAATCACCCCGGCGCTGCTGATTTGCCAGGCGCTCGGATTACCGGCTCAGGACACGCAGCACATTATCAGTATGTCTCTGTTCGCCTCCGGCGTGGCCTCCATTATTCAAATTAAAGCCTGGGGTCCGGTGGGCTCTGGATTATTGTCAATTCAGGGCACCAGCTTTAACTTCGTGGCGCCGCTGATCATGGGCGGTACGGCGCTGAAAACCGGCGGCGCAGATGTCCCGACGATGATGGCAGCGCTGTTCGGCACGCTGATGCTGGCAAGCTGCACGGAGATGGTCATCTCCCGCGTGCTGCACCTGGCTCGCCGCGTGATCACCCCGCTGGTTTCCGGCGTCGTCGTTATGATTATCGGCCTGTCGCTGATTCAGGTGGGCCTCACCTCCATCGGCGGCGGCTACGCGGCAATGAGCGACCACACCTTCGGCGCGCCGAAAAACCTGCTGCTGGCGGGCGTGGTGCTGGCGATCATCATTCTGCTTAACCGTCAGCGTAACCCTTACCTGCGCGTGGCCTCGCTGGTGATCGCCATGGCGGCGGGCTATCTGCTGGCGTGGGCGCTGGGCATGCTGCCGGAGAACACCGCGCCGACCAACAGCGCGCTGATCACCGTCCCAACGCCGCTTTACTACGGCCTGGGCATTGACTGGGGCCTGCTCCTGCCGCTGATGCTGGTCTTTATGATCACCTCTCTGGAAACCATCGGTGATATCACAGCCACCTCCGACGTCTCCGAGCAGCCGGTGTCCGGCCCGCTGTACATGAAGCGCCTGAAAGGCGGCGTGCTGGCGAACGGCCTGAACTCGTTTGTCTCTGCGGTATTCAACACCTTTCCGAACTCCTGCTTCGGCCAGAACAACGGCGTGATCCAGCTGACCGGCGTGGCCAGCCGCTACGTTGGTTTCGTGGTGGCGCTGATGCTGATCGTCCTCGGCCTGTTCCCGGCGGTGAGCGGCTTTGTGCAGCACATCCCTGAGCCGGTGCTGGGCGGCGCAACGCTGGTGATGTTCGGGACTATCGCGGCCTCCGGCGTGCGTATCGTCTCTCGCGAGCCGCTGAACCGCCGCGCGATCATGATTATCGCGCTGTCGCTGGCCGTCGGTCTGGGCGTTTCCCAGCAGCCGCTGATCCTGCAGTTTGCGCCTGACTGGGTGAAAAACCTGCTCTCTTCCGGCATTGCCGCCGGCGGTATCACCGCTATCGTGCTGAACCTCGTTTTCCCGCCTGAGAAGAACTGATCCCCCTCACGGCAGGCAGTCAATGCCTGCCGTGACATCTAATTACACCATTCCCGCCTTGAGCATTGCGCATAAATCGTGCATAACTCCCTTATGTTCGTTTTGCGGGATGGAAGACCATGAAATTTATTGGAAAGCTACTCGTCTATCTTCTGGTAGCCCTGCTTATTGTGCTGCTGGCGTTCTATATTTTGCTCCAGACCCGCTGGGGCGCGGCTCAGGTCAGCAGCTGGATAACGGTGAATACCGACTACGAACTCAGTTTCGATAAGATGAATCACCGCTTTTCGTCGCCTTCCCACCTCATTCTGGAAAATGTCACCTTTGGACGGGACGGTAAACCCGCCACATTAGTTGCCAAAAAAGTCGATATTGGCCTGAGCAGCCGTCAGATCACCGATCCGCTGCATATGGGCACCATCACCCTGTTCGACGGTACGCTGAATCTCTCGCCTCAAACGGCGCCGCTGCCCTTCCAGGCCGATCGTCTGCAGCTGAACAATATGGCCTTTAACAGCCCGAATACCGAATGGGATCTGAGCGCGCAAAAGGTCACGGGCGGCGTCAGCCCATGGCAGCCGGAAGCGGGCAACGTGCTGGGTAAAAACGCGCAGATACAGATGAGCGCGGGCTCGCTCACTCTTAACGGCGTACCGGCCACCAACGTGCTGATCGAAGGCCAGCTGAACGGCAAGGAGGTAGTGCTGAACACCATTGGTGCCGATATGGCCCGTGGCTCGCTCACCGGCTCCGCCCTGCGCAACGCCGACGGAAGCTGGATTATCGACACCATGCGCCTGAACGAGATCCGCCTACAGAGCGACAAAACGCTGAAGGCGTTCTTCGCGCCGCTGGCCACCATTCCCTCTTTACAGATTGGCCGTCTGGAAGTCACCGACGCCCGCCTGCAGGGCCCGGACTGGGCGGTGACCGATCTCGACTTAAGCCTGCGCAACCTGACGTTAAGCAAAGGCGACTGGCAGAGCCAGGAAGGCCGCCTGTCCATGAACGCCAGCGAGTTTATCTACGGCTCGCTGCATCTGTTTGACCCGATCCTGAATGCGGAGTTTTCCCCGCAGGGCATAGCGCTGCGTCAGTTCACCTCCCGCTGGGAAGGCGGCATGGTGCGCACGTCCGGCAACTGGCTGCGCGACGGTAAAGCGCTGGTGCTGGACGATGTTGCCATCGCCGGGCTGGAATACACCCTGCCGCAGAACTGGAAAACGCTGTGGATGGAACCGCTGCCGGAGTGGCTGAACAGCGTCACGCTGCAAAAATTCGGCCTGAGCCGCAACCTGGTGATCGACATCGATCCCGCTTTCCCGTGGCAGATCACCTCTCTGGACGGCTATGGCGCAAACCTGCAGCTGGCGAAAGATCGCCAGTGGGGCGTCTGGGGCGGCAGCGCAACATTAAACGGCGCGGCGGCGACCTTTAACCGCCTGGACGTGCGCCGGCCGTCGCTGGCGCTGAATGCTAACGCCGCCACGGTGAACATTACCGACCTGAGCGCCTTTACCGAGAAAGGGATTCTGGAAGCCACGGCGACGGTTTCACAGCTGCCGCAGCGGCAGACCACGGTGAGCCTGAACGGGCGCGGCGTACCGCTCAACGTGCTGCAGCAGTGGGGCTGGCCTGCGTTACCGATTACGGGCGACGGCAATATTCAGATGACCGCCAGCGGCAGCGTCCAGGCGAATGCCCCGCTTAAGCCGACGGTGAACGGCAAGCTGAACGCGGTGAATATGGATAAACAGCAGGTGCAGCAGACGATGACGGGCGGCGTGGTGTCGACACCACCCTCACCCCAGCCCTCTCCCTGAAAGGGAGAGGGAGTAAACCGTTCCCTCGCCCCTTTGGGGAGAGGGTTAGGGTGAGGGGAATTAAAGGTGAACCACCACCTCATCCCCCTCGGCTTTCACCACTACGCCCCACTCGCTGCCCGCGTGCGAGCCGCCCTTGACGCCGCTCACCTTCTGGACGTTGCGCAAGCATACCGACCAGTTTTGCGCGTCTCCCGCGCCGGTAAAGATCACAATGTCGCCCTGACGTGACGCCTTCAGCGTAAACACCACAGAACCATCCGCCGCAGGCACTTCGCTCACCGCCGTTGCGCCGTCGTCCAGGTTAAACAGCTGGAAGGCCGTCCCCTCGTTCCACGCGTAGTCCGGCTTCTGGTTGTTGCTGCCCAGCGCCAGCAGGGTGTTATCGCGCACGTAGACCGGCAGGCTCATGAAATCATGCCGCTGCTTATGCCAGCGGCTGCCCTGAATTTCGTCGTTGTGCCACAGGTGCGTCCAGCGGCCTTCCGGCAGGTAGAACTGCACGTCGCCCGCCTCGGAGAACACCGGCGCGACCATCACCGAATCCCCCAGCATGTACTGTCGGTCGAGGTAATCGCACGCCGGATCGTCCGGGAACTCCAGCATCATCGCACGCAGCATCGGCGTGCCAAACTCGCGGGCCAGCGCCGCCTGATGGTACAGGTACGGCATCAGCTGGCACTTCAGCTGCGTGAAGTGGCGCACCACGTCGCAGGACTCGTCATCGTACGCCCACGGCACGCGGTAGGATTTGCTGCCGTGCAGGCGGCTGTGGCTGGAGAACAGCCCGAACGCGCACCAGCGCTTGTAGACGTGCGCCGGAGCGGTGTTTTCAAATCCGCCGATATCGTGGCTCCAGAACCCGAAGCCGGACAGGCCAATCGACAGCCCGCCGCGCAGGCTTTCGGCCATCGATTCGTAGTTGGCGTAGCAGTCGCCGCCCCAGTGCACCGGGAACTGCTGCGCGCCGACGGACGCCGAACGGGCAAACAGCACCGCCTCTTCTTCCCCCACCGTCTCTTTCAGCACGTTCCACACCAGTTCGTTGTAGATGTAGGCGTAGTGGTTGTGCATCTTCTGCGGATCGGACCCGTCAAACCACTGCACGTCCGTCGGGATACGCTCGCCGAAGTCGGTCTTGAAGCAGTCGACGCCCATCGCCACCAGGCCTTTCAGCTTGTCGGCATACCACCGGCACGCGTCCGGATTGGTGAAGTCGTAAATCGCCAGGCCCGGCTGCCATTTGTCCCACTGCCACAGGGAGCCATCCGGGCGCTTGAGCAGGTAGCCCTTCTCTTTCAGCTCCTGGAAGATCGGGGATTTCTGGCCGATGTACGGGTTAATCCACACGCAGACTTTGAGCCCTTTCTCTTTCAGGCGGCGGATCATTCCTTCCGGGTCCGGGAAGGTCACCGGGTCCCACTCGAAGTCGCACCACTGGAAGGCCTTCATCCAGAAGCAGTCGAAGTGGAACACGTGCAGCGGCAGGTCGCGCTCGGCCATGCCGTCGATAAAGCTGTTTACCGTCGCTTCGTCATAGTTGGTGGTGAACGAGGTGGTAAGCCACAGGCCGAACGACCAGGCAGGCGGCAGCGCCGGACGCCCGGTGAACTGCGTATAGCGGTTGAGCACCTCTTTCGGCGTCGGGCCGTCGATCACGAAGTACTCGAGATACTCCCCTTCCACGCTGAACTGCACCTTGGAGACCTTTTCGGAGCCCACTTCAAACGAGACGTTTTCCGGGTGATTCACCAGCACGCCGTAGCCGCGGTTGGTCAGATAGAACGGGATATTTTTGTAAGACTGCTCGGTGCTGGTGCCCCCGTCGCGGTTCCAGGTCTCGACCGTCTGGCCGTTGCGCACCAGCGCGGTAAAGCGCTCGCCCAGGCCGTAGACCGTTTCCCCCACGCCGAGATCCAGCCGCTCGAATACGTAATTGCGATCGGTATTGCTGTCCTGTACGTAGCCGTTGTTTTTCAGCTGGCTGCCGGTAATGCGCTGGCCGTTGCGCAGGAAATCCAGCGCCCAGAACTCGCCTTTGGTGACGCGCACGCTGACGCTGCCGCTTTTCAGCTCGGCAAAATCGGCGTTGTTTTCAATCTCAACCTTTACATCCTTCAGAACGTTCAGCGGATAGTGCGGGCCGTTATTCAGCGCGCCCTGGAAGTGCTCGATGCGCACCCCAACTATGCCTTCCTGCGGGGAAAACAGGCGCACCGTGAACATCAACGTGTCAAGCTGCCAGGTGCGTTCGCGCACGTCGCGCGGCGCAACATACACCACCAGATCGTTGCCCTGCTGCTCCACGTCGAACACCTGAACCGGATACGTCACGTTCAGGCCCGGTTGAATGAGCCAGTTTCCATCACTGATTTTCATGCTTTCGTCCTCTTAGTTCTGCAATTCTTTGCTGACCGGCAGGTTTTCAAACTCCTGCTGATTGCGGCGTGCGCCCTGCGCCAGCTCGCCCAGGATTTTGGTCAGGAAGGGGGTTTTCAGCGTGTAGTAGCGTTTGGCGATAATGGCGCTCAGCACGTAGCAGACCGCCGGGGCCAGGGTAAACAGGCCGATGATGATGCTGATGGTCGCGCTGTTCTGGGTTTTGGCTGCCGCGTCGTAGCCGCCGCCTGCCAGCATCCAGCCGATCATCGCTCCGCCCAGCGCCAGGCCGAGCTTCAGCACGAACAGCGTGCCCGCAAAGCTGATCCCGGTCAGGCGCTTGCCGTTGGTCCATTCGCCGTAGTCGACGGTATCGGACATCATCACCCACTGAATCGGCGTCACCAGCTGGTGCAGCACGCCGATGACGAAGATAAAGGCGAACATCAGCACGGTGGCGTGCATCGGCACGAAGAACATCGCCACGCTGACCACCGCCAGCGCGGCGTTGGTCCACCAGAAGATGCTGACCTTGCACTTCCAGTCGGTGAGCGGTTTCGCCAGCGCGGAGCCGATCAGGTTGCCGACGCAGTAGGTGGTGAGGAAGGCGACGAACACCTCCGGCGAGCCCATGATCCAGGTGCAGTAGTACATCATCGCGCCGCCGCGCACGCAGACGGCGAGGATGTTGAGGATGGTGAGCACGCCGACGATGCGCCACTGGTCGTTTTGCCAGATATCACGCAGATCTTCCCGCATGGAGGTGGTGCTCGGCGGCACCTGGATGCGCTCTTTGGTGGTGAAGAAGCAGAACGCCAGCATCAGGAACGCGACCACCGACAGCACGGCGATCCCGCCCTGGAAGCCGAATGCCTTATCGTCGCCGCCAATCAGGTTCACCAGCGGCATCATCAGCACCGTGGAGAGCATGCCGCCCGCCGTCGCCAGCACGAAGCGCCAGGACTGAAGGGAGATACGCTGCGTCGGGTCGTTGGTGATCACGCCGCCCAGCGCGCAGTAGGGGATGTTGACCACGGTATAGAGCAGGGTCAGCAGCGTGTAGGTCACCGCGGCGTAAACCATTTTGCCGTTGAGGCTAAGGTCCGGCGTGGTGTAGGCCAGCACGCAGACGATGCCGAACGGGATGGCGCCGAACAAAATCCACGGACGGAACTTGCCCCAGCGGCTGCGGGTGCGGTCGGCAATCAGCCCCATGCACGGGTCGGAGATCGCATCCAGCGCGCGCGCCAGCAGGAACATGGTGCCGACAAACCCGGCGGGAATGCCGAAAATATCGGTGTAGAAAAACATCATGTATAACATGACGTTATCAAAAATGATGTGGCTGGCGGCGTCTCCCATGCCGTAGCCAATCTTCTCTTTTACAGACAATACTTCGCTCATCTTTTTTTATCCTTCACGCTGTAGGGGGCGCTGAGACCGGTTGCATTGGTTTTAAACCATTGTTTCAAAGGCGGGTATTGCGTTTTCTGGTTAGCAGATTACGTTTCTTGTTTTTTGTGATCGCGGTAAATGTCGGAGAGCACGAAAGGCTAACCTGAGGATTTTCTTAAGAATTAACTGAAACAGGGGTGTACAGGTCAAAAGAGAGGTGAAAAAAGTGTGCGGGGGGATGTGGTAAATGCCTGAAAGTAGCTATAATGCGCCCCGCCTCCATGTAGCAATGCAGGCGCGGAAGATCGTCATCTCCGGTGAGGTGGCTGGACTTCAAATCCAGTTGGGGGCGCCAGCGTTCCCGGGCAGGTTCGACTCCTGTGATCTTCCGCCAAAAATGTCTCTCTTACTCTCCTTAATTCAACAACCTCTAGTAATTACTGAATAAATCGCCACGGATAATCTAGACACTTCTGTGCCGTTGATAATATTGATTTTCATATTCAGTCATGCATCGAATAAATTTTACCGAGCGAGTTTCCGGTCCTTTTCCGGGTTAATGCATAGCCGATTTATCCTTTCGCACCGTAAGCGTCGCCAGTACCTCACTGGCGCTGCTGGTAAAGACGTTATGGTAAATCACCTGCTTTTAACAAGCCGATTGCATGGTCAAGTTGCTTGTAGAGTTTGTGTCTCAAATAATCTAACTCATCATTTTCTCGAATTAGAGGTATTCCATTTTTATGGAGGACAATATCGTTAAATGATCCCATCCCGCCGTAGAGTTTTTTCAATGAGTAAATGGATGATTCACAATCCACATCGAGCTCGATGGCCAGTTTTGCAAATGTTTTTGCCCATGAGTCCTCCTCATTTAAGGATAGTATTTTAATGATGTCGGTTACTGTTTTCTTTATTTCATTTTTCATTTCAAACCACCACTTCCAAGTATCTTAACGCCGGGTATTTTCCACGGTGTAGGTACAACAACTTGCTCAGAGCCACCGGAAAAAAGGTCTGTTTGATAACCTACTTCTCCAACATATACTTTCGTTCCTGCGGGTATTTGGATCTCGTGATAGCTATCAAGAGGGGATTCACTTCCATTAGGCCATTTGGGTAGCAGAGCCTTATCTATCCTGGTTTGGAGCACTCCTTGAGGTCGTTCATATCCGAAAAACTGACCTAATGGTCGTCCCTCAATACCCCCTCTATAAAAACTCGTATCTGTTGATAGAGTGATCTCTTTGTATGTACCACTGGAAAAGGTTTCTGCTAGCTCCTTAGGTAACGGTCCGGGCTTTATCATCGAGTATTCCCCCTCGACTTTTCCCAGAACATGGAGATTGTTAAGTTCACTCGCCGCCCCCAGTCTGCCAAGGCCAAGACCCGCAGCAACAGAAGCACCAGCAATGAGCAGCCCTTTATTGTCCATTACCTGATTGTAACCCGCTGGCGCATCGCCACCGAGCTGCTGTGCGGTCTGATGGAATCCCTCAATATTGCCATTATAGATCCCGCCTGCGGCCAACAACCGACCTGCAGCTTTGCTGTTGATGGTTTTTGCAGCCTGAGCATGCTGCGCAGGTGCCGCCTGGCGGGCGTGATATCTCGGGCGTCTCAGCTGCCGGGACAAGAGATGGCTAAGCCGGTTATGAAGGAAAAGGGGCAGATCGTTACGAAGATCACCGGATGTCGTCAGCACGCCCGAAATAGCATGTCCGGTTATGCCTTTTCTCAGCAGAACGAGTTTCCCGGATTTGATGTCGGCAAGAGTGTCACGGTATGCCATCCATGGATGCTGCCAGTGAAACGGTTGATAGCGGCTGAAAAACCGGGTGTAGCCCTGCGGTAAATTCCACTCCTGGATGATGCGATTGGGCAGTGCAGTTTCTGCGAGATATCCTGCCGCAGTGTCCGGGTGGATAATGTGAGGAATGTCCTCAAGGTAGATGTCGTCCAGTGACATGGCCTGGCTGTGATGAAGCATAGTGCCCCTTTGCGCTGCCGTTATGCGCCCCATTATTGCGCAATCCAGGCAACAGGCAAAGACCCCAATTACTCTCCATGGGTTGATTGAATTGAAAAAAGAAAGCGATGCTTTTTTATCAGGAGACTCCAGTACAGAATGGATTCATCAAGAGCAATACCGTCTCTTATTACTTCGCTGGCGAAAAAGTGCGTGGCGTAATCATCGGGCAAATTACCAGTAACTAGCTTGCAGACTCCCTCTCCTGAGGGAGAGGGCGTTAAGCCTGTCCACCCAACCGCATGTGCAACAACGGAAACGGATTCCCCTGCCCGTCCACTTCCGAGCGTCCGACCTGCTCAAACCCCATATGGCGGTAAAACTCGACGCCCTGCGGATTCTGCTCATTCACGTCAACTTCGTTCACACCGAACTCAGCTATGGCGTGTTGCAGCAGCAATTTCCCGACGCCCTTCCCCCGGCTCGCGTCGTCAACAAACAGCATTTCAATGCGGTTTTCATCCACGCCTAAAAAGCCGTGAATAACGCCTGCGTCATCGCGAGCCATCACGACCTTAAGGTTAGGCAGATAGGCGTTAAGCAATAGCGGGCGCAGCGCCACAATATCGCTTTCCTGTAAAAAGTGATGGGTGGCGCGGACGGAGGATTCCCAGATCGCGACCAGTCGTTCGAAGTGTTTGGGGTGTGCGGTTTCTATTTTCATGGGGGGATCATGTGCGGTTTAGAACGTTAATTCAAGTCACTCCTTGCGCTCTGTCCACCCTCACCCTAACCCTCTCCCACGGGGAGAGGGAACTGAACGTGCGGTTTTTCATCCCCTACCCTAATCTCCATCACCGCGTACACCCCGTCCTTCGGCACTACCACGGTGACGTTTTCCACCGGCACGCCCGCCGCGAGGTGTATATCCTGCAGCTGCTGTAACGACCTCGGGTAAATATCCTCCCAGCCGATGCCCCGCAGCACAAAGTCAATTTGCGGGCTGCTGGTCAGCATATTCGACACAATCAACGCCCCGCCTGGCTTGGCCAGCCGCAGCGCGCGCTGGAGAAAAATCACTGCGTCGGTATCGTTGAAGTATTCGAAAATCCCCAACGCGTCGACCAGTTCGGCCTGATGCTCGCCCAGCTCCAGCAGCAGGTCCTCGTTACGCACCAGCGTATGGAGCAGGTTGCGCCTGAGCAGCGTCAGCTGTTCGCCCACCACGATGCCCTCCTGCGCCGCCATGGTTTCGGCCCAACTGAGCGCCACCGGGTCTTTGTCCACCAGCGTAAGATACACCTGCTGGCCGTCGAGCTTTGCTTCGCGCAGCGCCTCCAGCACCGGGATGGCGGCCCCGCTCGCGAGGCTGATCCAGTTGTTCTCGCTCTCATTATGAATGTACTTTTCCACCAGCGCGGCCAGCACGCGGGCGCGGGAGCGCACGCCGACCGCGTCGTTAGCGTGGATAAACCACTGGCGGCTATCGCTGTCCATTTTAGTTCCGTCAGGCAGGCGATCTTCCAGCGGGTTTTGCACCACAAACAGCGCCAGCGCGGAGGGCACCAGCCGGGTGCGCCACGCGGCGAGCGCCGGACGGTTACGGAAGGCCTGTTCGGAATAGCGGTTCTGGGGGACCAGCATAGCCTGTCCCCCCTCTTCGTATTCCACCCTCGGCGGCCGGAGCGCTGGCTCGGCTTTCAGGGCGCGATCCAGGGTGGCGATTTCACGGGCAGCATCGTCTTTCATTGGCCACTGGTCGCTGACGTCGGGAAAGGACGCACTGAAAATCGTCATATTTTCCGGTACATCGCCGCGAAAAGGCTGCCAGTTCATATCGTCTTCCCTCCGTTAGGCTTTTAACGGAAGTCTATCCAGGCAAGCCAGTAACACCCTACGAAGAAAGCACGAAATCAGCACATCAGTTCTGCGACGTGCGCCATACTCCCGGCGTACAGCCATACTCGGCCTGAAAATGACGAATAAAGTGGGCGCAGTCGCTAAAACGCATCCGTCGCGCAATATCCGTGACGCTTTGATGAGAGTTCTTTAGCAGCCAGCAGGCATAGCGCAGCCTGGCGCTGCGAATAAATTCCCGCGCCGTTTTGCCAAACTCGGCGTGAAACAGGCGGTTGAGCTGACGTTCGCTCAGCCTAACGTCCTGGGCGAGCCTGGCGGCGTTCAGCGGGTAAGTCAGGTATTGTTCGATAATCATCACCGCCCTGCGCAGCCGTGAATCATGGATCATGGCGATATTCGCAGGCCGTGGCGTGGCGGCGTCATGTGGAGGAAGTGACAGACGCCGGGAGGTTATGGCCGCAATGTCATCTCCACCGTGGGCGCGGATCAGCGCCGTTGCCAGGGTGAGCGTTGAGATCCCACCCGGGCAGGTCAGCACATCACCTTCGTCGATAAAATCGAGGCCTTGCTCAGCATAAACCTGCGGGAACCGTTGCGTGAAAACGCCATGATGATGAGGATGGATCGAGGCGCGGCGCTCGTTCAGTAAGCCTTCCTCCGCCAGAATAAAGCTCCCGGTACCAATACCTATCAGAGGAACGTTGCTGTGATGAGCATCCGTGAGAAACGCTCTGTCGCCACGGTGTCCCTGGTGAAGATGCTCCAGACCTCCACCGATCGCTGCAATATAGTCAAAGTCACCGGGCGGCGCATGGGCGGCCTCTGGCCGCACGCTGAGCCCCGAACTGCTGACTACCGGTAAGTCGGAATAAGTGCTTATCAGGCTGAGTTTAAAGCGTATTTTCTGGCTACGCTTCTGGACGCTGGATGCAATACGTAACGCCTCTATCAATCCTGAATATGCCAAAAGAGAGAAATGGGGCCACAGGAGTAAACCAATATGCAGGGATTTATTCCGTGCAGGCGTCATTCTGACGCTATCATCAATTAAAGTTTTCATTAACTTGCCGAAGAATTAATAATTACATTATCGCAACATTATTGTTGCTGTTATATTTTCCTAAGATAGGTCCTGGCTGTTAAATCAAGCATAAATGATGCCCGCAAAAACTTAAAAACATTTCTCCCTGTCGCTATCCGTTTTTTGACGTGTGGCACACATAGGTCGGTAGCGTTCCCAGAATAAATAAATAATTCTCATTCTGCTGTTTCTTAATGCGCATATAAATATTCTTATTCGGATAGATAAAAAATAAGGGTTCGTACTTCTCCAGCCAGCTGTCGCTGATGTTGTCGTCCGGAAATTTCATATTGCGTATGGACGTCAGATTATAGACACTGTCTTTGCGCTCAATCTGAAAGAATACTTTGCGGTTCAACGTTTTCGCTGGGTCACTTTTCACCCGCCCATTCATACTGAGTATTCCGCTGTTACCCTCCACGGTGTAATTCAGCCACAGAGAGAGCGTCTCATCACGGTGATGCTGGATAAAGTTCACCTGACAGGCAAAAGGCTGGATGTAATAGCGATGCCAGAGGTAATACGCCGCCACGACAGCTCCCATTAACAGGCATAGACAGAGCGCAACAAGCGTTTGGCGATAGCGAACCATACTAGCGATCCTCTATAAAATAATCAGACATACAGCGGTTGGGTTCCGTCATCGGCCTGTCACAACGAATGACCGACGCGCGAGGCAGCAGGATGTATCCGCTCACATATATCCAGGGATAGTTCGCGCACTGGTCCTTAAACGGGGTGGCATAGGACAAGGCTTTATCCCGATCGCGTTGCGTTTCTATATCGCGAGAAAAATAGAGCTGACACTCGCCCATCTTCATCGCGAAGCGGTATCCGTCTACGAAATAGCTGTCATGCAGCAGGCTATGGCTGATAACGCTCATACCAGCCAGTACCAGCAATACCACCAGCGCGCCCGGCAGCCAGAAGCGGCGTGCAGAGATAGTCGGGGCGACAGCCTCTTCGCAGACATCCGGAGCAGCACATCCTTCCTCTTCAGCCTGCGGCTGCGTCTCTTTAATGGTGATTTGCGTATCGCTTGCGAGCGTCAGTCCAATGCGCGGGATAGTGACAATCGGATCGGTTTCAAACCCCACCTTCTTCAGCCCTTTACGCAGAATAGAAATGTTCTGGTAATAGGTATTAGGCGAAACCAGCATCCCCCGGCGCTGCCAGACAATATCCATGCACTCCTGTTGGGTCACAATACTTCCGACTCTCTCAATTAATAACAACAAGCAGCGGCCCGCCGGGGAATTTAATACCACCACCTGGTCAGGATTGTTGAGATTCCGTAATGTGCTGGCGGCTGGGTGAAACTCTACCAGGCCATTAATAATGTAATGCTTATGCATAGAATGGGCTAAATACCTCCGGTCAACGCCTGTTGCTCCAGTTGATTCCCTTCATGGTTAACCTGCGTATCCCTCGCCTGTGTAAGGATTAATGTGACGGATAAATGCGCAACTGTATATCCTGGCGCCTGGCGAAAAATCTTATTTTTCCTTTCTGTTTATCTGACTGGCCTGAAGTTTTCTTAACCGCCATTTAAAGCCCTCTTGACACTGACAAAACTCGACAAAGTCACCCGTTGAACGCTTTAGTCATCATTGTCTGAATTATTCAGCGTGCTTAATTTGTTTTTTTAACAAAAAGCAGAGAGGACGCGCTCTGTCAGCGGGTTTCGAAATTACGGCTCATTCGAAAGCTGTCGTCCTGATTAATAATTTCTGCACTAAACTGTTAGCCAGCGTCAGTAACCACCCGCCTCGCATGACGTCCTCAGACTATTTCCTTACAAAACATTTATTAAAGCTAACTTTTCAATAAAAACTACCGGTATGATTATTTACAGGCAGATAAGCAAAAGCCGGTTCAGCGAGGAGAAATTGACGCTACACCTAAACTGCACTTAAAACAAATTAAGATTAATTCAGGTTACCTCTTTTACGCCCTGGGTATAGTGGGCTCACACCGTGCAATGCTTAATTGCTTCGAAAATACAGGCATCGTTCTGCCCGGACGAGTCTCATTACAATTATAAATCGAGGGAATGACATGGCGAATAAGCTCAACAACACACGTCATTTAAATATCGCACTATTGGGTGGGGATCACTTTGCGCGCCAGGGGATCGCTGCGTTATTAAAAAATATTGCCCCGGCTATGCAGATTACAGCATCGATCGATAATTACGCGGAGATCGAAACAATACTCGCGGCAAAACCGGTAGACGTGATTTTCTTATCCGGCACGGAGAAATATCACGCGGGATATGATTGCCTGAAATATATCAGGAAGATGAAAGTCCTCTATCCCGGCGTACTTATTTGCATGTATTCCGCACCGGCAAATTCCTGGCTGTGGATACGTGGCGATATAGACGCCTATATCTCGCTTCAGGACCCGCTTTATCACTGGCGAGCCAGCGTATTAAAAATGGTCGATAGCCGTTATCGCCCAACAAAGAAACCCACGGCGTTATCGCTGACGCCGGGTGAATGGAGGGTATTGAAGGAGCTCCGCAAGGGTCTGGATATGCGTTACATCGCCGAAACAGAGCAGCTTTCTTACCGTCGTGTCAGCGCGTTAAAAAGCTCAGCGATAAGAAAACTTGAGCTCAGGAACAAGACAGATTTGCTGGTCTTTTTAACCAGTTAGACCTGCTGCTTTCAGAGCAAATCTCGACATAACAACATAATGGAATCAGGACAATGAAAGCTCAATTCAATACTAAAACGCTGCTTGCGATCGCTATTGCTGCATTACTGCCAGCAGGCACGGCGCTGGCTGCCGGCACCAGCGGCGGCACGGTGAACTTTAGCGGCAAAGTGGTGACCTCCGCCTGCGCCATCAGCGCAGGAAGCGCCAACATTGACGTGGATATGGGTGAAGTGCGTACCGCGACGCTGGCGAGCCCAGGCAGTGAAGCCAGCACGGCAAAAGCCTTTGCCATCACCCTGGAAGATTGTGAAATCGCCGATACCTCGGCCTCAACGGAAGAGAACCCGATTGCCGCAACAACCGTAGCGGTCACCTTCAGCGGAACGCCGGACGGTTCCGACGTTAATAGCCTGTCCGTCGGAGCAAACGGCAGCGCCAGCTCTGCGCAAAACGTGGCCATTCGCCTTTATGACGAACAGGGCAACGTGGTGAAGCTGGGTGAACCTGCTGCGGCCATTCCTTTGCGTAAGGGTGCCAACACCCTGAACTTCAGCGCGAAATATTACTCGCCGAAGGGCAGCGCTACCGCAGGTGATGCCAGCGCCGTCGCGACCTACACCGTGACCTATTCGTAATTTACAGGCCCGGTCTGCGGGCCGGGCCTGGCTTAGCGTTAAGGAGACGCACTATGCGCGTAAATACATGGATTTGCCTGGCGGGCGCAATATGTTCATCCGCCGTCTCTGCCGGCGGCGTGGGATTGGGCGCAACGCGAATGGTCTACTCCAGCGCCACCAATCAGGCCATGATGCAGGTGAGAAACACCCATCCCGACGCCACGTTCCTGATCCAGTCCTGGATGGAGAACGAGAAAGGCGAACGCACCAACGACTTCGTGATAACACCACCGCTGTACGTCATAAAACCTGCCAGCGAAAGCGCGGTGAAAATCATGTTTAACGGCAAAGCTCTGCCAGAGGATCGGGAGACGCTCTACTGGATGACGGTGAAAGCCATCCCACAGCAGGCTAAAAGCGGCGCCGGAAATACGCTGCAGTTTGCGTCGGCAAACCGCATCAAGGTCTTTTATCGCCCGGCGGGACTCAGTGAGAGCCCGGGAGAAGCGTGGAAAAAACTGGCCGGTGCCTACCGGGCCGGAAAGGTCACGCTCAGCAACCCCACGCCGTACTACCTCACCACCATCAACGTGAAAATTGACGGAATGCCGGTGCAGCCGGTGATGGTGCCCCCGAAAAGCAGCGTGACGCTGGCCGAAACCTTCAGCCATGCGGGCAGCATGAGCTATCAGACCATTAACGATTACGGGGCATGGACGCCCGCCACGCGCGCGTCGTTATCCCACTAATAAAAACAGTAAGGCGTGACCACGTGAAAATAAAAATCCTGTGCGCCACGGCGATCGCCCTGGTGATTCGGCAAGCCGTGGCTGCTGAAAGCGAATTGCGCTTTAACCCCGCGTTCCTCAACGGCGAGAGCGCAAACAGCGCCGATCTCGCCTGGGTCAACGCCGGGAGCGCGCTGCCGCCGGGTGATTACAACCTCAACGTGTACATCAATACCAGCTACGCGTTCACAGGTAACGTCACGTTCCGCCTTGCTGAAGACGGCACGGGTGAAGCGCTGCCCTGCCTCACGCCAGAGCAATTCGACGCGCTGGGCATCGATAGTCATCAGGCGAAGGGCGGCGCGCTGCCGCTGGCGCAACGCTGCATCTTCTTAACGAAGGCGTTTGCGGATGCGCAGTTTGATCTGGACCAGAAGACGCTCACCCTGAGCTTCACCGTACCGCAAAGTGCGATGCGCAATTTGCCGCGCGGGTACATCAGCCCGGAAAGCTGGGAGACGGGCATTCCTGCCGCGTGGCTGAATTATGTGGTCAATGGCTCGAACAATGAGTATCGCGGCGAGACGCGCACGCGGGAACAGCAGCTGTTTGCGAGCCTTAACAGCGGCGTCAACCTGGGCGCGTGGCGGCTGCGTGATTTCACCACGTGGACCAAAGACAGCAATGAGCTCACCCACGTGCAGACCTGGCTACAGCGCGATATCCGCGCCCTGCGCGCGCAGGTGTACGCCGGGGAAACGTATACCTCGGCGCAGGTGTTCGATTCCGTGGGCCTGCGCGGCATCGCCCTGAAAACCGATGACAACATGCTGCCCGCCAGCCTCAGCGGCTACGCGCCTGAAGTTCGCGGCATCGCGCGCAGCAACGCTACCGTAACGGTTCGCCAGAACGGTAACATCATCTATCAAACCTCCGTCCCGCCGGGGGCGTTTGTGCTGAAAGACCTCTACCCGACCTCCTCGGGCGGCGATCTGGCGGTCACCATTCAGGAGAACGACGGCAGCAAAACGCAATACACGCTTCCCTTTGCCAGCGTGCCGAACCTGGTGCGTAACGGACAGGTGAAATATGCCCTGGGCGCCGGGAAATACCGTCCGACGAGCAACCAGGATGCGCCCGCTTTCGCGCAGGGCGAGCTGTTCTACGGCTGGCGATACGGCCTCACGTTTTACGGCGGGGCGCAGTTTGCCGATCGCTATAACGGCCTGGCCTTCGGGTTTGGGCAGAACCTTGGCCGCTTTGGCGCCTACTCCATCGACCTGACCCACGCCCGCAGCCAGCTGGCGGACGATCGGCGCTACACCGGTGATTCGGTGCGCCTGCGCTACAGCAAGCTGCTGAACGATATCGGCACGCGGGTTAACTTCTTCTCGCTGCGCTACTCCACGAAAGGGTTTTATACCCTCAGCGATACCACCTACAAAGGGATGACGGGCGGAGCGCCAAAGCAGACTGTGGAAGACGACGGCACCGTGACCACCCATTACGACACCGTGTACAACCTGCATATGTCGCGCAAAGCAAAAAACCAGCTGCTGCTGTCGCAGCCGATGGGACAATACGGCTCGCTGTCGCTCTCCTGGGACCAGCAGACCTACTGGAACACGCCGAAAACCACGCAAAGCCTGCAGTTTGCGTGGAACGCCACATTTCGCAACGTGTCGCTTGGCGTCAGCGCCCAGCGGAGCTCGAGCCTGTATGACGACAAGAAAGATAACATCCTGTCGATGTCGATTTCTGTCCCGCTGGGCAACCCGGCGCTGTCGACCCGCGCGCGCTTTTCCACAACCCATGCGGACTCAACCGGCACAACCGCCAGTACGGGCGTGAGCGGTTACCTGCCGGGCCAGGAGAATTTGTTCTATAGCGTCAACCAGCGCTACAGCGCACAGCAGCACTACGGCGGGGATGCCAACCTGCAATACGAAGGCGCGTGGGGAGACTACAACCTGGGCTACAGCTACGCCAGCGACTCCCGCAACCTCAGCTACGGCATCAGCGGCGGCGCGGTACTGCATGAAGATGGCCTGACGCTGAGCCAGCCGCTCGGGAACACAAATATTCTGGTGAAAGCCCCGGGGGCCAGCAACGTCGCCGTACTTAACCACAAGGGCATTAAAACGGACAGCCGGGGCTACGCGGTGATCCCGTACGCCACGCCGTACCGCGTCAACCAGGTCGCGCTGGACGTAACGACCGTCGGCAACGACGTGGAGCTGGAAAATGCCATCGCCAACAAAACGCCTACCGACGGCGCCCTGGTACGCGCCACCTTCACCACGCACCGGGGGGCAAAAGCGATGTTTATCGTCCGTCACGGCAACGACGTGCTCCCCTTCGGCACGCTGGTCTCGCTCGATGATGACAAAACCAGCGGCATCGTTGGCGATGGCGGCAGCCTGTATCTCTCCGGTTTGCCCGCGAAGGGCACGCTGAACGCCGAGTGGGGTCGCGGCAGCGGCCAGCGCTGCGCCATTTCCTATGCGTTAAGCAAGCAAAACTATAACGCCCGCATCGGTCTCTATTCTCAGGAGGTGGTATGCCAGTAATGCTTCGAATCGGCTGCATCACGCTGCTGCTGGTTTGCACCCTTCCCGTTCGCGGCTATGACGTGCTGGTCTCCGTCACCGGCAATTTGATCGGCAATACCTGCGTGGTAGCAGAGGGCTCTGAGGAGCAAAACGTGCCGCTGGGGACCATCGGCATTAAGCAGTTCAGCCGGGCCGGGGCCGTAAGCAATATTAAAACGCCCTTTACGCTCAGGCTCGAAGCGTGCGGGCCGACTTTTGCAGGCGTAAAAATTCGCTTCAGCGGCACGCCGAATGACACTAATCCACAGCTGCTAAAAATTGCCGATGGCGGTGCCACCGGCGTGGCGGTGCAGCTCCTCGACAAAGAGAACGTGCTCGTTCCTCTCAACACGCAAACCACCGCGTATGGAACGGCGGGGGATGACAGCGTACAGATGACCTTCTACGCGCAGCTGGTGGCCACCGGCGCACCCGTGAGCGCCGGGGACGTGTCAGCCTTCGCCACCTGGACAACGGAGTATCTATGATGCGTTTACTGTTTTTTATCAGCGGGTTATTTTTCTGCGCCAGCGTGCAGGCGCTGGACTGGAAATCGGACATTACGCTCTCCCCTCAGCCGATGACCTACAGCGGTCCGGCGGATTCGGTTGTGCCGGGCAGCATTATCGGCTCGACCTGGAGCGCCACCGCCAGCGTACAGCAGGTGTTCTGGTGCGGGCTTATTTTTACCTGCAACAAAGGCACGCTGCAGCCCAGCAGCAGCGCCATCACGAGCGGTGCAACGGTCACCGTCGACGGCGTGAACTACACCATTTTTGAGACCGGCGTACCGGGCGTGGGATATATCATCGGACTGAAGGATTTTAAGAGTACAACATACATCCCCCTGCAAACCGGTATCACGCAAAGCTATCCGGCAGAGGGCACCAGTGGGTTTGCCCAGGATCTGGGCTGGTCGGCAAAGGTCACTTTCATTAAAACCGGTGCCGCCCTGAAATCCGGCGTCTATCAAATCCCGACCATCGAAGCCGCGGTATTAACCGCCTATAACAACGAGGTCAAAAAGGCGCAGGTGATTATCAGCCCGACCACCATCACGGTGACCGCCAGCGGGTGCACGGTCGGCAGTAAAAACGCCAGCGTGGCGCTGGGCACCATTGATATTCGTACCCTGCCCACGGTGGGAAGCACGTCGCCATCGGGGACGTTTACCGTTGGCCTGACCTGCGACACGAACGTGGCGGTTCACGCGGTGATGACCGATCAGACCACGCCGTCAAATACGTCGTCGGTGGTGACGCTGACCGGAGACTCCACGGCGTCCGGCGTTGGGGTACAATTTTTCTACAACGGCACCGGCCCGCTGATGATGGGGCCGGACAGCTCGGCAGCGGGCGCGACGGGCCAGTTCTTTATCCAGAGCACTGCCGCAGCACAAACGCTCACCCTGCCGTTCCAGGCGCAGTACATCCGAACCGGAGAACTGGTCCCCGGCTCGGCCAACGCGCTGGCCAGCATTACGTTTTCCTACCAGTAGGGGCTAGTGCTTCACCCACACCAGCTGGTCAACCCGGAAGCCCAGACTGCGCGCGGTGTTCAGGTAATCCTGCTTCACCGCATCCGGGATGGTCGGCGTGCGCGACAGGATCCACAGGTAGTCGCGGTTCGGGCCGCTCACCAGCGCATACTGATACTTATCGTCCAGCTTGATCACGTTATACCCACCGTAGAACGGGCCGAAGAACGACACCTTCAGCGCGGCGGTGGTCGGCTCGCCGGTAAAGTACGCTTTCCCTTCGCTCTCGTTCCACTTGTTCTTCACCGGATCAAAACCCCTATTCAGCACGCTGATGCCGCCGTCGCTGCGCTCGCCGTAGGTCGCCGTCACCTGCTCCAGACCGCGTTCAAAGCGGTTTTCCAGACGAGCGATTTCGTACCATTTGCCGAGATAGCGGCTGGCTTCAAAGTTGGTAATAGGCTGCACGCCTTTCGGCGGCGTGGGGGATTTACAGGCGACCAGCGTCAGGGCAATCGCAACACCGGTCACAACAGGCCATAGCTTCATGAGAATTCCTTTCATTTGCACGGTTGGAAGTTAAGTGTAGTGCACCCTTTCGGCGCTTCATCCCGTTCGGGAAAATTCGTAGTATATTGAGAGTATTCCTCCACTCTGGACACGGACATGGCTTACTCCATCGGCGAATTCGCCAGACTCAGCGGCATCACCGCCACCACCCTGCGGGCGTGGCAGCGTCGCTACGGTTTACTCAAGCCGCAGCGCACGGAAGGCGGCCACCGCCAGTACAGCGATGAGGACGTCCAGCAGGCGCTCAAAATCCTCGACTGGGTAAAAAAAGGCGTCCCGATTGGCCAGGTGAAACCGCTGCTGGAACGTCCGACGCCGGGGCGGACCAACAACTGGCAAACCCTGCAGCAGAGCATGCTGCAACGCCTGCAGGACGGCAAAGTCGAGTCCCTGCGCCAGATGATTTACGACGCCGGACGCGAATATCCAAGACCCGAACTGGTCGCGAACGTACTGCGTCCGCTGCGCAGCCAGGTCTCGGCCAACGTCGCCGCCGCCATGACCCTGCGCGCGATCCTCGACGGCATCATCATCGCCTACACCTCGTTTTGCCTCGAAGGCGATAAAAAAGCGCCGGGTGATAACATTCTGCTCAGCGGCTGGCACCTGAATGACCCGTGCGAGATCTGGCTCGAAGCCTTAACGCGCACCGGGCAGGGCCACCGCATCGACATCCTGCCGGTTCCCCCTGATGCGCTGGCACCGGAGATTTTCCCGGAGCGGAAATGGCTGCTGGTCACCAGCGGCAAGCTCACCGCCGGGCGGAAAAAGCAGGTGGAACAGTGGCAGCAGCAGGTATCGCTTGAAGTGATTATCCTCTGATAATTTTCTCCTGCGGGAATCTTCACGAAAAGTTGAATATTTTCCCGCGCCGCAGATGCTAACGTTTTCCTGTGACGACTAACTCAACAGGAAAACACCATGAAAAAAACTGCCCCTCTGCTGATCCTGGCCTCAATGGCCTTTGCCCCTGCCGCCTTTAGCGCCCCTGCCGGCACGCTAAGCGTCCACATTCTTGACCAGCAAACCGGAATGCCGCCATCAGACGTTACCGTTACGCTGGAAAAGCAGCAGCAGGAAAAATGGACTCAGGTCGCCAGCGGCAAAACCGACCACGATGGCCGTATCAAATCGCTCTATCCGCAGGATCAGGACATGCAGCCCGGCGTGTATAAAGTGACCTTCAAAACCGCAGAGTACTTCCACGGCAAAAAGCTGGATTCCTTCTTCCCGGAGATCCCGGTGCTGTTTACCGTGACCCGCACCAACGAGAAGCTACACATCCCGCTTCTGCTTAGTCAGTACGGTTACTCGACCTACAAGGGCAGTTAAGACGCATTGATTTTAAAGGATTATAAAAAATAGTTCCGCGAATACTTGGACAAATTAGTCATGTTGTGTAAGTTTTAGTTATATGAACGGGAGGACTACACCATGACAACGAAACCTGTGCTCGGTATTAGCGGATGTTTGACCGGATCCGCCGTTCGCTTTGACGGCGGACACAAACGCATGGGCTTCGTCATGGATGAGCTGGCCCAGTGGGTGAATTTCAGGCCCGTCTGCCCGGAGATGGCCATCGGCCTGCCTACGCCTCGTCCGGCACTGCGTCTGATCGTCACGACAGACGGTGAAACGCAGATGCGCTTCAGCCACGCGCCTCACGAAGACGTTACGCAGAAAATAGCTAACTTTGCGGCAGATTATTTGCCGAAAATCGGCGATCTCGCAGGCTTTGTTGTCTGTGCAAAATCCCCAAGCTGCGGCATGGAACGCGTGCGGCTGTACGAAGAAAACGGCAACCGGGGCCGCAAGGAGGGGGTCGGGCTGTTCACCGCCGCCCTCCTTGAAACCTTGCCGTGGCTGCCCGTGGAAGAAGACGGACGCCTGCACGATCCGGTGCTGCGGGAAAACTTCGTCGAGCGCGTTTTTGCGCTGCACGAACTGAACACGCTGCGTAAAAATGGCCTCACGCGCCGCGCGCTGCTGGACTTCCACAGCCGCTATAAGCTTCAGCTGCTGGCGCACCACCAGGCGGGTTACCGTGAAATCGGTCCGTTCGTTGCCTCGCTGCACGAGTGGGAAGACCTGGACGCCTTCTTTGTGGCGTACCGGGAAAAGCTGATGACCATCCTGAAAAAACCTGCTTCACGGAAGAATCACACCAACGTGCTGATGCATATTCAGGGGTATTTCCGTAACCAGCTGAACAGCCGCCAGCGCGGCGAGCTGCGCGACGTGATCCTGCACTATCGCAACGGACAGTTGCCTATCCTCGCACCGATCACGCTGCTGAAGCACTACCTGGCCGAATACCCCGACCGGTATCTGATGACGCAAAACTACTTTGATCCCTATCCTGATGATTTGGGTCTGCGTCTGGCAGTTAAGTGATCATAAAAATGCGAAGGCCCCATTGACCCGTAGAGGCCCAAAGCAGTACCCCGTTTAGACGACATCCTCACTGTCGTCTCTTTTTTGCATTTCATCTCAAAGACTGTGATTATATACAGGCTTATTCTGCAAAAGGGGCCTGCCTGTGATCAACACCCTGCACATTCAAAACTACCGCTCCATCCGCGAGATGTCGCTGGAGCTGGAGCAGCTCAACATCGTCTTCGGGCCGAACGGCACCGGAAAATCCAATATTTACAAGGCGATACACCTGATGCACAGCGCCGCCCAGGGGCAGTTTTCCCAGGCGCTGGCGAACGAGGGCGGCATTCT
Organism: Enterobacter nematophilus; assembly: GCF_026344075.1. Classification (NCBI taxonomy): domain Bacteria; kingdom Pseudomonadati; phylum Pseudomonadota; class Gammaproteobacteria; order Enterobacterales; family Enterobacteriaceae; genus Enterobacter; species Enterobacter nematophilus. The sequence goes on along the minus strand of NZ_JAPKNE010000005.1, from coordinate 147,238 downwards.
GAAGGTGTTCTGGGCAGGCAAAACCCGCAGCGACCAGCTGCGGCGGATGAATCTGGCGGTGGAAACCGAATCCTACGAATACGAGCTGCAGGTCGGTTTTGTGGAGAAGCTGCCCTATCCCTCGCAGTTTCAGCTCGACCCGGTGATCAAAGAGGAGTCCATCTGGCTGAGCGGCCAGCACCGTCGGCCTTCGTCACAGCTGATGAAGCGCAGGAATCAGGCCGTGTTTCTGAACAACGTGCATCATGAAAAAGTGACCCACAGCGGCACGCTGTACGAGAACGAATCGGTATTCGGGCAGCTCGGCGAACCGCATCTTTACCCGGAAGTGTCGCAGATGCGCGAGTCCCTGCGTAACTGGCGCTTTTATCATGAGTTTTCCGTCTCATCCGGCTCGGCGATGCGCGCCCCGCAGGTTGGCTTCCGCTCTCCGGTACTGGCCAGCGACGGCGCTAACCTGGCGGCGGCGTTTCAGACCATCGTGGAGATTGGCGACGAGCTGCTGCTGATGCGCATTCTCGACCAGGCCTTCCCCGGCTGCGTGTTTTATAGCGACAATACCGGCGGACGTTTTCGCATGATGATGCAGCGCGAGGGGCTAAGCAGGCCGCTGGAACCGGCGGAGTTCTCCGACGGCACCCTGCGCTTTCTGTGCCTGGCGGTGGCGCTGTTAAGCCCGCGTCCACCGGCGTTTATCGCGTTGAACGAACCGGAAAACAGCCTGCACCCGCAGATGCTGCCCGCGCTGGCGAGCTTAATCGCCGAGGCCAGCCGCTACTCGCAGATTTGGCTCACCAGCCACTCGCCGGAGCTGGCGAAGCTGATTGAGAAGCAGAGATCGTTCTCGCTGTATCAGCTGTCGATGGCGGAGGGGGAGACGAGGGTGGAGAGGCTGGGGTAGTCGGTAAGAAAAAATCGTCAGGAAGATCTCGTTTGTAGCGAAGTTATGCCTGGAAAGAACGTTTCCCAGGCATATCAAATGTCCATACAACCCGGATGGGCCTGTCAATTAGTGGCGATCTATTGAAGATGATTTTCTGGCTTTGCGTTCATCTACCTTTGCAAAGAGCCATACTCTGGCACCTGCGGCGACGCCAACAATAGCGCTCACCACAGACAAATAACTTAATGATTTTGATGAAAAATCAATCTTTCCAGAGCTTATAAACTCGATCAGCACATTGTTTACAATAAAAATAAGCGCAAAAAAACATACGCCGTAATAAAGGGTACTAAGCAGAAAAACCAAAAACGTAGCCCGATGAAACGTCTTTTTATTTGCCATTAACTTTATCCTTAACTTTATCGCCGATTAACTCCCCTCCCAAACCACCAATCAGATCATTAACTTCCCCAGGGAAAGGTGCCAGCTCACCGAATTTACCGCCAGCCCATGAACCTAATGCTGAACCAATAAGCGATCCCGTATCTGGGCCATCAGTAAAGAATGCCCCGCCCATAGCTATGCCGACGTTTTGCCAGGTATTCCTTCCCGGAGCAAGCATTCCTCCTACGCCAGCACTAATGCTGCTTTTATAATCCCATGATTTATTTTCATTGCCAGGCTGACTAAGACTAAACCACTGGTACCCTCCGTTAGCGATTTCCGCAATCACTCCCCCGCCAACAACTTTACCCACGGACGCTGCAGGTCCTAAATACCAGGCAGCTCCGATCATTACCCCATCCTGGTAACCTTCGACAATCACTTTTGTGATGTTAGCGCCCTCAGGTAAGTCGCCTTTCGCCAGTTTATCCAGACCGGCCTGTTTTTCTTCTACAGATAAGCCCTGGCTTTCAGCATATTGATTCCATGACCCCACGGCATTCATGTAGTTATCAAGGCCGGAGGGGAGCGGAATGGAGGTTGCATTATTCTCAGCCGCGTTCTTTCCCCCTTGCGCTCCAGCAGTTGCCGAAGCCGTACTACCTCCCGCCAATCCACCCGCCATCCCCGCCGATACTGAAGCAAGCGTAATGACCGTCTGCTTTTGATCTTCGCTCAGTTTCGACAGGTCTTTCACTTCCGGATAGAGCACGCTGGCTATAGCATGCGCAGCCAGCTCCCCTGACGCGGCCCCCGCAGCTCCCGCGGCAGCGCTGTTCCCCTGGAGAGCCGCCACAGCGCCGCCCAGAATAGCGTGCGCAACGGTATTGACGGTCGGATCGCCTTCGGTAGATTTAAGCATATGCGCCAGCTCCGGTGCCGATGCCCCCGCCAGCGCACCGGCAATATTGCCACCCGCCAGACCCTGCAGCGCTGCCGTGGCCGCCTGGATGCCGCGCTGCAGATCGCTGCCGGTTCCGTACGTCACCATCACATCTTTGTATGTCTGGGTATCACGCAGCTTCGCAAGATAGTTCTGGCGCTGTTCCTCTGTCGCATTTTCGGGAAGTGTCTCACCGGATGCTTTCTGTGCCGCCTTAAGCGCGTTCAGGTCACCCTGGGTTTTGGCAATATCCGCCACCTGGCTGCCAATATCGCTGATCATCCCAACTGCGTTCAGGCGGTTCTGCTCTTTCTCCTTGTCGAAGATCGGGCTGATGCTGTCGTTGGCATGTTCGGTGTCGCGGCTCAGATCGGCCACGTCCTGCTTCTGGTTTGCCTTGTCGCGGATGGTGAGGGAGCCCTCCGCCACAGCGGCCTGCGTGGTGCCCTCCTTATGGCCTTTATTACCCGCAGCGGAGATCATGCCGCCCGGCAGGTTGCCCTGGAATTTATCCCCGAAGCTGCCGCCGCCGCTCAGGCTGATACCGGAGTGCGAGGTTTTAAAGTCCGCCTCGTTGTGGATATCGCTGAAGCCCAGCGTCCCGGTGTCGAGGCTGTTTTTGTCCGGCGTGGCGGTAGAGGCGATAACCGCGCCATCAAGCTGGGTATGATGCCCCACGGTGATGTCGAATCCGCCGTCCCCGGCATACAGCCCGGTCTGTTCGGCCACCGAATCAAAGCGGCTCTTCATCTTGTCCTGGCTGGCGTTGATATAGCCTGACCCGGACATAGTGCCGAAGGTGAAGCTGCCCCCCGCCGCGACGCTGGTCTGCTTGCTGTCGTAGTCGCTGTTGTCCTGCTGGCTGCGCATCAGCAGATCGTGACCAACATCTGCCACGATTTTATCGCCGTTAACCTGAGCGCCATCAAGCACGGTGTCATGCCCGCTTTTAAGGGAGACGGTTTTGCCGCTGTCGATGGTGGTTTCGGTCCAGTCGGTCCCGTTGCCTTTATCCTTACCGTGCGCGGCGTTGACGTTGGCAAACACGCTGATACCCGCGCCGCTGCCTCCGGCGCCGATGCTCACGCCAATACCGCCACCGCTGCTGCTGTTCTTGCCGCTGGTTTTTTGGGTATTCGCCGCGCCGGACAGCAGAATGTCGTTCTGTGCATCCAGCGTGGTGTCGCCCCCGGCTTTCAGCTGGCTGCCCGCAATCACGATGTCACCGCTGTTCACGCCGTTGTTTTTGCCGTTCGCGGTGATGGAGAGATTATTGCCTGCGTTCAGCGTGCTGCCTGCCACCGCATCACTCTCAGCATGCTGCTGTGATTTCGACTTCTGGGTCGTCAGCGAGAGGCTCACCCCCATTGCGTTCGGGTCGCCGGTGGTTGCCGCCATATCCGCTGCCTGCCCGGCCTGCACGCCGGACAGCACCGTTTTGGTGGCCTGAAGGGCTTTCAGACGGCCGTCACTCTGCTCTTTGGTCTCCTGCGCCGCGCTCACGGCATTGTTAATAGCGCTGCCGACGGTGCCGGAGAGCGCCACGGTAAGCCCGCTTTTCTTCTGCTCGAAGGTCTCATCCCGGGTGCGCTTGTCGTGCCCCGGCTCGATGATGACGCTGTCGCCGCTGAGGCTTAAATCCTTCCCGGCGATAAGATCCGCACCGCCGACATGGGCCTGGTTTCCGGCAGAAATCGCGACGTTACCGCCCGTCGAGCCCACCGTACTAAAGCTCTGGCTCTGGGTGGTGCCCTTCTCACGGAGATCGTGCGTGCTTTTGCTGCTGCCGATGGTGAAGCCAATCCCGCCCGAGCCCATCAGGCCGGATTTCTTCTCTTCCTTAAAGCGCCAGGAGGTGTCGGTGTTGGTGGCTGCAACGATATCAACGTTGTTGCCCGCCTTAAGCTGCACGTCGCCATCGCCCGCCACGGCGGAGCCTGACACCCGCAGGTTATTGCCCGCCACCACCTGCACGTTGTCGCCGCTCAGCAATGAGCCGGATTCACGCGTCGCGCTGTTCTCCTCGATGGTATGGGTGGTTTTCTTGCTCAGGAAACCTTTTTTAGTTTTGGTCTCCTCTTTGTAGTGATAATCGCTTTCGGTTGCGGTATCGAGACTGACGTCGCGGCCTGCCGCCACGCCGATATCGTCCTTTGCCGTCACCTGCGCGGCTTCGGTGGTGACATCGCGTCCGGCGAGAATAAGCGTATTCGCCCCGCTGGCGATCTCCGTTCCCTGCTGGCGCACGGACTGGTTGATCTCGACTTTTTTCTTCGCGCTGTATTTATCGCTGGTTGTAGACTCTGCCGCCAGCAGATCGATATCCCGCCCAGCCTGCAGCCCCACGCGCTCCTGTGCGGCAAGCGCTGCGGCGTTACTGCGCAGATCGCGGCCTGCGGCCAGCGTCAGATCGTCGCCAGCGCTAATGACCGTACGCGTATTATCCGTCTTCAGGGAGTCCGTTTTCGCGGTCTGGCTGTGGCGGCTATTCTGCGCCACATCCAGCACCAGATCGTTGCCCGCCCAAAGCGCAGCGCTGCCTCCGGCCGTCAGATTGCTGCCCGTAACGTTCAGATCGTGCCCCGCCTGCAGTCCAAGGTTGCCCCCGCTGTTTACCGTACTGCCCTGGTTGGTGACGGTCTCATTAAGATTGCGGCCAAAACGATCGCGCGTCACCAGCTGATTCCCGGTAATAGAGATATCATCAAGCGCTTTTAACAACATATCGCCACCCGCGCTGAGGTTAGCGCCGGTATTGATGATATCTTTCCCGGCGCTCAGGGTCAGGCTGTCCGTCGCGTTGATGGAAGCAAGTGCGCCCAGGTCGGTTTGCGTCAGCGAGACGGCCTGGCTGTTCCATCCGTTCGTGGCGCCCGAGATAGTCCACTGGTTGGTCAGCGTCTGGTTAATAATGCTGCCCCCCACGCTCTCAAGGCTAACCTTCTGCCCGCTGATGGTTGACCCCACGTTATTGATATCGCCCAGGGCGCTAAGCTGCAGGCTTCCGCTGGAACCGATCAGGCCGCCATTGATGTTATTGATTGTGCTCTGGCTGCTGGCTGCCAGCAGGCTTTTACCCTGCAGCGTACTGCCGTCATTCGTGATGCTGCCGGCATTAAGGATCACCTGGTTCCCGGCGATAATGCTCCCTTTGTTAAACGCCACATCCTTCGCCGACAGGTACAGCCTTGGCACGAGGACATTTTGCCCCTCGATCACCGTGTTTTCCCACCACAGGATACTGGAATCCAGCGAGGCAACCTGCTCTTCCGACAGGCTGACGCCGAGCTGTAACCCCAGCTTGTCCCGGGCCTGAGCGGCGCGATCGATCAGATACTGCATCTGCTCAAGGTCGGAGCCCACGCCGTTAACGTAGCGGCTACCGGTCTCGTTCAGGATCTGATTGCTGACGTAGCGGGTGTCAAAGGCCGCATCGCCCAGGAAACGGTAATCATATTCCGGACGCAGATTCAGACGCGCCAGGAAATAATCCGACCCCAGGAACTGCGTGGCATCGGTATAGGTTGTACGGGTTTCCTGCGGCGCCGAAGGCGGCGTCGTCCCGGCGAGCTTGTACAAATCATTAAACAGGCTGCTGTCCAGCTGACCTAAACCCGCCAGTTTCGGGTTGGTAACAATGAGATACGGGCTTTTCGGATCGCGGTTTGCCACAAAATAGCCGTTATTATTGGCCGGTAGCGGATAGTCGCTCAGCTTAATCGGCGAACCATTGCGGGTCAGCGCTGGGGCAACTGACGAGATATCGGTAAGCGAAATAGGACGGTAGTTATAACCCGGTGGCGGAGGCGTTTTCCCGCCGCTGGAAAGCGAAATGATCTGAGCCGTTACCGCAGCGATTTCACCGATCTTATCGCGGGAAGCCAGAGAGGATGTCCCGCTTGTCCCCGTCTGCTGCTGCCCCGCCAGCGCCACGGCATCGCTGGCAATAGTCGTATGCTTGCCGCCCGCGCTGCCGGGAACCACCAGGGCTGCACCGGTCCCGTTCAAATCAACCGGCGTGCCGTTCGCACCGTTCTGGGTGGTTAAACCCGTTGCCTGCAGGTGAACGTCAGCCAGCTTGCCGCCGGACTGACCAAAATCACCGATGCTCTGGGGACGGTTATCAATCGATGCCAGACCGTTATTGCCGGCATTGCGACTGGTGAGCGCTTCCGCATTACCTATGCCATTCCCACCGCCGGGCAGGTTAATGGTTGCCTGCGGTGCAGTAACGCTCTGGTTGGTTGCCGCACCGAGTCCGGTGGCCTTAGCGCCAGACGCAACCGTCGGGCCGCCCGACAGGTTCAACCCGGGGGCACTGAGCTCAGGCTTATAGCCCGGAGCGTTCGCCGTGGTGGAGGTATTGCTTATATTGTTGCTGAAGCTGGCGACTACCGCACCGCCGGCCTGGATAACGGCGCGATAAACGTCTCCGCTGGTCCCTTCAGTGGTCACACTGTCAAGAACATAGCTAATCGATTTTGATACCAGCTTGTCATAGCTTCGCGTGGTCTCATCAGGTCTGGGGGCATATTTATTGCCTACCCCATAGCGATAAACGTTATAGACCGTCGACGTGCCGTTTAGCCATGACTGGTTATTTAAGGTACTTCCTGAAAGCTGAATATTTCTGTTCGCCAGAATCGACGACGCCATATTTTCAACGTTATCAGACCGGGCGATGATGTCTCTGCCGGACGCAATGCGGGACTGCTGCCCCTTCGCGCTCACGGAAACCGAAACAGTTTTAACGGCAACTTTTTGAACATCCGCGTCTTCATAAGGCGCATAGTTGCCAAGCATTTGGTACCAGTCGTCACCGTGGCCGTGAAAACGCTGTCCTTCCGTCACATACATACCGTACTTGCCGGTACCGGAAGACGAAATCCAGTCCACTGGAATATCCGCCGTTCCCCCCTTAACCCAGGACGGCGCGATATTCGTTTCGCTCTGCACAGCATTGAGCCCATCCCGCTCGTTTACTAAATGCCCGGTCAGAATCGAAATGTCGCCACGCTGGGTTTCAATACTGCCTGAAGTATTCACGACCTCCGCGCTAGCGTTACCTGCGCTGTCGCGCTGCATCCACAGGCTGTTGCCGGCCAGAATATCGCCGCGCGCGTTACGGATGCTGTTCGCCAGCAGGCTCATATTATTGCCCGCGTACAGCAGGGCGCTATTCAGCAGCGTGCTTCCGGCGCTGGCAATCAGATCGCCTGCGGTTCCGACAAACCCTGCGTTATTAATACCGTTCAGGCTGCTCAGGCGCAGCGTACCGCCCGTCTCGACGCTGCCTGTACCATTCAGGTTTAGCTGCCCTGCGCTGAGCTGGCTTTCACCATAGCCCGCCCGCAGCTGGCCGTTATTATTCAGCGTACCCGCAGCGGAAAGCTGTATCCCCTTGCCCTGCATCAGGCCATTGGTCGTGATATCGCCCTGGCTGGTGACGGACAACGTATTCCCCGCGGCCAGCGTAGTCAGCTGATTATAGGAAGCCTTGCTCGCGAGGGAGAGGTCCCCCAGCGCCACAACCTGCCCCTGCAGGCTGGTATTCCCGGCGTTAATCGCCAGGCTACCCTGGCTCAGCATCCGGGCTGCAGCAGCGTTATTGACCTGCGAGGCAGCGATCCCCAGATTCTGGGTGGCATACACCGTACCGTTATTATCGAGCCGACCCGGATTAACCGTCAGGCTCGCGCCCTGCAGCATACCGTTGTTTACAATATCATTGCCGCCCAGCGTTCCCTGCTGCTGCGCCAGCACCGTACCGCTGTTATTCAGCGAACCGGCATTGAGCCACAGGGCAAAACCCTGCACCCAGCCGCTGTTGCTCAACCCCGGCGTATTCAGCGTCAGCGTTGCGCCACTGAGTAACTGCCCCTGATTACTGCCGCGTTCGCGCAGGTCGAGCTGCGTATTACCGTTCCCCTGTAGCGTACCGTCATTATTCAGCGTCTGTGCGCCCAGCTGGAACGAGCCCTGACTCAGCATCACGGCATTGCGTCCGTTATCGACGTTACCGCGCAGCGTGGCGTTGAGCGCGGTATTGGCCTCCATGCGGCCCTGGTTATTCAGGCTTCCGGCATTCAGCGTCAGGATGTTCCCCTGAATATGGCCGAGGTTGGTCAGGATATTGGCGCCCACGCTGAGCAGGCCGTTGCTTAACAGCTTCGCACCCGTCATCTGGTCAAGATCGCCGCTGAGCGTGACGCCAAGGCCGTCAGCACCGCTGATGTTGCCGCTGTTACTGAGCGAACCGCCCGACAGCGACATCTTCTTCGCCAGCATTTGTCCCTGGTTTTTCAGCGTTGGGGCCCCGAACGTGGCCGTCCCGTTCGCCACCATTGAGCCCGTATTGATCAGTGAAGCGGTCAGCGCGAGATCCATATTTCCCGCGCTTTGCAGCGTGCCGTTGTTCTGTAACTGCCGCGCGTTAACCTTCAGGTATTGCGACTGCCACAGACCATCATTCGTGATGCTCTGTCCACCCGCCAGCAGCGTTCCCTGGGTTTTCATCGACGCACTGGCCCGGTTGGTTAGCCCCTGAAGAGGTTGAAGCGTAAGGGCGTTCAGACCAATCACGGAACCGGCGTTATCGACCGTGCCGCTATTTACCGTCAGGGTAGTGCCCTGAAGACTGCCCCCGTTTGACAGGCTGCCGCCGTCCAGTATCAGATCACCGTCAACCAGCAGCGAGCCCTGGTTATTCAGCGTCCCCGCAGTGACGCGCGTACTCCCCTGGCCAAGCAGGCGACCCGTGTTGGTCAACTGGTTATCAACCTGCGCGGTCACTCCGTCGATACCGAGCGCGCTGCCGCTGTTGTTCCAGCCACTCGCGTTCACGCCGAGCCGTTGCCCCTGCATTATCCCGCCATTCGCGAGCTGACCGGCCTTAAGCGTCAGCTGTCCGCCGGTCAGCAGTTTCGCGCCCGTCAGGTTGTTCAGCGTCGGTGCGGTAATCGACAGCCCGCCGTCGCCCTGAAGCACGCCGCGGTTATTCAGGATCTTGACTGCCAGCGTGGCATTACTCGCCGCCAGCTGACCTGCGTTATCCAGCCGTGCGGCCGTCAGAGTCACCCCCTGCTGAGCGAGCAGTCGTCCACTTTGCTGGTTCGTCAGCAGGTTGACGATGTTCAGGCCCAGATCGCGCGCCTGCACAATACCCTGGTTGTCGAGATTATCGAGATTAAGCGTGAGCCCCTGCTGCGAAAGCAGCAGCCCCTGGTTGGTCAACTGCGGCAAAGAGAGCGTCAGCGCCCCGCCGGTAATAATTTGCCCGCTGGTTTTATTGTTAATCGCCAGGGTGGATGGCGTGAGGGCGTTCAGCGCCAGCGCGCTGTTGCCCTGCAGCAAGCCGACGTTGGTCAACAGGTTGGTGATGATATTCACCGACTCTCCCGCTAACGTACCCTGGTTATTAAGACTGGCCGCGCTCAGGGTGAGATCTTTTTGTGCCACCAGGCGCGCATTACTGCGGTTCACGACGTCGCCGGAGAAGTTTAGCCCCACGCGGCTCCCTTGCAGCGTGCCCTGGTTATCCAGGGTAGCCCCGGATAGGATCAGCGCCTCTTTTACAGACATCAGCCCCTGGTTGACCATCTGCGGGATGGAGAGATTCAGCGAGCTGCCGCTAATAATTTGCCCATTCGTAAGGTTGTTGAGCCGCGGCGTGTGCAGCCCCAGCGCGCTGTCTCCCTGCAGAATACCGTTGTTGTCGATCTGGCCGCTGGTGAGATCGACACTCTTTGCGGCAAGCACGCCGTTATTCGTCAGGCCGGCGCTCTGGCTGCTTAGCTGACGGGCCGCCAGCAGCTTGCCCCCGCTCTGGTTATTTAGCTGTTGCGCAACGTTAAGGTTTAATGCCCCGGCAGACAACGTGCCCAGGTTGTTAAAGCTGCCGGTCGTCAGCGTCATGTCCTGGCTCGCCTGAACGAGCCCGCCGTTGGTAAACTGCGGCAGATCGAGATTGAGCGATCCGCCGGACAGAATTTGTCCACCGGTAAAGTTATCCAGAGCCCGGGTATTGAACGTCAACGCCGCGCTGCCTTGCAATAAACCGCTGTTGCTGATGCTGTCCGATTGCAGGTTAAGCGTGCCAGCCGCCAGCTGACCGCGGTTATCTAAAGCGCCAGCTTGAATATCAAACCCGGCCTGGCTGAGTAGCGTTCCGCTGTTTGCCAGCGTGCTGCTGACGTTCAGGCTCGCGCCTTGCTGGCCGAGCAATGTCCCCTCGTTATTCCAGCTTCCGGCCTTAACGTTCAGCGTCCGGCCCTGTAGCGTGCCGGCGTTGTCACCCTTATCCGCGGCAAGCGTTAAATCACCGCCGCTTAACAGCTGTCCGCCAATCAGGTTATTAATCACTCTGGCAGCAGGCGTCTGTGCGACGTTGGCACTTTTCAGACCCGAGGTCTGCGCCGCTTGTCCCTGGATCGCCAGCCCGCTGTTACCCTGCACCAGGCCGCTATTATTCAGGATCCCGAGAGCCAGACGCGCATTATCTGCCGCCAGCGTGCCGCTGTTGGTTAACGTATTGCCGTCAAAAGCCAGCGCCTGGGTTGCAAGCACTTTGCCCGTGTCCCGGTTGGTTAGCGCATTTTTTACCGCGAGGGTAAGCGTGTCGCCCTGAATCACGCCGCTGTTCGTCAGCATTGCGCTCGTGAGATTCAGCGCCTGTTTGGCCAGAAGCGTACCAACGTTGTTGAACGCGTCCGCCACGAGATCCAGGGCACCATTACTTTGCAGCGTCCCGGTATTGTTCAGCTCCCCGGTGCTCACGCTCACCGCATTCGCCGCCAGAATACCGCTATTATCAAGATGATTCGCAGCAAGCTGTAGAGTGCCCTGGCTCAGCATTTGTCCGGTGACGATCGCGGTATTATCCACGTTCAGCGTCAGATCGCCTTTGCCCGTCAGCGAACCCGCATTAGTGAAATCCGCGCCGTGCAGAAGCGTGCTCTGCCCCTGCATCAGACCATTGTTATTCAGCTCGTGGCCAGTGATATCCAGCAGCCCGCCGCTGACTATCTTGCCTGCTCTATCGTTATCGAGTCCGGTAACGGTAAGTTTAAGGCCGGTATCGCCCTGCAACAGGCCGCTATTTTGCCCCTGCCCGGACGTAATAATGACGTTGTTGCCGATAAGCTGTCCGTCGTTACGCCAGCTTCCGGCGTTAAGCGTCAGCAGGTCGTCAGCAAAAAGATGCCCCTCAGGCCGGTTGTTTACCTGACCGGACAGATTCAGCTGCACGTTCAGGGCTTCCAGGCCACCGCGGTTATCAAGAGACGTCCCGTCGAGACGCAGGTTTTTTCCCGTCGAAATCAGACCGTCATTGATTAGCGAAGGTGCCGTGAGCGCTATATCATCGCCTGCCACCAGCGAACCGCTCTTCTGGTTGGACAAGGAGGCGGCGGCGAAGCTGAGCCTGCCGTCGGCCTGAATTAACCCGCTGTTTTTTGCCTGCGCCGCCGCGCTGTCGACGTCAATCGTCGCGGCAGCAATGACGCCGGTATTCGTAACCCCTCCGCTTTTCAGGCTGAGGTTACTCTGGCTGATAAGGCGCCCGTCGTTGTTGAACGCTCCGGCGAACAGGATATTCAGCGCCTCGCGGCCCAGCATTTGTCCGCGGTTAACCCCGCCAGACTGTCCGCCCGTGAGCGTCAGTTTTTTCCCCTGAACCCGACCAGCATTCTCCAGGCGGGCAACGTTAAGCCCGACATCGCCATCGCTCAGCAATTGGCCGCTGGCAATGTTGTTAAGCTGGCTGCCCTGCATCCCGAGGGACTGGTTGCCCTGAATCAGCCCGCTGTTTGTTAAGCTGCTCACCGCAAGACGCGCGTTGCTGCTGATAAGCTTCCCGGCGTTATCACCGCTGGCGGCGTCAAGCGAGAGGGTATTGTCCGCCAGCAGTACGCCACTGGCCTGGTTATTCAGCATCTGTACCGACGTTAACGTCAGATTGCCCGCTTCAATATTGCCGCCATTCGTTAGCGTCAGCGCGTCGATAGCCAGCCCCTGGCTGACCGAGATCAGTCCGGCGTTGACCAACTGCTCAACATGTAAACTGCCCCCACTGCCGCTCATTTCTGCGCCAGCAGTATTATTCAACTCCCCGGCGGTGAGCGACAGGTCGTTGATAGCAAGCACCTGGCCGCTGTTATCCAGCCGCTCCGCATCAACCTGAACCGTATCCCCCTGCAGGCGACCGGCGTTTTTTCCCAGCACGGTATTCAGGGTCAGCGCACCGCCGCTCAGGAGTTGCCCCTCTGAAAGGTTATCCAGCGTCTGGCTGCTGACGGAAAGCCCCTGGTTTCCCTGCAGTAACCCCGCATTTGACAGGGTATCGGCAATTATCGTGCCTGAGCGGCTAATCAGCTGCCCCTGGTTGGTGAATACAGGCGTCGACAGATGAAGCGTATCATCCGCCAGCAGCACACCTTTCGCCTGGTTATTCAGCTGCTGGCGCAGCGTCAGCCTTAAATCCTTCGCCTCGATGTTCCCGGCGTTGTCCAGCGTCGCGGCCTCGATAGCCAGCCCCTGAATGACCGAAATCAAACCAGCGTTAACCAGGTCGGGAATGGCAAGCCTGAGCCCGCTGCCGCTGATAATGCTGCCCTGCTTCTGGTTATGGAGTGAGGAGGCGGTAAAACCAAACAGCTGGTCACCCTGAAGCAAACCGTTATTGGTCATCTGCCGGGTGTTGATATTCAGCTCGGGCGCCGCGATCTGCCCCTGGTTATCCAGCTGCTCGCTCGTAAGGCTCAGTTTGCCTTTGCTGAGCAAATTACCGCTATTGGTGAGGCTTTCGGTTCCGCTCAGGCTAAGTGCAGATAATCCCAGCAACTGGCCACTGTTATCCGCCTTTCTGGTATTCAGACCAATAGTCTCGCCCTGCACCTTACCGGCGTTGCTGAACCGCTGGGTCTCATTGAACGTAAGCGTACCGCCGCTGACGACTTCGCCTTCAGAAGCATTGTTAAACTGCTCACCGTCAGCGACAAGTGCCGCGCTCCCCTGCAGCAAACCCTTATTGACGAGCGTCTTCGCGTTCAGCGTCGCGCTTTCCGACATCAGACGTCCGTCGTTACTGAGCTGCGGCGTCGCGAGCTTCAGGCTACGCTGGGCCAGGAGGATCCCCTCAGCCAGGTTATTCAGCTTTTCGCGCAGCGTCAGTTGCAGATCCTGAGCTTCAATCCGCCCGTTGTTATCCAGCGTTAACGCATCAAGAGCAGCGCCTTGCTGAGCGGAGATCGCGCCAGCATTAACCAGCTGCTGTACGGTAACGGCCAGGCCGCTGCCTGCCTGAAGAGTGCCGGAAAGCCGGTTAGCCAGTGCGCCGACATTCAGATCCAGCGCCCCGCCGCTTTGCAACCAGCCGTCGTTAGTCAGGCTGTTGCCGCTAATGCGCAGATTGTCTGCCGTGACGCCGCCGAAATTAGCAAACCGCCCGGCGTTCACGCGGCCAGCCTGCTGGCTAACAAGCCGCCCGTCGGCGAGGTTAGTAAACGTATCGCGGACATTGACCGACAGATCGTCCAGCCCCGAAACCTGCCCCCCGTTGCTCCACTCCCTGGCGTCAATCGTCAGCGTTTTACCCTGAACGCTGCCCGCGTTATCAAACTCCGGGCTGCTCAACGCCAGCGACGCTTCTGCCAGCAGTACGCCGCCTTGCTGATTACTTAATTTCTGCCCCGCTTTCAGCGCCATTGACTGGGCTTCAAGATTGCCGCTGTTCGTCAGCATCAGGCTTTCAATGGTGAGCCCCTGCTTCACCGAAATCAGCCCGGCATTCACCAGCTGTGGGAGATTCAGCGTCAGCCCGCTGCCGCTGATGATTTTCCCCTCGCTCTGGTTAGCCAGCCTTTCGGAAGCGAGCTGCAACGTTTGCCCGCCCTGCAGCAGGCCGCTATTGTCGAGGGTATTCGCATTCAGGTTCAGAGCGGATGAGGCCACTCTCCCGGCGTTATTGAGTACCGGAGCGGTCAGGTCGAGCGTATTTTCGGCGAGCACGCTGCCGGAGGCCGTGTTAGTAAGGGCGTTATTCAGCGTCAGCGCCAGCGCGCTTGCAGCCAGCTGGCCGTCGTTAGTTAAGGTATTTCCCGTCAGCGTGAGTCCGTTGCGGGCCGTCATTTTGCCGCTCGCGTGGTTATCCGTATGCCCGGTAATGGCAAGCGCTAAGGCATCGCTATCCAGAGAGCCACCGTTGGTCAACTGGCTGGCATTAATCTGCAGCGCTTTCTGCGCCAGCAGCGCCCCTCCGGCCTGCTGAACAATGGTTTCGGCGCTCAGCGCCATGGCATTATCCGCCTGCAGGGTGCCGCTGGTGTCAATCTGGTTAGCCTGCAGAGAAACGTTGCTGCCGCGGCTCGTACCGCGATGCGTTAAGCTGCCGGTAGCGAGCGTCAGGTTGCCTTTTGCAGCCTGGACACCGTCCAGCCCGGCGGCGCTATGCGCTTGCAACAGCATATCGCCCTGCGACTGAAGCTGCCCGCTCGCCAGCGTCGTAAGCCGGTCACCGCTGAAGGACAGGCCGCCCTGGGCCAGAACCTCCCCGGCGATCTGCGCATCACCCGCATTGAGCTGCAGGCTACCCCCGCTGGTCAGCGTGCTCCCCTGAAGAGCGCTAAATTGACGGCTGGTGAGCGCGAGATTTTGTTTCCCACTGACCAGCCCGTTGTTTATGACGCTGTCAGACTGCAGTCCGAGCCTGCCGGTGGATAGCAATTGCCCGTTTTGCCCGATATTCAGCGCGCCGGTACCGCTAACGCTCAGATCGCTCTCGCTGCTGAGCATGCCGTCAATCCAGGCATCCCCCGTTGAGATCCCCAGCACACCGCCGGCCAGCAGCTGACCTGTATGGTTAAACGAGCCCAGATCGAGCCGGGTATTTTTCTGCGCCTGTACCGCACCGCTATTGGTAAAACCTCCCGCCTTCACGTTCAGATCGCCATTCGCGGTCATTTTCCCGCTGTTGGCGAGCTGGCCTGCGGAAAGGGTGATACCGCTGCCTGCCGCCATCTTACCCGCATGGTTTGCAGCACCTGCGACGTTAGCCTGAATGGCGCCAGCCGCATTAACCTCACTGGTGGTATCTGCGGTAAGCGAACCAGAGGTCAGGTTAATGTCTTTACCCGCCGTTAACGTACCGTTAGCGACGCTCAGCTTTCCATTTCCGGCAAGCGTAATATCCCCGTCGCTAACCAGTTTGCCGTTCGTCACCGCCACGTCTGAACGGCTGTTGATCAGCATCGCTCCCGTACTTTTATGATCGCCGCTGAGGACAACGCTATCCGCCTTCGCCGTCAGGCTACCGCTTGCAAGGCTGTTATTCACCACCAACTTACCGTTGGTATCCAGCGTGATATCCCCCTGGCGAGCGTTAAGATCCCCGAGGTTAACCCCGACGCCTTTTTCACTGGAAACAAGATGGATACGGTTGGCGTACATCCCCCCCAGCGCGCCAGTGTCCACAGAAACCTGAGGAGCGGCGCCTTCCCCTGCGACAGGCGTGACGCTGCCGTCGGCGGCAACCCGGTTGGCGCCCACGGTTACCGTGAGATCTTTCGCGTGAATTGCGGCGTTCACTTCCGTTGCGCGCGCAATAATCGACAGCGCGTCGCTCTTGCTGGCGTCCAGCCCCTGGCCTTCAACCGTGATGGCCCCTTTCGTCACGTCCAGCGCCAGCAGGTTACCGTTAGCGTCAAACTGCGGTTTACCCGTGGTCAGCGTGGCGTTGGGGGTGTTGATAAACCCGCATCCGTTACAGGTGATACCGTACGGGTTGGCCACCATGACGTTTGCCGCCTTACCGGCGACTTCCGTATAGCCCTGCAGCTGGGAGCGGCTGGCTCCCGTGACTTCGTTGATGATGCCTTTCGCTTCCCGCCCGGCCTGCAGGTTGGGGTTGTTCTGGATAAGCCCGCCCAGCTGGGTCTGGGTTAAGCGGTCCGTGCCGTTGTTGAGGATAAGCCCCTCTTTGCCGACGTTGTAATCCTGGAACTGGTTATGCGAAATGCCTGCCTGGTTTGGCGTGGCGATGTTGATGACCGGCACTCCGTTCCCCGCCTGGTCCATCTGGGTACCTGGCGTCACCGGGTTGATGGATGCAGCCACTGCAGGAAAGACTGGCTGCCCTGCCACCAGAAACATGACCAGATAACTAATCAGACGCTTCGCTAATCCAACGGGATGCTTATCCATGCCTTTACCTTAAATCATCAACCCAATACGGTAATAAATGTCGAGGTGCTCAGGTGCCAAATCGCCCGGATAATAAAGCCAGGCGCCCTGCCCGATATTAAGCAGGCGGCGAATATCACGTTCAGTCAGGAGAAAGAGATGCGGTATTGCCGAGGCAGCAATACAATAACGAACAACGAAAGATAGCCGGACTATAATTACGCATAAGCAGAGAGAATTTTTTTAGTTTTCTTCAGTATGCCACCCCTACCATAAATAGGAATAGTCCCAAAGGAAGCACTACCAAAATTAGTAGCGATATTTAGGTTAAGGGTAAAAAAACATTAAAAATATGTGATATCGATGGGCATCGGCGCTGGAAATGGCATTATTTCGCTTGTCTAACTTCGCTATTTAAATAGAGATGGGGGTCGACTGCTCTAATTTTTGATATGTAAGACAATTGCAAGTTTTTGCTGAGGGGGCGTGGTTTTTATGTGGGGAGGGGATGGTTCTGGTGGCTCAAGGCATTGGGGGTGCTGAACGATACCGGCGATATACCCGCGTACAAACGGAGTAATGGGCATCTTTAGTAAGATTAGATAAACCGATCCCGGCTCTATGGCCGGGATCTTCTTATGCAGACAAGTTATTTTTTGCTTGCTCTATCAGAAAGTTAAATTCATCAAACTCAAAACTCCAGCTTCTGCCATTTGGACAATTAAAAATCTCTATACTCATTCCTGCATCTGGTTCATTGGATATCTCTGCTACCTGATCTTTATCTAAATAGATTTCGTAAACCACATTTTCCCGATCTGGTAAGCTCGCTATTTGAGCATGAAGTTTTTTTTTCATTTTGGTGGTTCCAAAAAGCCTATAAGTTTTCCTTGAGCATCATAACGCAGTCCTTGCCCGTTAGACGAGAATATATCCGTTACTTGGCCATAACGGCCAGTGTTGCTTTGAATAACGGTTTTATTAGGATCATTCAAAATTCTCTCTACTATTGTTTGCCCCTGCTCATTTATTGCCGCTGGATTCCCCTTCGCTGAAGGGAAAGCACTTCCCGGACGACTTCCATGCTTTTGCAATGTCCTCCCAGCCAGTGTCAGATCACCCTTTTTAGACGCTGGATCTGTATATTTTGCTCCATTTGATAGCTCATCAACTGACCACTTACCAATCTTATCAGTATTATTCGAGGGCGTATTATCTCGTGCATTTTCCTCATCATGCGGTTCCCAGCCTCCCGGCGTGCCTGAGCCCGCACCACCCAGTTCTGCTTTCCCATCATCCGTGATGAGCCTTGCCGATATTCGGATTCGAAGCACTCCCAGAACCGCACTTATCCTGAAGCGAGTTGAGATACTTACTGGTGATCTCATCATTACCCATCATTTCCAGGGTAACCAGATGCTCCAGTTCATCGGAGGTCATTTTGTCGGCCATATCCTTGACCGCTGCCCCGGTAAGACCAGCGAGGCCCGCTTTCGCTCCAATTTCAAGCAACTGCTCAGCAACTTTCGTCCGGCAGGGCGCTGCAACCGCACAGCCTCTGACAAGCAGCCCCAGAGAGTTATTCTCAACCTCCACCTTCGCCGTTTCCGACGCCATCGCCGCCATGGAGACACTGCCATCCGTCACCGCAGCACCCGCCAGTATTCCCGCAGCTGCGCTGCCCTTCGTCCAGAAGTCACTCCCCGGACCGTATTCGGTATTCTGATATCCGGGCTGCGTCTTCAGGAATGCCCACTGAAACAGACGCCAGCGTAATCACGATTTGCTACTGGTCTTCAGCCTTGATTCGCAGATTGGATGAGCCTGACGCTACACTTTAACAAACTCGAGGAGATATATTATTTTTCATTTAGTTATATACACCTAAAAAAACATTGACACTTGGTCCTCATCACACGTAATCCCTCTTGTGGCTTATCATGAGGCGTACCCTTTGTTGACCAATAGCGAAGATTCGGTATGTTGTCTTCAATTGATTGACGTAATTCAGGGGTCAATCTTCCAGACATCTCAATTACCTGATTCATCTTTGACCATCCAGTAGACACATTCTCAACGTGATACCCAACTGATAAAGCCAGCGCTACGGCATGTTCGATGGAAGGGGACATAATCATTCTCAATGCTCCAGATCTATCTTATCGATCAATCGTAAATTATCTCGGTAATCCTTGATAAAATATTGCGTTGCGCCTCCCGGGCCAAGTAATGGGTTTTCTTTCACAATACCTGATGGAATTGTAATATCATGGAGTACCTCATAAACACCCATTTGCGGACGATATCCGAATTCAGGATGCGGTGATACCTGCAGGCTCTGAAATATACTTGTTCGACTGTAATTTCCGTTTATGAGTGTATCCAATGAAGTGTAGTAAGACGATTGCCCAAGTAACTTTTTAAACCTTCAATATCCTTTTTTGTATTATTCACATTTATCATTTGAATGCTCTCGTATTAACCATTGAAAGTCTTCTCGTGCCATCAGGTAATATTGTCCACGTAGCATAAACCATTACGTTACCGTTAGCCCCTGATACAACAGATGTTTGTCTATTTGCAGACGTAGCACCTTATTTTTTAACACTTCCATTCCTTTAACATTATTTGGATCTTTTGCAAATTATTTTGGCTGCTAATTTTTGCATCTTTTAAAGAGTTATATTCTGTTTGCACTAATTTTGCTTCGCTGCTTGGAACTCCATTGTATATTATCTCAGCAGCTTTTTGAGGCGTCATTTGCTCATTTGAGAGAACAACATCTAACGGAACCCCGAAAAAGTCCCCCCATACAGAAAGTAAGCCTATAACAGGATTTTGTCCTTCCGGCGTCTGTTCTTGGGCATTTTTCACTAAGGCCACCGTAATTTCATCAGGAGAAGCTCCAGCCTGAATCATTGACCCTCCCAGCAATCCTTGAGAGTTGATAACATCCGTAAACCCTTTTGACAGGTTCTCCCAGCCGCTGAGACTGTTATTCTCAACAATAATCTCCGCAATAAAGCAGAGATTACTAAAATCCTTTTAATTTAAATAAACGGAACAAGACTATACCGATACCTAACACTCCTCCGCCGACAGAACCAATTTTAATGCTGCGTAAAATCTCATACAAAGGTAAATCAAATTTACCATCTGACAACCACACCAAAAGTGAAAATGTGAATTTCATTGCAAAAGATGCAATAGCAAACCCAATAATACTGAATAAAAAAATACACGCAGATATAACAATGTGACCAATTAAGACTCTTGATGAATATTTCATTTCTTCTGATCCTCTAGTAAATCAAGTCCTTTCTCCGTCACTTTGCCACCAATTTCTGAACCAATAGAACCTCCAACATCACCGGCAGAGCTTGGAATATTACTTGGTTTTAACTCTTCTCGAATAATACTATTTCGGTTTACTTCTGTATATTTTATCCATGTTGGATCATATTTGGGATCCCATCCATCTGTGACCCATTTACCGACAGCATTAGTGACCTTGCCTGTAGCCAAAGAAATCCCTGAACCAACGACCTAACCAAACCCAGCACCAATACCATTTGTAATTGCGCCAGAAACAGGATTGTCACCATTTATCCAGTTTGCAGTCGCTCCACCTGCGGCATTCCAGCCAACAGATGACCAGAATCCGCTTCCCATCGTAATAACATTAGTCCAGCCAGCAACCACGGCATTTGTCGGATCAATGGTACCATCTGCCAGATAACTGATTCCCGCATTCGCACTAGCACCGAGTCCCCACATGGCCTGAGCGCCACCAGGCAGCAAAGCAACAGTACCTGTCGCTAATGCTCCGGCATAAGCTTTATTAACTGCTTCGCCTCGCTTACAGGCTTCACCGGAAGGATTATCGGCACAAGACAGCACATCGGCACCATGTGCCTGCGCAGCTTTAACCTGATCGATTTCAGTTCCGAGCAGATTATTCTCAGCACTATTCTTCCCTGCACTGCCCCCAGCCGCAGCACCAGCCGTATTTCCCGCGGCAATCCCGCCAGCCATGCCCGCTGAAACAGACGCCAGCGTGCTCACGGTCTGCTTCTGCTCTTCCGTCAGCATCGACGGGTCTGTGTCCGGATAGAGCTGTCTGGCAATCGCTGTCGCAACCAGTTCGCCGGATGCCGCCCCTGCTGCGCCCGCAGCCGCACTGTTGCCCTGAAGGGCGGCGGTTACGCCGCCGAGGATGGCATGGGCAATCGCTTTTGCCGCCGTGTTGTCATCAATACCTGCATGGTGGCCGATGGTGTTCGCCAGCTCCGGTGCCGACGCGCCCGCCAGCGCCCCTCCGATATTGCCGCCCGCCAGTCCCTGCAGCGCTGCCGTGGCCGCCGGGATGCCGCGCTGCATATTGCTGCCCGTACCATACTTTTCCTGCGTCTCTTTGTATTCCGGTGTATCACGCAGTTTCGCAAGTTTCACACGAGTATCAATGCCATCTGTAGCAGGCTTTGTTGGCTGACCATTTTTTTAACCGATATCCAGAAGCCATTTTCTAATCCAGGAAAAGAGTCGATCCTGGCGGCACCAATCTGATATATGAGCTTCCTTGACTGCTTGGGTCAGTATTTGATGGATAGTAAATTGTACTTCCAGGTGTTCTACCAAGCTTACTAACTAAACTCAGCGTGATAACAGATCCCTGAGCAGGGTTTGTAAAAGTCTGTAGTTTTTGGGGGTACTTTAACAATTGAAGCTTTCAACATTCCATTCCCTTGAATGTCACCATCAGCATCCACAACTCCCGGTTTCAGCCAGCCCGGACGGAGATCTATATATCGGAAGTTTTTGTCCTTATCTCCCAACGCATTATTCTCGACAGTAACTCGCTCCGATGCACTCATTGAGAATGAAAGAATTTTTTCCTTTTTTAAGTCATAGAGTTACAGGCCATGACGCTTAAACATTTTGTCCCTGCCAACTTTTTACCCCGACGCGCTTTCCTGGCCCGGAGACGCTACCGCCCAGCCGTGACACAAGGTCTATCGCAGCACCATCATATAAGCAAACTTCAGCATCAATTAGGATGCTGAAATCTTGGATTTATATTTCAACTAAGAAGTTCCTTTGATACGTTGCCAGTATCAAAAAACTCTTTTAAGATCTTTACAATAAATTCAGAGTCTTTTGTAAGCTGAGTCTCTGGCCAGTAATCTCCAAGAATCAATATTCCTGTATCAGGTTTAGATGAATCCCAGTACGTTCTTACTTGGTATTCATCCTCAACAATTTCACCTAATGTTATCAAATAGTAACCATTCTCCGTTCTAATCTGAAGCATTTCAGCGCTATCATCGCTACTATTCAGTATATCAAGAGTAAGGGTTCCTTTTTTCCCCTGAATTTGTTTAAACTGATTTAATACCATATCCAAATTTTGGATCTGTTTATTGCCACCAATTTCGTCCAGTGTCCAACTCATTTTGAAATTCATTTTAATCCCTAACCTTGAGAGATTTCATGCCAGGCTGCCAGAAGAGGACTGTTCCTGTAGCCTCTTCATAAATTGTTAAAGATTTTAGCCCCGCTTTATCAGCCATAGCTGCTATATCACCGCGGCAATAACCACATACAGGCTCTTTAGATACACTCATTGTCATCTCACGCCCTTGAGACATCCCTTTTTCAAAAGCTTGCTGTATAACACCTACTTCTGCATGAGCTGTAGCCATATTGCCGTTAGGAAGAGGCTTGTTTTGCTTATCTATTTTAGCCTGGATTCGTCCATCGATGAGTGTTGGCTTATTCACATCTGCTAAGTTAGAAGGTCTTGCCCCCTGATTAGTATCAGTGAACTTAGCTCCATCAACATTACCTTTTGCCACGACCTTAAGACTAGCATCAACGATTTTACTTAATTGTTTTGCTGCAGCAGAACCCAAAATTGGTGTTACTGAAGTCGCAATGATCTCCAGACCCTGCTTCGTTTCGGTGTAGCTTTCTGCGGTCTGACGATCAACCCCTTTGGTGACCATGAAATAGTTAATCATGGCATCTTTCACCTGCTGCTGATTCTGTGCATCAACACTAGTGATATCAAGGAGATTGACTATCTGCCCATACGCATCAGAGTACTGTTGGCTATATTTCGAGTTATACGGGCCATCTTCATACCCCTCTTTTGTCGCAATGACTTTTAGTCTTGCACCTGCACACGCTGAGCTACCCGCATTACCATTTCCGCAGGCATCAATAACGTCTTTATCACTGGCAATGTCTTTCTCGCGCAGAGCGTCATATTTCTGTTTCGCTAACTCACGCTCTTTTGGATCTTTGCTGTTCTGGAGAGTCTGTTTCGCCAGCTCAAGCTCTGTCTTTTCAGACACGCTAAGATAGTTATTCTCCACAGTATTCTTCCCTGCACTGGCTCCAGCCGCCGCACCAGCAGTATTTCCCCCGGCAATCCCGCCTGCCATACCCGCTGAAACAGACGCCAGCGTACTCACGGTTTGCTTCTGGTCTTCCGTCAGCTTCGACGGATCTGTGTCCGGATAGAGCTGTCTGGCAATCGCTGTCGCAATCAGTTCGCCGGATGCGGCCCCCACAGCACCCGCTGCGGCACTGTTGCCCTGAAGGGCGGCGGTTACGCCGCCGAGGATGGCATGGGCAATCGCTTTTGCCGCCGTATCGTCGTTAATGCCTGCACGGTGGCCGATGATGTACGCCAGCTCCGGTGCTGATGCCCCCGCCAGCGCACCCGCAATATTGCCGCCCGCCAGTCCCTGCAGCGCTGCCGTGGCCGCCTGGATACCGCGCTGCAGATCGCTGCCGGTACCATATTTTTCCTGCGTCTCTTTATACTCCGGCGTAGCACGCAGTTTCGCCAGATAATCCTGGCGCTCTTTTTCTGTCGCGTTAGCCGGAATATCACCGTATTTATCCTTTGCCGCCTTCAGCGCGTTAAGATCACCCTGGGCTTTGGCAATATCCGCCACCTGGCTGCCAATGTCGCTGATCATCCCGATTGCATTCAGGCGGTTCTGCTCTTTCTCCTTGTCGAAGATCGGGCTGATGCTGTCGTTGGCATGCTCGATGTCGCGGCTCAGATCGGCCACGTCCTGCTTCTGGTTTGCCTTGTCGCGGATGGTGAGGGAGCCCTCCGCCACGGCGGCCTGCGTGGTACCTTCCTTATGGCCTTTATTACCCGCAGCGGAGATCATGCCCCCCGGCAGGTTGCCCTGGAATGTATCCCCGAAGCTGCCGCCGCCGCTCAGGCTGATACCGGAGTGCGAGGTTTTAAAGTCCGCCTCGTTGTGGATATCGCTGAAGCCCAGCGTCCCGGTGTCAAGGCTGTTTTTGTCCGGCGTGGCGGTAGAGGCGATAACCGCGCCATCAAGCTGGGTGTGATGCCCCACGGTGATGTCGAACCCGCCGTCCCCGGCATACAGCCCGGTCTGTTCGGCCACCGAATCAAAGCGGCTCTTCATCTTGTCCTGGCTGGCGTTGATATAGCCTGAACCGGACATGGTGCCGAAGGTGAAGCTGCCCCCCGCCGCAACGCTGGTCTGCTTGCTGTCGTAGTCGCTGTTGTCCTGCTGGCTGCGCATCAGCAGATCGTGACCAACATCTGCCACGATTTTATCGCCGTTAACCTGGGCCCCGTTGAGCACGGTGTCGTGCCCGCTTTTAAGGGTGACGGTTTTGCCGCTGTCGATGGTGGTTTCGGTCCAGTCGGTACCGTTGCCTTTATCCTTGCCGTGCGCGGCGTTGACGTTGGCAAACACGCTGATACCCGCGCCGCTACCTCCGGCACCGATGCTCACGCCGATACCGCCACCGCTGCTGCTGTTCTTGCCGCTGGTTTTTTGGGTGTTCGCCGCGCCGGACAGCAGAATGTCGTTCTGTGCATCCAGCGTGGTGTCGCCCCCGGCTTTCAGCTGGCTGCCCGCAATCACGATGTCACCGCTGTTCACGCCGTTGTTTTTGCCGTTCGCGGTGATGGAGAGATTATTGCCTGCGTTCAGCGTGCTGCCTGCCACCGCATCACTCTCAGCATGCTGCTGTGATTTTGACTTCTGGGTCGTCAGCGAGAGGCTCACCCCCATTGCGTTCGGGTCGCCGGTGGTTGCCGCCATATCCGCTGCCTGCCCGGCCTGCACGCCGGACAGCACCGTTTTGGTGGCCTGAAGGGCTTTCAGACGGCCGTCACTCTGCTCTTTGGTCTCCTGCGCCGCGCTCACGGCATTGTTAATAGCGCTGCCGACGGTGCCGGAGAGCGCCACGGTAAGCCCGCTTTTCTTCTGCTCGAAGGTCTCATCCCGGGTTCGCTTGTCGTGCCCCGGCTCAATGATGACGCTGTCGCCGCTGAGGCTTAAATCCTTCCCGGCGATAAGATCCGCACCGCCGACATGGGCCTGGTTTCCGGCAGAAATCGCGACGTTACCGCCTGTCGAGCCCACCGTACTGAAGCTCTGGCTCTGGGTGGTGCCCTTCTCACGGAGATCGTGCGTGCTTTTGCTGCTGCCGATGGTGAAGCCAATCCCGCCCGAGCCCATCAGGCCGGATTTTTTCTCTTCCTTAAAGCGCCATGAGGTGTCGCTGTTGGTGGCCGCCACGATATCGACGTTGTTGCCCGCCTTAAGCTGCACGTCGCCATCGCCCGCCACGGCGGAGCCTGACACCCCCAGGTTATTGCCCGCCACCACCTGCACGTTGTCGCCGCTCAGCAATGAGCCGGATTCACGCGTCGCGCTGTTCTCCTCGATGGTGTGGGTGGTTTTCTTGCTCAGGAAACCTTTTTTAGTTTTGGTCTCCTCTTTATAGTGATAATCGCTTTCGGTTGCGGTATCGAGGCTGACGTCGCGGCCTGCTGCCACGCCGATATCGCCCTTCGCCGTCACCTGCGCGGCTTCAGTGGTGACATCGCGCCCGGCAAGAATAAGCGTATTCGCCCCGCTGGCGATCTCCGTTCCCTGCTGACGCACCGACTCGTTAATAACGGTTTTCTTGCCTGACCTGTAGCTGTCGCCCTGCGTAGTCTCTTCCGCAACCAGATTCACGTCGCGCCCCGCCTGCAGCCCGACGTTTTTCTCCGCCGCCAGCGCGGCGGCCTGCGCGTTGATATCCTGCCCGGCCTTCAGCACCAGGTTATCGCCTGCGGAAATCGTAGTGCGGTCGATCCCGGTACTGTGGGATTCGCTTTTCCCTTTCCGGCTGCTTTCGCTGGTCTGTGCCGCGTTCAGGTTGAGGTCGTTGCCCGCGCTCAGTCCCGCGCTGCCGCCCGCCTTCAGGTCGCTGGCGGTCACGTCAAGGTTGTGCCCGGCATTCACCAGCAGGTTGCCGCCCGCGGTGACGTTGCTGCCCTGATACGTGACGGACGAGCGGCCGGTTTTCTCCCGGCTGGAGCTGTACGCGTCGTTGAACTGGTTCGCGTTGACGGCAATATCGCCCCACGCGTTCAGCAGCATATCCCCGCCGGAGGCCAGGTTCGCCCCGGTCACGGTGATGTTTTTCCCCGCCTCAAGCGACAGGCCATCCTGCGCGGTAATGGACGCCGTGTTGCCCAGAAGCGTGTCTTTCAGGCTGATGTTGCCGTATTTCCCTGTGGCATTGATATCAATCTGCTCAACCTGGGTCAGGTTGTTGATGCTGCCGTCCAGGCTCTCCAGCGCGACCGTTTTACCGCTGATGGTGGAGCTGATGTTATTGATATCGCCGATGGCGCTCAGGTTCAGGCCGCCGCCCGCTTTCATCAGGCCGTTGTTGAGGTTGCTGATGCTGTTCTGGCTGTCGAGCGTCAGGCTGTTATTCGCCAGCAGCGAACTGCCGCTGTTGATGATGCTGCCGCCCTTCAGGGTGACGTTGTTGCCCACGATCACGCTGCCGTTATTGACGGTGACGTCCTTCGGCGACAGATAGAGTTTCGGCACCATCACCGTTTCGCCGTTGACGGTGGCTTTCTCCCACCACAGAAGGCTGTGGTCGAGCGCGGCAATCTGATCCGCAGTCAGCGAGACGCCAAACTGCAGGCCCAGCGACTGCTGCGCCGCCGCGGCGTTGTCCATCAGATAGCGCATCTGATCCAGATCGGAGCCGATGCCGTTGAGGTAGCGGTTGCCGGTCTGGTTGAGCACCACGTTGGAGACATAGCGGGTATCGAACGCCGCATCGCCGAGGAAGCGGTAATCGTAGTCCGGGTTCAGGTTGAGGCGGCCCAGCATGTAAGACGAGCCGAGGAACTGCTTCTCGTCGGTAAACGCCAGCCGCGTCTCCTGCGGCGCAGTGGACGACGGCTTGACCCCGAGCATCGCGTTCAGGTCGGCAAACAGGGCGGGATCGAGCTGTCCGAGGCTGTTCAGTTTCGGGTTGATGTTGATCAGGTACGGGCTTTTCGGATTGTCGTTGAAGACAAAATAGCCGCTGTTGCCCGACGGCAGCGGGTAAGCGCTGGTATCGACGCGCTGGCCCTGATAATGCCCAACGGCACCGCCCTGAGCGGTGTTGAGATCGGCGGTGGTGGCCCCGGCGTTAGCCAGTGCGCCCAGTTGGCCGAGGCTGGCGTTGCCTTTCTGCGTGGTAGCAATGTTGCTGAGAGAGGTGCCAGACGCGCCGCTGTTTTCCAGCGCGCCACCGCCGTTAAGCTGCTGCAGCGCATCCTGTAGCTGATCGTTCCACTGCGGGGAATTCACCGCCACGGTGCCGGTATTGCTCAGCCCCTGTTTTTGCACCCCGCTGCCGATGGTCTGGTTGCTGAGGCTGTTCAGGGACGGCGTGGAGATAACGGTGCTAACGCCGCCCGCGCTGGCGGTGGTATTGGTGTTGCTGATATTGCTGGTGAAGTTTGCAGTGACGTTGCCGCCCGCCTGGATGACGGCGCGATAGAGTTCACCCGGTTGGAATTCTGTTTCATGCCCAACCAGATTGTACTCAATAGTATCATTCTTGAATTTTATATTCTTACTACCAGCCGTGCCTAACTGACTTGTTGCGTAACCAACAGACGCAGATAACGGTTTATACTCATAAATCAGGTAGTCAACCTCGCTGCCTGCCTGCCAGCTCTGGTTATTTAATTGGTTTCCTGACAGGTGAATATCACCGTTTGCCAATATATTGCTGGCATTATTATCAAGCCTGGAAGCCTGAATAGTCAGGTCGCTACCTGAAGCGATACGCCCTACTGGAGAATCGCCCCCTGTAATAACAGTTGTGCTGTATCTTCCGGAAAAACGCTGCCTGACTGTATTTTTAAAAGGAGCCAGATAATAGTATGTGGAGCGATGGATATTACATGCACTATTAGCTCCACAGTTACCAGCACCCGGACCAGTAATGACTTCCCGCGAATAAAAACCATAACTTCCATCTGGCAGAGCCGTAACAGGCACATCTATTGTTGACTCACCTGTCATCCAGTCATCAACTGGTTGTACCTGACTCTCAGTTGACGCTTTAAGCCCTTCCCGCTCATTTCGTAAGTTGATGGTTTTAATATTAAGACTTCCACCCTGCGTCTCAATATTCCCCGACGTATTCACCACCTGGCTGTTTGCATTCCCCGCTGCATCCCGCTGCATCCACAGGTTGTTCCCCGCCATGATGTCGCCGCGCTGGTTGGTGATGCTGTCGGCAAACAGCGCCAGGTTATTCGCCGCGTACAGCAGCGCGGTATTAACGATGGAGCCCGGCGCGCTGAGGGTCAGCGAGCCGCGCGTGCCGGTGAAGCCGTCGACGGTAATATTGCCCCGGCTGGCAACAGTAATGTCGCCCCCGCCCTGCACCGAGCCCGCGGCGTTTAGCGCCACATTGCTGCCGGAGAGCGTACTGGCACCGCCGCCGGTGGTGATTTGTCCGTTATTGCTGAGCTGCCCGCCCGCATTGAGGTTGACCGCCTGCCCCTGCAGCACGCTGCGGTTATCGATGTCGCCACCGCTATTAATGGTCAGGGTTCTGCCCGCCGCCACGGCGGTTTTGTTGGTATATGCGTTCGTCAACTGCAGCGTTAAATCACCGAGAGAGACCAGCTGACCAACAACGTCCAGCCCCTTGCTTTGCAGCCACAGGTTGCCACCGCTCAGGAGCTTGCCGCCCGCGCTCTGGGTCACCTGGTCGGCATTAATATTCAGCTGCGCGTTGCCGAGCAGCGTACCGCTGTTGTTCAGCTGGCCGTAGTTGACCGTCAGCTCTCCCGCCTGGGTGGTGCCCTTGCTGGCAAGCGTGGTACCGGTCAGCGTGGCGCGGTCGGCCACCCACGTGCCGCCGTTAGTGGCGTTCGCCGCATTGAGGATCAGGTCGGTGGCCTGCAGCCAGCCGGTGCTGGTGAACTGCGGCGTGCCGAGCGTCAGGCGCGCGCCGGAAAGCAGCCTGCCGTCATTACGCGCCTGCGAGGAGGCGGTCACGCGCGTCTCGCCGCCGCCCTGGATCAGGCCGTAGTTAAATAATGTGGCCGTGGTCAGCGTCAGGCCATCGCGGCTGACGATTTCGCCCCCGCCGTTGTTGGTCAGCGTGCCGCTGAGAGCCAGCGTCGCGCCGTTATCGCCCTGCAGACGTCCGCCGTTGGTGAGCGCCCCGGTGGTGATACCGAGCGTGCTCCCCTGAATCTTCCCGTCGCTGGTAACGGACGCCGCCGTGACGTTCAGCGCCCCACCGGAGAGCATAGTGCCGGATGACTGCTGGCTCACCGCGCCGGTCTGGCTGAGGGTCAAACCGTTCACGCCGCTGATGGCGCCGCTGTTGCTGAGCGTGCCGCTTTTCAGCGTCAGGTTTTTCGCCGCCCACTGCCCCTGGTTCGCCAGCGTGGCGGCCTGCAGCGTCGCGCTGCCCAGCGCGGTGATCTTGCTGCCTGCGGTCCCGGTGAGCGCGTCGGCCAGCGTCATCTGCAGCGCGTCGGCGCTCTGCACCGCACCGCTGTTGGTGAGCGACTGGGCGTTAAGCAGAATGTTTTGTGCCTGCCAGCTACCGGCGTTGGTTACCGCACCGGACGCTATCGTCAGGGTGCCCTGGGTGAGCAGCTTGCCGCCTGCGCCGTTAATGAGTTCCTGCTGCGGCGCGGCCATCGCCATGCGTGCCATCAGCCGCTGTTGCCCCTGCAGGGTCAGGCTCTGCAGACCGGTTAAGGTGCCCTGGTTGTTGATGCTGCTCTGGCCCAGCGTGAGGCTGTTCCCCTGCACGGTGCCGCTGTTTTTGAGCGTGCTGCCGCCGAGCGTGACGTTATCCTCGCTGAGAAGCTGCCCGCGGTTATCCAGCGTCCGGGCGGTGATATCCGCTCCGCCCTGGCTCATCAGCGAGCCGGTTGAGGTCAGCGTGCCGCCTGCATTTGCCGTCAGCGTTCCCTGACTGAGCAGCGACCCGCCGTGCGACCATTCGGTAGCGCCGATCTCTGCGCCGTTCCCCTGCAGCGTGCCCTGGGTGGTCAGCTGGCCTGCATCCAGCGTCAGCATGCCGCCGGAAAGCGTGCGCGAATTCGTGCCCGTGGTCAGCGTGGTGCCGGTGAGCGCCAGGCCGTTCGTTCCCTGCATCAGCCCGCCGTTGTTGAGATCGCGAGCATTGAGGGACAGCGTGCCGCCCATGATGCGCCCCGGGTTCGCCAGGGTGTCCGCGGTGAAGGTGGTTGCGCCGCCGCTCTGCAGCAGCCCGGTATTCGTTAACGCCCCGCTAAAGGTGCCGCTGAGTCCCGTCAGCCCGTTCACCGTGCCGCTGTTGGTCAGGGTGCTGCCCGTCATGCCCAGCGTCGCGCCCTGCAGCGTACCAGCGTTCGTCACCTGCCCGCCCTTCAGCGTGAAGCCGCCGCCGGAGAGCCATTTGCCGTTCAGATCGTTAATAAAGCGATCGGCGGTGGCGTTAACGGCGTTGCTACCCTGCATCAGGCCGCTGTTGCGTAGCTCCGCTGCGCCTGCGGTCAGCGTTTTGCCCGCCGCCGTGCCGCTGTTGGTCAGCGTCTTTGCGTTAAGCGCGGCATCGTCAGTGGCAACGAGGTTCCCCGTATTTGTCAGGGTGTTGCTCAGGCCAAGATCCAGGCTCTGCGCCTGAATATCGCCCTGGTTCGTCAGGCCACTTCCCCGGAGGGCGAACCCGCCGTCCACCAGCAGCAGACCGGCGTTATCAAGCGTATCGAGGGACACGTTCAGGCCGCTTCCGCTCACCAGCTGTCCGGTGGCGCCGTTGCTCAGCGTGCGGGTGGTCAGCGCCAGCGCGTCGTTACCCTGCAGAATGCCGGTGTTGCTCAGCTGCGCGGCGTTCACCGCCAGCGACTTCCCGGCCAGCTGGCCGTCGTTAAACAGCTGCGCCGCCGTCAGCGTAAACAGGTTCTGGCTGAGCAGAGCCCCTTTGTTGTCCAGCCTGCCGGTCGTGGAAAGCGTCAGGGCATCCAGCGTCTGAACGCTGCCCTGGTTGCTCAGGTTTTCTGCGCCAAGCGTCGCGCTGCGCCCTTGCAGGCTGCCCGCATTGCTGAGGTTTTTTCCGCTCAGGGTCAGGGTCTCGCCGCCCGTCACCTGCCCCTGAGTCTGGTTCGCGAAGGTATCGCCGGACCAGGCCAGCGTGCTGCTGCCCTGAAGCAGGCCGCTGTTCTGCAGATCGCCCCGCAGGGTCAGCACTTTCGCCAGCAGCTGGCCCCGGTTATCAGTGCTGCCGGCCTGCACGTCCAGCGCCTGCTGGCTGAGCACCTTGCCGCTGTTGGTCAGCGCGCCGGTTACCGCCGCCGTCACGCCCGCTTCCCCTAGCGCGTTACCGGTGTTGATCCACTCGCCGGTGGCCAGGTTTAGCGTTTTGCCCTGCAACAGCCCGGCGTTGTTTAACGTGGTGTGGTGGAGTTCGAGCGCGCCACCGGAGAGCAGCATGCCCGCCTGCTGGTTGCTGAGCTGCGCCCCCGTCGCCGTCAGGGAATGGGTTCCCTGCAGCGTGCCGCCGTTGGTGACCGCCGCGCTGTTGATCTGCGCGTCGGTACCGGCCATCAGCCCGCCGTTCGTCAGGCTGGCAGCGGTCAGGGTCAGGCCGTCCCGGGCAATCACCCGCCCGTCGGCATCGTTGCTGGCCTGGCGGGTCAGGTTCAGCAGCAGCGCGGTGGCGCTGAGCTCGCCGCTGTTGGCAAGCGTGTCGCCGTTAAGCGTCAGCGTTCCGCTGCTGCGCAGCGCGCCACGGTTACTGATGCCTGCCACGCCGAGCGTCAGGGTATCTTCCCCCTGAACGGTGCCCTGGTTTTGCAGGCTGTTCGCCGTCACGTGCAGGTCGCTGGCCGCAATATTGCCCGCGTTAACCAGCGTGGTGCCGTTCAGCGCGATCCGCTCGTCCGCCAGCAGGCGTCCGCTGTTGCGCAGGTTGAGATAATCGCTGCTCAGACTGACGCCGTTGATTTCACCCTGGTTTGTCAGCGTGTCGCCTTTGACGCGCAGCGTGCCGTCGGTGGTGATAAGCCCGCTGTTAGCCAGCACGGGTATGTTCAGCGTTAAATCCTGCGCGCTGTAGACCGATCCCCCGGTCAGGTTCGCGAGCGATCCGGTCTTCAGATTGAGCAAGGTGGTTCCCTGCAGCAGCCCGCCGTTCTCTACCGACGCACCGTCCAGCGACAGGCTATCGGCTACCAGCGAACCGCGGGTGGTGATGCGGTCGGCAGCCGTCAGGGTCATGCGGCCCGCTTTTGCGACGCCGGACTGAAAGATGTTCTCTCCGCTGAGGCCGATCGTACCGGCGGAAAGTTCCCCGCTGCTGGTCAGGTGGTTGGTCGCGTTAAAACTCAGGGTGTTAGCAGTGGATTTCCCGGCATGCGCCAGCGTGCCCGCCGTCACCGACAGCGCCCCTTTCGCCGCCTGGGTGCCGTTCAGCGTCGCATTCTGCGCCTGAAGGGTGAGCGCCTGCCCGCTCTGCAGGCGGGCATCCCGACCGGTGATCAGGTCGCTGGTGGAAACGGTTAATGCCCCCGCAGCGTCCGTCTGCCCGTTCAGGCTGGCGCTACGGGTCGCGGTAAGCTGGACGTTGCCCTGGCTGGTGGTACGGGATGCCTGACCGCTGGTCAGGGTATCGGCCTGCGCCGTCAGCGCCGTCGCGCCGGACAGGGTGCCATTCTGTTCAAGGGTGCCTGCGGTCACGTTCATCGCGCCGTCAGCCAGCAGGCTGCCGCCGTTACGCAGGGTTTGCCGCGCCGTAACGTTCGCATCCCCTTTCGCGCTCAGCGTGCCCTGCTGCTCCAGGGTATCGGCGTTTAACGCCAGCGTTCCCGCGCTCTGCAAAGTACCGCTATTGGTGACCGTCTGCCCCCGTAAAGTAACGTCGCTACCCTGCGCCGTGCCGCCGTTCGTCAGGTCTCCGGCGTTCACATCCAGATGGCCTTTCGCCGCCAGCTGGCCGCCGTTTGACACCCTGTCGCCGGAGAGCGCAGCGTCGCGCCCCGCATTCACCTGGCCCTGGTTACTGACGGTGCTGCCCGTCAGGCGGATATCGCCCGAGGCATCGGCCCGGCTCTGGCCGTCCAGCACCAGCTGTCCGCCGCTCAGCGCCAGGTTCTCGCCTGCCGAGATCGCACTGCCCGTGGCTGACAGCGTGCCGCCGCCGGTCAGCGTGGTGCGGGTATCGCTTCCGCTGCGGGTATGGGTCAGCGCGATATCCTTTCCGGCCGCCACGCTGAGCGCGCCTTTACTGGTCACGCTGCCGCCCGCGATCTGCACTTTCCCCTCACCGGAAAGGCGCATGTCGCCGCTGCTGGCGAGCGTGCTGTTATTGAGTTCCACATCCTGCGAGCTGGTCACGTTCAGCGCGCCACCGGCCTGATGGCTGCCGTTGAGGGCCACCCCCGCGCCATTCGCGGCGATCGATCCGCTGGCCACGCTGTTCGTGACCGTCAGTTTCCCGCCCGCATCAAGCTGAATATCCCCCTGGCGCGCGGTGAGGTTGCCGAGGTTTACTCCAACCCCCTTTTCGCTGGAAACCAGGCGGATACGGTTGGCATACATCCCACCGAGCGCGCCGGTATCCACGGCCACCACGGGTGCGGCCCCCTCACCGGTAATCGGCTTAACGCTTCCATCTGCGCCAACGCGGTTCGCTCCTGCCGTCACCTTCAGGTCGTTCGCGTGAATCGCGGCGTTCACTTCCGTTGCGCGCGCAATAATCGACAGCGCGTCGCTCTTGCTGGCGTCCAGCCCCTGGCCTTCAACCGTGATGGCCCCTTTCGTCACGTCCAGCGCCAGCAGGTTACCGTTAGCGTCAAACTGCGGTTTACCCGTGGTCAGCGTGGCGTTGGGGGTGTTGATGAACCCGCATCCGTTACAGGTGATACCGTACGGGTTAGCCACCATGACGTTTGCCGCCTTGCCGGCGACTTCCGTGTAGCCCTGCAGCTGGGAGCGGCTGGCTCCCGTGACTTCGTTGATGATGCCTTTCGCTTCCCGCCCGGCCTGCAGGTTGGGGTTGTTCTGGATAAGCCCGCCCAGCTGGGTCTGGGTTAAGCGGTCCGTGCCGTTGTTGAGGATAAGCCCCTCTTTGCCGACGTTGTAATCCTGGAACTGGTTATGCGAAATGCCCGCCCCGTTCGGCGTGGCGATATTGATGACCGGAACCCCGTTCCCCGCCTGGTCCACCGTGGTCTGCCCGGTCGGCGTGAGCGCCGCCGCGACGGCAGGTGCCATCGGTTGCCAGACCATTAAGCCGCAGACAATCCAGCTGATCAGACGCTGCGAGAAACGAACGGGTGGGTGACGGGTATCCATAGTCGTAGAGTCTCTTAAAGCATGAAGGCAATGCGCCAGTTAACGCTTACATGATCCGGGCCGAGCCAGTCGGGGTAGTGCAGCGGCGTGCCGACTGAAACCTGGCTGCTGTACCAGCGCCCTGCGCCGCTCAGCCCCACAGAGGCACCCCATAACGTGCCGGAGGCAAAGCGGTCCTGGCTGTCTTTTTCCAGCCAGCCGCCGTCAACGGCGACCGTGGCGCTCACCGCACCAATCACCGGGAGGGTGAAGAGGGAATATCCCAGCTCGTTACGCCAGTAGCCGCCGTTATCCCCGGACAGATACTGCTCTTTAAAACCGCGCACGGAGCTTTCCCCGCCGAGCGTCAGGCGCTCGGAGCCGTACAGCCGGTCTGGCGACCACTGGCCGTAGGCGCTGGTCAGCCACCAGGCATCACGGGCGACAGGACGCTGGAAGCTGGCGTTCAGGCTCCATTTGCGGAACTCTGCGCGCGGCATATCGCCGGATTTATCTTCGTCGGTTTCGGCATTGAACCACGGCATGCCGTGGCTCCAGGTCGGGTTAAAGGTCGCCACGCCGCCCAGCATTTTTTGCGTGTGGGTAATCCCGAGGATCAGGCTGGAGAGATTGCGCGTGCTGCTCTGAAGCGGCGCGTCGTTAAGCCAGTTGCGGCTTGAACGCTGAACCACGCCTGCCGCGATGCCGGTTTTCACATCTCCGTTGCGGAAAACCACCCACGACGCGTTGACGCGGTGGGTTTTGGTATCGCCCGTGGAGAGCCAGTTGAACCCCTGATTATTGATGGTGGTTCGGTAATTGCTCCAGGCGTAGCTGTAGTCCAGCAGGCCATAGCCGAACGGCACGCTGACGCCCGCCTGGAAATTCTGCGCATCGTACGCGCTGGCAAAATCGCTGCTGCGCCCGCCGCTGACAAACCATTTATCCGCCAGCCCCAGTATATTATTGGCGGTGAGTACGCCGTTAAGCTGGTTTTCACCGGTGCTCTTCTGTCCGCTATTATCCAGGCTTACGGATGCACTTAAGGGAAATTCCGGTTTTGCCGTGAGATTAACAATCGAATATCCGGCCTGCGTCCCCGGCAGAATTTCAATCTGAACCGGCTCGGCGCGCAAACGGTTTATTTGCTCCATGCCCTGTTCGATGTCGCGTAAATTAAGGATGCGCCCCACCCGTCCCGGAAACGCCATTTTCAGCATCCGCGGCGTTTCACCTTCCAGGCGAATCGCTTCCAGCCGGCCTTCCAGCACAACTATATTCAGCTGACCGCCGGAGAGATCCTGCTCGGTAAGAAAGGCGCGGCTGGTGATATATCCCCGGCTGATATACCAGTCAGAAATATGGGCCAGAAGCTCCGTTATTTTCGCCATATCCAGACACTGGCCCTGCCACGGCGCAACAAGGCTATGCTGGGTTTTTGGGGAGATTAAGGTCGCGCCGGAAAGCGTAATGTTGTTAATGGTGAAACAAGGCCCGGAGCCGGTAACAGGCCGCGGTCTGGCGGGTTCGGGAAGGGGAATACTCCGCTCGAGCTCTTCGCGCTGCTGCTGGTTTTGAAGTAAAAGCTGCTGCTGTTGCTGTTGAATAGCATCACGATCCGCTGGCGATAGCGGCGCTGCGTGAGCGCTCGCTGAAAAAAGCGCAACCAATAAGATAGCAACGGCATAATTTACAAACGAAATTATTCTAATTTTTATTTCTGAGCTATTCATCCATGCCACAAGGTTATTTCGCAATTATTATTGCCGCAATATAAGAGCATTCTTAATGCGAGTATATGTAATTTACGTTATGGCACATTAAAAAGAATATTATTTCAGAAAATTGAGGGCTCGATTAAGAAAATTTGAGAGATGTTTAACTTACCCTTCAATCAAGAGTTAGCCGTAATAAATTACATATGCAGACGGAACGTTTTACGCCATTCAGCAGGGCTCACCCCAAAGCGCGCCTTAAACTGCTGTCGCCAGGTGACGGCGGAATTAAATCCTACCAGCTCCGCCACGCTCTCAACGGGCATATTTCCGGCTTCAAGTAAAATCTGGCTGCGCCGCAGGCGTTCGGCGGTAAGCCAGTCGGCGACGCTCATCCCCGTGGCTTTAATAAAATGGCGGGTCAGCGTGCGGCGGCTCATCGAAACCACCTCCGCCAGCGAGTCCAGACTATGGGGTTCGGTGATGTGCTGCTGCAGGTAGTCGATCAGGCTGTTAATACGTGCGTCACGGGTATCTTTTGGAACCGGCTGGGCGATGAACTGCGCCTGCCCACCCTCACGGTGCGGCGGCACAATCATCCGACGGGCAATCTGGTTGGCGACCACGCTGCCAAAGCGCTGGCGAATGATGTACAGACAGCAGTCCAGCGCAGCCGCGGTACCGGCAGAGGTGATGATATTGCCGTCATCCACGTAGAGGGCATTGATATCCAGCTGGACGTTCGGAAAGAGCGACTGGAAGTGATGTTCAAACTCCCAGTGGGTGGCCGCGCGTTTACCGTCGAGGATCCCCGCATAGGCCAGCACAAACGACCCCAGACACAGCCCGACGATTTCCGCGCCGTTATCTCTCGCCTGCACCAGGCTGTCGAGCAGCGACTGAGGCGGCCGTTCAAGGACGTGCTGCCAGTAGGGAACGACGACTATATCGGCCTGACCAATGGCGGTGTAGTCCTGCGTGGCGTTGAGGGCGAACCCGTCTTTTGAGGTAAGAAACCCCGGCGTTTCGGCGCAGATCGTCACGTTAAAGCGCTTTTCGCCGGAGACCGAATCACCAAACAGAATGCAGGGAACGGAGTAGTGGAACGGGCTGAACCCGTCTACCGCGACGATCGCGACGTTGATTAGCGACATCTGTCTCTCCTTTCCCTTTAACGCACTCAGAATATAACGGTTTCGCCATCCTGGGGAATGCTCACCGCATCGCTCACCTGGTTGGCCTCAACGTACTCACGCAGCGCGCTGCGGGTCAACAGGCAGTGGTTAATCGCCTCCATGTGGCTCGCGACGATTTTAGCCTGCGGCAGCAGGAAGTGGACGTTGAGCACATCCTCCTGCCCCATAATAATGGGCCCAAAGCCGATGACGTGGGCATACCCGGCGTTCAGTACCACCACGTCCGGCTGGTGCTTTTGCAGATCGGCTGCCACCTCTTCGCGCCAGATGGTATCCCCGGCAAGATAGAGCGTCTTCTCATCAGGATGACGCAGCACCACGCCACAGGCCTCGCCCAGCCGCTCCGCCAGCTCCGGCACGGCGTAAGCGCGGTCGGTACCGTGTTGGCCGCCGTGGGTTTTCGCAATCTGAATCTCGCCGAAGGTGGTCTCTTCGGTCACGATCGTCAGGTTGGTAAATCCCTGGCCGCGCAGCAGCGCGGCGTCACGATCGTTTTGCACGTAGATCGGTTTGTCTTTGGCGATCAGCTCTGCCGCGGTGCAATCCCAGTGATCATCATGGGTATGGGTGACGATCACCGCGTCGG
The DNA here is from genome assembly GCF_026344075.1 of Enterobacter nematophilus. Lineage (NCBI taxonomy): Bacteria > Pseudomonadati > Pseudomonadota > Gammaproteobacteria > Enterobacterales > Enterobacteriaceae > Enterobacter > Enterobacter nematophilus. The sequence continues at coordinate 109,711 of NZ_JAPKNE010000005.1, read as the reverse complement.
CGTCCAGCAGCGTGTTGACGTCAACGGGGAGTTCGACCGTCGGGTTGCGGATATCGGCATGCGCCGTGCCGGGAAAGCCCGGATAAGCGCCTTTCGGGGCCAGCATCGGGTCGATTAAAAGACGTTTTCCGGCGTAGGTAATCAGCTGGGTGGCGTTACGAATGTGGGTAATGTTCATGGGCTATCCTCCGGTTGGTGTGATAAGGAGGATAGCCAGCCGCCGCGGGCAACGCTGTGGGTTAAAGGGCGATTACCGATGAAATCGGGCCAATTTCATCACCGCGTTTTCTGCCGATGCCTTTACCAGCCCGGCACCGCCCCGCCGTTAAAGATCGTCTCCGCCGCTTTCGCCACTTCCGGTGACTGATAGGACTGGATAAACGCCTTCACGTTCTCCGCGTCTTTGTTGTCTTCGCGCGTCACCACGATGTTCACGTACGGCGAGTTTTTATCTTCAATAAAGACGCTGTCATGCACTGGCGATAGCCCGGTTTGCTGAATATAGGTGGTGCTGATGATGGCGACATCCACTTTCGGGTCGTCCAGCACGCGCGGCAGCTGCGCCCCTTCCAGCTCCATGATTTTCAGCTGCTTAGGGTTGGCGGTAATATCCAGCGCCGTCGGCAGCAGCCCGGTGTCCGGCTTCAGGGTGATGAGCTTCTCTTTTTGTAGCAGCAGCAGCGCGCGGCCAAGGTTGGTCGGATCGTTTGGAATGGCGATAGTCGCCCCGTCCTTCAGGTCAGACACGGATTTGATTTTGCGGGAATAGCCGGCCATCGGGAAAACAAAGGTGTTCGCCACGGCCACCAGCTTGTAGCCATGCGCCTTGTTATCTTCTGCAAGGAACGGGCGGTGCTGGAAGACGTTGGCATCCAGTTCCCCCTGATTGGTGGCATCGTTAGGCAACAGAGAGCCGCTGAACCCCACCAGCTCCACGTCAAGGCCATATTTTTCTTTCGCCACCTTTTTGGCGACTTCCGCCACGTCCTGTTCAGCGCCGTTGATGACGCCCACTTTTATGTGTTTGGCATCGCTGCCACTTTGATCGCACCCTGCCAGCAGCAGGCCAGCGAGTACCAGAGCACCCAATCGACGTTTCACGAGACAGTTCCTTTTGCTGAATGTTGTAGTGACTATATCGACAACGAGGAGGCGAATAAAAAACGAAAAAGAATCAATAAGAAGGATAAGTTATATGCGGGCATCGCCGGGTGGCGCTGCGCTTACCCGGCATCAGGGATCACGACGTTGTCGTCCAGTCCTCAACGGCAAGTTCCTGCACCATTCTAAATGCACGGTCGTTAGTCACAATCGTTGTCCCCCGGCTGATAGCATGCGCGGCGATCAGCTGGTCGAGATCGCCCATCACTTTGCCTTTTTTCTCCATTGCGGCACGGAGTTCACCGTACGTTGCAGCGGCGTCACTGTCCCAGTCGCAAATCGTGATGGTTTTAAGAAATTCCAGTATGGTTTTTTGTAAAGTGTCGTTTTGCTTTTTGGCTATCCCATAGAGCAATTCAGCCTCCGTCACGCTTGAAATACACATTTTTTCGGTCGGGGTGCGAGAATATTGTTCCAACACCCCAGGATGCTGCCTAACGAGATGGCTTACCATGTTTGTATCCAGCATATGCAGCATATTCTAGAGCCCTTCAAATGGATCTCTTGTTGTATAGCTCTGATTACGTTCCTCTTTGCTCAGGAATGAATCTGGAACATGGGTCTGCTTCAGTAAACGTAAAAAGTTATCTCTATGACGCTCTTTCTCCGATCTCGCAGTTAAAACGACATTCCCCTCCTCATCCCGCCGGATGTAGACGCTCTCCGTATCAAACGCGAAATCATCAGGCAGCATCACGGCCTGATTCCGCCCCTTTTTGAAGAGTTTTGCTGTCCGTTCCATTGACATCTCCATGCTTTATTTGACCAGGCCAAAGCATGCGCCAGGGCCTGAAAAGAAGACAAGCAGCATGCTTCAAATTAGGAAAGCGACTCGCAATAAATAGCAGAATCCATAATCACCGCAGCGGACTTAAAGCGCTTTCGCCAGGTAGTGTCGCTGCATGCCCGGATAAGGATAATCCTGCAAAGACATTTGCAGCTGGTACCCCTGTTTTTCATAGAACGGGCGCGCCTGGAAGCTAGCGGTATCGACCAGCGCGTGCTTGCAGCCTTTGCGTCTGGCTTCCTCTTCTGCCGTTTTGATGAGCTTGCTGCCCACGCCGGTTCCCCGCACGGTGTCGCTCACCCAGAGATAATCGATATTCAGCCAGTCGCCTTTACGCACGCCGATTAACCCGCCCAGCATTGCGCCATTATCGTCACGCACGTAAACGCCAATATCGCCGCTAAAGGTCGCCATATCCAAAAATTGCCCGTTATAGGCTCTTAACCCCACAAATAACTCTTCTTTTTCAGCGGGCGTTACATTATCTGTTATGCTCAGGTGCATATTTCTCTCCTTATTTTCTATGCAATCTGAATATCTCACAGCTTAACCTTCACAAAAACTCCTAATTCCCTCCATTTTTTAAATACAGAAACATTCCCTCAATATCTAAATAAAAAAGGCCTTTCCAATACGCACCCAAAACGTATACTGAGAACGATCATTCTCACTTTCACACGGTAGCCGACGATGAGTACGAAACTGGAAGAACGTCAAAAACAACGTCAGGACGAGATCATCACCGCCGCGCGTCGCTGCTTTCGCGCCAGCGGATTTCACGCCGCCAGCATGTCGCAGATCGCCAGCGAGGCGAAGCTCAGCGTCGGGCAAATCTACCGTTATTTCAGTAATAAAGATGCGATTATTGAAGAGATGATCCGCCGCATCATTGACTCACGCATCGAGGGAATGCAGGACAAAACGGTGGTGGAAGGGATGCCGCAGGCGCTCGCCTGGCGTAAGACGATCAATGCAGATGACGATGCGCTGATGCTCGAGATGTCCGCCGAAGCGACGCGTAATCCGCAGGTAGCCGCCATGTTAACCGCAGCCGAGGCCCGAATGTTTACCAACGCCTGTGCGCACCTGAAAAAACAGTTTCCGCACCTGAGCGATGAACATGTTCGCTGCTGCGTGGAGATAACTGCGGTGATGATAGAAGGTACGATTTACCGTCGACTCACGCCGTTAAAAGTGCCCTCAGAACAATTAGAGCCCATTTATCAGAATATTTTAAATATGCTTTTCTCTGCGAAGTAGTCGCATGTGAATAATTAGCGGGAATAAGTAATTCCCCATTTTTACATTTCTGGCTCAGCCAGAGATGCGGTATCGCTGTGCCTTTAACTAGCCCTCCTCCCTGTTAAGCGATTAACAGGGCAGGCATCGTTCACCCTGGAAAAAGATTATGAAAACCATAACAACCTCCATCGCGGCATTACTCCTCCTGACAGGGTGCGATAATGCGCAAACATCTGCTCCCCAGCGTCCTCTTCCGGAAGTAGGGATTGTCACCCTCATGAGCCAGCCGGTTTCCGTCGTCAGCGAACTGACGGGTCGCACTACCGCGGCCATGAGCGCCGAAGTGCGCCCGCAGGTGGGCGGCATTATCCAGAAGCGGCTGTTCACCGAAGGCGATACCGTGAAAGCCGGACAGGCACTGTATCAAATTGACCCTTCCAGCTACCGCGCGGCGTTTGATGAGGCCGCCGCGGCGCTGAAGCAGGCCCAGGCGCTGGTAGCGGCCGACTGCCAGAAGGCCCGGCGCTATGCGCAGCTGGTGAAAGACGACGGCGTATCGCGTCAGGACGCGGAGGACGCACATTCCACCTGCGCGCAGGACAAGGCCAGCGTCGAGTCAAAGAAAGCTGCGCAGGAGAGCGCGCGCATTAACCTCAACTGGACCACCGTGACCGCGCCGATTGCCGGGCGCATCGGCATCTCCTCCGTCACCCCCGGCGCGCTGGTGACCGCCCAGCAGGATACCGCGCTCGCCACCGTTCGCGGGCTGGACAGCATGTACGTCGATCTCACGCGTTCCAGCGCCGATCTGCTGCGTTTACGCAAGCAAACCCTCGCCACCAATAGCGATACGCTAAGCGTGTCGTTAATCCTCGAAGATGGCAGCACCTACAGCGAGAAAGGCCGCCTGGCGTTAACCGAAGTGGCGGTGGATGAATCAACCGGCTCCGTCACGCTGCGCGCCGTCTTTCCGAACCCCCAGCATCAGCTTTTACCGGGAATGTTCGTCCGCGCCAGAGTGGACGAGGGCATCATGGATGACGCGATCCTGGCACCTCAGCAGGGCATCACCCGCGATGCCAAAGGCGCCGCCACCGCGCTGGTGGTGAATGCCAGCAACAAGGTTGAGCTGCGCAAGCTGGAGACAGGCGATACCTACGGCGACAAATGGCTGGTGCTGAGCGGCCTGAAGGCAGGCGATAAGCTGATTGTGGAAGGCACTGACAAAGTGACCGCCGGGCAGGAAGTGAAGGCCGAAGAGATGAAAGCCATCGGGGGGAACGCCTGATGTTTTCCCGTTTCTTCGTGCGTCGCCCGGTCTTTGCCTGGGTCATCGCCATTCTTATCATGCTTGCCGGGATGCTGGCGATCCGCTCGCTGCCGGTGGCGCAGTACCCGGACGTCGCCCCGCCGTCGATAAAGATCTCCGCCACCTACACCGGCGCCTCCGCGCAAACGCTGGAAAACAGCGTGACGCAGGTGATCGAGCAGCAGCTCACAGGGCTGGATAACCTGCTCTACTTCACCTCCACCAGCAGCTCGGACGGGTCGGTGAGCATCAACGTTACCTTCGAACAGGGAACCGATCCGGATACCGCCCAGGTGCAGGTGCAGAACAAGGTCCAGCAGGCGGAATCGCGCCTGCCGACCGAGGTGCAGCAGTCCGGCATTACCGTCGAGAAATCGCAGAGCAACTTCCTGCTGATCATGGGCGTGTACGATAAAACCGACACCGCCAGCAGCTCGGATATCGCCGACTGGCTGGTAAGCAATATGCAGGACCCTCTGGCGCGCGTGGAGGGCGTCGGCAGCCTGCAGGTGTTCGGGGCGGAATACGCGATGCGCATCTGGCTCGACCCGGCGAAGCTGGCCTCCTACTCGCTGATGCCGTCCGACGTGCAGAGCGCGATTGAAGCGCAGAACGTGCAGGTCTCTGCCGGTAAAATCGGCGCGCTGCCCTCGTCGAACGCTCAGCAGCTGACGGCCACCGTGCGCGCCCAGTCGCGTCTGCAAACGGTGGATCAGTTCAAAAAAATCATCGTGAAAAGCCAGTCCAACGGCGCGGTGGTGCGCATCAGCGACGTCGCCCGCGTGGAGATGGGGAGCGAAGATTACACCTCCACCGCGAAGCTCAACGGGCACCCGGCGGCGGGGATGGCAGTCATGCTCTCGCCGGGTGCAAACGCGCTCAACACCGCCACGGCAGTGAAAGACAAGATCGCCGAGTTTAAAAAGTCGATGCCGGAAGGCTACGACGTGGCCTACCCGAAAGACAGCACCGAGTTCATCAAGATCTCCGTTGAGGACGTGATTCAGACCCTGTTCGAAGCCATTATCCTCGTGGTGGTGGTGATGTACCTGTTCCTGCAAAACATCCGCGCGACGCTGATCCCGGCGCTGGCGGTGCCGGTGGTGGTGCTGGGCACCTTCGGCGTGCTGGCGCTGTTCGGCTACTCCATCAACACCCTGACGCTGTTTGCGATGGTGCTGGCGATTGGCCTTCTGGTGGATGACGCCATCGTGGTGGTGGAAAACGTCGAGCGTATTATGCGCGACGAGGGGCTGCCTGCCCGGGAAGCCACCGAGAAATCGATGGGCGAAATCTCCGGCGCGCTGGTCGCCATTGCGCTGGTGCTCTCTGCAGTATTCCTGCCGATGGCCTTCTTCGGCGGCTCCACCGGGGTGATCTACCGTCAGTTCTCGGTCACCATCATTTCGGCGATGTTCCTCTCCGTAGTGGTGGCGTTGACCCTGACGCCCGCGCTCTGCGGCTCGATTTTGAGCCACACTACGCCGCACAAAAAGGGCTTCTTCGGCGCGTTTAACCGTTTCTACAGCAAGACCGAGCATGGCTATCAGAACAAGGTGCTGCGCGCCCTGCGCCGTTCCGGCGGCATGCTGGTCATCTACGCCCTGCTCTGCGGCGCGATGGGCTTCGCCATGCTTAAGCTGCCGGGCAGCTTCCTGCCGACGGAAGACCAGGGCGAAATCATGGTGCAGTACACCCTGCCAGCCGGCGCGACGACGGTACGTACCGCCGAAGTCAGCCGCCAGGTACGCGAATGGTTCCTCACGAAAGAGAAAGCCAACACCAACGTTATCTTCACCATTGAAGGCTTCAGCTTCAGCGGCAGCGGCCAGAACGCCGGGATGGCATTTGTCTCCCTGAAAAACTGGTCCGAACGTAAAGGCGATGAGAATACCGCTCAGGCCATTGCCCTGCGCGCCACGCAGGAGCTGAGCACCATTCGCGATGCGACCATCTTTGCCATGACGCCGCCTGCGGTGGACGGCCTGGGCCAGAGCAACGGCTTTACCTTTGAGCTAATGGCCAGCGGCGGCACCGACCGCGACGCGCTGCTGAAGCTGCGTAACCAGCTGATTGGCGAAGCCAATCAGGACGGTTCGCTGCACGCCGTGCGCGCCAACGATCTGCCGCAGATGCCGCAGCTTCAGGTGGATATCGATAACAACAAGGCCGTGTCGCTGGGGCTGTCCCTGAGCGACGTCACCGACACACTCTCCAGCGCCTGGGGCGGCACCTACGTGAACGATTTTATCGATCGCGGTCGCGTGAAGAAGGTCTACATTCAGGGCGACAGCGACACCCGCGCCGTACCGTCGGACCTCAACAAATGGTTTGTGCGCGGCAGCGACAGCACCATGACCCCGTTCTCCGCCTTCGCTACCACCCGCTGGGAGTACGGCCCGGAAAGCCTGGTGCGCTATAACGGCTCGGCGGCGTATGAAATTCAGGGCGAGAACGCCAGCGGCGCAAGCTCCGGCACGGCGATGAGCAAAATGGAGCAGCTGGCGAATAACCTGCCGTCCGGCAGCACCTGGGCGTGGAGCGGTTTGTCGTTGCAGGAAAAACTGGCGAGCGGTCAGGCGATGAGCCTCTATGCCCTCTCGATTCTGGTGGTGTTCCTGTGCCTGGCGGCGCTGTATGAGAGCTGGTCGGTGCCGATTTCGGTCATCCTGGTGATCCCGCTTGGCGTGCTGGGCGCTGCCGTGGCGGCCTCCCTGCGCGGCCTGAACAACGACGTCTACTTCCAGGTGGCGCTGCTGACCACCATTGGTCTGTCGTCGAAGAACGCCATCCTGATTGTCGAATTTGCCGAAGCCAAAGTGGCGGAAGGGTACTCCCTGACGCGCGCCGCACTGCGTGCCGCCCAGACGCGCCTTCGTCCGATCATCATGACCTCGCTGGCGTTTATCGCAGGGGTGACGCCGCTGGCGATTGCCACGGGTGCCGGGGCCAACAGCCGCGTGGCAATTGGTACCGGTATTATCGGCGGGACGCTGGCCGCGACGCTGCTGGCAATCTTCTTCGTTCCCTTATTCTTTGTACTGGTGAAACGTCTGTTCTCCGGTAAGCACGCAAACCGGAGGTCATAATGTTTCGTGTATCTATTTTAGCGTTAGCCCTGCTGAGCGCAGGCTGTGTGTCGTTAGATCCAACGTATCAACGCCCGGACGCCCCCGTCCCGGCGACCTTGCCCGGCGCGCACGGTGAAGCCACCGCCGTGGTGAGCCAGTGGCAGCAGGTGATGAACGACGCGCGGCTGAAAAGCGTGGTGACGATGGCGCTGAACAGCAACCGCGACGTGCAAAAAGCGATTGCGGATATCGACGCCGCCCGCGCCCAGTACGGTGAAACGCGCTCGTCCCTGTTCCCGACGGTGAGCGCCGAGCTGAGCCACACCCGCAGCCGCACGCTGGCAAGCGGTGTCGCGACCAGCGATGAGGCCAACGGCGCGGTCTCCAGCTTCGAGCTGGATCTGTTTGGCCGCAACCAGAGCCTCTCCCGCGCCGCGCGCGAAACCTGGCTTGCCAGCGAGTTCACCGCGCAGAATACGCGCCTGACGATGGTCAGCGAGCTGACCACGGCCTGGGTGACGCTGGCGGCGGATAACAGCAACCTGGCGCTGGCGAAATCCACGATGGAGAGCGCCGCGAACTCGCTGAAGATTGTGAAGCGCCAGCAGGAAGTGGGCGTGGCGGCGGCGACGGACGTCAGTGAAGCGATGGCCGTTTACCAGCAGGCGCGCGCCAGCTTGGCGAGCTACCGGACGCTGGTAATGCAGGACAAAAATGCCCTCAATCTGCTGGCGGGCGATACGGTGCCGGAGAACCTGCTGCCCGGCACGCTGGAGAGCCTGAGCGACAACGCCATCACGCTGGTCCCGGCGGGCGTCAGCTCCAGCGCGCTGCTGCGCCGCCCGGACATTCAGGAGGCGGAACATAACCTGCTGAGCGCTAACGCCAATATCGGCGCGGCGCGCGCCAACTTCTTCCCGACCATTTCGCTGACCGCCAGCGCGGGCGTCGGCAGCGATTCGCTCTCATCTCTCTTCAGCCACGGCATGAAGGTCTGGTCGTTCGCGCCGTCGATCACCCTGCCGCTGTTCAGCGGCGGGAACAATCTGGCGCAGCTTCGCTACGCGGAAGCGGAGAAAAAGGGGCTGATCGCCACCTATGAGAAAACCATCCAGAGCGCGTTTAAGGACGTGGCCGACGCGCTGGCGCGACGCCAAACCCTGAGCGAGCAGCTTGATGCCCAGCGTGAATACGTGGCGGCGGAGCAAAAAACGCTGGATGTGGCGACGCGCAGCTACAGGGCGGGCGCGGGGGATTATCTGACGGTACTGACAGCGCAGCGGTCGCTGTGGTCGGCGCAGGAATCGCTGATTGCGCTCCAGCAAACCGACCTGGAAAACCGCATTACGCTGTGGCAGTCGCTGGGCGGCGGTATTCAGTAGCGCTTGCAGGGAATCATGACAGACGGTGAAGAGAAAATTCATACTTTCGACTGGCGTCGCGACACTCAGTGTAACGATATATTTCATGGGAAGCCTGTGACTTCTCAAGGGGGTTTTGATGAAAGCTGCGCACCTGGTCTGCCTGCTGGTTTGTCTGCTCTTCGCCGCGTTTGTCCATGCACAGGAAAAGGACGCCCCAGCGAAAGAGGCGCAAATAAAACAGCAGGTTCTGAAAGATATTAAGAAAGCCTGTACGCCGCAGAAAAAGCAGAGCGACAAGGCATGGCAGGAGATGATTTTGTCGTCCGAGGCCAACCAGCTGCTGATAAAAAATGCCGTTACCGCCGTGAAGCGCGATAACCTGGACGCCTACTGGGATGCAGTAAGTCAGGTGGATTGTATGGAGGATTATTGAGTTCTCGCCGGGCGGCGCTGCGCTCACCCGGCCTGGAAAACATTTTTAACGCTTCCGCACGTCCGGAATAATCAAATCCCCGCGCAGAACGTAGGAACCGAGCATCTGCGTTTTCTCGGTCAGCCAGCTCACGATACGCGCCGCCATGGCATCCATTGAATATTCGATTGCCGGGATCACCGGAATCCCCGGCAGGTGCAGCGATCCGGCAAGGCTGAAGACCATGATGTCTTCCGGCACGGATTTATTAAACGCCTGCAGCTGCGGGATCACCCGCTGGGCTTCCTGCTCGTCCGCCACCAGCAGCGCGTTGAAATTCAGGGTGCTGGCGTTGTTGAGCAGCTCCTGCAGCGCAACGGACGAGGAGGTCGCGTCCATAAAGACGAGGTTACGATTAAAGGGCAGGAAGTTTTTCTCCAGCGCGTGCTTGTAGCCGAGCAGCACCTGGTCGGCAAACCCGCTGCCGTGCGGGTGGATCAGCGCAATATGGCGTCGCCCCTGGCTGGTGAGATAGTTACAGGCGGTTTCGGCGGCAAAGGCGTGGTCGAACTGGATGCTGTTGGAATTATCCGCCTCCATGCAGTCCACCAGGATGACGTTTTCCATATCCACGTCCAGCGGGAAACGGGCGCCAATCACCAGGATGTCATCACACAGGCCGCAGGAGAGTTCTTCGAGCGCGTTCATCACTTCCGCTTTGCTATGGGCGAAGCGCAGCAGCAGGTGTTTTTGATGCTGGCTGAGCTGTTTTTCCAGCGCGTACAGGTATCCGGTGGTCTGGTTAATGTTTTCCTGCGCGCAAATCACCCCAATGCAGCCCGTCGACTGGCTCAGCAGCGACTGGGCAATCACGTTGGGACGGTAGTTCAGCTCATCCACCGCCTTCAGCACGGCCTGACGGCTGGCTTCCTTAACGCCACGTGACCCACTCAACACTCGCGATACCGTGGCTTTAGACACCCCGGCCAGACGTGATACATCATTGATTGTCGACATCTCTTTCCCCTGGCAGGCTAACCTCGCGCCTGCAAATTCCATAACCGCTACGGCTCACATTATAGCCAGAACGGAGTATATCCGTTTCCGTTTTTCATGGAAACCGATTTTCCGTTTCCACTCAAAATGACGTAAATACAGCCAAATTATGTGACCCACATCCGGTTAATTAGCCTCATAAGTAAGGGATCTTGATGGTTGTCACACTTCTGTCTTTTATGAATGGAAACCGGTTTCCGTATCATGTCCAATCATCCTCGCAATAACTTTTTACATTTAGAGGATGGTTGTCGATGTTCAAGATTATGCTGTGCTGCTCTGCCGGGATGTCCACCAGCCTGTTGGTCAGCAAAATGGTCGATGTCGCGAAAGAACGTGGTGTGCCGGTGAAGATTGATGCGTACGGTGTTTCCGAATTTGATACGCAGTTTCCGCAATACCAGGTGGTACTTCTCGGACCGCAAGTGAAATACATGTTAAAGACACTCTCAGACAAGGCGGCTACGCATGGCATTCCGGTGCAGCCCATCGACATGATGGACTACGGCATGCAGCGTGGCGATAAAGTACTGGACTATGCTCTGTCGCTCATCGAAGCGGCACACTAAAAGGTGTTCACATGAGTTCGTTATATCAATCCATGGTCGCGGTGATTGAGCAGTCAATTACCCCGCTGGCCGCAAAGCTGGGCCAGCAAAAGTATGTGATTGCCATCCGCGACGGCTTTACCGCCGCGCTGCCGTTCATGATCATCGGCTCGTTTATGCTGGTGTTCATCTTCCCGCCGTTCTCGGCGGATACCACCAACAGCTTCGCCCGCGGCTGGCTGGATTTTTCCGAGACCTATCGCGAACAGCTGATGCTGCCGTTTAACCTCAGCATGGGCGTGATGACTTTCTTCATCTCGGTGGGGATTGGAGCAAGCCTGGGGCGTCAGTTTAACCTCGACCCGGTGATGTCCGGCCTGCTGGCCTTTATGGCCTTCCTGCTGGTCGCCGCGCCGTATGCCGACGGCAAAATCTCGACCCAGTACCTCTCCGGCCAGGGCATCTTTACCGCGCTGATTACCGCAATCTACTCCACCCGCGTCTATGCATGGCTGAAGCAGAACAACGTGACCATCCGCCTGCCGAAGGAAGTGCCAACCGGCGTGGCGCGCTCGTTCGAGATCCTGATCCCGGTGATGGTGGTGATCGGTACGCTGCACCCGCTGAACCTGTTCATTGAAGCGCAGACCGGGATGATTATCCCGCAGGCGATCATGCACCTGCTGGAGCCGCTGGTGTCCGCGTCTGACTCCCTGCCCGCGATTCTGCTCTCCGTGCTGCTGTGCCAGATCTTCTGGTTTGCCGGTATTCACGGCTCGCTGATTGTCACCGGCATCATGAACCCGTTCTGGATGGCGAACCTCTCGGCAAACCAGGCGGCGCTCGCCGCAGGCGCGGCGCTGCCGCACGTTTACCTGCAGGGCTTCTGGGATCACTACCTGCTGATTGGCGGCGTAGGCTCCACGCTGCCGCTGGCGTTCCTGCTGCTGCGCAGCCGCGCCACGCACCTGCGCACCATCGGCAAAATGGGCATTGTGCCGAGCTTCTTTAACATCAATGAGCCGATTCTGTTCGGCGCGCCGATCATCATGAACCCGATGCTGTTTATCCCGTTCGTGTTCGTTCCGCTGGTCAACGCCTGCCTGGCGTACGGCGCAACGAAGCTCGGCTGGCTGGCTCAGGTGGTGTCATTAACCCCGTGGACCACCCCGGCGCCGATTGGTGCCTCATGGGCGGCAAACTGGGCGCTCAGTCCGGTGATCATGTGCCTGGTCTGCATGGTGATGTCCGCGCTGATGTACCTGCCGTTCCTGCGCGCCTATGAGCGTACGCTGATGAAAAACGAAGAGCAGAAAGCCCAGGCAACCGTCGGTACCGCCGAAGCCGCAAGCAATTAAGTCAAAGAGGAAAGGACATGAAATACGCATTTCCCGATAACTTCTGGTGGGGCAGCGCAAGCTCCGCTCTCCAGACCGAAGGGGCAAGAGAAGGGGAAACCACGTGGGATTACTGGTTTGCCCGCGAGCCGAACCGTTTTCACAACGGCGTGGGGCCGCAGCACACCTCCACGTTTTATCAGCACTGGAAAACGGACATTCAGCTGTTAAAGCAGCTGAACCACAACAGCTTTCGTACCTCGATTAGCTGGGCGCGCCTGATCCCCGACGGTATCGGTGAAGTGAACCCGGAAGCGGTCGATTTTTACAATCAGGTCATTGATGAGCTGAATGAACAGGGCATCACGCCGTTTATGACTCTGTTCCACTTCGACATGCCGATGGCGATGCAGGAGATAGGCGGCTGGGAAAACCGCGACGTGGTGGAAGCTTACGCCCGCTATGCGCAGATCTGCTTCGAGCTGTTCGGCGATCGCGTGCTGCACTGGTTTACCTTCAACGAGCCAATTGTCCCGGTGGAAGGCGGTTATCTGTACGACTTCCACTACCCGAACGTGGTGGATTTTCGTCGGGCAGCCACCGTGGCGTATCACACCGTGCTGGCCCATGCGAAGGCGGTTCAGGCCTACCGCGCCGGACATTACGCGGGGGAAATTGGCATCGTGCTAAACCTGACGCCGTCCTATCCGCGCTCGCAGAACCCGGCGGACGTGAAGGCGGCGCACATCGCGGACCTGATGTTTAACCGCAGCTTCCTCGATCCGGTCCTGCGCGGCGAATACCCGGCGGACCTGGTGGCACTGCTGAAGGCGTACGATCAGCTGCCTGCCTGCAGGCCGGAAGACAGCGCCCTGATTGCGGAAGGGAAAATCGACCTGCTCGGCGTGAACTACTATCAGCCGCGTCGCGTGAAGTGTCGCGACAGCGCGGTGAACCCGCAGGCGCCGTTTATGCCGGAGTGGTTCTTTGATAGCTACGAGATGCCGGGCCGCAAGATGAACCCGTACCGCGGCTGGGAAATCTACGAGCCGGGTATTTACGATATTCTGGTCAATCTTCGCGACAATTACGGCAACCCACGCTGCTTTATTTCGGAAAACGGCATGGGCGTCGAAAATGAACAGCGCTTTATTGAAAATGGCCAGATTAACGATCAATACCGCATTGAATTTATTTCGGAGCATTTAACGTGGCTGCATAAAGGGATTAGCGAAGGGTGCAATTGTCTTGGCTACCATATGTGGACGTTTATTGATAACTGGTCATGGTGCAATGCCTATAAAAATCGCTACGGATTTATCCAGCTCGATTTAAAAACGCAGCAGCGCACCATTAAGAAAAGCGGAGAGTGGTTTGCCGCCACCGCCTTAAATAATAGTTTTGAAAAAGAGTAATAATGATGATCGCATTAGAAGAAGCCGTAATGGAAATTATCGTCAATGCCGGACAGTCCCGCAGCCTGTGCTTTGAAGCGCTGCACGCGGCGCGTCAGGGCAACTTTGACGAGGCCAAAAGCCTGCTGCGCGAAGCCGACGGCTACTCGCGCCAGGCGCACAAGATGCAGACCAAGCTGATCGAGCAGGATGCAGGCGAAGGCCGCCAGCCGATGACGTTAATCATGGTGCACGCGCAGGATCATTTAATGAATTCTTTATTAGCGCGTGAATTGTCTGAAGAAATTATTCATTTATATCAGAGATAGTCTATGGCGAAATAAAGTTAATGTAATACCTCTGTACCCTAAATAGAGATCCACTTGTTCTGATGATAGCGACATACTCTGTCAGATCGGAGCGGGATGGTTATTGTCTGAATAAAATTAAACTATATTGAGATAACCATGAATACGATTAAAAAACTTCCATTAACCATGGCGGTTATCGCCGCGCTTTGCCCAATTTCCGTACTCGCACAAGAATTTACCCAGGAGCAAATCGACGCCATTGTGGCGAAAGCGGTAGATAAAGCTCTGGCCGAGCGTCAGGCCAAAATGGATGCGGCGGTTGCGAAAAAAGCTGACGTGGTGACCGAGCCGCAAAGCGCGGCGCAATCCCCGGATATGGCGATCCCGTTCGGCGTGAAATTTACCGGCTACGCCCGCTACGGCGCGCACTTCCAGGCCGCCGATCAGAAATACGTGGCGGTAGACGGCTCCTACAACGGCGCGTCCGCGATTGGTCGTCTGGGTAACGAAGGCAACGGCGGGGAATTCCAGCTCTCCAAGGCCTTCAAGGGTGACAACGGCGCCATCTGGGACATCAACGTGATGATCGACCACTGGGGCGACGAGGTTAACCTGAAAAAAGCCTACGCCGGGGTGACCAACATTATGGCCTCCAACCCGAACGCCTACTTCTGGGCCGGTCGTGACTTCCACCAGCGTCCGCAGCAGGGCATCAACGATTACTTCTGGATGAACCACGACGGCCAGGGCGCCGGGGTGAAGAACTTCGACATCGGCGGCGTGCAGTTTGACGTCGCTGCCGTGGCGGCGGTGGAATCCTGTAGCCCGGAAGTGATGGAAGACGAAGCCAACCCGTCGCGCATCACCTGTACCGGCGGTTCCGGCACGGGCGACAAAGGCAACTACGCCGCGACATCAAAAATCCACGGCATGAAGCTCGGCCCGATCGACATGGAGCTGTACGCCAACTACGGCTTTGACTCGAAAGCGGTGGAGAGCGATGAACGTCTGAACGCGTGGCAGGGCGGCGTAGTGCTGAGCCACACCAACGACAGCGGCGTGAACAAGGTAATTGCACGCTACTCCGATAACGCGGACAACAGCGTGTTCAACAAAACCGAGGACCTGACCACGGTCTACGCCAGCTTCGAAGGGCTGTACAAATTCACCCAGGCCACGCAGGTGGAGTACATCCTCGCCTTCCACGACTACGACAACAGCCGCGATAAGACCGACAACCGCAAGAACTACAACGCCATCGTGCGTCCGATGCACTGGTGGAACGACGTTCACTCCACCTGGCTGGAAGCGGGCTGGCAGCACGTTGATTACGACAACGGCGGCGACAACAAGGGCTGGAAGCTGACCCTGTCGCAGAACATGTCTATCGCCATGGGGCCGGAGTTCCGTCCGATGCTGCGCTTCTACGTGACAGGCGGCAAGGTAGACAACGAACGCACCGCGCGCGTGAACAACACCAAAGACGAAACACTCGACGACTTCAACGTCGGCGCGATGTGGGAGGCGTGGTTCTAAGCAAGGTAAAAGCAAAACGGTGTTTCCCCCTCTCCCCGTGGGAGAGGGTCGGGGTGAGGGCATCAGGCCGCACACAACCATGCTATGCTGTTGACCGAATTAACGACAACATAACAGGGGAGAACATGGGTTCCACACGCAAAGGGATGCTGAACGTCCTGATCGCCGCCGTTTTATGGGGCAGCTCGGGGGTTTGCGCGCAGTACATCATGGAGAAAAGCCACATTTCTTCGCCTTACCTGACCATGGTTCGCCTGCTGTTTACCGGCGTGATCCTCCTGACGCTCTCCTTCGTTCACGGCGACAAGATTTTCTCGGTCATCAAGCATCGCAAAGACGCCCTCAGCCTGCTGTTTTTCTCGCTGGTCGGCGCGCTCACCGTGCAGCTCACCTTCCTGCTGACGATTGAAAAATCCAACGCCGCCACCGCTACCGTGCTGCAGTTCCTGTCGCCGACCATTATCGTGGCGTGGTTCGCCCTGGCGCGGAAAAAGCGTCCCGGCGTGTTTGTCCTGTCAGCGATTTTCACGTCGTTGATCGGCACCTTCCTGCTGGTCACCCACGGCGACCCGACCTCGCTCTCCATCTCCCCTGCGGCGCTGTTCTTCGGCATCGCCTCGGCGTTTGCCGCCGCGTTTTATACCACCTATCCGTCGACGCTGATCGCCCGCTACGGCACGCTGCCGATTGTCGGCTGGAGCATGTTGATTGCCGGATTGATGCTGACGCCGTTCTATGCCGGGCGCGGCACCACCTTTGCGATTGACGGCGGCCTGCTGCTGGCGTTTTTCTACCTGGTGGTGATTGGTACGGCGCTGACGTTCAGCCTGTATCTGAAGGGCGCGCAGATGATTGGCGGGCCGAAGGCGAGCATTCTGAGCTGCGCCGAGCCGCTGAGCAGCGCGCTGCTGTCGGTGGCGTTGCTGGGCGTGGCGTTCACCCTGCCGGACTGGCTGGGGACGCTGCTGATTGTTTCGTCGGTGGTGCTGATTTCGATGGATTCGCGCAGAAGGGTTAAGGCATCGGCGTAGTTTGATTGCCCCCCTCACCCTAACCCTCTCCCCACAGGGGAGAGGGGACGGCTCGGTGCGGTCTTTTCACCCTCGCCCCTGTGGGGAGAGGGCCGGGGTGAGGGGTGGGAAAATTTACTACTTCGCCTTAACCTTCCCCGCCACCAGCAGCGCCGTCAGCAGCATCAGCGTACCGGAAATCACCAGCGGTGACGTCAGCCCCAGGTGGTCAAGCGCCACGCCGCCAATGGCCGCGCCGCAGGTGTTCGCCAGCTGGATCACCGCCACCTGAATCGACCCGGCTTTTTCCGCCTGATCGGCAAGCGTTCGGGTGATCCACGTCGACCAGCCCACCGGCACCAGCGCAAAGGCAAAGCCCCAGATAATCGCAATCGCCGAGGCAACCCACTTGTCGTTGCCCCACAGCACCAGCACCGCGGCGCTCGCCGCCAGCACCAGCGGCGCGCCCGCCAGCGCCACCTTCAGGGAGCGCTTCAGGAACTGGGACGACAGCGACGTGCCGACAAAGCTGGCGATACCGAAGCTCAGCAGCACCAGCGTCAGGCCGTCGACGTCAAAACCCGCCATGGTCATATACACCGGGCGGATATAGGTGAAGAAGGCAAACTGTCCGGCGAAAGCCATGAAAATCGCGGTCATCCCCGCCAGCACGCCCGGGCGCTTCAGCAGCGCGAACATGTTCTGCTTATGATGCGCCGCTTCGCCCGGCAGGGACGGCAGCGCCTTCCACACCCAGATAATGCAGAGCACGCCCATCACCGCCGCCGCGTTAAACACGTTACGCCAGCCGATAATCCCGCCGAGGAAGCTGCCCAGCGGCGCGGCGATCACCAGCGCGATAGAGACCGCGCCGAAGATAACGGACAGCGCTTTTGGCACCGTGCGCGCGGGCACCAGGCGCATGGTGAGCGAGGCCGACATCGCCCAAAATCCGCCGAGTCCAAGACCCAGACAGGCGCGCCCCAGCAACAGCAGGGTGAAGCTTTCCGCGAAGGAGACCAGCAGGCAGGAGAGCGTCAGCAGCACGCTGAACAGAATGACCACTTTACGGCGGTCAATCGAGCCAATCACCTGAGTGATGAACAGGCTCGCAAACATCGCCACAAAGGCGGTGACGGTAACGGATTGCCCCGCCACGCCTTCGGAAATGCCCAGATCCTGCGCCATCGGCGTCAGCAGGCTCACCGGCAGAAACTCAACGGTAATCAGGCAGGCGACGCAGAACGCCACGGAAAAAACCGCCGACCAGTTGGGGCGCGAAACCTCTTTGGTCTGCGGTCTGGTCGTGGGCTGGATATGTTCTGTCATGGCGTCACCTGAAGATAAAAACGTGCGGAAAAGTCGCGCAGTTTATCATCAAAAGTGTGACGAATTTAACGTTTGGACAACTTTTCTTGCATCGCCGCATTCGCCAGCCCGACGATCCACTCCTGATGTCCGTTAATCATCGGGTTCGGTACGGTGCGAGCAAGTTCCTGCGCCGGTACGCCTTTCTGCGATTCCTGAGTCAGAATGCGCACTCGGTTTCCGGGCAGGTCTTCAAACAGCCAGGCGTGGATCACATCCAGACGAGAATTCGCATCCCCTTCCACCCAGCCGTGCCACGCGATACGTGCAGCCTCACCGTCCACAGGTGGAACATACTCCGTTACCTGCGCCTCAACCGGAAAGCCAAAGGTGGTGAAGCGAAAGCGAGCGTTAGCACTCAGCGCCGGGCCGCTGCCGTCATGGAAACGGATATCCTCGGCGTTACTGTAATAAGACGGCCACAGGGTAGTGTCGTTGAGCTGCGCCCAGATCTCTTTCGCGCTCAGCCCGGCGACGATGATTTCGTTAGATGCAAAGTTATCGGTGGTGCCTGGCAGGTAGTCGTTCGGCCAGATAATGGCGGATTGTTTCATGTTTCACCTCATCGTTTAGTGGATGAGGTGATGGTGCGCCCGTGAGTGGTATAAATCTAATGACGATGCTTTATACTCTTCATCACGGTTCGTGATATCAGTGCAGGTAAAACACGCCCTCTTCCGGCAGGAAGAGCTGGTTATAACGCAGTTGAAAGGCGTTCAGCTCCTGCGGGTCAGGCTCCATCTCGCGCATAAAGCCGAGGGCGAGGCGGATTTGTGCATCGGTGATCGGCGCGGCCAGGCGGGCTTTACGCAGCATACGGTGCCAGGTATGCAAATTCTCTTCGCTACCGTCGACAATGCAGACCTGCCAGATGAGCAACACCTGAGCGGCGTTTTGCAGATGCGCCTCGTCAGGTCGCTCAAGGTAGCGGATAAACTCATTGCCCGGCGTTTTACCGAACTGGTCAATCATCGACTCTACCGGCATCGGGGTGCTCCCCAGACGCTCGCTTAAACGTTTGATGGCGCGGCGGGAATCTGAGGTCAGGACACGAAACCCAACCACAAACACCACGGCAAGCGTTGCCAGCATTATCCAGACCATGCGTTCTCCTTAGACTAGCCGCTCATCATAGCGGGAAACGCAGCGCGTCGACAGCGGGCAGCGCCATAATAGTGAACGGAAAAGAGGTGGAAAAACGTCATGAAAGCGGATCTGCGCACGCTGGATCTTAACCTGCTGAAAACGCTCGACGCCCTGCTGGATGAACGCAGCGTCACCCGCGCGGCGGCGCGTCTTGCCCTGACTCAGCCCGCCGTAAGCGGCATGCTCAACCGCCTGCGGGATTACTTCGACGATCCGCTCTTCATCCGCGCCCCGCATGGGATGGTGCCAACCACGCGCGCCGAAGCGTTAGCCGCTCCGGTGAAGCGCATTCTCGCTGATATCGACGTGCTGCTGCAGCCCGTGGCTTTTGACCCGATCACCGCAACGCTCACCTTTACCCTCGCCGCGACCGACTACGCCCTGCGCGCGGTGGTGGTGCCGTTTATCGCAGTTCTTAAGGTGCAGGCGCCTGGCATTCGCGTGCGCGTGGTGCCCGTGGAATCGGGTCACCTGGTCAGCCAGCTTGAACAGGGCAGCGTTGACGTGGCGCTGATCACCCCGCATACCACGCCAGATGAGCTTCACAGCCGGGCGCTTTATGATGAACGGTACGTTTGCATGATGCGCGCCGACCACCCGGATGCAGGAAAGACCATGACCTTAGACCGATTTTGCGCGCTGGAGCATGTGCTGGTCTCTTACGAAGGCGACGGTTTTCGTGGCGTTACCGATGGCGCGCTGGAGAAAATTGGCCGCATGCGGCACGTGGGGCTTTCAGTGAGCAACTTTTTGGTGCTGCCGGACGTGCTGGCCCTCAGCGATATGATTGCCGTCGTGCCGTCACGCATAGCGGAAAACCAGACGGGAATGTTCGTCTGCGAGACGCCCGTTCCCGTGCCCGGCTTTACTAAAAGCATGGCCTGGCACGGCAGAACGCACCGTAATCCCGCGCAGGCGTGGCTGCGCGGGCTGTTGCTGGAAACCAGTCAGCGCGCCTGAAGCCCCTTCAGCAGCGCCTCGTGGAAGCGTACGGGGTCCTGCATCTGCGGCGCGTGGCCCATGTCGTTAAATTCCACCAGCGTCGCGTGCGGAATGCGTTTCGCCGTCTCTTTACCCAGCACCGCATAGTTGCCGAGCGTCTTGCGGATCTCCGGCGGGGCTAGATCTTTCCCGATGGCGGTGTTGTCCTTCGTGCCGATCATCAATAATACCGGCATCTTCAGGTCGCTAAATTCGTAGATCACCGGCTGGGTGTAAATCATGTCGTAGAGCAGCGCCGAGTTCCAGGCCACGCGTTCTTTACCCGGCCCGTTGTTCAGCCCGGCAAGCATGGTCACCCAGCGCTCGTATTCCGGCTTCCACTCCCCGGCGTAGTAGGTGTTTTTCTCGTACTGGCGAATGCCGTCGGCGCTGACCTTCAGCTCGCGCTGGTACCACTGATCGACCGTAATATGCGGCACGCCGCGCGCTTTCCAGTCTTCGAGGCCTATCGGATTGACCATCACCAGCTGTTCCACCTGCTGCGGCCACATCAGCGCGTAGCGGGTCGCCAGCATGCCGCCGGTCGAGTGGCCAATGACCGTCACGCGATCGACGCCGAGCGATTTCAGCAGCGCGTGGGTGTTATCCGCCAGCTGCTGGAAGGTGTACTGATACCGCTCCGGCTTGGTGGATTTACAGAAGCCGATCTGGTCGGGGGCAATCACCCGATACCCGCTGGCTGAAAGCGCGCGGATCGTACCGTCCCATGTACCGGCGCAGAAGTTTTTGCCGTGCATCAGCACCACGGAGCGGCCGTTGGGGTTTTCCGGCTTAACGTCCAGGTATGCCATATCCAGAGGCTGGTTTTGCGAGGTAAAGGTAAAGTGTTTTACCGGCCAGCCGTAGTCAAAACCTTCCAGCTTCTCGCCGTAGGTGGGGGCATCCGCAGCCATTGCGGGGGAGGCCAGCGCCATCAGCAGCGCCAGGCAGGACAATCGTCGGGTCAACATGCAGGTTCTCCGTTCTAAGGCTGCACGAAAGGCGGCAGCAAAAAAAACTGTAGAGCATGGAGAGGGGCGGGTGTGTAAAGCGGGGTAAAGGCGTAACGTACGAAATAAAAAAGCCCGGCATCACACACCGGGCAAAGAAGTTACCTGCACACTCAGGCCGCTTTTAATTTCTGCTTCTGCGCACGATTCTCACGGCGGATCTTACGTTCTTCCAGCACCGCCACCATCGCCATCAGGACGATACAGCCGATCGCCGCGGCATCCAGCGCTGCGAAGGTGCCCGCCCAGCCGGTGAGGCCGAAAATCGGCGTGCCGTCGGCGATCATCCCCAGGCCCAGCTTGGCGAAGCTGTCGCCGATCAGGTAGGCGAAGGTACCTTTAATCCCATCGGCGGCGCCGATCGCTTTTTTCGGCACGAAGCCAACCGCCGCCACGCCGATCAGCAGCTGCGGGCCAAACACCAGGAAGCCGAGCGCGAACAGGGATGCCAGGTAAACGTACTGGTTGCTGGCGTGCTGGTAGATGCCGAGCGTGGCGATAATCAGCGCCAGCGCGACGCAGGCCACCAGCGCGCGACGGCCGTTGGCGAGGTCGGAGAGCCAGCCCCACAGCAGCGTGCCGACCAGCGCGCCCACTTCAAACAGGGTGAAGCCCTGAATCGCCACTTCTTTCGAGAGCTTCAGCTCCTGGAAGGCATACACCGTCGACCACTGGTCGATGCCGATGCGCACCACGTACAGGAAGATGTTTGAGAAGCACAGCAGCCAGATCACTTTGTTTTTCAGCACGTACTCAACAAAGATCTGCCATTTGGACATCTCGTTCTCTTCGGTCTCTTTGTCCTCTTCGCTGATCTCCTCGCCGAACAGCTCTTCGGCTTTACCGAGGCCGTAGGACTCCGGGGAGTCGCTGCCGAAGCGCAGGCCGATAAAGCCGACAATCAGGGCGATAATCGACGGGAAGATAAACATGCCGATCACGTGGCCGTCGAACAGGTAGTTCGCGCCAAACAGCGCCACGCCTGCCGCACCCGCCCCACCGAGGTTGTGGGAAATGTTCCACATGCCGAGGTACGAACCACGCTTGCGGCGCGGGGTCCATTTGGTGATGGTGGAGTAGCTGCACGACCCGCCGGTACTCTGGAAGAAGCCGCTCAGGGCGTAGAAGGCGATCATCAGGAACAGGCTGACGGAGCCCGCGCCCATGCTGGCGCTGAAGCCGAGCATACAGATGGCGGAGAGGATCAGCATAAACGGCAGGAACTGCTTGGTGTTTTTACCGTCCGCGTAGTAAGACACGACGGTTTTCCCCACGCCGTAGGTGATGGAAAAGCCCAGGCCAATCATCCCCAGCTGCGTCATGCTCAGCCCGTAGGTCGAGATCATGTCGTTCTGCGCGATGTTAAAGTTTTTGCGGATCAGGTACATGGTCAGGTAGCCGATGAAGACCACCAGATAGGACTGCATGAACGGTTTGAACCACATCTTGCGCCGCACGTCGAGCGGCAGATCCAGAGTCGGCTTGCGCACCTGGTTTAGGAAGGCCAGCATGGTTGGTTTACTCCTGAGCTGATTTTTGCAGCATTGTAAAAATCAGCCGGGAGAGATGCCTGAGACAGCGTCCAGGTAAAACCGGGAAAATTTCTTAGTTTTGCGCCACTCGGGGCGAAAAGGTGAGGCGCATCACATCATGCTGGCTTCGCGCGGGGCCTGCGCGTGCAGGAAGGGCAGCAGCAGCAGGGCGGAAATCCCCGCCGCGATGGCGATCACCGCGAAGAAACCGCTCCAGTGCCAGACGTCGATCACCCGCGCCAGCGGCCAGCCGGAGAGCGATGCACCGAGGTAGGCAAACAGCCCGACAAACCCCGTTGCCGCGCCTGCCGCCTCTTTATGGGAACACTCCGCCGCCGCCATGCCGATCAGCATCTGCGGGCCAAACACGAAAAAGCCGATGGTGAAGAAGCACGCCGCCTGCATCACGTAGCTGGCGAACGGCATCAGCCACAGCGAGCCGACGGAGAGCAAAATCCCGGCGGCGAAAATCAGGTTCATCGGACCGCGGTTGCCGTTGAACAGCTTATCCGAGCCCCAGCCCGCCACCAGCGCGCCGATAAACCCGCCCAGCTCGAACATGGTCACCGCGGAGTTAGCGGTCACCAGGTCCACGCCGAGCGTCTCGGACATGTACAGGTTGCCCCAGTCGTTGATCGCCGCGCGCACCACGTAGACCAGCACGTAGCAGAGCGACAGCAGCCAGATGTAAGGGTTTTTCAGCACGTATCGGGTGAGGATCTCCCTGCGGGTCAGCCCCGCGCCCTCCTGCTGCTGGGCAATTTCCATCTCGTCGTGCCGCCAGTCGCCCACCGCAGGCAGGCCGACGGTTTGCGGCCTGTCCCGCAGGCGCCAGCAGAGGAACAGCCCGGCGACAATCGCCAGGCCACCGGCAATCATCATCCCCGCGCGCCAGCCGTAGTGCAGCGCTGCGGCCCCCACCACCATCGGGATCAGCGCCCCGCCGACGTTATGCGCGGTGTTCCAGATTGCCCACCAGCCGCCGCGCTCGTTGCGCGAGTACCAGGCAGTGAGCAGGCGGGAGCAGACCGGCGCGCCCCAGCCCTGGAAAAAGGCGTTCAGCGCCCACAGCAGGGCGAAGGCCCACAGCGACGTGGAGAAGCCGAACAGGATGTTCACCACGCCGGTGGCGATCAGCCCAACGCCCATAAAGTAGCGCGCGTTGGAGCGATCGCTGGCGATGCCCGAGAAGAACTTCGACAGGCCGTAGGTGATGTAAAACAGCGTTGCCAGCAGGCCGATATCGGTGCGCGTCATCACGCCGCTGGCGAGGATTTCCGGCGCGGCGGCGTTGAAGCTTTTGCGGGTGAAGTAGAACAGCGCGTAACCGAGCCAGATGGTGATCAGGATATGGCGACGCCAGTAGCGGTAGCGGGCGTCGATTTCCGCTTTGTCGCGCAACGGAGCCGCGCTGGTTGGGGTTTTAAACATGAGACGTCCTTAACGGCAAACTAACGCTGACGCGCGTCCCGTGAGTGCAGGAGAGGGTCAGCGTGCCGCCCAGCGCCTTCACGCGCTCGCGCATGCCCGCCAGGCCAAAACCCTGCTGGCCGGAGCCCGGCGGCAGGCCGCAGCCGTCGTCTTCAATCACCAGCATCAGGCGCTCGTCCTGCTGCCAGCCCTGGATCGTGACCGCGCTGGCGCTGGCGTGTTTGACGATGTTGTTCAGCCCCTCCTGACAGACGCGGAACAGCGTCACGCGCTGGCCTTCGCTGAGCGAAGATTCGTTAATGCGCCAGTCGAGATGGCTGACAATGCCGCGGCTTTCCAGCTCCATCTCGCGCATCAGGGAACGCACCGCCTGCTCGAGCGAGAGATCGTCGAGCTGGCGAGGGCGTAGCCGTCCTAACAGGCGACGAACGGAATCATAGACGCCCAGCGAAAGCTGTTCGATATGCGCCCCGCCCTGCTTCACCACCGCGTTTTCCGCCGCAAGGCGCTGGACAATGCCCGCCTGGGTGCGGATAGCGGTGATGGTCTGGCCGATATCGTCGTGCAGCTCGCGGGCCACCTCCTGCCGCACGCTCTCTTCCGTCTCCAGCAGACGCTCCGCCAGACGGCGGTTGCGGGCCAGTTCGGTTTGCAGGGACTGGTTCAGCTCGCGCAGGCGCTGAATGCCCGCGCCGAGCAGCAGCCCGGTCAGGCTCTGGGCCAGCAGGGAGAGCAGTAAATCAACAGGATGATCGTGCCAGGTCTGGCTGGCAATCAGCGCGATGGCGTTCATCAGCGTGGCGATCAGCGCCCCCTGCCAGCCGTAGTGCCAGGCCAGGGCGATAATCGGCAGCGCCAGGCAAAACGGCGTGAAGCGTGAAAGCTCGGCGGGCAGGCCAAGCTGCAGCCACAGGCTCACCACAAACAGCAGCAGATACCAGATGAGGTGCCGGGCGCGCCAGTTCACCGGTTGGGAAACCAGCGCGGGGCCGAGCGGCTGCCAGACGGTGCTGGTGAGATAGTGCCAGATCACCAGACAGGTCGGCGCCAGCGTCAGACCACCGGTAAGGGTCAGAAGCAGGGCGTTAAGCATCTCCTTCTCGCCGATCCACGGCAGGGATTGTAACAACGCGGCGGCAATCAGCGCCGCCCCCTGACGCAGCAGCGTGCGCCAGTCGCGCTGGTGGCGGTAGCGGGAAATGAGCGCAACCGGGAGAAGCGTGAGCAGGCTTCCGGTCATCAATAAGGGCAGGTGCGCGAGGGCCACTTCCTGCGCCAGCCAGACCAGCATGAGCCATTCTGCGCCGAGCAAAACCAGCCAGTAGCCGCGCGGGCACTGGAGCATTAGCCCCAGACGCAGGCCGAAGGGAAACAGCAGCACCGCCAGTTCAGGGCGCTCGACAAGATGCAGGCTGATGCTCCACAGGCAGAACCACGCAGCGGAGAAGATAAAAAAGCTGGCGACAACGGCGATCAGCCGTGAAAAGGCGGAACTCATTGCCAGCTGTCGAACATGCGGCGCGCCAGCTCGACGTCGTTGCTGACGTTGAGTTTTTCCATCAGGTTGGCGCGGTGGACGTGCACGGTTTTCGGCGACAGTTCAAGCTCGGCGGCAATCTCTTTTACCGACATGCCCTGCGCGAGTTTTTCCGCAACCTGACGCTCGCGTCTGGTGAGCGGATCCTGCCTTCCGGCCGCCAGCTTGATGGCGATATCCGGCGTCAGGTAGCAGCCGCCGGTGGAGACGGTGCGCACGGCGGCGATCAGTTCGTCCGGGCTACAGCGTTTGGAGAGGAAGCCGCGCGCGCCCGCGTTGAGCGCCTGCTCGACCAGCGCCGGGCTGTCGTGAACCGACAGCATAATCGTCGCCATGCCCTTCGGCAGCTGGCTCAACAGCTCCAGCCCGGAGAGATCCGGCATCGAAATATCGCAGATACAGACCTGCACCCCGCGCCCCGGCAGGCCCGCCAGCGCCTCGCGACCGGAGCCAAACTCGGCCACGACCTGAAAATCCGGTTCGAGGTTAAGAAGCTGGGCAAAGCCGGAGCGGACGATAAGATGGTCGTCGATGAGAGCGATGGTGGTCATGTGTGTTCCTGCGGTCTGAAAAAGCCGGATGGCGCTACGCTTATCCGGCCTACAAGAGCGAAAGACGCTTACCTTAAGCGATTTACTCGAAAAACACCGCAATTTTGTTAAACATGGTGGGATCGGACTGGTTGCGCGCCACTTTGGTGACATCTTCCAGCTTATCGATCTGCGCCATCATCTGCTCCAGACGCTGATCGTCGTTGACCAGCAGCCAGATGCGGCTGTGCTCGCTGCCCTGAATCGGCAGGCAGAGAATGCCTTCCACGTTAAACGCCCGGCGGGCAAAGAGCCCGCAGACGTGGGTCATAACGCCTGGGTGGTTGCGGACGGTGAGTTCCAGAATGACGTTATCATGTTGTTTCTGCATGGCTTATTCTCCCACCATCTCAGTATTTGCCGCACCCGGCGGCACCATCGGATACACTTTTTGTTCAGGGTCGATACGCACGTGGATCAGCGCCGGGCCGGGGCAAGAAATCGCCGCCTGCAGCGCCGCGTGGGCGTCTTCTTCCGCGTTCAGATCGCAGGTGTGCAGGCCAAAGCCGGCGGCAATCTGCATAAAGTTAATCATCCCTGGATAGGTCGCCGCAAACACGCCCTGCTTGTAGAACAGGCTCTGCTGCTGGTGCACTAAGCCCAGCGCCTCGTTGTTCATCAGGATGATTTTCACGTCTAACTGGTTTTCGGCCGCGGTCGCCATTTCCTGAATGTTCATCATCAGGCTGCCGTCGCCGGAGAAGCAGATAACCTTGCGGTCCGGGTTGGCAAGCGCAGCGCCTACTGCCGCTGGCAGGCCGAAGCCCATGGTGCCGAGGCCACCGGAGGTCAGCCACTGGCGCGGCCGGTTCAGCGGATACGCCTGCGCGGTCCACATCTGATGCTGGCCCACGTCAGTGGTGATAATCGCGCTGTCGTCCACGCAGGCGGCCACGGCGTTGATCAGGCCATAGTGGCTCAGCGGGTCGCCCTCGGTTGGGATGGCGCCCGGGAACTCGCGCTGCAGATCCGCCACCAGCTGGCGCCAGTCGGCGCGGTCGGCTGCGTCCGTCTGCGGGATCAGCTGCGCCAGCACTTCGGCCACGTCGCCCTGAATCGCCACGTGCGGCTGCTTGATTTTACCCAGCTCGGCGCGGTCGATATCCACGTGAATGATTTTCGCGTTCGGGCAGAACTGCTCGGTTTTGCCAATCGCCCGGTCATCAAAACGCGCGCCCATAACAATCAGCAAATCAGCCTCTTGCAGGATGTAGTTGGTGCTGCGCGCGCCGTGCATGCCCAGCATGCCCAATGACAGCGGATGCGCTTTAGGCAGCATCCCCAGCGCCATCAGGGTCATCGTGGTCGGCAGGTTGGCTTTTTCGGCAAACTGGCGGATTTCATCCGCGGCGTTGATTGCCCCGCCGCCCAGATAGAGCACCGGGCGTTTGGCTGCGTTAATCATGGCGGCGGCGTCGCGCACGCTCTCAGCGCTGAATTCCGGCGCGGGGGCACGCTCGCCCGGCTCCGGCAGGACGTCGATCTCGATCTCTGCGGTCTGGACATCCTTAGGAATGTCTATCCACACCGGGCCCGGGCGGCCAGACTGCGCAATGCGGAACGCATCGCTGATAACCTGAGGCAGCTCGCTGATATCGCGAACTAAATAGTTATGTTTGGTGATGGGGATAGAGATGCCGTAGGTGTCCACTTCCTGGAACGCGTCGGTGCCGATCATCGAGGACGGCACCTGCCCGGTAATGCAGATCAGCGGAATGGAGTCGAGGCGCGCGTCGGCGATGGCGGTCACCAGGTTGGTTGCCCCCGGGCCGCTGCAGGCCATGCAGACCGCCGGTTTGCCCTGCGTACGCGCCATGCCCTGAGCGATAAAGCCTGCCCCCTGCTCGTGGCGCGCCAGCACGTGGCGGATCTGCGTGCTTTGGCTTAACGCATCGTACAGCGGCAGCACCGTGCCGCCCGGGATGCCCGCAACCGTGGTGATGCCCTGCCGTTCCAGCAAATGAACGATCAGCTGCGCGCCGGTGAAACGCGTCTTGGTGGATGTTGTGCCCGAACTTGCCATGCTCCAGTCCTTTTCTTCTGGGCCGACGTTCCGGGGAGGGGTCCTAAACGAAAAACCCCGCCCGGTTTGCGCCGGCGGGGTTTTGGATTCGTGTGTTGATCCAGTCCCTACGGCGCATTGCCGACGACCACCACCACACGCACGACGACCACTGCGGCAGGTTGCGCAGTTTTTAGTAGGGTCGAAGTGAAGATGGATGAAGTCATTGGGGACCTGTGTTTGGAATCATTGATTGAATTTATACAAACACAGGTTTTAGGGCGTGACAATGGAAATATTTTCATCTGAGTAAAAATGCGTCAGGGATCACGTTTTGTTTGTTGAGTTTACTCTTCATTTTCACGTCCCAGATTTGCCCTAAATGCTATTAGGTTCAGTTACATACTAATTCCTTATGAAAATCTGAAAATAGCGGTTCAATGATGTTATGACATGCTTTGTGTGGTTATTATTTCTTCGAGCCTAAGTACAACTACAAAATACTAAAGCGTGCCGAGGGATACAGGCAGGTGTTAAGGAAAACAGCATGAATAAGTTCTACACAATGCTTTTCACGGCTTTGCTTTTACTGACGGGGTGCGACCAGCCCGTAAAAACGGAACCAGCCCCGCCCGGTGGGGGTGGAACCATTGAAGCTATTAACCACACCAGCTGGGCCATCAACCGCTTCAGCGTGAACGGGCAGTCCGGCTTCGACATTATCGGCCCGTATTCGGGTGGCGGTGGGGGTTGCTGCTTTGGCGTGAGCGGGCCGTGGACGCCCGGAATGACGGTGCAGGTTGACTGGGAAACGGGCGTCGCGTTTGCCAGCGATGTGCCGGAGATCCTGCAGCCTGAGCGGCCAAATACCAAAGGAATGGATGAGCAAGACTATTACAAGGCATGGCAGGCTTATTCGGATAAAAAGGAGGAGTGGTACCAAAAAATCAAGGCACTAAATAAAAAACATACTCAAACCATTCCGCTCCCCGATTACACCGGCCAGAAAACCTGCGGTATCACCGTTCACTTCCTGCCCTGTGACCAGGTGAAGGTCACTACTAGCTGTGCCGACTATGGCAACCCTGATTATCCCGTCAAAGACCCCGTGCATATGGAGAAGCCGACAGTATGTTCCCAGTGATTGCAGCATGTCGTACCCGCATTTTGCTGGCCGCAGCCCTGCTGCTGGCCGGGTGCGATCAGCCCATTAAAACGGAATCTGCCCCGCCCGGCGGGGGCGGAACGATTGAAGCCATTAACCATACTAACTGGGCCATCAACCGCTTCAGCGTGAACGGGCAGTCCGGCCTCGATATTATCGGCCCGTATTCGGGTGGCGGTGGGGGCTGCTGCTTTGGCGTGAGCGGGCCGTGGACGCCAGGAATGACGGTGCAGGTTGACTGGGAAACGGGCGTCGCGTTTGCCAGCGATGTGCCGGAGATCCCTGAACCCAAAAGGCCAAATTTAAGTAATTTAAGTGAAGAAGATGCGAATTTAAGAGCTGAGCGGTATGACGAGATGTACCACGAATGGTTCAGCAAAATTAAAGCCATCAGTAAAACACATTCCCTAACGGTGCCTGTCCCCGATTACACCGGCCAGAAAACCTGCGGTATTACCGTTCACTTCCTGCCCTGTGACCAGGTGAAGGTCACTACCAGCTGTGCCGACTACGGCAGCCCTGATTATCCCGTCAAAGACCCCGTGCATATGGAGAAGCCGACAGTATGTCCCCAGTGATTGCAGCATGGCGTACCCGCATTTTGCTGGCCGCAGCCCTGCTGCTGGCCGGGTGCGACCAGCCCATTAAAACGGAATCTGCCCCGCCCGGCGGGGGCGGAACCATTGAAGCCATTAACCACACCAGCTGGGCCATCAACCGCTTCAGCGTGAACGGGCAGTCCGGCCTCGACATTATCGGCCCGTATTCGGGTGGCGGTGGAGGCTGCTGCTTTGGCGTGAGCGGGCCATGGAAGCCAGGAATGACGGTGCAGGTTGACTGGGAAACGGGCGTCGCATTTGCCAGCGATGTGCCGGAGATCCCGCAGCCTGAGCGGCCAAATACCAAAGGAATGGATGAGCAGGATTATTACAAAGCATGGCAGGCTTACTCAGATAAATATCACGACTGGTACGAAAAAATTAAAGCCATCAGTAAAACACATTCCCGAACGGTGCCTGTCCCCGATTATACCGGACAAAAAACCTGCGGTATCACCGTTCACTTTCTGCCCTGTGACCAGGTGAAGGTCACTACCAGCTGCGCCGACTATGGCAGCCCTAATTATCCCATCAAGTACCCCGTGCATATGGAGAAGCCGAAAGTATGTCCAAAATAAATCCTGATAGAGTCTGGTTTCCACCGATATTTCCTGGTGAAGGGAGACTTCCAACCGAAAAATCGCATTTTGGGCAAAACTGCAGGCCACAAAGCAGTCTGGAAACGACATATCACAACCAGCTTTGCATGGCCGCCAACCGACGCGTCTTACCTCCCTGCTGTAAGACGCTGCATATCAGCCTTTTCTTTGACGGTACGGGCAACAACCTGAATCATGATCTCTATGAGTCGACCCCGCCTCATCCAACCAATATCGCTCGCCTGTTCCGTGCCACCATAGGACAAGGCTATGCCGGGGGAACCGGCGCGCATAACGCAGAACTGGTCGATCAGGACGGCGTCGCGCACAACCAGTATTACAAATACTATATTCCCGGCGTGGGAACACCTTTTCCGGAAGTGCTGGATCTCGACTTCAGCGATGCAGGGCTAAAATATGCTGCTTATGGCGAGGAGCGCATCAACTGGGGTCTGCTTCGGCTGGTTGATGCCCTGCAGCGTACGCTTGGGCTTGGGAAACTAGGCGATGATGAAAACTGGCACTCCATTCAGGCGATGAACTCCAGCTATTCTCAATCCAACGCTCATGGAGAATACCTCCGTTGTACAGAGCTTTTCCGGCTGTTAAACGGGTTGGGGAAAACACTGGAAACCGCGTTAACGCAGCCAACGCCGGGCACCTCTAAGCTGCTGGGAATCAAACTCTATGTTTACGGTTTCTCTCGCGGAGCGGCCTCCGCCCGGGCCTTTGTTAACTGGCTTAACGCCATGCTTTCTCCTTCCCGGGAAGGGGCCTTACAACCTTTTTGCCTGGCGACAAAGCAGGGTGAAATCCCGATAAGCATTGAATTTCTGGGTCTGCTGGATACGGTCGCTTCCGTTGGGATTGCCCATATTGCCCCGGTTGCGGAAGGTCATATGGGCTGGGCCGACGGAACGATGGAATTGCCGGACAATGCGCTGATTAAGCGCTGCGTGCATCTGGTTTCGGCTCACGACCAGCGGTTGTGCTTCCCACTCGATTCAATCTGTCGTGCTGACGGGCGGTATCCTGAATACGCCGTAGAGGTGGTTTATCCTGGGATGCATTCTGATATTGGGGGCGGGTATCCACCAGGGGATCAGGGTAAAGCGACCGGTAATGATGATCGTTTTTTACTGTCGCAAATACCATTAAATGAGATGTTTTCAGCGGCTTTTAATGCAGGCGCACCATTAAAAATACTTGAAGAATCCCTCCCAGATGAGATGAAAAAAGATGTATGGCGCATCATGCCTACCAGTTTAAGAGATGAATTTTATGTTGAAACCTCAATAGTCCAACGCTTCAACGCCTGGCGCCAGCTCACTCTTAATTTACCTCTTTCCGAAACTGGCATTCCCGATGAACAGGCAACCCACTACTCCCCCGTTCGCGCTCGAGTCAATATCATCGAAGCGCTTGAAAACCAGATCGGCTGGATAACCGCCTGGCGCATCAATCGCTACGCCCAGGAAACATTCCGGAGCCAGCGCTTTTATCTCGACGCCGCAGCCAATAATCAAAATCAGGATAACGATCCTGGTAAAAGGGCGGAACGGGAAAGAGAACGCGAAAAACTACAAAAAGATGCAGAAAGAGAGCGAATTAAACAGCTCGGTAGCCACCCGCAGGGTCAGTTTGTCATGTTTAAGACAGGCCCAAAAGACTTTGATGCGTTGCTCGGGCAGACGCAGCTTTTACAGGCAGCATTAGAGTTTAAAGAAGACTATCAGGGCGTTTCTCGTACTCAGGCAAAAAGCACAACCTACGCCGTACTGGATTACTTCAAAGGCTTTGTTTTCGCCTTTAACCAGGATGATATTCCCGTTGAGTTTAAAAAGATCAAAGAGGCAGGGAAACAACATCTGGAAACACTGTTTCCACCACAAGGCGAACAGAGCAATGCCAATGACCCCTCAGGGCTGACAAGAGCGCTTTTTGATGACCAAATCCATGATTCCCGCGCCTGGTTTATGCACAGCGCGTTGGGCTCGCGCGAACCCTGGGGCAGTTATTTTATTTATCGTATGATCTATTTCGGCGAAGCGACGAGTAAACAGGTTAAGCCACTCTCCATGCTGGGCTATGTTGCAGGTCTGGGTTACCCCATCTCAACGCACGAGGTCCA
Source organism: Enterobacter nematophilus (assembly GCF_026344075.1). Lineage (NCBI taxonomy): Bacteria > Pseudomonadati > Pseudomonadota > Gammaproteobacteria > Enterobacterales > Enterobacteriaceae > Enterobacter > Enterobacter nematophilus. The sequence goes on along the minus strand of NZ_JAPKNE010000005.1, from coordinate 77,082 downwards.
GTTTCTTATTGAATTGCAAAATACCGGGCAGGGTCCATCAGCATCCGTCGAACAACGCATTTCTGTCCTTGATGCCAGCACGGGATATCCGCTGGGGATATTGCAGGATAAAACCCGGCAAATCCCCTGCGTTCACTACCCTGCCGCAGCCCTGGCAGAGTGTCAAAAAGCGGAGGAAATGGCTTTTGAACAAAAGAGAGCCGCAATACGGTCTTACATTGAAAATATGAATTATTCAGACTGACAGAAAACAAAAAACCCCGCCTAAGCGAGGTTTTTATCAGGGTTTTGCGGTTGGTTGCCGCAGAACACACTGTGTTACGTCAACGCAAAAAGTATACGCGATCGAACACGAACGCGCAATTCCGGCACGGATTTTGACGTTTTTGAGTATGGATCACCTTCCGATTTTTGTCCAAAAAATACTGTTCATGCATACAGTATTTATCTATACTGAGGGTGTTCGCAGTGAGCGAGGGGGCCGCAGTTCTACCGGCGCAACGAAGTCCTGGCTGAAACGGGTGGTGCCGTCAGTGCCTTAACCCCTGAAGTGAGCACACTGTGTTACGTCAATCCAGGTGCTGGCAACAGGCGGCGGAAAGGTACGCCAGCATCGTGCTCCTTTTAACCAAAAGGAGACGCGTATGAGCGTAGTGGATATGGTGATACTTATCCTCAAACTCATTGTTGCAGTACTGCAACTGCTTGATGCTGTCCTGAAATACGTTCGGTAATTCAGGTTCAAGTCGCACCTGAGAGGGGCGGGCAACCGCCCCTCTTTAATAACGAGGGAATGCTATGTCGCGTCTGTTAATTGAGCCTGTCACACCGGATGAGCCGGGGTATATCGCCCTGAAGGCGGAAAGTATCGCATTGAATTTCAACATGCTGCGCAGGCTGGAAGAAAACTGGCTGCGGGGTGAAAACCGCTTTAACGCGCCGGGTGAAAAGCTGCTGGGCGCGTTTCTTAACGGCAGGCTGGTGGGCGTGTGCGGCCTCAACCGCGATCCATTCAGCCAGCAGCCGCGTGCCGGGCGCATTCGCCATCTCTACGTCAGCGAGAAGTGTCGCGGGCTGGGCATTGGCAAACAGCTTTTAACCGTGGTGATGGCCGATGCCAGCATCTGGTTTGATTTCCTGAATACCCACGCGCCGGACAGCGCGTACGGATTTTACAATCGAGCCGGTTTTACGCTGGTCTCGGACGAACCGCGGGTGACGCACCGCCTTTTTTGTGCGGTGTAACCGGCTGGCGGCATCAGGATGTGAATGTTACAGTTGAGTGACAATTCATCACCCGATACGCCATGACCATCACCGTTTTCTGCATTTTGCTTTTCGCCGCACTGCTGCATGCCAGCTGGAACGCCATCGTTAAAGCCGGAACGGATAAGCTCTACTCTGCGATCGGCGTTAGCGGCTCAGCCGCGATTATGGCCCTGATTTTACTACCCTTCTCACCACAGCCATCCGCGGCAAGCTGGCCGTTTTTGATCGTCTCCTGCGCCTTACAGGTGGTCTACACCGTGCTGGTGGCGAAGACCTATCAGGTCTCTGACATGAGCCAGACCTATCCGCTGATGCGCGGCACCGCCCCGCTGCTGGTGGCGACGATCAGCGTGCTGGCGCTCGGCGACCATCTCTCCTTGCTCGCCTGGTCCGGCATCGGGGTTATTTGCCTGTCGATTCTGGCGATGGCGATGAATGGCCGCATGCAGTCACGCAGGGGGATCTGGCTGGCGCTGCTGAACGCCTGTTTTATCGCCGGGTATACGTTGGTGGACGGCACCGGCGTGCGGCTGTCGGACACCGCGCTGGGCTACACGCTCTGGACCTTCTTTATGAACGGCTTCTGCCTGCTGGGCTGGGCGATGGTGGCGCGTCGGCGCGAGGCGTCCAGCTACCTGCGCCTGCACTGGAAAAAGGGGCTCCTTGGCGGCGTGGGAACCATGGGCTCTTACGGTCTGGCGCTGTGGGCGATGACGCAAGCGCCGCTGGCGGTGGTCGCCGCGCTGCGTGAAACCTCGATTCTTTTCGGGGCGCTGATCGCTTTTGTGCTTTTAAAAGAGAAGGTTGCGGGCCTGCGAATCGCGGCGGCGCTGGGTATTGCTGCCGGCGCTATTCTGCTGCGCCTGGCGTAAATTACTGGCAACATTAGTTGCCGTTCTTGTTTACAAATCCTGCCTTTCCCGGTTTTTTCATTCACCGCGACAATGCTTAAATTGTCATCTGTCTGTGGTAGATTCCTCGCGCATTTATGGGAATGCGTAGTCAGTTATTCTTCATTTTTCTCTTTTGGCAAAAGTATTCAGCGACATGAAAAAACAAAGGAACGTTAACTTATTGTTGATGCTGGTGTTACTGGTGGCCGTCGGTCAGATGGCGCAAACCATCTACATTCCGGCGATCGCCGACATGGCAAAGGAACTGAACGTCCGCGAGGGCGCGGTGCAAAGCGTGATGGCAGCGTACCTGCTGACCTACGGCGTTTCGCAGCTCTTCTACGGCCCGCTGTCTGACCGCGTCGGGCGTCGCCCGGTGATCCTGGTAGGCATGAGCATTTTCATGGTGGCGACGGTGATTGCCATTACCACTCATAGCCTGACCGTACTGATTGCCGCCAGCGCCCTGCAGGGCGTTGGGACGGGCGTCGGCGGGGTAATGGCGCGAACTTTACCGCGCGATATGTATCAGGGCACCCAGCTCCGCCACGCCAACAGCCTGTTAAATATGGGCATTCTGGTCAGCCCGCTTCTCGCTCCGCTGATTGGCGGCCTGCTGGATACGATGTGGTCCTGGCGCGCCTGCTACGCCTTCCTGCTGGTGCTCTGCGTGATTGTCACCTTCAGCATGGCGCGCTGGATGCCGGAAACCCGCCCAAAAGACGCGCCGCGCACGAAGCTTCTTACAAGCTATAAGACTCTGTTCGGCAACGGCGCGTTTACCTGCTACCTGCTGATGCTGATCGGCGGCCTGGCGGGCATTGCGGTGTTCGAAGCCTGTTCCGGCGTGCTGCTGGGCGCGGGTCTTGGCCTGAGCAGCATGGTGGTGAGCATTCTGTTTATTCTGCCGATCCCGGCGGCGTTTTTCGGCGCGTGGTTTGCCGGGCGTCAGAACAAGCGCTTTTCAACCCTGATGTGGCAGGCCGTGATTAGCTGCCTGCTGGCGGGTCTGATGATGTGGATCCCGGGGCTGTTTGGCGTGATGACCGTCTGGACGCTGCTCATCCCGGCGGCGCTGTTCTTCTTCGGCGCGGGAATGCTGTTCCCGCTCGCCACCAGCGGCGCGATGGAGCCGTTCCCGTTCCTCGCAGGCACGGCGGGCGCGCTGGTGGGCGGTTTGCAGAACATCGGTTCCGGCGCGCTGGCCTGGCTCTCGGCCATGATGCCGCAGACCGGGCAGGCTAGTTTGGGCCTGCTGATGACGCTGATGGGGCTGCTGATTTTACTGTGCTGGCTGCCGCTGGCGTCGCGCGTTCCGCATCACGAGCAGCCTGTTTAACCGCATGATGGCCCGGCTTCTGGCCGGGCTTTTCACAGACGGGCGCAATCATCGCCTGCAATAGCGGCTCCGGCGCTGGCCGCCAGGCTCCCTCTTCCCCGTCGTAAAACTGGAAATCCGCGTTCAGCGCATACGGAATTTTCGCCTTTTGCAGCTCGCAGGCCATAAAGGTGGCGAAGGCCATTTGCGAGGCGGTGGGCGTAAGACGGCTTGACTCCCCTACGCCCCAGCCCCCGACCCAGCTGACGTGCCCGGTTTTTTGCTGCCAGCGCAGCGCGGTATTGATGCGGTTACGGATAGCCGCCTTCTCCGCCGCCGTGCCGGACGTCCAAGGGTATTTACCGCTATTTTTCAGCGGCCCCCACGGGAAAATATGCCACTCCGCCAGCAGGTAGTTTTGACTGTGCGCGGGCAGCTTCAGGCTGGATAAATCCTCCGGCGCGGCGCGCAGGCGCGGCGCGATGAAAATCATGCGCTGCGGATCGATATCGTGGATCGCTTTAATGGTTTTTTCATATACGCGGTTTAGCGACGCGAGGTTGTGATTAAGCTTGTCGGCGGGCTCATAAATGAGATCAAAACCCAGCAGCGGGTAGCTCTGGCCGAAATAGTGCGCCACAGCAATCCACCAGTTGATTGTCTCTTTCTCGTTATCGGCCTTCGGGTCGTTTTTATATTCATCAGCTTGATAAGCGATTATCGGGATCACGCCATACTGCTCACAGGCTTCCACCAGCTTGCGCAGGTGGATCAGCCGCGCTTCCGTCGGCTCACCGGCCACGCGAATGCGCACGTGGGTAATGCCTTTTGCGCGAAAATCGCGTACCACCAGCGGGTCGAACTCGCGAATGCCGCGCTCGGTGCGCGCCCAGTCCACATCCATCCCGACGCCCAGCTGCTGCGCATAATGAGCAGCCGTCAGCGGCGGCTCGGCGGCAATCGCCCAGCCGGAAGAGATCAGTAACGCGGTAGCAATAAAAGGCTTTAGCACGGTTTACCCTGGATAAATCAAAAGCATTACCTGTATTTAGCACGCTTTTTCGCATTTGGTGTAGCGTCAAAGCGTAATAATTCTTCAACCCGCCAGTTCTCTCAGCCAGCCGATAAAGGCGTCTATTTTCGGCCACTGGCGGCCAGGAAGCGTTGAAATGTAATAGTGCTGATGGCACTTCAGGGTCTTTTCCCCAAACGGGGCGATCAGCTCGCCCCGTTCGAGCCGTTTCTGCACCAGCCGCTTTCTGCCCATCGCAACGCCCACGTGGTTGATGGCTGCAATAATCGCTAAATCGGAACGATCGAAACCGATACCCGACGATGGCGTCATATTCACCGCAAAATGCTGCGCCCAGCTCAGCCACTCATCCGTACCGGAATCGTTGCTCCAGGCCTGACGGTCGTGCAGTAACGTGCAGTGGCTGAGGTTATGGGAGTTTTTCAGCAGTTCATGCTCGCGGGCATATTGCGGGGAGCAGACGGGCAAAATTTCTTCGTCCATCAGGAAGTGATGAGAGAGGTGCTTTGGCGGCGTATCGTCGAAATAGAGCGCCAGATCGACCCCCGTTCGCTGCATATTGACGTAATCATTGCCGGTCAGAATGGTAAGTGAAATCGACGGGTAGCGGCGGGTAAAGTCCCCCAGCATAGGCACCAGCCAGCACTGGGCGATCGACGGGCGGGAGTAAACCGTCAGCGTGCCGGAGAGCGCCTGGTTTTTGATGTCCAGGATCTCCTGATTCAGGGTATCGAGGGACGATTTTAGCGTCCAGTAAACGCGCTTTCCTTCCTGCGTCAGCTCGACTTTACGGTGCGAGCGAACAAACAGCTGAATACCCAGTTCCTCTTCGAGCAGGTTGATGCGGTGGCTCACCGCGCTGGGGCTGAGCGACAGCTCCTCCGCCGCCAGTGCGAAGGACTCATGCCGGGCGGCCACTTCAAAGGTGTACATTTTCGACAGCTGCCAGCCATTTAAAAGCCGGTTTCTGGCTTCATTCGCATCGGTCATCACAATTCTCACGCGTGGTTTCTGCGCTCAGCATACCGCTCAAGAGTGAATTTATGTGAACCTAATACGGATTAAGTGCACTTTTTAGAGCGCAGTCACTCAGTTGATCCAATCTGGCTCATCTGAACGCCAATTTTTATCGTTTGTCAGCTCACGCCGTTTTTTCGTCCAATACCCCCAGATGACATAAGGGTGAGGTGAAATATGGGATCGCCGGTCTGGGTTGTGATAACGCTGCTGGTCAGCATTGTGTTGATTGTTTTAACCATCGTTAAGCTGAAGTTTCACCCGTTCCTCGCGCTGCTGCTGGCGAGCTTTTTCGTTGGTGCAATGATGGGTATGAGCCCGCTGGATATGGTGAACGCCATCGAGAGCGGAATTGGCGGCACGCTGGGCTTCCTGGCGGCGGTGATTGGTCTTGGCACCATTCTCGGCAAAATGATGGAAGTCTCCGGCGCGGCCGAGCGCATTGGGATCGCACTGCAGCGCTGCCGCTGGCTGTCGGCGGACGTGATTATGGTTCTGGTAGGCCTTATCTGCGGCATTACGCTGTTCGTGGAAGTGGGCGTGGTACTGCTGATCCCGCTGGCGTTTTCCATCGCCAAAAAGACCAACACGTCGCTGCTCAAGCTGGCCATTCCGCTCTGTACCGCGCTGATGGCGGTGCACTGTGTGGTGCCGCCGCATCCGGCCGCGCTGTTTGTGACGAATAAATTAGGCGCGGACGTCGGTACGGTCATTGTCTATGGTTTGATGGTGGGCCTGATGGCGTCTCTGGTCGGTGGCCCGCTGTTCCTGAAGCTGCTCGGCAATCGCCTGCCGTTTAAACCGGTTCCGGCGGAATTTTCAGACCTGAAGGTGCGAGAAGAACACACCCTGCCGTCGCTGGGCGCCACGCTGTTCACGGTGCTCCTGCCGATTGCCCTGATGCTGGTAAAAACCATCGCCGAGCTGAATATGTCGAAAGAAGGCATGCTGTATACGCTGCTGGAGTTTATCGGCAACCCGATCACCGCCATGTTTATCGCCGTGTTTGTCGCCTACTACCTGCTGGGGATCCGCCAGCATATGGGCATGGGCACGATGCTGACGCACACCGAGCACGGCTTCGGCTCTATCGCCAACATTTTGCTGATTATCGGCGCGGGCGGCGCGTTTAACGCCATCCTGAAAACAAGCGGGCTGGCGGACTCGCTGGCGCATATTCTCTCGAACCTGCACATGCACCCTATCCTGCTCGCCTGGCTGGTGGCGCTGGTGCTGCATGCCGCCGTCGGCTCCGCAACGGTGGCGATGATGGGTGCGACAGCGATAGTCGCGCCGATGCTGCCGCTCTATCCGAACGTGAGCCCGGAGATCATCACCATTGCCATCGGTTCCGGCGCCATTGGCTGCACGATCGTGACCGATTCTCTGTTCTGGCTGGTGAAGCAATACTGCGGCGCGACCCTAAATGAGACCTTCAAATACTATACGACGGCGACGTTTATCGCCTCGGTGCTTGCACTTGGCGGCACATTCCTGCTTTCTTTCATTATCTGAGCGCGAAGAGACGTATTATGGAAAACGCAACTATCACCACTTTAACCGCACAGTTTCCTCTGGTTGAGGATCTGATTGCCCTGAAAGAAACCACCTGGCTTAACCCGCGCACCACCACGCTGGCTGAGGGGTTGCCCTATGTCGGGCTGACCAAAGCCGACGTGGACGATGCCCACGCGCGCCTCAACCGCTTCGCGCCGTATCTGGCGAAAGCCTTCCCGGAAACGGCGGCAACGGGCGGGATTATTGAATCTGAACTGGTCGCCATTCCGGCAATGCAGGCGCGGCTGGAGAAAGAATCTGGCAAATCCATTCCCGGCACGCTGCTGCTGAAAAAAGACAGCCATCTGCCGATTTCCGGCTCGATTAAAGCGCGCGGCGGCATCTATGAAGTGCTGGCCCACGCGGAGAAGCTGGCGCTGGAAGCCGGATTGCTGACCACCGAAGACGACTACAGCATTCTGCTGGAGCCGCGCTTTAAGGACTTCTTCAGCCAGTACAGCATTGCGGTAGGCTCAACCGGCAACCTCGGGATGTCCATCGGCATTATGAGCGCACGCATCGGCTTTAAGGTGACGGTCCATATGTCCGCCGACGCCCGCGAGTGGAAGAAAGCCAAACTGCGCAGCCACGGCGTCATCGTCGTGGAATACGAGCAGGATTACGGCGTGGCGGTGGAGCAGGGGCGCAAAGCGGCGGAAAGCGATCCGAACTGCTTCTTTATTGACGACGAGAATTCCCGCACCCTGTTCCTGGGCTACGCCGTTGCTGGCGAGCGGCTGAAGGCGCAGTTTGCCGAACAGGGCCGCGTGGTGGATGCGGATCATCCGCTGTACGTCTACCTGCCGTGCGGCGTCGGCGGCGGACCCGGCGGGGTGGCGTTTGGCCTGAAGCTGGCCTTTGGCGACAACGTTCACTGCTTCTTTGCGGAGCCAACGCACTCGCCGTGCATGCTGCTGGGCGTTCACACCGGCCTGCACGATGAGATTGCGGTGCAGGATCTGGGCATTGATAACGTGACGGCGGCGGACGGTCTGGCGGTAGGACGCGCGTCCGGCTTCGTGGGTCGCGCGATGGAGCGTCTGCTCGACGGGTTCTATACGCTTTCCGACCAGAGCATGTATGACATGCTCGGCTGGCTGGCGCAGGAGGAAGGGATCCGCCTGGAGCCGTCGGCGCTGGCGGGGATGGCCGGGCCGGTGCGCGGTCATTCGGATGCCAGCGTTACCCACCTTGTGTGGGCAACCGGCGGCGGCATGGTGCCGGAAGACGAGATGGCGAAGTATCTGGCTAAAGGGAAGTAATTAAGCCGCCACCCGGCTTACAGGCTCAAAATTTGCTGAATATGGGTTACCGCAAACAGCAGCGACAGCGAGAGAACAGCGAGTGCGATCAGGAACTTATCCCGCACCGCTTTCGGCTGCACAAAGTCGTCCTGCGCCACGTCCATCAGGTTACGGCTGCGGGTATAGCGCCATAAAATGATGGCCACCAGCGCCAGCACAATAATAGAGATCCAGAATGGCACCCCGGTTCGGTGCCAGTTGTGCTTAATCGCCAGGGCAATCAGCGCGCCATACCCCAGCAGCGTGCGCAGCCAGGCCAGCGACGTCCGCTCCGGCTGCAGGCCGGGGTCCGCTTCGCGTCGCGCTTTGCGGCTATCCGCCATAGAACACCAGCACCATCACTACGCCCGCCACCGTCAGCAGAATCGCGCTGATGATAAGTAACCCGCGCGTATAGGGGAGATCCTGCTTCAGGCGCATCGCCTTTTCATTGCGCAGCCAGCGCAGGTAGCCGTAAATCGCCAGCACGCCCGCGAACAGGCACAGCAGCAGCGCCAGCACTTCGCGGATCAGCGGCGTGGCGAAATCAGGCGCGAGCTGATCGAGACCGACCCCTGCGGCAAGAAAGCCCAGCGCGGTGCGGATCCACGCTAAAAAAGTGCGTTCATTAGCCAGAGAGAAGCGGTAGTCCGGCGCTTCGCCGAGGCGGGAAATTTTCATGGAAGTTCCTTGTCGTGCTACGGGCAGGCTTCAGCATAGCGTAAATCGACAGGGACAAGGAGACCGGCATCGGGCGATGCCGGTCAGGACGATTAGTGCAACTCTGGCCAGTACTCCTTGTTGGCCTCGATCAGATCATCCAGAATCGCCTTCGCGACGGACGCGCTCGGTACGGTTTTCGACAGGGTAATGGCCTGCCAGAGCTTCTGGTACGAGCGCTGCTCCCAGGCGTCCACCACCAGTTTTTCCACAGCCACCTGCTGGCTCATCAGCCCTTTCTGGAAGTGTGGAATATCGCCTACCGTAAGCGGCTCCGGCCCGTTATGGCCCACCAGGCACGGGATCTCCACCATCGCATCGGCATCAAAGTTATGGATGGCACCGTTGTTTGGCACAATCAGCAGCATCCGTTCCTGGGTGTTGAAGGCAATCGCGGTCGCCAGATCGACGATGTACGACGCATGTTCGTCGATTTCCAGCTCACCGGCGGCGGAGTTGCCGGCTTCGATAATCGCCCGACAGGAACTGAACACATGCTTCTCACGGTGATCCATCACTTCATTGGCGCGGGTGCGTTCCGGGTTGGAATGCGCGACCACGTAGTCCGGGAACAGGTAATACTTCAGGTAGGTGTTCGGCATGGTGTCCGGATCCAGCGCCTGCACGTCTTTTGCTTTGGCAAAGGTATCGTTCCAGCTCGCTTCGGTATGCGCGTCTTCTGAAGGCGGGACATAGCCGTTTTTCGCCACGTATTCGCGCAGTTTTGGCATCAGATCGTTGCCGTTCAGATCTTCAATCGACGTCCACCAGCCGAAGTGGTTCAGGCCGTAGTAGCGCACGCGCATCTCTTTGCGGTCCTTGAGCCCGACAATCTGCGCCATGCGCCCTTCAATGCCGATCGGCATATCGCAGATGTTGAGGATTTTAGCGTTCGGACGCAGGCGGCGCGTGGCTTCCGCTACAATCGCCGCCGGGTTGGAGTAGTTCAGCATCCACGCGTTCGGGGAGTACTGCTCCATGTAATCCACCAGTTCCAGCACGCCGCCGATAGAGCGCATGCCGTAAGAGATGCCGCCCGGTCCGCAGGTTTCCTGGCCCAGCACGCCGTGGCGCAGCGGGATTTTTTCATCTTTCTCGCGCATCGGGTATTTGCCCACGCGGATATGCGCCATTACGAAATCCACATCGGTAAACGCCGCTTTAGGATCGGTGGTGTAGCTGAACTCAATCTCCGGGGCCTGCTCCTTAAGGATGATTCTGCACGCTTCGGCGATGGTCTCCTGACGTGCGCCGTCGTTGTCATAGAACTTCAGCGCGCGCAGCGGGAAGCGGTCACGGTTGGCTAACAGCATCAGGACGATACCAGGCGTAAAGGTGCTGCCGCCGCCTGCAATGACAACTGAGAATTTTTTCATGATATAGCCTCTGTCAGGGTGGTTTGTTCATTCGTTAAAGGAGTTTTCATCAGCGATTCCAGCTGGTCGCGTACCTGAGGAACGTGCAGGCCAACAATCACCTGAATGCCGTTGCCGCGTCGCACCACGCCGTGGGCGCCGAGGGCTTTAAAGACATCGTCGCTTTGGGTTTTCGCCATATCCACCAGCGCGATACGCAAGCGGGTGGCGCAGTTGTTGATGCTTTCGATATTTGCTGCGCCGCCGAGCGCCTGCAGGAATCCGGCGGCTTGCCCAACCTGCTGGCTGGCCGCCGCCGGGGCGGTGGTTTGCCCGCGCGCCGCCTTATAGTCGGCCTTGCTGTAGAGTTTGATTTCGCTCTCTTCCCGGCCCGGCGTTTTCAGGTTCAGCCGCTCAATCAGCGTCCTGAAGACCACGAAGTAGATGCCGGTGAAGCAGACGCCAATGCCGATCTGGGTGAATACCGTCGAGGCGTGGTTATGGAACATCGGGATCCAGTTTTGCGGCAGGAACTGGTCCAGCAGGCCGCCGCCCATATTCCCGACCACGCCGAAGGCGTACATCACCGTCGCCATGGTGGCCGCCAGCACGGCGTGCACGGCAAACAGCAGCGGCGAGATAAACAGGAAGGTGAACTCAAGCGGTTCGGTAATACCCACCAGCACGGCGGTGAGCGTGGCCGGAACCAGCAGGCCCGCCACTTTGACGCGGTTTTCTGGCGACGCGGTGTACCAGATAGCCAAGGCAATCCCGACCGAGCCAAACACTTTTGAGTTGCCGTGCAGCGCGAACCCGCCTTCCGGGAAGAGGGTTTTCAGCGGCAGGGTGCTCTGGCTGAATTCCTGCAGATGCTGCGCCCAGTACACCTGAATACCGCCCTCCACCGCCGCCGGGCCGAAGATGAACGGACCGTAGACAAAGTGGTGCAATCCGGTTGGGATCAGAATGCGTTCCAGGAAGGTATACACCCACACGCCCAGCGCGCCGGCAGAGCGCAGGAAAGCCTGCAGGGACTCAATGCCCATCTGCACTTTCGGCCAGCCCAGCAGCGTCAGCCAGGCGCAGGGGATCATGACGAAGAACGCGAGGATAACGACAAACGAGCTGCCCTGGAAAATCCCCAGAAAGACCGGCAGCGGCTTGTCGAAATAGCGGTTGTGGATGGCGGTGACGATACCTGAAATCACAATGGCCCCGATGATGCTGGTATCGAGCGTTTTGATCCCGGCAATCATCGCCAGCCCGCTTCCCGCTGTCGGTTCGGCGGAGAAGTCGACGCCAAAGAAGTGGCCCCAGGTCATCCCCATCGCGTTAATGAAGTAGTTCCAGGTCAGGAAGCTAATCAGCACGGCCAGACAGGCGCGGCCCTGCGCCTGCTTCGCCAGGCCAATCGGTAAGCCGACGGCAAAAATCAGCGGCATATTACGAAACACCGCCCAACCGCCCTCCTCAATGATGTGAACGATTTGCGCGAAAAGATGATCGGGGGCGGTTAAGGCTTCGCCGACAAACAGCGGGTTGCGAAGCATGATGGCGATTCCCACCACGATCCCGGCAAACGGAAACAGCAATACCGGGGTAAACATGGCGCCGCCAAAACGTTGTATTTGACTGAGCATTTTTAAATCCTCACGTAACAACATGTAGGGGTAGAGGCCTTTATGGTTTTGTGCTGGCCTGAGGTGAGCATAAGAACTTACTGATGCGCGAACATGGCGTGCCGCTGCGATTCGTGATCGCATTCATGGTTTTATTTTGACCAGTCAGGTCTACTTCTTGCGGTAAATATGGACATGTCAGGACACAATCCACGCCCTGATAAGGGCAGAGAGGTCTACTGGTGATCTACAAATCGATTGCCGACAGGTTGCGGCTGCGGCTGAATTCGTCGGACTACAACATCGGCAGCCCGCTACCCGGCGAAAAAGCGCTGGCGCAGGAGTTTGGCGTGGCGCGCATGACCATCCGCAAGGCGCTGGATCTGCTGGTGAGCTGGGGGCTGGTTGAGCGCCGACACGGCAGCGGAACGTTTGTCTCGCGCAAAGACGTTCACCACGAGACCACTAACCTGACCGGGCTGGTGGAGGTGCTGCGTCAGCAGGGAAAAGAGGTGCAGAGCAAGGTGCTGCAGTTCGAAGTGATGCCCGCCCCGCCCGCCATCGCCAGCCAGCTGCGGATCCAGGTGGATGAGCGGATCTACTTTTCACGGCGGGTGCGCTACGTGGACGGAAAGCCGCTGATGCTGGAGGACAGCTTTATGCCGGTGAAGCTGTTCCGCAACCTGTCGCTGGCGCATCTTGAGGGGTCTAAGTTTGATTACATCGAGAAGGAGTGCGGGATCACCATCAGCGGCAACTACGAGAGCCTGACGCCGGTGCTGGCAGATAAACAGCTGGCCGGTTATATGAACCTGCCGGAACAGACGCCGCTGCTGCGCATTACCTCTCTCTCCTACAGCGACAGCGGCGAATTTCTCAATTATTCCGTAATGTTCCGAAATACCAGCGATTACCAGGTGGACTACCATCTGCGGCGCATCCACCCGGACGACCTGCTAGCCTATCCCCCAGAACAGCACCGCCAGTAGCTGCGGGGTGATGATGCGCAGGAACATCACCAGCGGGTAGACGGTGGCATAGGAGAGCGCGGCCGCGCCGCTGGTGGCGTGCAGGTTGTTGGCAAAAGCGAGCGCTGGCGGGTCGGTCATGGAGCCCGCCAGCATGCCGCACAGCGTCAGGTAGTTCATTTTGGCGAACATCCGTGCCAGAATTGCCACCGTCAGCAGCGGGATCGCCGTGATAAAGATGCCGTAGCCGACCCAACTCATCCCTTCACCCTTGACCAGGGTATCGACAAAATCCCCGCCGGATTTCAGTCCGACAACCGCCAGGAACAGCACGATGCCCAGCTCGCGCAGCGCCAGGTTAGCGCTCGGCGGCATAAACCAGTAGAGCTTCCCGATACAGCCGATACGTCCGAGGATCAGCGCCATAATCAGCGGCCCGCCCGCCAGGCCGAGCTTGAGCGCCACCGGGAAGCCCGGTATGTAGAGTGGAATTGAGCCGAGCAGCACGCCAAGCCCGATGCCGATAAACACCGGCAGCATCTGCACCTGCTGCAGTTTTTGCTGGGCGTTACCCACCATATCCGCCACGGCGTCGATGGACGACGGGCGCCCGACCAGGTTGAGGATATCCCCGAACTGCAGGCTGGCCTCCGGGCTGGCGACCAGTTCGACGCCCGCACGGTTGAGGCGGGAAATTACCACGTCGTAGCGCTCTTTTACCTGCAGATCGCGTATTTTCTTGCCCAAAACGTGCTCGTTAGTCACCACAACGCGCTCCACGCGCATGTCGGTGCCGCGGGTTGAGAGCGAGGTATCCACTTCCTGACCAATCACCAGCCGCGCGTTGTTTAAATCTCCCGGCTGGCCGACCAGGTGCAGCAGGTCACCCTGCTGGATCATCGTGCCGGGCGCGGGCACCATCAGCACGTCGTCGCGCTTAAGACGGGAGCAGATAATATTGGCGCTGTTCAGGATCGGCACGTCCTGAATCGCCATATTGTTCAGGTTGGGGTTATCGACGCGAATGTTGATGGTTTTGATCGGCATGTGGCCGTTGGTGAGCGTGGTTTCGTGATCTTTTGCCTCTGTCTCGACGTTAACGCGAAACAGCACGCGTACCAGCCACATAGAGAGGAGAATGCCGCAGATCCCAAACGGATAGGCCATGGCGTAGCTCATCCCCATCTGGTCGACAATGCCGGGTTCAATGCCCAAATCGCGAAGGATTTGCTGCCCGGCACCGAGCGCCGGCGTGTTGGTGACCGCCCCAGAGAAGATGCCCAGCACCACGGGCAGCGGGATAGCAAAGATTTTGTGCAGAACCGCGGTGACCAACCCGCCCATCACCACAATGCCGAGGGCAAACAGATTGAGCCGTAGCCCGGAGACGCGCAGGGAAGCGAAAAAGCCCGGACCTACCTGAATCCCGATGGTATAGACGAAGAGGATCAGGCCGAACTCCTGAATAAAATGGAGCATATCGGCGCTGAGAACCAGCCCGAGCTTGTCAGCAAAATGCCCGACAAAGATGCCGCCAAACAGCACCCCGCCAATACCAAACCCGACGCCGCGGATTTTGATGTTGCCAATCCATAGCCCCACAACCGCGACCAGGGCCAACACGCTTACGGTTAACGCGATATCACTCATGATCTACATCCTTGGCATAACCTTAGTTATAACAAGGATTTTCTCAGAGCCGGATGCGGATGTATGGGCGATGGCGCACAAAAAAGCCCTGCCGGAGCAGGGCGTTATCTTTTCATCCTCTCCCCGTGGGCTGAGGAATCCCCAGTAATTTATAAGCAGAAGCAATAACGTTGTTTCAGAACGAGTTAAAGCTTTCAGCGACGCCCTGGTCCGGCTGTAAATCGCCGAAGCGTTTCCATAAGGCCGGGGCGAGGCGCACGGATGCGCCGAGAGGGCGTGGCCTGCAGGGATGCAGGCTCATGCCCGACCCGATAGCCTGAAGGAATAAGCTGAGGGCACCGCGAAGCGGCGATTTACCGCCGGGAGCCGGGGTCGCCAGGGCGGTGGCGATTGAGCCGCCCTGGCACGTTCACCGGTCATGTCCTCACAGAGTAGCAAGGAACGTGAAGTGAACGGAATGACCACCAGAGCCGTATGTTCCCCCTCACCCCAGCCCTCTCCCTCAAGGGAGAGGGGGTCGTCCGTGCTGGCATTATTTTGTGGGGAACCCTCAGCCCTGTGGGAGAGGGCCATGGTGAGGGCACCAGCCCGCACACTATCAGCTATTCAGCGCCGGCCGCTCGCTAATAGCGATACGCTGCGGCGCGATGGCTTCCGGCACGTTACGGATCAGGTCGATATTCAACAACCCATTGGTAAACGTCGCACCGGACACTTCCATATGGTCTGCCAGGGTAAAGCTCAGGCTAAACGGCTGATTCACCAGCCCCTGATGCAGCCACCGGGTTTCGGTCTCTTGTTTTTCCGGCGTACCCTTCACGGTCAGGCGCGTGCCTTCAAGCTGGATATCCAGATCTTCCTGGCGGAACCCGGCCAGCGCGAGGGTGATGCGATAGTGGTTATCGTCGCTTTTTTCGATGTTGTACGGCGGAAACGTCTGTTGCTCGGTGGTGCTTTGCAGGGCGTTAGCCAGCTTGTCAAAACCAATCCACTGACGCAGCAGGGGGGATAAATCATAGTTACGCATACTAAATCTCCTTCTGAGAAGCGAGTTCGGCACAGTTTAATTTTGTGCGCAGTTGTTCCTGCAAATCCTTATGGATTCGCATATGCTCCCGTTACGGCAAGCAAGTCTGGGTGGGCCGCTCGCGCGACCCGCATAATTAGTTAATTTCGATACGGCGCGGTTTTTTCTCTTCCGGAATCACGCGTTCCAGTTCGATAAACAGCAGGCCGTTAACCAGGTTCGCGCCTTTAACGTGAATGTTCTCGGCTAACTGGAACTTGCGTTCAAAGTTGCGCTCGGCGATGCCCTGGTAAAGGTAGGTACGTTCTTTCTGCTCGGCCGTATGGGAACCTTTCACCACCAGCAGGTTGTCCTGCGCGGTGATTTCCAGCTCGTTTTCTGCAAAACCGGCGACGGCAATGGCGATGCGGTAGTGGTTTTCGTCAACCAGCTCAACATTGTATGGAGGGTAGCCGTTGCTCTGGCTTTGGTTATTTTCTAAATGGTTAAACAGGCGGTCAAAACCAATTGCAGAACGGTATAGCGGAGAAAGATCGAAGTTACGCATAAATAAAACTCCTGAAATCAGCGAGAAATTGTAGCCTTCCACCATGGACAGGCCTTTACGCCCCCGAACACCCATCAGGCGTGTTCGTTATCGGGTCACAATCTTAAAATGGGTCTGGAACCGGGCTTTTCAAGACTATTTAGTCGAGATTTTTTTGCACTTTGCTGGTTGTCGCATAGACTCTGGGACAACAGCACAAAGGGTTAAATTGCGATGGCTGCCACAGTGCGGGGTTATCGGGCTATTCATTTCGGATAAGGCTCGCTATAACCGGAGTTGCAGGTCTATGCAGTGCCATTAACGATGACTGAGTGATGATGAAAAATGTTCTGATAAAGCTGACGACGTTCAGCGGGGTGGTTTTACTTTGCGGGTGTTCGAGCGTGATGTCTCACACCGGCGGTAAAGAAGGAACATATCCGGGGACGCGCGCCAGCGCGGCGATGATCTCCGATGACGATACGAACTGGGGCACCAAATCCCTGGTTATCCTGGATATGCCCTTTACAGCAGTGGCGGATACGCTTCTGCTGCCGTGGGATGTATTCCGTAAGGACGACTCCGTGCGCTCACGGGTAGAGAAAAGCGAGCAGGAAAATCTGGCGACAAACGCCGTCATCCCGCCCGCAGAGATGCCGCCGCGCTAGTTCTGCGCGGTTTCCGTTACCCAAAGCTGACGGAAACCGCCCGTCTCTTCCATCCACGCAATAAAGCGCCCGTCCGGGGAAAACACGACCGCATCAGCAGACGGCGGGTTGCCATGATCGGACGTCAAAAACGTCACTTCTCCAGTCTGTGCGTCACAGCAGGCGATCCGATTTTCGAGCACGAAAGCCAGTCGGTCTCCCGCAGGATGCCAGTTAAATGCAGACTGAATACCGCTCCCGGTCCGCGTCAGCTGGCGCGGTTCGCCGCCCTCGGACGAGATCAGCCACTGCTGCACAATGCCGTTATCATCCCGCATCAGAAACGCGATTTGCGTCCCCTGGGGGTTACTGCGCACCCAGTGACGCGGCACGTTCACCAGCCCCGGGTATGCCTTCTGATGGGTAAAGGTCAGACGACGCTGCTTCACCCCGGCAGGCGGCGCTGGCATGGCTTCAGCGGTGCCCTGCAGCGGCGCATCGCCCGCCCGTTTCCAGCCCTGCTCGTCTTTCGGAAGGTTAACAATAAACAGTTCAGGCACTTTTTCGCCCTGCGCGGAGAGGGTATCGCCGATAAACGCCAGCCTGTCGTTGCCCACCCAGCCCTCTTCGTAGGCGCGGTTGATTTCATCGCTGCCCGGCTGCGGGTTGGGCGTCGTGCGGCTGACCAGCACGCTCCAGAACGAGCCTGAATATTCACGCGGATGGTTCCCCTGCGGGTTCACCGGGCCGTAAGGCGCCGCCACGCCGACGTTGCGTAAATCGAGCTTCGGATCGCGCTCATGTAAAACATGGTCGTTATAGGTAAAGCTGACGAGCTGCCCGTTCGGGCTGAAGACGTGCACGTGGCTTCCGCCGCGCAGCGCGCCCGCGGTATAAGGCGCGGTGATATCCATCGCGTCCAGGTTGCTCACCAGATCGAGATGCGCAATTACACCCTGACGATGATGAAAATCGTAGTGCCAGTCTGCGTCCGGTTTTTTCGGGCCGTGGATAAAGACGTATTTGTCCTGTGCCGGATGAACGGTCACCACGCCGACATGCGCCCCGTCAGTGGCGCGATAAATCACCTCCACCTCACCCGTAGCGACGTTGACCCGCTCAATGGTTTCACCGGTGAACGACGCCCCGGACGGGCGCACGTCGTAGACCAGCCACTGGCTGTCCGGCGTCCAGGTATTGATATTGGTCAGCTGGTGGTTGCGGGAAGCGAAGGTGATTTGTTTCATGAGGATACCCTGATGCACGGTGAGTGCATCAGGGTAAAACATCCGCAGGGATTAGCCTACTCGTTTCACATCGCCCACCAGCAGGATGTAGGAGAGTGCCCCGATCAGCGCCACGGCAGAGATGTAGACCAGCGCCGGGCCGAAGCCGTAGTCCTGCGCCAGGTAGCCGATGACCAGCGGTACGGTGATGCCACCCAACCCGCCGACAAAGTTGAACACGCCGCCGGTCAGGCCAATCAGCCGCATCGGCGCAAGGGACGACACCAGCGACCAGGTGATAGAGGCGAAGCCGTTACCAAAGAACGCCACCGCCATCAGGGTCATAATCCACACCGGATCGTTAGTGTAGTTGGCGCCCATGATGCAGGTTGAGATCAGCAGCCCGCAGATAATCGGCGTTTTACGCGCCACGCCCAGCGAGCATCCTCTTTTGACCAGCTTATCGGCCAGCCAGCCGGAGAGCAGCACGCCGAAGAACGCCGCAAGAAACGGCACGGTTGTCATAAAGCCCGCCTTCAGCGCCGTGATCCCCTTTTCCTGGGTCAGGTAGTTCGGGAACCAGGTGAGGAAGAACCACAGCGTAGAAGTCACCGCGAACTGGCCCAGATAAACGCCCACCAGCTTACGATGGAAGACCAGCTTCCAGTCCGCTTTGGTCATCGGCTGGCGCGCCTCTTTTTTCACCGGCGCATCGCCGTCCACCAGGCCACCGCCGTCGCGGATGTAGTCCAGTTCAGCTTTGGTGATGCTTTTGGTCAGACGCGGCGGCTGATAAACCTTAAACCAGATCAGCGACCAGATAATACCAATCCCGCCGGTCACGATGAACACCCAGTGCCAGCTCAGCAGCTCCTGGATCCAGATCAGCAGCGGCGTCAGGAACGCCAGACCGACAAACTGCCCGGAGGTGTAAAAGCCCACCGCAGAGGCACGCTCATGCTCCGGGAACCAGCTGGTGACCATTCGGTTGTTGGTGGGGAACGCAGGCGCCTCGAAAACGCCGGTGATGGCACGCAGGCCAATCAGCGACATCAGCCCGGTCGCGAACCCCTGGAACAGGGTCGCCACGGACCAGCCTAAAATGGCGATAAAATAGGTCAAACGTGAACCCACGCGGTCAAGGAACCAGCCGCCGGGGATCTGGCAGAGCGTATAAAGCCAGGCAAACGCCGAAAAGACGTAGCCCATTTCCGCTTTGGTAATGCCAAACTCTTCCTGAATATGGGCCGATGCCACGGCAAGGTTGGCGCGGTCAACATAGCAAATGACCACGGTAATAAAGATCATAATCAGCGTCAGGTAGCGGCGACGCCCGGTTTTTGCAGCAGTAACTGGAATATCCATCGCAATCTGTCTCCAGATTTTGGGCATAGCGAAGCCGCTCACCATGCCCTGTAATTTACAGAGGGTTATATTTTTGTATGTATGATTTTTGCCCGGAAGCTTACCGGGTCTACGGGATGGCGATTACCATTCCGCTACGCTGCCGTCCTCATGACGCCACAGTGGGTTACGCCAGTCCGGCGCATTTTTACTCAGCTCAATGACTTTGGCTTCGTCAATTTCCACGCCAAGGCCCGGCTTCGTTAGCGGTTTAAAGAAACCGCCTTCCATGCAGAAGTCTTCTTTGTTTTTCACAAAATCGAGCAGTTCCGCGCCCTTGTTATAGTGAATTCCCATGCTTTGTTCCTGGAACACCGCGTTGCGGGAGACGAAGTCGACGTGCAGACAGGCCGCCAGCGCAATCGGCCCGAGCGGGCAGTGCGGCGCCAGCGCCACATCGTAAGCTTCTGCCATCCCGGCAATTTTGTAGCACTCGGTGATGCCGCCCGCATGAGAGAGATCAGGCTGCAGGATCGCAATTCCGCCCGCTTCAAGCACGCGTTTAAACTCGAAGCGCGAGAACATACGTTCACCCGCCGCGATGGGAATATGGGTCTGTTCAGCCAGTTTCGGATAGTACTCCGCCTGCTCGGCCAGCACCGGCTCTTCGATAAACAGCGGGCGATACGGCTCCAGCTCTTTAATCAGCACTTTGGCCATCGGCGCGCTGACGCGGCCGTGGAAATCCAGGCCAAACTCAATTTCGTTGCCGAAGGCTTCACGGATTTGCGCCACGGTGTTGACCGCCCGGTCTACCGCACGCGAGTTGTCGATAACGCCCATCTCTTCGCAGCCGTTAAGCTTGAAGGTGTCAAAGCCGATGCTGCGCAGCTGCGTGATGCCGTCGATCACTTCCGCAGGACGGTCGCCGCCCACCCAGCTGTAGGCTTTGATTTTGTCGCGCACCAGGCCGCCCATAAGCTGCCAGACCGGCGCGTTCAGCACTTTACCTTTGATATCCCACAGCGCCTGGTCGATACCGGCGATGGCGCTCATCAGGATAGGACCACCGCGGTAGAAGCCCGCGCGGTACATCACCTGCCACAGATCGTTGATGCGCGCCGGATCCTGACCAATCAGGTATTCACCCAGCTCGTGTACCGCCGCTTCAACGGTGCGCGCGCGCCCTTCAATCACCGGTTCGCCCCAGCCTACAACCCCTTCATCGGTTTCGATTTTCAGGAACATCCAGCGCGGGGGTAAACGGTACGTGGTGAGTTTGGTTATTTTCATTTCACTGCCTCTCGATACGCTTTCACAAATGCTGCCGCCTGCTGTGCGGTACGTTCCACGGACTGTCCGGCGCGATAAAGATCGCTGCCAAGCCCCGCGCCCGTACAGCCAGCGCTCATCCACTGGGCCAGGTTTTCTGGCGTTACGCCGCCCACGGCAAAGACCGGCACGCTGGCGGGCAATACCGCTTTCAACGCTTTGATGTAGTCCGGTCCAAAAGCCGATGACGGGAAAATTTTGAGCGACTGCGCGCCCGCATCGAGGGCAGTAAAGGCTTCCGTGGCGGTGGCGCAGCCCGGGCAGACGGTCATGCCGTAACCCACCGCGCGGCGGATCACCTCAGGCTGAATGTTGGGCGTGACGATAAGCCTGCAGCCCATCTTTGCCAGCCGATCGACCTGCTCAGGCCGTAACACGGTGCCTGCGCCAATCAGCGCCTTATCGCCAAAGGCCTCCACCACGGCCGGAATGCTTTTTTCCCACTCGGGCGAGTTGAGCGGGATTTCTACCGCGTCGAATCCGGCGTCGATAACCGCGCCGACGTGGGCTAACGCCTCATCGGGCGTGATGCCGCGCAAAATTGCGATAAGGGGAAGATCAGTTTGCCACTGCATGAGCGATGCTCCTTATTCCTGCCTGAAATGCCGTGTCGCCGGATACCGTTGCAACTTCACGCCCAACGGCGCGAAACGCCTGCTCGTAGCGCGACGTCAGCGATGCGCCTGCGACAATCGTGATGGCCTGCTCGTGCGCGATGAACTCACGCATGCTGGCGACCTCTGCGCCAATCAGCAGGCCGGAGAGAAACTCGCTGACCTGCTCGCGCGGGAGATTTCCCAGCACGTGCGAGGCGCGAACCTCAAAAAGCTGCGGCAAAACGGCAGGGGAGGCGATCCCACGTTCAAGCCCGGCGGCAAACGCCTCCGACGAGGATTCCTGCTCAGGTAAACCGGCTCCCACCAGCGAATGGTTGAGCAGCAAATGGTGCAGTTCGCCGGTCATCACGGTGCGAAAATCGTGGATTTGCTCAGCGTCAGCCTGGACCCACTTGCAGTGCGTGCCGGGCATGACGTAGACAGAAGAAGGAGAAAGCGCGCGCGCGCCAAGCAGCTGCGTCTCTTCGCCGCGCATCACGTTGTGGTTATCGTCGCGAGAGACGCTCAAACCCGGAACAATCCAGATATTGTCGCCAACGGACGTTAACTGCTCGCCAATAGCGGAGAAACGAGCGGGAACCGGCAGATAAGGCGCGATTTTCCAGCCTACGTTGCTGCCCACCATTCCCGCCATAACCACCGGCGTGGCGCTGTCGCGCCAGTTTTGTGTGACCTCTGCTAACACCGCCTCGGGGGATTTACCGTTCAGGCGCGTGACGCCTGCTTCTGATTGCCTGCTCTCCAGGCACTTCTCGCCCTGGTACAGCCAGGCGCGCAGGTTGGTCGATCCCCAGTCAATTGCGATGTAGCGAGATGTCATGTGATTTCCTTCAGCCTTCGTGTCGAGCTGGCAATCATGGTTAGTGCCGCCTGCTCTGCCGCATCGCCGTCCTGATGCCGTATCGCATCGAACAGCGCTTTATGTTCCTGGAGCGTCTTCGGCATGTTGGCCTCATCGCCCATCCAGGTACGTTCAAATACCGCGCGCTGTAGCGAGCTGATCGCTACGCTAAGCTGCTGTAAAACCGGGTTATGCACCGACTGCAGCACCGCTTCGTGGTAGCGAATGTCCGCCTCGTTGAACGCCTCCCGGTTCTGGTTATTGGCGATCATGTCGTTTAAAGCCGACTCAATCTGGGCCAAATCGCCGGAGGTTGCGCGTTCCGCCGCCCAGCGCGCAATTGCCGGTTCCACCAGGTTTCGAACTTCACTCATCGCGCCGATAAGCCGCGGGTCGTAGTCATTTTCCAGCACCCACTGCAGCACGTCGGTATCGAGGTAGTTCCACTGGTTGCGCGGAGCGACAAACGCGCCGCGATAGCGTTTCATTTCAATCAACCGCTTCGCCATCAGCGAGCGGAACACTTCCCGGATGATGTTGCGCGAGGTTTCAAACTCCTCACACAGTTCTGCCTCTGCCGGGAGCGGCGAACCGGGAACGTATTTCCCCCCCACAATCTGGGTGCCCAGCGTGATGACGATGCGATCGGTTTTATTGAGAGTCATGGAGAGTCCTTGTGCTCTGTATGTCCATCACTACTTTACCGCGACCGCTGAATTTCACCTCACTTTTGCAGTACAAACGTGAGATGGTTCGTTTTTGCTCTGGCGACAATGTAGTACAATCAATTCATGTTGTACTACAATACAGATCACAAAAAGAACAATTCAATAAATTCAGCGCAAAAAAAAGCCCCGGTCGATAACCGAGGCTGATGATTGAAAATAATCGTTACTGCAGCACAAATTTCTCGATCGCGTAGGCAACGCCGTCTTCCAGGTTGGATTTGGTCACGAAGTTAGCCACCTCTTTCACCGACGGAATGGCGTTATCCATTGCCACGCCCACGCCCGCGAATTCAATCATCGCGATGTCGTTTTCCTGGTCGCCCAGCGCCATGATTTCTTCCTGCTTAATCCCCAGCGCATCAGCGAGCGATTTCACGCCGGTGCCCTTATTGACGCGTTTATCGAGAATTTCGAGGAAGTACGGCGCACTTTTCAGCACGGTATACTTCTCTTTAACCTCTGCCGGAATGCGCGCGATGGCTTTATCCAGGATCTCCGGCTCGTCAATCATCATCACCTTCAGGAACTGCGTCGCCGGATCCATTTTCTCGGCTTCACAGAACACCAGCGGAATGGTCGCAACGTAGGATTCATGCACCGTGTAGTAGCTGATATCGCGGTTGGCGGTGTAGAGCGTATTGCGATCGAGCGCGTGGAAGTGGGAGCCCACTTCACGGGAGAGTTTTTCCAGGAACAGGTAGTCATCATAGCTCAGCGCAGTTTGCGCAACCGTGCTGCCGTCTGCGGCTTTCTGCACCAGCGCGCCGTTATAGGTGATGCAGTAATCGCCCGGCTGATTCATGTGCAGCTCTTTCAGGTAGCTGTGTACGCCCGCATACGGACGCCCCGTGGTCAGAACCACATTCACGCCCTTCGCACGTGCGGCGTCGATCGCGTTTTTAACGGCAGGAGAGATAGTGTGGTCTGGCAGCAGCAGCGTGCCGTCCATATCGATTG
This sequence comes from Enterobacter nematophilus, assembly GCF_026344075.1. NCBI lineage: Bacteria > Pseudomonadati > Pseudomonadota > Gammaproteobacteria > Enterobacterales > Enterobacteriaceae > Enterobacter > Enterobacter nematophilus. The sequence continues at coordinate 53,155 of NZ_JAPKNE010000005.1, read as the reverse complement.
CAATGAGTTTAATAGCCATGAGTTCCCCAGGATAAATGAGTGCTGCCTCATGCTAACGCGATTAAGCACACAAAAATAGAGCTACATTGCGCAACAGAAACACCCCTTTTACGCTTATCCCGAGGAACAAAGACCTACTCGCGGGTGAGGACGATTTTACCAAACGCACCGCGATCGAGGTGTTCAAGCGCGTGTTCCAGCTCGTCAAAGCGGTAGCGATGCTCAATCACGGGTTTCAGCCCCGTCACATCCACGGCGCGGACGAAATCCTCCAGCGCCCGACGGTGCCCCACGCCAATCCCCTGAATGACGGGGGATTTCAGCAGCAGCTCACCAGCAGGCAGCGAAATGTCAGTCCCGGCCAGCACGCCAATCACTGAGATACGCCCGTGAACGGCAACGGCGCGCAGGGAGTGCTTCAGGTTCTCGCCACCCACGGTTTCGATAATATGGTCGATGCCGCGATCCTGCGTGAGCGTCAGCGCAACTTCAGCCCAGTCGCCTTTCAGCCGGTTGATGCCGTGGCTGGCCCCCAGCGTTTTGGCGAGCCCCAGTTTCTCATCGCTCCCCGAAGTGACAAACACCTCCGCTCCGTGCGCTTTTGCAATTTGCAGGGCGAATATCGCCACGCCGCCCGTCCCCTGCACCAGCACCGATTGCCCGGCGCGTAGCTGACCGCGCTCCACCAGCGCGAACCAGGCGGTAAGCCCCGCGCAGGGTAGCGTGCTGGCCTCTTCGTCATTCAGGGTTTCCGGGGAGGCCACCAGCGCGTTTTCATTCACAATCACATACTCGGCGAGCATTCCCTGGAAATAGCCGCCGGACGTTTTATAGGGCAAATTGCGCGCGTCCGCCTGCGGCTTACCCTCTATCCACTCCGGGAAGAAGGTTGAAATGACGCGAGCGCCGGGCTTGAAGCGCGTAACGCCTTCACCCACGCTGTCCACCACGCCCGCCATGTCTGACGCCGGGGTGAAGGGGAAGGAAAGCGGAATCGGCATCGTGCCTTCGATGACCATTTTATCGCGGTAGTTGAGCGCAACGGCATTCACCCGAACGCGCACTTCACCCGGTCCGGGCTGGCGAACCGGTTCCTGAACGAGCTTAAGATTCTCGCGCCCGAGGGCGTTCATTGACCAGCGCTGCATTGTCTCTGTCATTTTTTTCTCCTGCCATCAGATAAGCTTCAGTAATGACAGTTTACCGTTGACTCACATTCTCCAGTGGCGATAAGTTTTCCCTTTATTGACGCCAGAATGGAGACAATCTATGTCCGATACGCTGAAGGATATTCCTGTTTTTGTGGCCGCCGTGGAGGCGGGAAGTTTTGCGCAGGCCGCCATTCGCCTGCATTTGTCACGCTCGGCGGTAGGAAAAAGCATCGCTCGCCTCGAACAGCGGTTGGGAGTTCGTCTTTTTCAACGCACCACCCGCAGCCAGAGGCTGACCGATAACGGCGCCCTTTTTTATGAACGCTGCCTGCGCGCGCTGGAGGAGATTCGTGGCGCGGAATCGCTGCTTGAAACCGGGAAACAGCAGGTCAGTGGCCGCCTGCGCGTTGCCATGCCGGTGCTGTTTGGCCGCCAGTGCGTCGCCCCGCTGCTGATCGCGCTGTCGCAGGAACACCCCGGACTTGAACTGGAAATGTCATTCAGCGACCGCGTGGTGGATCTGGTCGAGGAAGGCTTCGATATGGCGGTACGTAACGGCACGCTGCAGGACAGCAGCGTGCTGGTGGCAAGAAAGCTGGGGGAACACCGCATGGTACTGTGCGCCGCGCCGGCTTACCTGCAGAAGAAAGGCCAGCCACATCGCGTTGATGATTTACCCCAGCATACGGCGATTAACTATCTGCGCGCGGGCAGAGTGTTGCCCTGGCAGCTGATGGATGACGAAGGGACGTCGCATACCTTTACTCCCCGTTCCTCACTCAACATGGATGACTTACAGGCTATTTGCGACGCTGCGCTGGCCGGACACGGCATTGCGTGGCTGCCCTGCTGGATGGTCATCAAAGAAATTCATCAGGGAAAACTCGTCCCGCTCCTGAAGCAGGCGCCGGATGTTCACTTCAACGTTCATGCCGTCTGGCAGCAAACGCCTCATCTGCCGCTTAGGGTACGAATGGCTATAGACACGCTGGCGAGCCGTTTACCGGAGGTGATGTCACTGGACCTTCCTGCGCCCATAAAAAAGCCGCGCTGAAGCGCGGCTTTTATCGCAGTGTAACGGCATTAAATATCGATATTCGCCGCTTTCAGCGCATTCTCTTCAATGAAGGCACGACGTGGTTCTACCGCATCGCCCATCAGGGTCGTGAACAGCTGGTCGGCAGCAATCGCGTCTTTCACGGTGACGCGCAGCATGCGACGGCTTTCCGGATCCATGGTGGTTTCCCACAGCTGATCCGGGTTCATTTCGCCCAGACCTTTATAACGCTGGATAGAGAGACCGCGACGGGACTCTTTCACCAGCCAGTCCAGCGCCTGCTCGAAGCTGGCTACCGGCTGACGACGCTCGCCACGTTCGATGAAGGCATCGTCTTCGATCAGGCCGCGCAGCTTCTCGCCGAGGGTGCAGATACGACGGTATTCCGGGCCGGTCACGAATTCGTGCTCCAGCGGGTAGTCGGTGTCGACGCCGTGAGTACGCACGCGAACAATCGGCTCAAACTGCTGTGCCGCATTCTGCTGAACGTCGAACTTCCACTGGCTGCCGTGCTGCTCTTTCTCGTTCAGCTCGCTCACCAGAGCGTTTACCCAGCGGGTCACGGTCTGCTCGTTGCTCAGATCGGCTTCGGTCAGGGTTGGCTGATAGACCAGCTCCTTTAGCAACGCTTTTGGATAGCGACGCTCCATACGGCCAATCATTTTCTGCGCGGCGTTGAACTCGGAAACCAGACGCTCCAGCGGCTCGCCTGCCAGTGCCGGAGCGCTGGAGTTCGCATGCAGGGTTGCACCGTCAAGCGCGATCGCGATTTGGTACTGATCCATCGCGTCGTCATCTTTGATGTACTGTTCCTGCTTGCCTTTCTTCACCTTGTACAGCGGCGGCTGTGCAATGTAGACGTGGCCACGCTCAACGATTTCAGGCATCTGACGATAGAAGAAGGTCAACAGCAGCGTACGGATGTGCGAGCCGTCGACGTCCGCATCGGTCATGATGATGATGCTGTGATAGCGCAGCTTGTCCGGGTTGTACTCATCGCGGCCAATGCCGCAGCCCAGCGCGGTGATAAGCGTCGCCACTTCCTGAGAAGAGAGCATTTTGTCGAAGCGCGCTTTCTCAACGTTGAGGATTTTACCCTTCAGCGGCAGAATCGCCTGGTTCTTACGGTTACGGCCCTGCTTCGCAGAACCGCCCGCGGAGTCCCCTTCCACAAGGTAGAGTTCGGACAGCGCCGGGTCGCGTTCCTGACAGTCAGCCAGCTTGCCCGGCAGGCCTGCCAGGTCCAGCGCGCCTTTACGACGGGTCATTTCACGGGCTTTACGCGCCGCTTCACGGGCACGCGCCGCATCGATAATTTTGCCCACAACGATTTTCGCGTCGTTCGGGTTTTCCAGCAGGTACTCGCTCAGCAGTTCGTTCATCTGCTGCTCAACCGCCGATTTCACCTCAGAAGAGACCAGCTTGTCTTTGGTCTGTGAGGAGAACTTCGGATCCGGCACCTTCACGGAGACCACGGCAATCAGGCCTTCACGGGCGTCATCACCGGTGGCGCTGACTTTCGCTTTTTTGCTGTAGCCTTCTTTGTCCATGTAGGCGTTCAGGGTACGGGTCATCGCCGCGCGGAAGCCCGCAAGGTGAGTACCGCCATCGCGCTGTGGAATGTTGTTGGTGAAGCAGTAGATGTTTTCCTGGAAACCATCGTTCCACTGCAGCGCCACTTCTACGCCAATACCGTCTTTTTCGGTGGAGAAGTAGAAGATATTCGGGTGAATTGGCGTTTTGTTCTTGTTCAGATACTCAACGAACGCCTTGATACCGCCTTCGTAGTGGAAGTGGTCTTCTTTGTTGTCGCGTTTGTCGCGCAGGCGAATAGAGACCCCGGAGTTCAGGAACGACAGTTCACGCAGGCGCTTCGCCAGGATGTCGTACTCGAATTCAGTGACGTTAGTGAAGGTTTCGAGGCTCGGCCAGAAACGCACCATGGTACCGGTTTTCTCGGTATCGCCGGTAACGGCCAGCGGGGCTTCAGGCACGCCGTGCTGGTAGATCTGACGGTGAATTTTGCCTTCGCGCTGGATAACCAGCTCCAGCTTCTGCGACAGGGCGTTTACTACGGAAACGCCTACGCCGTGCAGGCCGCCGGAAACTTTATAGGAGTTATCGTCGAACTTACCGCCTGCGTGCAGAACGGTCATGATCACTTCCGCAGCGGAAACGCCCTCTTCCGGGTGAATACCGGTCGGAATGCCACGACCATCATCGGTGACGGAGACGGAGTTGTCCGCATGGATGGTAACCACGATGTCTTTACAGTGACCCGCGAGCGCTTCGTCGATAGCGTTATCTACCACCTCGAATACCATGTGGTGCAGACCGGTGCCGTCATCCGTGTCGCCGATATACATACCCGGGCGCTTACGCACCGCATCCAGCCCTTTCAGGACTTTGATACTGGAGGAGTCATAAGAATTCGACATCAACGTTTCTCGCTCATTTCAACTTGGGTTAATCCGTTATTTTACCCTTTTCCACGGTAAACATCTTCGAATTTTCGTCCGACATGTCCATAACGTGTTCAGCGCTAATGGCGCTGACGAAAACCTGCGACTGCGTGGCTTTTAAGCGGCTGGCAAGCAGCCCGCGCCGCGCGTCGTCAAGTTCCGAGGCAAAATCATCTATCAGGTACAGGCAGCGCCGTCCGCTCTCGCGGGTGAGGAACTCCCCCTGCGCCAGGCGCAGCGCGCACATCAGGAGCTTGAGCTGCCCGCGCGACAGCGTGTCTTCCACCGGCGCACCGTCGGCACGAATGCGGAAATCCGCCTTGTGCGGGCCGTTCGCGGTGTAGGTCAACATGCGATCGCGCTCGAAGCTTCTCTCTAACACCTCGGCATAATCCGTCTCTTTCTCCCAGCCGCGCTGGAAGGAGAAGGTGAGAGAGAACTCGGGTAAAAACTGTTTGCAGGTGTCGGCCATATCTTCGGCAATACCTGCGCTGTATTCGGCACGCCAGCGGCTGATTTGTTCCGCGAGAGGGATTAACTCCATGTCCCACGGGCGCAGCTGGGCGTAGCGCGTGACCTGGCGCAACGCGGCGTTACGCTGCTTGAGCAGGCGCTTCAGGTTGCTCCAGGCGTTAAAGAATCCGGCTTCGTTGTGAAAGCATCCCCAGTCGAGGAACGCTCTTCTGTATTTGGGGCCGCCGTTGAGTAAAGTAAACCCCTCCGGCGTAATCAGCTGCATCGGCATCAGCAGCGCCAGCTCCGCCACCTTGTGGCCGTCGGTGCCGTCGATGCGCACCTTGCTGTCGCCCTGCTTGTCTTTGGTCAGGCCGATGGCGGTTTCCCGCTCCGCCCCCTGCAAACGCCCGTGCAGAACAAAGGATTCCTGCTCGTGGCGAATGACGCGACCAATCTGCAAACTGCGAAACGCCCGACCGTGGCCGAGCGTATAGATGGCTTCCAGCACGCTGGTTTTGCCGCTGCCGTTCGCGCCAACCAGGAAGTTAAAGCCGGGGGATAAAGCGAGATCCGCGCTTTCGATATTGCGAAAGTCGCGGATCAACAGACGGGTGAGCGACATTACAGTCTCATTGGCATGACAACATATGCAGCCGACTGTGATGCGGCATCTTCAATCTGTACGCTCGAAACGGAGTCGGTCAGCAGAATGCGCACATTCTCGCATTTCAGTGCATTGAGCACATCCAGCACGTAGCTGACGTTGAAGCCGATTTCCATCTCAGCCCCGGCGTAGGTGACGTCCAGAATCTCTTCTGCCTCTTCCTGCTCCGGGTTGTTAGCGGTAATTTTGATCTGGTTTTCACTCACGTACAGGCGCACGCCGCGGAATTTCTCGTTGGAGAGAATAGCCGCACGGGCAAAGGCCTGCTTGAGGCTATCGCAGCCCGCTTCCAGCGTTTTGTCCGGGTTCTTCGGCAACACGCGGCGATAATCCGGGAAACGACCGTCAACCAGCTTCGATGTGAAGACAAAATCACCCACGTGTGCGCGGATGTTGTTGCTGCCGATCTGCACGCGCAGCGGCGTGTCGCCGCCGTCGAGCATACGCATCAGCTCAATCACCCCTTTACGCGGCACGATCACCGAATGGTTTGGCAGCGAGTCGCCAATCGGCATAGAACAGACCGCCAGACGGTGGCCGTCGGTCGCCACGGTACGCAGCTCTTCACCTTCGGTTTCGAACAGCATGCCGTTTAAGTAGTAACGCACGTCCTGATGCGCCATGGAGAACTGCGTGGCTTCAATCAGACGCTTCATCGTCGCCTGCGGCAGGGTAAATTCAACTTCACTCTGCCAGTCGTCCAGGTTCGGGAAGTCCGCAGCTGGCAGCGTGGAGAGCGAGAAACGGCTGCGGCCAGAGCGCACCAGCATACGGTCGCCCTCCAGCTGCACGGCGATTTCAGCGCCTTCCGGCAGCCCGCGGCAGATATCAAAGAATTTACGTGCCGGAACCGTGGTCGCGCCCGCGTCGTGCGGCTGCGTCAGCGTAACGCGCGCGATCATTTCCATTTCCAGATCTGTACCGGTCAGCGACAGCGTACCGTCCGCGACCTGAAGCAGCAGGTTTCCGAGAATAGGCAGCGTTGGGCGGCCGCCTAATGGGCCACTCACCTGTTGCAGCGGTTTTAATAAATGTTCACGTTCAACGGTAAATTTCATAGCGTCACGATGATAATGTTCTGATTAGATTGGAAAAATCTTCTTTTATGTCGTGGCTTTCTTCGCGTAACTGCTCAATCTTGCGACAAGCGTGCAGCACGGTCGTATGGTCACGGCCACCAAACGCATCGCCGATTTCCGGCAGGCTGTGGTTGGTTAACTCCTTTGCCAGCGCCATCGCCATCTGACGCGGACGCGCCACCGAGCGGGAACGACGTTTAGACAGTAAATCTGCCACTTTGATCTTGTAGTACTCGGCCACCGTCTTTTGAATATTGTCGATAGTGACCAGTTTTTCCTGCAATGCCAGCAAATCACGCAGCGCTTCACGCACAAAATCGATGGTGATCGCACGACCGGTGAAGTTGGCATTGGCGATAACGCGGTTCAGCGCCCCTTCCAGCTCACGCACGTTGGAGCGCAGACGCTTGGCGATGAAGAACGCCACTTCACCCGGCAGGCGAATGTCGTTCTCATCGGCTTTCTTCATCAGGATCGCGACGCGGGTTTCCAGCTCCGGTGGCTCGATCGCCACGGTCAGGCCCCAGCCGAAGCGGGATTTCAGACGATCTTCAACGCCGTTGATCTCTTTTGGATAACGATCCGAGGTCAAAATGATCTGCTGATTACCTTCCAGCAGGGCGTTGAAGGTGTGGAAAAATTCTTCCTGCGATCGTTCTTTATTGGCAAAGAACTGGATGTCATCGATCAGCAGCGCGTCAACGGAACGGTAGTAGCGTTTAAACTCTTCGATCGCATTGTTTTGCAGGGCTTTTACCATGTCCTGAACGAAGCGCTCGGAGTGCATATACACCACTTTCGCGTTGGGCTTGCGCGCCATGATGCCGTTACCTACCGCATGCAGCAGGTGGGTTTTACCGAGACCCGTGCCGCCATAGAGGAACAGCGGGTTGTAGGCTCCACCGGGGTTATCAGCAACCTGACGGGCCGCCGCGCGCGCCAGCTGGTTCGACTTACCCTCAACGAAGTTATCGAACGTGTGTTTCACGTTAACGTTAGAGCGGTAGGTTGGCTCTGCGGGTGCAGGAACGTTATCCCAGCCCTGACGAGCGGGTGCAACGCGAGGCGCCGGAGCCGGAACAGCCTGAGCGGGCGCGGCTACATTGACGGTTTCACGAACAGTTTGGGTGACCGGCTTTGTGCCCACTTCAAAACGCAGCTGTGGGACATCTGACCCGCAGAAATCGTTCAGCAGGCCATTGATGTTATTAAGGTACTTGTCTCTTACCCAATCGAGCACAAAACGGTTTGGCGCATACAAAGCCAGCGTGTTATCGCTCAGCTCCGCCTGCAACGGGCGGATCCACATACTGAATTCTGTGGCTGGTAACTCATCCTGCAATCGGGCAAGACACTGCTGCCAAAGCGAAAGTGACACGGCGGACTCCACTCGAACAATAAAAGAAAACTATTGAATATTCATGATTGTTGGCGCACATCGACATGACCCTGTGTAAAGGGGGACGTGCGAATTGCTATCTGCAATTTATCCTGACCAGGATCCTGGGATCCCGATCGGGACCGCGGATCATAGCGTAAACTGAGCCAGAGATCTTCTGTTTCTCACAGATTCTTCCCGATTTATCCACAGGAAGATCCGAAACCGGGTAAGTGTAAACGATCCTGGCGCGAGTGCCCCGCGATTTAGCCCGCATATTGGAAAATTTAATGAGCAGCGACAATTTATTGCTTAAATGATCTAACGAAGATCCGGGACGATCCTTGCGCTTTGTTGGCGAGGCCGTATAATCCTCGACCCGGCGCGTGATGCTCATCTTCCTGCGTCGTCCGTTGCTCATTTTCCACGCGAAATCGTGCGGAAATACGCGGGAAATAAGGAAAGAGAATTGACTCCGGAGTGTACAATTATTACAATCCGGCCTCTTTAATCACCCACGGCTTCGGCGTCCGTCATTCGAAACTCGGTCGGGCATCCGCAAAAGTCATGAATTTTTTCAAGTTTAGGTAGAAATCGCCATGAAACGCACTTTTCAACCGTCTGTACTGAAGCGCAACCGTTCTCACGGCTTCCGTGCTCGTATGGCTACTAAAAATGGTCGTCAGGTTCTGGCACGTCGTCGTGCTAAAGGCCGCGCTCGTCTGACCGTTTCCAAGTAATAAAGCTAACCCCTGAGTGGTTAAGCTAGCATTTCCCAGGGAGTTACGTTTGTTAACTCCCACTCATTTCACTTTCGTCTTCCAGCAGCCACAACGGGCTGGCACGCCGCAAATCACCATCCTCGGCCGCCAAAATTCGCTGGGGCATCCCCGCATCGGTCTCACAGTCGCTAAGAAAAACGTTAAGCGTGCGCATGAACGCAACCGGATTAAACGTCTGACGCGTGAAAGCTTCCGTTTACGTCAGCACGAACTGCCTTCTATGGATTTCGTGGTGGTGGCTAAAAAGGGGGTTGCCGACCTCGATAACCGTGCTCTCTCGGAAGCGTTGGAAAAATTATGGCGCCGCCACTGTCGCCTGGCTCACGGGTCCTGATAGCCCTTATTCGGGTCTATCAACGCCTGATTAGTCCGCTACTCGGGCCGCACTGCCGTTTCACACCAACATGCTCAAGCTACGGAATTGAGGCATTGCGCAGGTTTGGAGTGATAAAAGGCAGTTGGTTGACGGTGAAACGCGTATTAAAATGCCACCCTTTACACCCAGGTGGAGACGACCCCGTCCCCCCAGGACCTTTTGATACCAGAGAACACTAACGATGGATTCGCAACGCAATCTTCTTATCATCGCTTTGTTGTTCGTGTCTTTCATGATCTGGCAGGCATGGGAGCAGGATAAAAATCCTCAACCCCAGCAGCAGACCACGCAGACCACGACCACCGCAGCGGGTAGCGCCGCCGACCAGGGCGTACCGGCCAGTGGCCAGGGGAAACAGATTACGGTTAAGACCGATGTGCTTGAGCTGACTATCAACACCCGTGGTGGTGATGTTGAGCAGGCGCTGCTGTTGACCTACCCGAAAGAGCTGAAGTCTACCGAACCGTTCCAGTTACTGGAAACCACACCGGAGTTCCTGTATCAGGCGCAGAGCGGCCTGACCGGTCGTGATGGCCCGGATAACCCGGCTAACGGTGCGCGTCCACTGTATAACGTCGAGAACGACACCTTTGTGCTGGCTGACGGCCAGAACGAACTCGTTATCCCGATGACCTACACCGACGCGGCAGGCAACACGTTCACCAAAACCTTCACCCTGAAACGCGGTGAGTATGCAGTGAACGTGGGCTACAGCGTACAGAACGCCGGTGCGAAACCGCTGGAACTGTCTACCTTCGGTCAGCTGAAGCAGTCCATCAATCTGCCGTCTCACCGTGACACCGGAAGCAGCAACTTTGCGCTGCATACCTTCCGTGGCGCGGCGTACTCCACGCCTGACGCGAAGTACGAGAAATACAAATTCGACACCATTGCCGATAACGAAAACCTGAACGTCAGCTCCAAAGGCGGTTGGGTAGCAATGCTGCAGCAGTATTTCGCAACGGCATGGATCCCAAATAACGACGGTACCAATAACTTCTACACCGCGAACCTGGGCAACGGTATTGCAGCCATCGGCTACAAATCACAGCCGGTTCTGGTTCAGCCGGGTCAAACCGGTAAGCTGGCAAGCACCCTGTGGGTCGGCCCGGAAATCCAGGACAAAATGGCAGCCGTCGCGCCGCACCTGGATCTGACCGTTGATTACGGCTGGTTGTGGTTCATCTCTCAGCCGCTGTTTAAGCTGCTGAAGTTCATCCACAGCTTCCTCGGTAACTGGGGCTTCTCCATCATCGTTATCACCTTCATCGTGCGTGGCATCATGTACCCGCTGACCAAAGCGCAGTACACCTCCATGGCGAAGATGCGCATGCTGCAGCCGAAGATTCAGGCGATGCGTGAGCGTCTGGGCGATGACAAACAGCGTCAGAGCCAGGAGATGATGGCCCTGTATAAAGCAGAGAAAGTGAACCCGCTGGGTGGTTGCTTCCCGCTGCTGATTCAGATGCCAATCTTCCTTGCGCTGTACTACATGCTGATGGGTTCCGTTGAGCTGCGCCACGCGCCGTTCGCCCTGTGGATCCATGACCTGTCCGCACAGGACCCGTACTACATCCTGCCGATCCTGATGGGCGTGACGATGTTCTTCATCCAGAAGATGTCGCCAACCACCGTGACCGACCCGATGCAGCAGAAGATCATGACCTTTATGCCGGTCATCTTCACCGTGTTCTTCCTGTGGTTCCCGTCAGGTCTGGTGCTGTACTATATCGTCAGCAACCTGGTGACCATCATCCAGCAGCAGCTGATTTACCGTGGTCTGGAAAAACGTGGCCTGCATAGCCGCGAAAAGAAAAAGTCCTGATTCGGTAAGTTAACGCTAAAATAAGGGCGGTCGATTGACCGCCTTTTTTATTTGTATTGAACGAGACCAACCATGAGCCATAACGACACTATCGTCGCCCAGGCAACCCCACCGGGACGCGGTGGTGTAGGCATTCTGCGTATCTCCGGCCTGAAGGCGCGCGAGGTGGCTGAAGCGGTGCTGGGTAAATTGCCAAAGCCGCGCTACGCTGATTACCTGCCGTTTAAAGACACCGACGGCACGCCGCTGGACCAAGGCATTGCGCTGTGGTTCCCCGGCCCGAACTCCTTTACCGGCGAAGACGTGCTGGAACTGCAGGGCCACGGCGGCCCGGTTATCCTCGACCTGCTGTTAAAACGTATTCTCACCCTGCCAGGCCTGCGCATTGCGAAGCCTGGCGAGTTCTCCGAGCGTGCCTTCCTGAACGACAAGCTCGACCTGGCGCAGGCCGAGGCGATTGCAGACCTGATCGACGCCAGCTCAGAACAGGCGGCCCGCTCCGCGCTTAACTCGCTGCAGGGGGCATTCTCCGCGCGCGTCAATCATCTTGTGGAAGCACTTACTCACCTGAGGATCTACGTGGAAGCGGCTATCGACTTCCCGGACGAGGAGATCGACTTCCTCTCTGACGGTAAAATCGAAGCCCAGCTCAACCAGGTGATGAACGATCTCGACGCGGTACGCGCCGAAGCGCGCCAGGGTAGCCTGCTGCGTGAAGGGATGAAGGTCGTCATTGCTGGTCGCCCTAACGCCGGGAAATCGAGCCTGCTGAACGCCCTGGCGGGCCGTGAAGCGGCGATCGTGACCGACATTGCCGGTACCACCCGCGACGTGCTGCGCGAGCATATCCACATCGACGGGATGCCGCTGCACATCATCGACACCGCCGGGCTGCGCGATGCCAGCGACGAAGTGGAACGCATCGGTATCGAGCGCGCCTGGCAGGAGATCGAGCAGGCCGACCGCGTGCTGTTTATGGTGGACGGCACCACGACCGACGCCGTTGACCCGGCGGAGATCTGGCCGGACTTTATCGCCCGTCTTCCGGCTAAGCTGCCGATCACCGTGGTACGTAACAAAGCAGACGTTACCGGCGAAACGCTGGGTATCAGCGATGTGAATGGTCACTCACTGATTCGCCTGTCGGCGCGTACCGGTGAAGGCGTGGACGACCTGCGCAACCATCTCAAGCAGAGCATGGGCTTTGATACCAGCATGGAAGGCGGCTTCCTGGCGCGTCGTCGCCACCTGCAGGCGCTGGAAGAGGCGGCACGCCATCTTGACCAGGGCAAAGCGCAGCTGATTGGCGCGTGGGCGGGTGAACTGCTGGCGGAAGAGCTGCGTCTGGCGCAGCAGAATCTGAGCGAGATCACCGGAGAGTTTACGTCGGACGATCTGCTGGGAAGGATCTTTTCGAGCTTCTGTATTGGTAAATAGTTTCCGCTAATTCATGGTGATTTCCCCTCAGGAAATCACCATTGTCCAAATGGCAACTCGCCTAAACCCTTTTCACCCCCTATTCTGCATGCCTGCATTTATGGGGGGTTTATGGCGCGTTTTCTGTTTTGTAGTTTCGCATTAGTTCTGCTTTATCCGTCGGGTATTGATATGTATCTGGTGGGATTACCGCACATCGCCCGCGATCTGGGTGCCAGCGAAGCGCAGCTGCACATCGCGTTTTCGGCCTACCTCGCGGGGATGGCGTCATCGATGGTCTTTGCCGGGAAGATAGCGGATAAGGCAGGCCGTCAGCCCGTCGCAATAACCGGCGCCGTCATCTTTGCCCTGGCCTCTCTTCTCTGCTCACAGGCGCAGAACAGCACCGTATTCCTGGCAGGACGGTTCATCCAGGGCATTGGAGCCGGCGGCTGTTACGTGGTGGCGTTTGCCATTTTGCGCGACACCTTAAGCGCCCAGCGCCGTGCCAAAGTGCTCTCCATGCTGAACGGGATAACCTGCATCATCCCGGTGCTGGCCCCGGTCGTGGGCTATCTGATTATGCTGAAATTCCCGTGGCAGAGCCTGTTCTGGACCATGGCCGCCATGGGCGCGCTGATGTTTATCCTGTCAATCGCCGTGCTGAAAGAGACTCACCCGGGCTCGCAGAATCCCAGCCATACCGCGACCATTCACCCGGCCGAGAAGCTTCTCAACCGCTTTTTCCTCAGCCGTCTGGCCGTGACGACCCTAAGCGTGGTGGTCATTCTGACGTATGTAAACGTTTCCCCGGTTTTGCTGATGGAGACCATGGGTTTCGATCGCGGTGAGTATTCAACGGTGATGGCATTAACCGCTATGGTCAGTATGGCCGTCTCATTTTCCACTCCCTTTGCGCTGAATCTTTTCCGCCAGCGCACGCTGATGCTGACCTCTCAGGTGCTGTTTCTCGCCGCAGGCGTGGTTCTGGCAACCACCAGCTCGCATGCGCTGATGCTGGCAGGTATTACCCTCATCTGTGCCGGGTTCTCGGTTGGCTTTGGCGTGGCGATGAGCCAGGCGCTCGGCCCGTTCTCGCTGCGGGCAGGCGTGGCAAGCTCGGTGCTGGGGATCGCGCAGGTCTGCGGCTCGTCTCTGTGGATATGGCTGGCGGCGGTCATCGGACTTAACGCGCTCAATATGCTGATCGGGATTCTGATTGGCTGTAGCATAGTCTGCATCACCTTACTTATGGTCATCCAGCCCGCGGCACAGTATGAAGAAGCCCATCAGCAGTCTCGATCTTAACCTGTTGCTTTGCCTACAGCTTTTGCTGCAGGAGCGCAGCGTCACCAAAGCCGCAAAGCGGATGAACGTGACGCCGTCGGCGGTGAGTAAATCGCTGGCCAGGCTGCGCGACTGGTTTGACGACCCGCTGTTTGTCAAAACGCCGTTAGGGCTGCTGCCCACGCCGCTGACGGTCAGCCTGGAGCAGGATTTGGCCGACTGGATGCAGATTGGCAATCAGATCCTCGATAAATCTCACCATGATTCGCCTGGCGGGCTGACGTTCGTGCTGGCCGCCGAAACGCCGCTGATGCTCATCCGCTTTAACGCCCTGCTGGAACAGGTGAATCAGCGCTATCCGCAGGCGACGGTGAAAGTGCGTCACTGGGATTACGACTCGCTGGACGCCATTACGCGCGGGGAAGTGGACGTTGGTTTCACCGGTCGCGAAACCCATCCGCGCTCGCGTGAACTGCTGAAGCTGATGCCGTGGTTTATCGACTACGAAATCTTGTTTAGCGACCGTCCATACGTCTATTTGCGTGAGGACCACCCCGCTCTGCAGGAGGAGTGGAATCTGGAGACCTTCCTGCGCTATCCCCATATCAGTATCTTCTGGGAACGGAGCGACACCTGGGCGCTGGATGAGGTGCTAAAAGAGATGGGGCGGGAGAGAAACATTGCCATGTGTTTGCCGGGCTTTGAGCAGTCGATGTTTATGGCGGCGCAGCCCGGCCATAACTATATCGCCACGGCTCCACACTACTGTCGCCACTACAATGAACTCCACCAGCGGAAGCTGATCGCGCTTCCTATACCCATTGACGAAGCGCAGGCTGAAAAGCTGACCGTTCCCTTCACGCTGATCTGGCATAAACGGAACAGCCATAATCCGAAAATTCTCTGGCTGCGGGAGACCATCAAGGCGTTGTACGGTGGCAGCGATCCAATTTTTGCCTAAGAAAATGTAAAGTTCGGCGCTCAGGCTTCTCTTACTCTCATTTACTGATTAAAACAGGAGTCAAGTTAAGCGATAATCATGTAACCGTTTAACCGATTACGACCATTATCAAGGAGCGAAAAATGGCAACGCACTTTGCAAGAGGGATACTTACAGAAGGACGTCTCGTATCGGCCAGACTCTCTTCAGCCTGTCACAGTGAGGCGCTCAAACTCCCCGAACATCGCAGGACGCGGTTTTTAGCCTCCAGAGCACTTCTCGCAGAACTGCTGTTTATGCTGTACGGCACCAGCGAACTGCCGGAGATCGTCACGCAACCAGAAGGCCGCCCGGTCTTTGCTGACCCGGAACTCCCCCGTTTTTCCATTGCCTATACGGGCAATATCATTGGCGTGGCGCTGACCACCGAAGGGGATTGCGGGCTGGATATGGAGCTTCAGCGTGCGACGCGGGGCTTCCACGGCGCAAGCCCGCACGATGACTACCCGCTCTCCAGCAATGAAAAGCTGTGGGTACGCAACCAGAACGACGCCGTCGAGGCCAGAGCCCAGCTCATCACCCTGCGCCAGAGCATTCGCAAGCTCTGCGGATGCGCTTCAGACGACACCAGCCAGTTGCAATTGTTGCCAGGCTCCGGACGCCTGCGTGCCGCTAAAGCCACGCTTGTAGAGGCACTCAGCGATGCAGAAGATGTGTTGATATGGTCTGTTGCAGTCAGCCCTGCCATCGAACGGCTAAAGATTTGGGAATTTGACAGTAAAGAGGGATGGAGTAGCCTTCCGGATGTGCCCGAGCGCGCCAACGCGCCCGCCGCACGCCTGATGCGTTTAACCAGTTTACCGGCAGAAAAAGCATTTACCCATAGCTGATCCAATCAGGGTCATCATGATGAAACAGGAGTAATCATGTCTGATACGTTGAAAGTAGTTACGTTACTGGGAAGCCTGCGCAAAGGTTCATTTAACGGAATGGTTGCCCGCACGCTGCCGCAGTTGGCCCCGGCAGGTATGGAAATTAGCGCCCTGCCATCTATTGGCGATATCCCGCTGTATGATGCTGATATGCAGCAGGAAGAGGGGTTCCCGCAGAGCGTGGAGGCGATAGCCGAGCAGATCCGCCAGGCCGACGGTGTGGTCATTGTCACGCCGGAGTATAACTACTCGGTTCCGGGTGGCCTGAAGAACGCCATTGACTGGCTGTCCCGTTTACCGGAGCAGCCCCTGTCCGGCAAACCGGTGCTGATCCAGACCAGCTCAATGGGCGCGATTGGCGGCGCGCGCTGCCAGTATCACCTGCGCCAGATTCTGGTGTTCCTGGATGCGATGGTGATGAACAAGCCGGAATTTATGGGCGGTGTGATTCAGAACAAGGTCGACCCGCAGACGGGTGAGGTGGTGGATCAGAGCACGCGTGACCATCTCTCTGGCCAGCTGACGGCGTTTGGGGATTATATTAAGCGGGTGAAGGCGTAAGCCCTCACCCTGACCCTCTCCCACGGGGAGAGGGAACAAACCTGTTTATTTGGCGTCAATAAACACAATCTTCAGCACAAACAGCAGCGCCACAATAATCACGCACGGGCTGAGTTCGCGGAAGCGGCCGGTACCGATCTTCATTACGCAGTAAGAGATAAAGCCCAGCGCGATACCTTCGGTGATCGAGAAGCTGAACGGCATCATCACGGCGGTAATAAACGCCGGTACCGCTTCGGTTAAATCATCCCACTTCACGCGCGCCAGGCTCGACGTCATCAGCACGCCCACGTAAATCAGCGCGCCGGCAGCCGCATACGGTGGAACCATACCCGCCAGCGGAGAGAGGAAGATCACCAGCAGGAACAGGATACCCACCACCACCGCCGTCAGGCCGGTACGGCCGCCCACGGACACGCCGGAAGAGGATTCAATGTAAGCGGTAACAGACGAGGTGCCAATGAAAGAACCCGCCACGGAGGAGATGCTATCCACATACAGCGCCTGCTTCATGCGCGGGAATTTGCCTTTCTCGTCCGCCAGACCCGCTTTGTCGGTCACGCCAATCAGCGTACCGGAGGAGTCAAACAGGTTGACCAGCATGAAGGAGAAGATCACGCCCGCCAGGCCCAGGTTCAGGGAACCCGCCAGATCGACGTGACCAATCACGGTAGAGACGCTCGGAGGCGCGGAGACGATACCGTTATAGTGCACGTCGCCCAGCATCCAGCCCAGCAGGGTGGTCACCACGATGGACACCAGCACCGCCGCATGAATGTTACGAGAGGCCAGGATCGCGATGATAAAGAAGCCCAGCACGCCCAGCAGCACGTTATGAGAGGTCAGATTGCCGATGCTCACCAGCGTTTCCGGGTTCGCCACGATCACACCGGCGTTTTTTAGCCCCATCATGCCGATAAACAGACCGATACCGCTGGTGATGCCCACGCGCAGGCTCACCGGAATGTTCGCAATCATCCAGTAACGCACGCGGAAGATGGTCAGCAGCAGCAGGCCAACCGCACCCCAGAAAATAGCGCCCATACCGACCTGCCACGGCAGACCCATCGCCTGAACCACCACGAACGCGAAGAACGCATTCAGGCCCATAGCCGGCGCCAGCGCCACAGGCAGGTTAGCGAACACACCCATCAGGATGCTGCCAAGCGCCGCAATCAGACAGGTGGTTACAAAGACGGCGCTGGTGTCCATGCCAGCGACGCCCAGAATTTGCGGGTTCACAAAAACGATATAGACCATCGTCAGGAAGGTGGTGAAACCGGCGATCACTTCGGTGCGTGCCGTTGTGCCGTGCTCGCGCAGTTTAAACACGCGCTCAAGCAGACCCTGACCAGATGTCTGGGTAGTGTGTTGTTGACTCATCATCAATTTCCGAACAAGGAGGGAAAATTCGTCGCTATCCTATAC
Organism: Enterobacter nematophilus; assembly: GCF_026344075.1. Taxonomy (NCBI): domain Bacteria; kingdom Pseudomonadati; phylum Pseudomonadota; class Gammaproteobacteria; order Enterobacterales; family Enterobacteriaceae; genus Enterobacter; species Enterobacter nematophilus. The sequence goes on along the minus strand of NZ_JAPKNE010000005.1, from coordinate 35,361 downwards.
CAAAATGCGACAATAGTGGCGGTTACGTGATACTTTTTTCATTGATTTTGCTTATACGGCAACGATTGCGTCCCGGCGAACTGCCGTACGAAAACGTTAAACTTGTTAAAAGGGAAAGGCATGTCCGGAATTGAAGCGGTATTTTTCGACTGCGACGGTACGCTGGTCGACAGTGAGGTCATTTGTTCCCGCGCGTATGTCACCATGTTCCAGGAATTTGGCATTACGCTGGAGCTCGAAGAGGTGTTCAAACGCTTTAAAGGCGTGAAGCTCTACGAGATCATCGACATCATTAACCAGGAATACGGGGTGGCTCTGGCAAAAGCGGATCTGGAACCGGTGTACCGCACCGAGGTCGCACGCCTGTTCGACTCCGAACTAGAGGTGATCTCCGGAGCTAACGCGCTGCTGGATGCGATGACGGTGCCGATCTGCGTGGTCTCCAACGGTCCGGTCAGCAAAATGCAGCATTCACTGGGCAAGCTTGAGATGCTGCACCATTTCCCGGAAAAACTGTTCAGCGGCTACGATATCCAGCGCTGGAAGCCAGACCCGGCACTGATGTTCCATGCGGCGAAAGCGATGAACGTCAACGTGGAGAACTGCATTCTGGTGGATGACTCGTCTGCGGGCGCGCAGTCGGGGATTGATGCGGGGATGGAGGTGTTTTACTTCTGCGCCGATCCGCACAACAAGCCGATCGATCATCCAAAAGTGACGACCTTTACCGATCTGGCGCAGCTGCCAGAGTTGTGGAAGGCGCGCGGGTGGGATATTACGCGTTGAATTAACGTAGGGCGGGTAAGCGCTAGCGCCACCCGCCACAAACATCACTCTTTCGGATCTTTACCCGCCAGCAGCTTGTCCAGCTCGTCGCCGCCGACGTGACGGAAGTCCTGACCCTTCACGAAGTAGAAAATGTATTCGCAAATGTTCTGGCAGCGGTCGCCGATACGCTCGATAGAGCGCGCGCAGAACAGGGCCGTCAGCACGCTTGGGATGGTACGGGAGTCTTCCATCATGTAGGTCATCAGCTGACGCACGATGCCTTCATACTCCTGGTCCACTTTCTTGTCTTCACGGTAGATACGGACCGCTTCGTCCAGATCCATGCGCGCGAAGGCGTCCAGCACGTCGTGCAGCATCTGCACGGTGTGGCGGCCCAGCGACTCCAGGCTCACCAGCAGCGGCTGGTGCTGCTGGGAAAACTTCTCCAGCGCGGTGCGGCAGATTTTATCCGCAACGTCACCAATACGCTCCAGCTCGGCGATGGTTTTAATGATCGCCATCACCAGACGCAGGTCGCTCGCCGTCGGCTGACGCTTGGCGATGATACGCACGCAGGCTTCGTCGATGGCGACTTCCATCATGTTGACGTTGTGGTCGCCTTCAATGACGCGCTTCGCCAGCTCGCTGTCCTGGTTGTGCATCGCCGTAATCGCATCAGAAAGCTGCTGCTCAACCATGCCGCCCATGGTCATTACCTGGGTGCGGATGCTTTCCAGCTCTGCGTTGAACTGGCCTGAAATGTGTTTATTAAGATTGAGGTTGTCCATGGTTTCTCCACATGCACTAAGGCAAATCAACCGTAGCGGCCAGTAATATAATCTTCGGTTTGTTTCTTCGCGGGCCGGGTGAACAGCGCGTCCGTATCGCTGAACTCAATCAACTCGCCCAGGTACATAAACGCCGTGTGATCGGAACAACGCGCAGCCTGCTGCATGTTGTGGGTCACGATAACCACGGTGTAATCCTGCTTCAGCTCGGTGATCAGCTCTTCAATACGACCGGTTGAGATCGGGTCCAGCGCCGAGCACGGCTCATCCAGCAGCAATACTTCCGGACGAATGGCGATACCACGCGCAATGCACAGACGCTGCTGCTGACCACCGGAGAGAGAGTACCCGCTCTGGTGCAACTTATCTTTGGTTTCGTTCCATAATGCGGCCTTGGTCAATGCCCACTGCACGCGCTCGTCCATATCGGCACGGGAGAGCTTCTCAAACAGGCGAACGCCAAACGCAATGTTGTCATAGATGGACATCGGGAACGGCGTCGGTTTCTGGAACACCATGCCCACTTTGGCACGCAGCAGGGCGATATCCTGGGCCTGGGTCAGAATGTTTTCGCCATCCAGGATAATTTCACCTTCAGCGCGCTGCTCCGGATAGAGCGAATACATTTTGTTAAAGGTACGCAGCAGCGTGGATTTACCACAGCCGGACGGACCGATGAATGCCGTGACCTGGTTCTTGGCGATATCCAGGTTGATATTCTTCAGGGCATGGAATTTGCCGTAGTAGAAGTTCAAATCACGAACCTGAATCTTACCCGGGGCAGTATCAACCATACTCATTGACTCATTTCCTCATTCGGCGCCGCGAGCTGCCGCGCCGTAAAAAATTAACCGTGTTTCTTCTTCGCGAAAATGACGCGCGCCAGAATGTTCAGCAACAGTACGCAAAGGGTGATGATCAGCACCCCGGCCCAGGCCAGCTGCTGCCATTCCGCGAATGGGCTCATCGCAAATTTAAAGATCGTCACCGGCAGGTTGGCGATCGGCTGCATCATGTCCGTGCTCCAGAACTGGTTGGAGAGGGCAGTAAACAGCAGCGGTGCCGTTTCACCGGCGATACGGGCGATAGCCAGCAGAATACCGGTCATGATCCCGGAGACCGACGCTTTCAGGGTGATTGCAGAAATCATTTTCCATTTCGGCGTACCCAGCGCGTAAGCCGCTTCACGCAGGCTGTCCGGCACCAGTTTCAGCATGTTTTCGGTGGTACGAATGACGATAGGCACCTGCAGCAGCGCCAGCGCAATCACGCCCGCCCAGCCGGAGAAGTGTTCCATTTGCGCGACCACGATGGTGTAAACAAACAGGCCCACGACAATAGACGGAGCGGAAAGCAGGATGTCGTTAATGAAGCGAATCACCTCTGCGAGCCAGGATTTACGCCCGTACTCCGCCAGGTAGATGCCCGCCATGATGCCCAGCGGCGTACCGAAAACGGTCGCCCACAGGATCAGCAGGCCGCTGCCCGCCAGGGCGTTCGCCAGACCACCACCCGCCGTATTTGGCGGCGGCGTCATCTCGGTGAACAGTGCCAGAGACATTCCATCAATACCGCGGGTGATGGTGGACATTAGGATCCAGATCAGCCAGAACAGGCCGAATGCCATCGTTGCCATGGAAAGCGTCAGCGCAATGCGGTTTTTGAAACGACGCTTCGCCTGCATTTTGCGGCGGGATTCCGCAAGCCGAGCGGTGCTTTGCATTTCGAGCGTTGCCATCAGCGTGCCCCCTCATTTTTCGCGAGACGCAGGATCATCAGCTTGGAAATCGCCAGAACAATGAAGGTGATAACGAACAGAATCAGACCCAGTTCCATCAGCGCTGCAACGTGAAGCCCGGATTCCGCTTCGGCAAATTCGTTTGCCAGCGCGGAGGTAATACTGTTACCCGGCATATAGAGTGAGGCGCTGTCGAGCTGGTAGGTGTTACCGATGATAAAGGTAACCGCCATGGTTTCACCCAGCGCGCGACCTAAGCCCAGCATCACGCCGCCGATCACCCCATTTTTGGTGAACGGAAGGACAATGCGCCAGATAACTTCCCAGGTGGTGCAGCCGATGCCGTAGGCCGACTCTTTCATCATCACCGGAGTTTGTTCGAAGACATCGCGCATTACCGCCGCAATGTACGGAATAATCATGATGGCGAGGATCACACCTGCCGCCAGAATACCGATACCGAATGCCGGGCCAGAGAACAGGGCCCCCACAAACGGAACGGCAGAGAGAACATTACCCACCGGCTCCTGGAAGTACGTGGCAAACAGCGGCGCAAAGATAAACAGGCCCCACATGCCGTATACGATACTTGGGATCGCCGCCAGCAGTTCGATGGCAATACCCAGCGGGCGACGCAGCCAGCCCGGAGCCAGTTCAGTCAGGAACAGCGCAATACCGAAGCTTACCGGAACCGCAATCAGCAGGGCGATGAACGAGGTCACCAGCGTACCGTAAATCGGCACCAGCGCACCGTAGATGTCGTTCGGCGCGTCCCACTCTTTGGTCCACAGGAAGGAGAAACCAAATTTCTGAATGCTCGGCCAGGAGGAGAAAATCAGAGACACGATAATGCCGCCCAGCAGCAATAGCACAATCAGCGCAGCCAGTTTAACCAGCGCGCCGAAAATCATGTCACCTTTTTTACCCGGAGGGTTAAATGCAGGCTTGGTTGCAGCCATAAATCACTCTTCTGTTAAACGCGTTTACGAAATCGGCGGGTAAGCGCAAGCGCCACCCGCCATTTTCGTCAGAATGCTAAATTAATACAATGCTTTACCGCTGCTGTCTTTCACGTTGGTTTTCCATGCAGCACGAATCTGCTCAACCACGCTGTCCGGCAGGCTGGCGTAATCCAGGTCATTAGCCTGTTTGCCGCCGTTTTTGTATGCCCAGTCAAAGAACTTCAGCACTTCAGTACCTTGCTCTGGTTTCTTCTGATCTTTGTGAATCAGAATGAACGTTGTAGAAGTGATTGGCCACGCGTTGTCGCCTTTCTGGTTAGTCAGATCCTGTGCGAAGGATTTGCTCCAGTCAGCGCCTTTCGCGGCATTAGCGAAGTTCTCTTCGGTCGGGCTAACCGGTTTGCCGTCAGCAGAAACCAGCTTGGTGTAAGCCAGGTTGTTCTGCTTAGCGTACGCGTACTCTACGTAACCGATAGAGCCAGGCAGACGCTGTACGAACGCGGCGATACCGTCGTTACCTTTACCGCCCAGACCGGTTGGCCAGTTAACGGTAGAGCCGGAGCCGACTTTAGATTTCCACTCTTCGTTCACTTTCGCCAGATAGCTGGTGAAGACGAAGGAGGTGCCGGAACCATCCGCGCGGCGAACCACGGCGATGTTCTGCGAAGGCAGCTTCAGGCCTGGGTTGAGTTTAGCGATCGCTTCATCATCCCATTTTTTGATTTTACCCAGGTAGATATCGCCCAGGGTTTTGCCGTCCAGCACCAGCTCACCAGACTTCACGCCCGGCAGGTTGATGGCCAGAACCACACCGCCGATCACGGTAGGGAACTGGAACAGGCCTTCCTGATTCAGTTTCTCGTCAGACAGCGGAGCGTCTGATGCGCCGAAATCAACGGTATTAGCGGTAATTTGTTTTACGCCACCGGAGGAGCCGATACCCTGATAGTTAACCTTGTTGCCGGTTTCTTTCTGGTAGGTATCTGCCCATTTGGCATACACCGGCGCAGGGAAGGTTGCACCAGCGCCAGTCAGGCTTGCTGCTGCAAAAGCAGAGAAAGCGCTCAGAGATAAGGTCGCGGCGACAACAGTTGCGACAGTGGTACGCATAACTTTCATAATGTCTCCTGCAAGGATTTCGTAAATCATTGTTTAAGTGGCTACGATGAGCAAAATAGGACAAACAGGTGACAGATAAATGTACGAATTATGACAGTTTTATGACAATGGAAATTTCACTTAAAGAAAAACAAAAATACATATATTTATCAACATGTTAAACTAAAACATGACGGCGGGATTTCAGAAATATTTTCTTTATGTGACACTGAAAAAATAGCTGAAAATGACAGATTGTCATTAAAAAAGGCTCCACCTGATGGTGGAGCCTGGAAGGATTATTCTACGGTAACGGATTTCGCCAGGTTACGCGGCTGGTCAACGTCGGTGCCTTTGATCAGCGCGACGTGATACGCCAGAAGCTGCAGCGGAACGGTGTAGAAGATCGGTGCAATCACCTCTTCAACGTGCGGCATCTCGATGATGTGCATATTGTCGCTGCTGGCGAAACCGGCATCTTTGTCGGCGAAGACATACAGTACGCCGCCGCGGGCGCGCACTTCTTCGATGTTAGATTTCAGTTTTTCCAGCAGTTCGTTGTTAGGTGCCACAACGATAACCGGCATATCTGCATCAATCAGCGCCAGCGGGCCATGTTTCAGCTCGCCCGCCGCGTAGGCTTCCGCGTGGATGTAGGAGATCTCTTTCAGCTTCAGCGCGCCTTCCAGCGCAATTGGATACTGATCGCCACGACCCAGGAACAGAGCGTGATGTTTGTCAGAGAAATCTTCCGCCAGCGCTTCAATGCGTTTGTCCTGGGAGAGCATCTGCTCAATACGGCTTGGCAGGGCCTGCAGGCCATGAACGATGTCATGCTCAACGGAAGCATCTTCGCCTTTCAGACGCGCCAGCTTCGCCACCAGCATCAGCAGAACGGTCAGCTGAGTGGTAAACGCTTTGGTGGAGGCCACGCCGATTTCGGTACCCGCTTTGGTCATCAGCGCCAGATCGGATTCACGCACCAGGGATGAGCCCGGGACGTTACAGATGGCCAGCGAGCCCAGGTAACCCAGTTCTTTAGACAGACGCAGCGCTGCCAGCGTATCCGCCGTTTCGCCGGACTGGGAAAGGGTAATCATCAGGCTGTTACGACGCACCGCAGATTTGCGATAGCGGAATTCAGACGCGATTTCCACGTCGCACGGCACGCCCGCCAGGGATTCAAACCAGTAGCGAGAGACCATACCGGAGTTATAAGAGGTGCCGCAGGCCACGATCTGAATATGCTCAACCTTGCCGAGCAGTTCGTTGGCGTTTGCCCCCAGCTCGCTCAGGTCCACCTCGCCGTGGCTGATGCGCCCGGTCAGGGTGTTTTTGATGGCGTTAGGCTGCTCGTAGATCTCTTTCTGCATGTAGTGACGGTAAGCGCCTTTGTCGCCCGCGTCGTACTGCAGGTTAGATTCGATCTCCTGACGCTTCACCTGCTCGCCTTTGGTATCGAAAACGGTCACGCTGCGGCGCGTCACTTCCGCGATATCCCCTTCTTCCAGGAAGATAAAGCGACGGGTGACCGGCAGGAGTGCCAGCTGATCGGAGGCGATAAAGTTTTCACCCATGCCCAGACCGATAACCATCGGGCTACCGGAACGCGCGGCCAGCAGGGTCGACGGATCGCGGGAGTCCATGATCACCGTGCCGTACGCACCGCGCAGCTGAGGGATAGCGCGCAGCACCGCATCACGCAGCGTACCGCCCTGTGCCAGCTCCCAGTGCACCAGGTGAGCAATCACTTCGGTGTCAGTTTCAGAGACGAAGGTATAGCCGCGCGCTTTCAGTTCTTCGCGCAGCGGTTCGTGGTTTTCGATAATGCCGTTATGCACCACCACGATGTGTTCAGACACATGCGGGTGCGCGTTACCTTCAGACGGTTCGCCGTGCGTCGCCCAGCGGGTGTGCGCGATACCGGTACCACCGTGCAGCGGATGTTCTTCCGCGGCCTGAGCCAGCATCTGCACTTTACCGAGGCGACGCAGGCGGGTCATATGCCCTTCAGCATCCACGACAGCCAGACCGGCAGAGTCGTAACCACGGTATTCCAGACGACGTAAACCTTCGAGAAGGATTTCAGCAATATCACGCTGCGCAACTGCGCCAACAATTCCACACATAGTAAGATTTCCTGATTATGGCGTTATGCCATGCGTTGTCGCTGACCTGTATTTGCCCTTTACGGGCACCCCGAGCCTTGTAGAGAGTGGGGTTATTTTTATGGGTACTGCCTGTGGGGGGAGGATTATATTATCCTCTCATCCCGGCCCTCTCCCCAAAGGGGCGAGGGTGAAAACCGCACCGTTCAGTTCCCCTCTCCCCTATGGGGAGAGGGTCAGGGTGAGGGGTGTATATTGTTGTTACTTCTTCTTCACCGGGCGTTTCCAGCCCTGCTTGTGTACCTGCGGCACGCGGCTTAACACCAGCTCGTTATCCGCTACGTCGCGCGTGACGGTCGTGCCGGCGGCGATGGTCACACCGTTACCCACGGTAACAGGCGCCACCAGCTGCGTGTCCGAACCAACAAACACGTCATCACCGATGATGGTTTTAAACTTATTGGCGCCGTCATAGTTACAGGTAATGGTCCCTGCACCAATGTTCACGTTGTCGCCAATTTCCGCGTCGCCCAGATAGGTCAAATGACCGGCTTTCGAGCCTTTACCCAGACGCGCTTTTTTCATTTCCACGAAGTTGCCCACGTGCGCGCCTTCCAGCAGCTCAGCGCCCGGGCGCAGACGCGCAAACGGGCCGATGGTACACGCAGCTTCAAGGTGAGCATCTTCCACCACGCTGTAAGGGCTGATTTCGCAGTCATCACCGATGACGCTGTTTTTAATCACGCAGCCGGCGCCAATTTTGACGCGGTTGCCCAGCGTAACGTTGCCTTCAAGAATAACGTTAGTATCGATCTCAACGTCGCGCCCGTGAGACACGGTGCCGCGCAAATCGAAACGCGCCGGATCGCGCAGCATCACGCCTGCCAGCAGCAGCTTTTCGGCCTGCTCGGACTGATAAATACGCTCAAGACGGGAAAGCTGCAGGCGGTTGTTCACGCCGTCCGTTTCGCTGATGCGCGCCGGATGAACGGCGGCGATCTCACGGCCTTCGTGGTACGCCATCGCAATGATGTCGGTGATGTAGTATTCACCCTGCGCGTTGTTGTTGTTGAGCTGAGAGAGCCAGCGCTTCATGTCCGCGCCATTGGCAATCAGGATGCCGGTGTTGATCTCCTGAATCTTGCGCTGCTCATCGCTGGCATCTTTATGTTCAACGATACCCGTTACGTTGCCGTTTTCACGCGTGATACGGCCATAGCCCGTTGGATCGTCCAGCACAACGGTTAATAAACCGATACCGCCCTGCGGCTTGGCTGCACGCAGGCGAGTCAGCGTTTCAACGGAAATCAGCGGAACGTCGCCGTAAAGCATCAGAATGTCTTCGTCATCGGCAAAGAACGGCGCCGCCTGCTGCATCGCATGACCGGTACCCAACTGTTCAGCCTGAAGCACCCAGTTGAGCGCGTCATCGCTCAGCGTCTTTTTAAGCAGATCGCCACCGTGGCCGTAGACCAGGTGAACCTGACGGGCACCCAGTTCATTCGCTGCATCAATGACATGCTGCACCATTGGCTTTCCTGCCAGCGTGTGAAGCACTTTAGGCAGATCGGAATACATGCGGGTACCTTTGCCTGCGGCAAGGATCACCACGCTCATCGCACTGTTTGACATACGCATCCTGACGGTAGTTTGAGTGAGAAGTAAAAACGTTTGATGCCTAAAATTCTACATCTTTTTCATCATGAATTAAGGATCAAAAAAAAAGCCAGCCTGGTATCCAGACTGGCTTTTGTGCTTTTCAAGCCGGTGTTACATCGCTTTTTTGGTCAACTCGATAACGCGCAGTTTCGCGATCGCTTTGGCCAGCTCCGCAGACGCCTGAGCGTAATCCACGTCACCATGAGAGCTGCTAATGTGCTCTTCAGCCTTACGCTTCGATTCCAGGGCTCGCGCTTCGTCGAGATCCTGGCCACGAATAGCGGTATCGGCCAGAACGGTCACACTACCAGGCTGCACTTCAAGAATGCCGCCGGACAGATAGATAAACTCTTCGTGACCGAACTGTTTAACGATGCGGATCATACCAGGCTTAATGGCGGTGAGCAGCGGTGCGTGACCCGGGAAAATACCCAGTTCACCTTCACTGCCCGTTACCTGGATTTTCTCGACCAGACCAGAGAACATTTGTTGCTCTGCGCTGACGACGTCCAGGTGGTAAGTCATTGCCATATCACCCTCCGATTAAGGCGTTAAAGTTTTTTGGCTTTTTCCACGGCTTCTTCGATGGAACCAACCATGTAGAACGCCTGCTCTGGCAGGTGATCGTATTCGCCTTCCATGATGCCTTTAAAGCCACGGATGGTGTCTTTCAGGGAAACGTATTTACCCGGAGAACCGGTGAATACTTCCGCAACGAAGAACGGCTGGGACAGGAAGCGCTGGATCTTACGCGCACGTGCTACCACCAGTTTGTCTTCTTCAGACAGTTCATCCATACCCAGGATGGCGATGATGTCTTTCAGTTCCTGGTAACGCTGCAGCAGGGACTGTACGCCACGCGCGGTGTCGTAGTGTTCCTGACCAACAACCAGTGGATCCAGCTGACGGCTGGTGGAGTCCAGCGGGTCAACGGCCGGGTAGATACCCAGAGACGCGATCTGACGGCTCAGTACCACGGTTGCGTCTAAGTGCGCAAAGGTGGTTGCTGGAGATGGGTCAGTCAAGTCATCCGCAGGTACGTATACCGCCTGAACGGAGGTGATAGAACCGGTTTTGGTAGAGGTGATACGTTCCTGAAGAACACCCATCTCTTCCGCCAGGGTCGGCTGGTAGCCTACCGCTGAAGGCATACGACCCAGCAGTGCAGATACTTCCGTACCGGCCAGGGTGTAACGGTAGATGTTATCAACGAACAGCAGAACGTCACGGCCTTCGTCACGGAATTTCTCAGCCATAGTCAGGCCAGTCAGCGCAACGCGCAGACGGTTTCCTGGTGGCTCGTTCATCTGGCCGTAAACCAGGGATACTTTGTCCAGAACGTTGGAGTCGGTCATTTCGTGGTAGAAGTCGTTACCCTCACGAGTACGTTCACCTACGCCCGCAAACACGGAGTAACCGGAGTGCTCGATCGCGATGTTACGGATCAGCTCCATCATGTTTACGGTTTTACCTACACCCGCACCACCGAACAGACCAACTTTACCGCCCTTCGCAAACGGACACATCAGGTCGATAACTTTGATACCGGTTTCCAGCAGTTCCTGAGAGCTGGACAGCTCTTCGTAGGAAGGTGCCGCGCGGTGGATAGCCCAACGCTCTTCTTCACCGATGTCGCCTTTCATGTCGATTGGCTGACCCAATACGTTCATGATACGACCCAGTGTTGCTTTACCTACCGGGACTTCGATCGGGTGCTCAAGGTCTTTAACTTCCAGACCACGACGCAGACCGTCGGAAGAACCCATCGCGATGGTACGCACGATACCGCCGCCGAGCTGCTGCTGAACTTCCAGCACCAGGCTCTCGTTACCATTCTGTACCTCAAGCGCGTCGTACACGCGTGGTACGGCGTCCTGAGGGAACTCGACGTCCACCACGGCGCCGATTACCTGGACAATCTTTCCAGTAGCCATCTTGAATCCTCTACGTAATTCGTAAACCTGGTTAAACCGCGGCGGCCCCCGAGACGATCTCGGTGAGTTCCTGAGTAATGCTGGCCTGACGAGCTTTGTTGTAAACCAACTGCAGCTCTTTAATCAGGCTGCCGCCATTATCGGTCGCGGCTTTCATCGCCACCATTCGTGCGGCCTGCTCGCTGGCCAGGTTTTCTACAACGCCCTGATAAACCTGAGATTCAACGTAACGACGCAGCAGGGTATCCAGCAGCGGTTTCGGATCGGGTTCATACAGGTAATCCCAGGCTTTCTGCTTCAGCTCGTCATCTTCTGATGCCGGTAACGGCAGCATCTGAGTGAGCGTTGGAACCTGAGACATGGTGTTAATGAATTTGTTGCTGACAACGTACAGTCTGTCCAGGCGGCCTTCATCATAGGCCTGCAACATCACTTTAACCGGGCCGATCAGTTCGGACAGGGACGGGTTATCACCCATACCGGTCACCTGAGCGACAATGTTGCCACCAACGGAGTTAAAGAAAGAGACGCCTTTAGAGCCAATCAGTGCCAGATCGCACTGAACGCCTTTATCAGACCAGCCTTTCATATCCGCCAGCAGTTTTTTGAACAGGTTAATGTTCAAGCCGCCACACAGACCACGGTCAGTCGACACCACCAGGTAGCCCACGCGCTTAACGTCGCGTTCTTCCAGGTAAGGGTGCTTATATTCCAGATTACCGTTTGCAAGGTGACCAATCACTTTGCGCATGGTCTCTGCATAAGGACGGCTGGCCGCCATGCGATCCTGCGATTTACGCATTTTGGAAGCGGCGACCATCTCCATCGCTTTAGTGATCTTTTGCGTGTTCTGGACGCTTGCGATCTTACTACGTATCTCTTTTGCGCCGGCCATGAGCTTCTCCTCAATGCCAGGCGGCTTGCCCTGAGACAAGCCGCCGGACGATTACCAGGATTGGGTTGCTTTGAAGGAATCGAGGATAGCTTTCAGCTTGCCTTCGATTTCGTCGTTATAGCCACCGGTCTGGTTGATCTCTTGCATCAGCGGAGCGTGATCACGGTCGACGTAAGCCAGCAGAGCGGCTTCGAAGCTACCGATTTTCGCCAGTTCCACATCTTCGAGGTAACCGCGTTCAGCCGCGAACAGCACCAGGCCCTGCTGAGCAACAGACATTGGAGCGTACTGTTTCTGCTTCAGCAGCTCGGTCACTTTCTGACCGTGGCTCAGCTGTTTACGGGTTGCTTCGTCCAGATCGGATGCGAACTGAGAGAACGCAGCCAGTTCACGATACTGTGCCAGCGCGGTACGGATACCACCGGACAGTTTCTTGATGATCTTGGTCTGAGCAGCACCACCCACACGGGATACGGAGATACCCGGGTTAACCGCCGGACGAATACCGGAGTTAAACAGGTTGGTTTCCAGGAAGATCTGACCATCGGTAATGGAGATTACGTTGGTCGGAACGAACGCAGAAACGTCACCCGCCTGGGTTTCAATGATCGGCAGCGCGGTCAGAGAACCTGTTTTACCCTTCACTTCACCTTTGGTGAAGTTCTCGACGTATTCCGCGTTAACGCGGGAAGCACGCTCCAGCAGACGAGAGTGGAGGTAGAATACGTCGCCCGGGAATGCTTCACGTCCAGGTGGACGACGGAGCAGCAGGGAAACCTGACGATAAGCAACAGCCTGTTTAGACAGGTCATCGTATACGATCAGTGCATCTTCACCGCGGTCACGGAAGTATTCGCCCATTGCGCAACCGGCGTATGGCGCCAGGTATTGCAGTGCAGCAGATTCAGAAGCGGTAGCCACAACAACGATGGTGTTAGACAGCGCGCCGTGCTCTTCCAGTTTACGAACCACGTTAGAAATGGTGGACGCTTTCTGGCCGATAGCCACGTACACACATTTGATGCCGGAGTCACGCTGGTTGATGATGGCGTCGATTGCCATCGCAGTTTTACCGGTCTGACGGTCACCGATGATCAGTTCACGCTGACCACGACCGATTGGGATCATGGCATCAACAGACTTATAACCAGTCTGCACTGGCTGATCAACGGACTGACGGTCGATAACGCCTGGTGCGATAACTTCGATTGGAGAGAAGCCATCGTGCTCAACCGGACCTTTACCGTCGATTGGCGCACCCAGGGTGTTAACAACGCGACCCAGCAGGCCACGGCCAACCGGCACTTCCAGAATACGGCCAGTACACTTAACCTTCATGCCTTCGGCGAGGTCAGCGTATGGACCCATCACAACTGCACCTACGGAGTCGCGCTCCAGGTTCAGTGCGATAGCGTAACGGTTACCCGGCAGGGAAATCATCTCACCCTGCATACAATCGGCCAGGCCGTGGATGCGGATAACACCGTCACTTACAGAAACAATAGTACCTTCGTTGTGAGCTTCACTCACAACACTGAACTGAGCAATGCGCTGCTTGATCAGTTCGCTGATTTCGGTGGAATTCAGTTGCATGCTCCAGTCCCCTTAAGACTGCAAGACGTCTGCAAGGCGCTCAAGACGGCCGCGTACGCTGCCATCAATGACCATATCACCCGAGCGGATGATTACGCCTGCCATTACAGACTTATCGATTTTGCAATTCAGCTTAACTTTGCGTGACAGACGTTTTTCCATCGCGGCGGTGATTTTCGCAAGCTGTTCGTCACTCAGTTCAGTCGCGGAAGTCACTTCGACTTCTGCAGTTGCTTCACTAAGGGCACGTAAGTGCTCAAACTGCTCGAGAACATCCGGGAGCACACGGAGACGACCATTTTCTGCCATCACCTTAATCAGGTTCTGGCCGTTGGCATCCAGTTGCTCTCCGCACACGGCGATAAACGACGCGGCGAGGGTTTCAGGTGCTAACGCACCGGAAAGCAACTCGGCCATTTGTTCGTTTTTCGTCACCTCAGCGGCAAACGCCAGCATGTTCTGCCAGCGATCGACATTTTGGTGTTCGACAGCAAAGTCAAAAGCTGCTTTGGCGTAGGGGCGAGCTACCGTAACAAATTCAGACATCAGCCCCTCCCTCCTTACAGTTCAGCGACAAGTTTGTCCACGATGTCGCTGTTAGCAGCTTCATCCACGGAACGTTCGATGATCTTCTCGGCGCCAGCAACAGCCAGAATCGCAACCTGCTTACGCAGTTCTTCACGAGCACGTTTACGCTCAGCTTCAATTTCAGCCTGAGCCTGTGTCACGATCTTAGTACGTTCCTGTTCTGCTTCAGCTTTAGCTTCGTCCAGGATCTGAGAACGGCGCTTGTTAGCCTGTTCAATGATTACCTGAGCTTCAGCTTTCGCTTTTTTCAGCTGGTCTGTCGCGTTGGCCTGTGCAAGGTCCAAATCTTTCTTAGCGCGTTCTGCGGAAGCCAGACCGTCAGCAATTTCTTTCTGACGTTTTTCGATGGCAGCCATTAAAGGCGGCCATACATACTTCATGCAGAACCAGACAAAGAGAATAAACGCGATGGCCTGGCCGAGGATTGTTGCGTTCATGTTCACAGCACAATACCTCTTAAATTTCTGTGGCTTGGGGTTTTAAAACAACTACTACGCGACAGCAAACATCACGTACAGACCCAGACCTACAGCGATCATTGGGATAGCATCCACCAGACCCATAACGATAAAGAACTGAGTACGCAGCAGAGGAATCAGATCAGGTTGACGCGCTGCGCCTTCCAGGAATTTACCTCCGAGGATGCCGATACCGATCGCAGCACCGATAGCCGCCAGACCCATCATCACAGCGGCAGCCATGTACAGCAGATCCATATTCAGGTTTTCCATGACAGTCTCCAGTTTGTTTCAATTAAAACGTAGTAGTGTTGGTAAAAAATCAGTGCTCTTCAGACGCCATCGACAGATAGACGATCGTCAGAACCATGAAGATAAAGGCTTGCAGCGTAATGATCAGGATATGGAAAATGGCCCATGGCACATTAAGAATCCACTGTGACCACCACGGCAGAAGACCCGCGATCAGAATGAAAATCAGCTCACCCGCATACATGTTGCCGAACAGTCGCAGACCCAGTGAAACAGGTTTGGACAGCAGGCTAACGCCTTCCAGGATCAGGTTGACCGGAATAAACGCCCAGTGGTTGAACGGCTGCAAGGTAAGCTCTTTCACAAAGCCGCTTACGCCTTTCATTTTGATGCTGTAGAAAAGAATCAGGATAAACACGCCCAGCGCCATCGACAGGGTGATGTTCACGTCCGCAGACGGTACAACACGCAGCGCAGGCAGGCCGAAGATGTGCTCGCCGATGAACGGCAGCAGGTCAATTGGCAGCAGGTCCATCAGGTTCATCAGGAAGACCCAAACGAACACGGTCAGGGCCAGCGGAGCAATCAGCTTGCTCTTACCATGGTACATGTCTTTCACGCTGCCATGGACGAAGCCGATGATCATCTCAACGAACGTCTGGAATTTCCCTGGAACACCGCTGGTCGCTTTTTTAGCAACGCTGCGGAACATGGCCAGGAACAGAAGACCCAAAACCACCGAGAAGAACATGGAGTCGATGTTGATCGTCCAGAAGGTGGCCGGGGGGTTATGTGGATCCACCAGCGAGAATGTACGCAGGTCCAGCTGAAGGTTATTCAGATGGTGACCTATGTAATCCTGCGGCGTCATATTTTCTGAAGCCATGATGCCTTTTACCCTTTGTTATTGATTACAGCTGGAGCCAGAACTTGTACCACCAGCACCAAAACCCACGTTGCTATCAGCGGCATGAATACCACTCTCAAAACCGCCAGCGCCATCACCAGTAGAGCAAAGGTCAGCAACACCTTACACACTTCGCCGAGGGCGAAGGACCAGGCCACGCGGCCTTTGGCGGGTGTATGCGCCTGATGACGCCAGGCAAAAATCATAAACAACACGTTTGGCAGCACGACCGCCAAACCCCCGCACACGGCGGAGATGCCCCAGAAGGGGTCTTTGAGGCTAAACAGCAGTCCACTTGCTATCACAGCCAGAAACTGAATGAACAGAAGCTTACGAGCAACGTTTCTACTCAAGAGCGACACAGACATCACGTTTTTACTCCTGCTCCCTTCGAGGTATGCCGCGTGTCGTATAAAACGTCCTTTAAGGCTCAGAGTCAAGCATCAAAAAGCGGACAAATTATACGGTGCGTACCCGTGATTTCAAACATTAAGTAGCGAAAAGGTGAATAAATGTTTAAATATTTTTCCCCACCGCTATTTTTTAACTTTCGTAGAAAGCATCGACCTTCGAGCAAAACTGCAAACAGCGCGAAAACGTTGACTACAAAGCGTGCACGAGATCACAAAATACACATTTGCGATAAGGTTGTATTTATCAAAGCCGTAAATCGCCCAGGATTATCTTTCTGAAATTAAACACAAAATATTGCAACTATTTTCAAAACAGCCCCGTACACAATAAAAACCTTTTATTGACATTCTTAATAAATAATTAACATTGCGTTCTGGTTACAGACTTTCACTTTTAGCAGGCTGATATTTTCATAGTTGACTATCTTCGCGGTGAATAATCGGCTTGAGGTTAACCGCAAGAAAATCCCTGGTAAAAAAGCGGTTAAACGCTCTCTGGTAAATCCCTGGGAGTTATGCTGTTTTTTAACATGCTCAGAACAGCACAAATTCCACATTTTTTATTAACTTTTTAAAAATTGTTTGGCTTAATTATCACCAGATGACGTTCACCGTCGAGCTGAGGAACGTTTAATTTCTCGATGGTTTCAACGCTAAAACCGTCCGGAAGCTGTTCAATTTCATCACCGGGCAGCTGTCCTTTCAGCGCATAAAAACGGCCGTCCTCTGCCGGCAGATGCTTACACCAGCTCACCATGTCATTGAGCGAAGCAAACGCGCGGCTGATAACGCCGTCAAACGGCGGCTCTGCCGGAAACTCCTCTACCCTGCTCTGTACGGGCGTGATGTTATCCAGCTTCAGTTCATGCTGAACCTGACGTAAAAAGCGCACGCGCTTGCCCAGGCTGTCCAGCAGCGTGAAATGGCTCTCAGGTCGGACAATCGACAGCGGAACGCCAGGCAAACCAGGCCCCGTCCCCACGTCGATAAAACGTTCACCGTTCAGATATGGCGCGACCACGATGCTGTCGAGAATATGGCGTACCAGCATCTCGTTGGGGTCGCGAACAGACGTCAGGTTGTACGCTTTATTCCATTTGTTCAGCATATCGACATACGCCACCAGCTGGTTTTTCTGGTGATCGGTGAGCGAAATACCTGCCTGATCCAGCAGACGAGAGAGTTTATTGAGCACGGTGAATACCTGTTTAGAAACAATTTGCCCGGTGGCGCTAACGCTTACCGGGCCTACGAACGATGTAGGGCGGGTAAGCAAAGCGCCACCCGCCAAAACGACTGCAATTAGGCGCTGCGGCGCAGCATACCTTGCTTTTTCAGCCACACCAGCAGAATCGAAATCGCGGCAGGCGTAACGCCGGAGATACGGGAGGCCTGGCCAATCGACACCGGTTTGTGATCGTTCAGCTTGGCGATCACTTCGTTGGACAGACCCGTCACCTGACGGTAGTCCAGCATTTCCGGCAGCAGCGTGTTTTCGTTGCGCTGCTGTTTTTCGATCTCATCCTGCTGACGCGCGATGTAGCCTTCGTACTTCACCTGAATTTCGACCTGTTCAGCGGCTTCCGCGTCTTCAAGACCCGGCGCGAACGCGGTGAGTTTCACCAGATTCTCATAGGTCACTTCCGGACGACGCAGCAGATCTTCACCGCTGGCTTCACGCGACAGCGGCGCTGTTAAGTGAGCGTTCACTTCGGCAGCGGTTTCCGCCTGCGGGTTTACCCACGTGGTTTTCAGGCGCTGACGTTCCTGTTCAATGCGCTCCAGCTTCTCGTTGAAGCGCGCCCAGCGTTCGTCATCCACCAGACCCAGCTCGCGGCCCATCTCGGTCAGACGCAGGTCGGCGTTGTCCTCGCGCAGCATCAGGCGATATTCCGCGCGAGAGGTAAACATACGGTACGGTTCTTTGGTGCCCAGGGTGCAGAGATCGTCGACCAGCACGCCCAGATAGGCGTGAGAACGTGCCGGCGCCCAGCCCTCTTTCTCGGCAGAGAAGCGGGCAGCGTTCAGACCGGCCAGCAGACCCTGCGCTGCGGCTTCTTCGTAGCCGGTGGTGCCGTTAATCTGGCCTGCGAAGAACAGACCGTGGATAAATTTGCTCTCCAGGGTCGGCTTCAGGTCACGCGGGTCGAAGAAATCGTACTCAATAGCGTAGCCAGGGCGAACGATTTTCGCATTCTCCATCCCCTGCATTGAGCGAACTATCTGTATCTGCACGTCGAACGGCAGGCTGGTGGAAATGCCATTCGGGTAAATTTCGTTCGAGGTCAGCCCTTCCGGCTCCAGGAAGATCTGGTGCTGGTTACGATCGGCAAAGCGCATCACTTTGTCTTCGATCGACGGGCAGTAACGTGGGCCGATCCCTTCGATCACGCCAGCGTACATGGGGCTGCGATCGAGGTTATTGCGGATCACGTCATGGGTTTTTTCGTTGGTATGCGTGATGTAGCACGGCACCTGCTGCGGATGCTGCGCCGCGTTGCCCATAAACGAGAAGACCGGCATCGGGTTATCACCGTGCTGTTGAGCCAGTACGCTGAAATCAATGGTGCGCGCATCGATACGCGGTGGCGTGCCGGTTTTCAGACGGCTGACGCGCAGCGGCAGTTCACGCAGACGACGAGACAGCGGAATGGATGGCGGATCGCCAGCGCGGCCACCGCTGTAGTTGTCCAGACCAATATGGATTTTGCCGTCCAGGAATGTCCCAACGGTCAGCACCACGGCTTTGGCGCGGAACTTGAGGCCCATCTGGGTCACGGCGCCCACGACGCGATCGTTTTCAACGATAAGATCTTCTACCGCCTGCTGGAAGATCATCAGGTTCGGCTGATTCTCCAGCGCGGTGCGCACGGCCTGACGGTAAAGCACGCGGTCTGCCTGTGCACGGGTGGCACGAACAGCGGGGCCTTTGCTTGCGTTTAGTATCCTAAACTGGATGCCAGCCCGATCGATCGCCTTCGCCATCAGGCCGCCAAGTGCATCCACTTCTTTTACCAGGTGTCCTTTCCCAATGCCGCCAATCGCCGGATTACAGGACATTTGTCCCAGCGTGTCGATATTGTGTGTCAAAAGCAGGGTCTGCTGACCCATTCGCGCTGCGGCCATTGCGGCCTCAGTGCCTGCGTGACCCCCGCCAATGATGATGACGTCAAAAGGATCCTGATAAAACATGGTGGTCTGCCTCGCGTAAAGCGGTATGAAAATGGATTGAAGCCCGGGCCGTGGATTCTACTCAACTTTAGTCTTTCGAGAAAGCATTGGGATCCTGGGCTATTAAAAAGAAGATCTTTTTATTTAGAGATCTGTTCTATTGTGATCTCTTATTAGGATCGCAGACCCGTGTGGATAAGTCCGATCCCGCGAATAAGATCAAGCAGTTAGAAAGGATCGTTTGCTGTGAATGATCGGTGATCCTGGACCGTATAAGCTGGGATCAGATCGCGACTTTATACACAGGGCAAAAACGACGCTACGGTTGTTCTTTGGATAACTACGGGTTAATACGAGCTTTTAACCAGAGTTATCCACACCTGTTCGCGCGATCTTTAATCGTTTTTGAGTAAATTTTTCCATTCACCCAACCAGATCTCGGCCGGATCTTCCGGAATGTCATGATCGAGGATGTTGATCTTGAGCGTTTCACCCAGCTGTTTCGCTCCGCAAGCAGTAACAGCGGCTTCGACTTTCTCTATTGCCCCGCAAAAGGTGTCATATTCACGACTGCCGATCCCCACTGCGCCAAAACGGACGTTTGACAGGTCGGGCTGCTGTTCCAGCAGTTCGTCATATAAAGGTTGCAGGTTATCCGGCAGATCGCCCGCGCCGTGCGTGGAGGTGATCAGCAGCCAGACCCCGTCAGCCGGGAGATCTTCAAGCAGCGGCCCGTGCAAGGTTTCTGTCGAAAAGCCCGCATCTTCCAGCTTTTCAGCCAGATGTTCCGCTACGTATTCCGCACCGCCAAGGGTGCTGCCGCTGATAAGGGTAATGTCCGCCATTGATCGCTCGCTCAGATAAAGAGGGAATCATTGTACGCTGTGAACGAGCTGGGATCTACCTGTGGAAAATGTGGGAATGAAATTGCCCGATCACGGGCGGATGGTACGCATGATCGGGTTTTGCAGGGAGATCAGCGTCTCGGTGGACTGAATTTCATCGATTGTTTGGATCTTGTTGATAAGTACCTGCTGGAGGGCATCGATGGATCGGCACATCACCTTTATAAAGATGCTGTAGTGCCCGGTGGTGTAGTACGCCTCGGTGACTTCATCGAGCGCGTTCAGCTTTGCCAGCGCGGAGGGGTAGTCTTTTGCGCTTTTAAGAATAATGCCGATGAAGCAGCAGACGTCGTAGCCCAGCTGTTTCGGGCTGACGTCAATGCGCGCGCCGGTAATGATCCCTGCCTGCTTCATCTTCTCTACGCGAACGTGAATGGTTCCCGGGCTGACGCCAAACTGTTTCGCCAGTTCGGCGTAGGCTGTACGGGCATTGGCCATTAAGGCCTCCAGGATGCCGCGGTCCAGATTGTCGATCTGATAATTTTCCATAGCTTTTTCTTATGAAGATTAATGAATACGTCTATTCTAGCGCCTTATTTTAACGAATCAAAAGTGAAGGCGGCTTTTTGTTGATGGGTTATTGAATTAAGTGCCTGTTCTGTTGCTTAATCATTACCAACAGGAAGCAGGAGTATAAATAATGAAAACCGCTTACATCGCAAAACAACGCCAGATCAGTTTCGTAAAATCCCATTTTTCCCGCCAGCTGGAAGAGAAGCTTGGTCTTATTGAAGTTCAGGCGCCGATCCTTAGCCGCGTGGGTGACGGGACGCAGGATAACCTGTCTGGATGCGAAAAAGCGGTACAGGTGAAAGTGAAAACACTGCCAGACGCACAGTTCGAAGTGGTTCATTCACTGGCGAAGTGGAAGCGTCAAACCCTGGGACAACACGACTTCAGCGCGGGCGAAGGGCTCTACACGCACATGAAAGCCCTTCGCCCCGATGAAGACCGTCTCTCCCCCATTCACTCTGTCTACGTTGACCAGTGGGACTGGGAGCGCGTAATGGGAGATGGCGAGCGCCACGTCGGCACGCTGAAATCCACCGTTGAGGCGATCTACGCCGGGATCAAAGCAACCGAAGCGGCCGTGAGCAAAGAGTTTGGTCTGGCACCGTTCCTGCCGGATACGATCCACTTTGTCCACAGCCAGGAACTGCTGAGCCGCTTCCCGGATCTTGATGCCAAAGGCCGCGAGCGGGCGATCGCCAAAGAGCTGGGCGCGGTTTTCCTGATCGGCATCGGCGGTAAACTGTCTGATGGCAAACGTCACGACGTTCGTGCGCCGGATTATGATGACTGGAGCACCGCGGGCGAAAGCGAATATGCCGGTCTGAACGGCGATATTCTGGTGTGGAACCCGGTTCTGGAAGATGCGTTTGAACTCTCTTCTATGGGGATCCGCGTGGATGCAGACGCGCTGAAGCGCCAGCTGGCGGTGACCGGTGATGAAGATCGTCTGAAGCTGGAGTGGCATCAGGCGCTGCTGCGCGGTGAAATGCCGCAGACCATCGGCGGCGGTATCGGGCAGTCCCGTCTGACCATGCTGCTGCTGCAGCTGTCCCATATCGGTCAGGTGCAGTGTGGGGTCTGGCCGCAGCAGGTTCGTGAAAGCGTCGATTCTCTTCTTTAATTAACGCCGCCAGCGTCTGAGCAGGCGGCTACGCAACCCGGTATCAAAGCGCCAGATATGATCGAAGATGCGCATGATGCCGGGTTTTCCATGTGCGGACATCGCAACGGCATGGAAACGGTGCTGATGCACCCGCTGCAGCTCCTTCACTTTATTTACCACATCATCCGGCAGCCGCTGGGCAATGAAATCTGAAATCACCACCGCGTCAGCGTCGTACCAGTCGCCGCCCTGCATACGCTCTACAATGCTGCGAAAACAGCTGGCCAGATCGGTGCCGCCGCGAAAACGCTGGCTTAAAAAGCGGATGGCCTGCTCGATGCCCTGCTGGTTCGTCAGCTCATAGCCCACGACTTCGCTGGAGAAGAGCATGATAAAGCAGCGACGGCGATCGGCGAGCGCCACGCGCATCAGCGCCAGACAGAACGCCTTTGCACACTGCTCGTTAAAGCCGCCCATTGAGCCGGACGTATCCACGCAAACAATAAACGGCCCGCGCGGCTGTTCATCAAAATCCTGATGAACGACCGGGCGCTGGCTGAGCTTCTCGCGCCAGGCTTCGCCGTGCAGCCGGTAGGTGAGTAACTGCTTTTCCACCAGCCGACGGTAAAACTCATACTCCAGTTCGGTCATTCCCAGCGTGCTTAGCTCCGTGGGCAGCAGGCGCAGGATGTCGTCGCTTTGCTGGAGTCCGTCGACCTGTTCCGGCACGGTGGCCGGTTCGCGTACCAGGGTGCGGAAGGTTTCCATCGGTGCATCCTTCTTTGGGACCGATTTGGCCTCCCTGGACCGACCCAGCTGTTCCGCAAGCTTCATCAGCTCCGGCTGCTGGGTCAGAAAGTCGCCGTACTTCACGATCAGCTGATAATCCCCGCGCCGCAGCTGCCCGGCGCTCATGTCCCAGAGGCGGCCGGCGGCGTTTTCATTTTCTACCAGCACCTCTTCGAGCTGGCCGCTCAGCGTCATGCGTTCCTGGACTTCGCTGAGCAGCTGCTCGCGCTCTTCATCCAGCAGCTGCTGGTTCAGCGTGGTGGCCTGGACGACCAGACTCAGGCGCCAGCGCTGCAGGAAGAGGGTATGCAGCGCCGGGGTAAAGGTGGCATTTTCCGTGACCAGCGTTCTGGCCTGGCTGGCAAACGGAGAATGGACTTTATCGAGCAGCGTCAGGGTTTGCGGGATCTGGACGATAAACTGCGGCGTCGATAGCCGCTGACACTGCTGATAGGCTGCGACTTCCTCCGTCAGTTCGGGCGGGACTTCCGTCTCCTTAAACCGCTGCCGCAGGTTGTCGCGCCAGCGCGGGAGATCGTCCGTCATCGCCTTTTTGAGCTTTGGGAATTTTTCAAAAAAAGCCGCCAGCTGCGGCGTGGCAAGCAGGGTAATAACGACCTCTTCGATCAGCCCTTCCTCGCTAACCGCCAGCATGACATTGAGCGTGTCCAGCGTTAGCATTGACGCGCCTGTTTGATCTGCGCGCTGACGTCCTGCAGGCTGGCTTCAATACGGCCTAGCCAGTCGCTATGAATAAAGAGGCATTTTTGCTGCTCGCTGAAGCGGGTATGCTGCTGATGCCATTCGGTATCCAGCGCTTCCAGCTGCTGTTTAATCTCTTCCGGCACGCTGTCCGAGGCGGTGCCGGGTAGCGCAAGACGCGATCCCTGAAGGCTGACGTCGCGGATCACCAGATGCTGACTGCTGTCCACTTCCATATTCAGCGGCTGCGCGAAACCGATGCCGTTGAGCTTGCCGCGGATCTCCCCGCCCTTATCCAGCCACTGCGCCAGCGGCTCGCGCTCAATCGTAATGTGCACCACCTGCATATCATGCAGCTTGAGCGGCTGCTGGAGCAGCAGCGTCAGCGTCGTGCCGGTCAGATCGGCGGGTAGCTCGTAATGCGGTTTGCGGGCGAACATGCCGCCCAGTCGATTCACTTTTAGCGCGGTTTTATCGCTTTGTTGCTGCTGGAGCTGAATGCGCCGTTGGGCAATCGCCCCCAGCTGGTTGAGCATCGCCTGCTGCCCCCAGGCGTGCCCGGTCATCAAAACGTCCAGCTGCTGCTGCATCAGGTTCATGCCTTCCGCGTCGTGCCAGAGGCAGTCTTTTAGCAGGATCAGATCGATAGGGGCGACCGCGTCGCGACCGCTGAACAGCGCGCTGGCCTGGAGCAGACGGATCGCTTTTTTCCAGCGCCGGTCCGAGACATACGGAGCGGAAGGCAGGGAATCAAGCTGCTGGCGCAGCATGAAGATCAGTTCAAAGACGGCATCGGGCAGTTTAATTTTGCCGATCTCATCCTGCCAATGATGGTACTCCTCGTCCGTCACCTGCAGTGACGGCGCCACCGGGTTTTCGTTCTCATCCTGCTGGCTCACCAGCATGGAGCGGAAGTTGGATTTATCCTGTACTTTATCCAGCCACAGGCGGATCAGCATACGGTCATACAGCGCTTCCAGGCTGCTGTCGGCTTCGGGCAGTTCGTTTGACGCGGCCACCAGCAGGCGCATGGGAATTTTCTCTTCACTGGCCCCGTTGCGGAACCGACGTTCGTTAATCGCCGTCAGCAGGGTGTTCAGAATGGCCGGGCCGGCTTTCCAGATCTCATCGAGAAAGACGATTTCCGCTTCCGGAAGATAGCCCGCCGTCAGACGCTCATAGCGCCCCTCGTCCTTCAGTGCCTGAATAGAAAGCGGGCCGAAAACTTCTTCAGGGGTGGAGAAGCGCGTCATCAAATATTCAAATGCGCGGGCGTTCTGAAAAGCGAACTTCAGGCGGCGTGCGATCAGACTCTTGGCAATGCCCGGCGGTCCCAGCAGAAACACGCTTTCACCGCTTAACGCCGCCAGCAGGCAAAGGCGAATGGCGTGGCTACGCTCGTAAAGGCCTTTCTCCAGCGCGCTGCTGAGGCGGGAAATTCTTTCTGCTAATAAATGTGAGTGAGCCATAATAGTTTTGCATCCTTTCGCCGTTGTGGCGGCCAATTGAAGCGAGTATAGACGTTTCAGTCTGGGCTGGTAATAGGCTGAAGTGCGGCGCAATTTTCTTTGCGCTACATTAATGCGGTTGCATTTAGGGGTACGATTTTGCAATGAATCGTGCATACTGTGCGCTTTTTGTGGACCAAGGGACAGGAACACATTTGTTATTTAAACGAAAAGACTAGTCTATGAGCACTGATAATAAGCAATCATTACCCGCAATAACGCTTGCGGCGATCGGGGTTGTCTACGGTGATATCGGCACCAGCCCGCTTTATACGCTTCGTGAATGTCTGTCCGGCCAGTTTGGCTTTGGTGTTGAGCGCGATGCCGTGTTTGGCTTCCTGTCCCTCATCTTCTGGCTGCTGATCCTGGTCGTTTCCGTTAAATATCTCTCCTTCGTTATGCGCGCTGATAACGCGGGCGAAGGCGGTATCCTGACCCTGATGTCCCTTGCCGGTCGCAATACCTCGGCCAGAATGACGTCCGTGCTGGTGATTATCGGCCTGATAGGCGGCAGTTTCTTCTATGGGGAAGTGGTGATAACACCAGCTATCTCAGTGCTCTCGGCGATTGAAGGGCTGGAGATTATTGCCCCGCAGCTTGATACATGGGTTGTCCCGCTGGCAATCATCGTGTTGACGCTGCTGTTCATGATCCAGAAACACGGCACCGGGCTGGTGGGCAAACTGTTTGCGCCGATTATGCTGGCCTGGTTCCTGATCCTGGCGGCGCTCGGTTTGCGTAGCATCATCGCTAACCCGGAAGTCCTTCAGGCGCTGAACCCTTACTGGGCGGTGCATTTCTTCCTGGAATACAAAGTGGTTTCCTTCGTGGCGCTGGGTGCGGTCGTGCTCTCCATCACCGGCGTTGAGGCGTTATATGCCGATATGGGGCACTTCGGTAAGCTGCCTATCCGCGTGGCATGGTTTATTGTGGTGCTCCCGTCGCTGGTGCTGAACTACTTCGGCCAGGGCGCGCTGCTGCTCACGAATCCGGAAGCGATTAAGAACCCATTCTTCCTGCTGGCGCCTGACTGGGCGCTGGTGCCGATGCTGATCCTCGCAACGCTGGCGACGGTTATTGCGTCTCAGGCGGTGATTTCCGGGGTGTTCTCTCTGACGCGCCAGGCCGTCCGTCTGGGATATCTCTCGCCAATGCGCATCATCCATACTTCAGAAATGGAGTCGGGCCAGATTTACATCCCGTTCGTTAACTGGCTACTCTACTTTGCCGTTGTGATCGTGATCGTTAGCTTCGAGCACTCCAGTAATCTGGCGGCGGCCTACGGTATTGCCGTGACCGGTACGATGGTGCTGACGTCGCTTCTCTCCACCACGGTGGCGTACCGCAACTGGCACTGGAATAAATTCCTCGTGGCGATGATTCTGGTGGGCTTCCTGTGCATTGACGTGCCGCTGTTCTCCGCGAACCTCGACAAGATTGTCTCCGGCGGCTGGCTGCCGCTGACGCTGGGCCTGTTGATGTTCATTGTGATGACCACGTGGAAGAGCGAGCGCTTCCGCCTGCTGCGCCGCATGCATGAGCACGGTAATTCTCTGGAGGCGATGATCGCGTCGCTGGAGAAATCCCCGCCGGTGCGCGTGCCGGGTACTGCGGTTTATATGTCTCGTGCCCTGAACGTCATCCCGTTTGCGCTAATGCATAACCTGAAGCACAACAAAGTGCTGCACGAGCGCGTGATCCTGCTGACGCTGCGCACCGAAGATGCACCGTACGTTCACAACGTGCGTCGCGTGCAAATAGAGCAGCTGTCCCCGACCTTCTGGCGCGTGGTGGCGAGCTACGGCTGGCGCGAAACGCCGAACGTGGAAGAGGTGTTCCACCGCTGCGGTCTGGAAGGGCTAAGCTGCCGGATGATGGAGACGTCGTTCTTTATGTCGCACGAGTCGCTGATCATTGGCAAGCGCCCGTGGTACCTGCGCCTGCGCGGCAAGCTGTACCTTATCCTGCAGCGTAACGCCCTGCGCGCGCCTGACCAGTTTGAGATCCCGCCTAACCGCGTGATTGAGCTGGGGACGCAGGTAGAGATTTAAGTCTTTGTGCGGCCTGATGCTCTCACCCCGACCCTCTCCCACAGGGAGAGGGCGCAAACATAAAAAACGGTAACCTTGGGGTTACCGTTTTGCATTTACCTCCACTCCATTTCACTTAGCGAAACGTTTCGACGTCGATCACAATTCCGTTACGTCATGGTGGTTTTCTGAACACTCTTGCGTCTACACTCTTGTTAGCGAAACGTTTCGCTAGTGGAGCAAGAATATGAAGAAAGGCACGGTTCTCAACTCAGAAATCTCATCGGTTATTTCCCGCCTTGGGCATACCGATACGCTGGTGGTTTGCGATGCAGGCTTACCGGTTCCGCGCAGCACAACCCGTATTGATATGGCGTTAACGCAGGGTGTTCCTTCGTTTATGCAGGTACTGGAAGTCGTGACGGCGGAGATGCAGGTTGAGGCGGCCATTCTCGCGGCGGAAATCAAACAACATAATCCGCAACTCCACGAAACGTTGCTCAGCCACATTGAGCAACTGCAACAACACCAGGGAAACACCATAGAAATTCGTTACACAACGCACGAGCAGTTCAAACAACAAACCGCAGACAGTCAGGCGGTGATTCGCAGCGGGGAGTGTTCCCCGTATGCGAATATCATTCTCTGTGCTGGCGTCACCTTCTGAGGCCATCATGGACGCATTACTGCAACTCAAAGGGATCGATAAATCGTTCCCGGGCGTAAAAGCCCTCTCCGGTGCGGCGCTGAACGTCTACCCCGGGCGCGTGATGGCGCTGGTGGGCGAAAACGGCGCCGGCAAATCCACCATGATGAAAGTGCTGACCGGGATCTACCAGCGCGATGCCGGTTCGCTCTTATGGCTGGGTAAAGAGACCACCTTTAACGGCCCGAAATCCTCTCAGGAAGCGGGCATCGGCATTATTCACCAGGAGCTTAACCTCATCCCGCAGCTCACCATTGCGGAAAACATCTTCCTCGGCCGCGAGTTTGTGAACCGGTTCGGCAAAATCGACTGGAAAACCATGTACGCGGAAGCGGACAAGCTGCTGGCGAAGCTGAACCTGCGCTTTAAGAGCGACCGCCTTGTGGGCGATCTCTCCATCGGCGATCAGCAGATGGTGGAAATCGCGAAGGTGCTGAGCTTTGAGTCGAAGGTCATCATTATGGATGAACCGACCGATGCCCTGACCGATACCGAAACCGAATCCCTTTTCCGCGTGATCCGCGAACTGAAATCGCAGGGCCGCGGGATTGTCTATATCTCACACCGCATGAAAGAGATCTTTGAGATCTGCGATGACGTTACCGTCTTCCGCGACGGGCAGTTTATTGCCGAGCGCGAAGTGGCGACGCTGACCGAAGATACGCTCATCGAAATGATGGTGGGACGTAAGCTCGAAGATCAGTATCCGCGTCTGGACAAAGCGCCGGGTGAGATCCGCCTCAAGGTGGACAACCTCTGCGGTCCGGGCGTAAATGATGTGACCTTTACCCTGCGTCAGGGCGAGATCCTGGGCGTGGCGGGCCTGATGGGCGCAGGCCGTACCGAGCTGATGAAAGTGCTCTACGGCGCACTGCCGCGCACCAGCGGTTATGTCACCCTCGACGGTCATGAAGTGGTGACCCGCTCGCCGCAGGACGGCCTGGCGAACGGCATCGTCTATATCTCTGAAGACCGTAAGCGCGACGGATTAGTGCTGGGCATGTCGGTTAAAGAGAACATGTCCCTGACCGCGCTGCGCTATTTCAGCCGCAGCGGGGGCAGCCTGAAGCATAAAGACGAGCAGCAGGCGGTCAGCGATTTTATCCGTCTCTTCAACGTTAAAACCCCGTCGATGGAGCAGGCGATTGGCCTGTTGTCCGGCGGTAATCAGCAGAAAGTGGCGATTGCCCGCGGACTGATGACGCGCCCGAAAGTGTTGATCCTCGACGAGCCAACCCGCGGCGTGGACGTGGGCGCGAAGAAAGAAATCTATCAGCTGATTAACCAGTTCAAGGCCGACGGTCTGAGCATCATTCTGGTCTCTTCCGAGATGCCAGAGGTATTAGGCATGAGCGATCGCATTATCGTCATGCATGAAGGGCATCTCGGCGGTGAATTCACTCGCGAGCAGGCCACCCAGGAAGTTCTGATGGCTGCCGCTGTGGGCAAGCTTAATCGCGTGAATCAGGAGTAAGAAGATGACTACCCAGGCTGTTTCTGGTCGCCGCTATTTCACAAAGGCATGGCTGATGGAACAAAAATCGCTGATTGCCCTGCTGGTGCTGATCGCGATTGTGTCGACCATGAGCCCGAATTTCTTCACCGTGAATAACCTGTTCAACATTCTGCAGCAGACGTCGGTGAACGCCATTATGGCGGTCGGCATGACGCTGGTGATTTTGACCTCGGGTATCGATCTGTCCGTCGGTTCCCTGCTGGCGCTCACCGGCGCGATCGCCGCTTCGATTGTTGGCATTGAAGTCAACGCGCTGGTGGCCGTTGCTGCGGCCCTGGCAGCTGGCGCGGCGATTGGCGCCGTAACCGGCGTGATTGTGGCAAAAGGCCGCGTTCAGGCGTTTATCGCTACGCTGGTGATGATGCTGCTGCTGCGCGGTGTGACCATGGTTTACACCAACGGCAGCCCGGTCAATACCGGCTTTACCGATAACGCGGATCTGTTTGGCTGGTTCGGTATCGGCCGCCCGCTGGGCATTCCAACGCCGGTCTGGATCATGGCTATCGTCTTCCTGGCAGCGTGGTACATGCTGCACCATACCCGTCTTGGCCGTTATATCTATGCGCTGGGCGGTAATGAAGCGGCAACGCGCCTGTCCGGTATCAGCGTTAATAAAGTCAAAATTATCGTGTACTCCCTGTGCGGCCTGCTGGCCTCCCTGGCGGGCATCATCGAAGTGGCGCGCCTCTCCTCCGCGCAGCCGACGGCGGGTACGGGTTATGAGCTGGATGCCATCGCGGCAGTGGTTCTGGGCGGTACGAGTCTTGCGGGCGGTAAAGGTCGCATTGTTGGGACATTGATCGGCGCACTGATTCTCGGTTTCCTGAATAATGGTTTGAATTTGTTAGGTGTTTCCTCCTATTACCAGATGATCGTTAAGGCAGTGGTGATTTTGCTGGCGGTACTGGTAGACAACAAAAAACAGTAACTGACGACACTACAGGACATCTTAGATATGAACATGAAAAAACTGGCTACCCTGGTTTCCGCTGTCGCGCTGAGCGCAACCGTAAGTGCTAACGCCATGGCGAAAGACACCATCGCGCTGGTTATCTCCACGCTGAACAACCCGTTCTTCGTCTCCCTTAAGGATGGCGCGCAGAAAGAAGCGGACAAGCTGGGCTACAACCTGGTGGTGCTGGATTCTCAAAACAACCCGGCGAAAGAGCTGGCGAACGTTCAGGACTTAACCGTTCGTGGTACCAAAATTCTGCTGATCAACCCAACCGATTCTGACGCCGTAGGTAACGCCGTGAAGATGGCAAACCAGGCGAAGATTCCGGTGATTACCCTGGACCGTCAGGCGACGAAAGGCGACGTGGTCAGCCACATTGCTTCTGATAACGTGCTGGGCGGTAAAATCGCGGGTGACTACATTGCGAAGAAAGCCGGTGAAGGCGCGAAAGTTATCGAACTGCAGGGGATTGCCGGTACGTCCGCAGCCCGTGAGCGTGGTGAAGGCTTCCAGCAGGCTGTAGCGGCGCATAAATTCAACGTGCTGGCGAGCCAGCCGGCAGACTTCGACCGTACTAAAGGTCTGAACGTTATGCAGAACCTGCTGACCGCGCATCCTGACGTGCAGGCAGTGTTCGCCCAGAACGACGAAATGGCGCTGGGCGCGCTGCGTGCCCTGCAGACCGCAGGTAAATCTGATGTGATGGTTGTCGGATTTGACGGCACGCCGGATGGTGAAAAAGCGGTAAATGATGGCAAACTGGCTGCGACCATCGCTCAGCTGCCTGAGCAGATTGGCGCGACTGGCGTGCAAACTGCCGATAAAGTGCTGAAGGGCGAAAAAGTTCAGGCCAAATATCCGGTTGACCTGAAGCTGGTCATTAAGCAGTAAAAGGCGATTCAGGCAGTCGCTGGCTGCCTGAGGGACACCAAATAAAAGAAAAGTGTGGCATACGCCACCGGGTAACACCGGTGGCGCTCTCAGATGGACAGCTCAACCATGAAAACCGCAGGCAACCTCGTCGTCCTTGGCAGTATCAATGCCGATCACATTCTTAACCTTGAAACTTTCCCGACACCGGGCGAAACCGTCACTGGCAATCAGTACCAGGTCGCGTTTGGCGGTAAGGGCGCAAATCAGGCCGTCGCCGCAGGACGCAGCGGAGCGAATATCGCCTTTATCGCCTGCACGGGCGATGACGACACCGGTGAGCGCGTACGTAAACAGCTGGCAAGCGACAACATCGACATTGCGCCGATCAGCGTGGTTGCAGGGGAATCTACCGGCGTAGCGCTGATTTTCGTCAACGCGGAAGGTGAGAATGTCATCGGTATTCATGCGGGGGCTAATGCTGCGTTAACGACAGAACGCGTCGACGCGCAGCGCGAAATTATCGCTGGCGCGGAAGCCCTGCTGATGCAGCTGGAGTCGCCGGTTGAAAGCGTGCTGGCCGCCGCGAAAATTGCGCATGAAAATCATACCACTGTCGTACTTAACCCGGCCCCAGCCCGTGTATTATCAGACGAGCTGCTGGCGCTGGTGGACATCATTACGCCGAACGAAACTGAAGCCGAAAAGCTGACGGGCATTCGCGTTGAAAATGACGATGATGCCGCGCGTGCGGCGAGAGTGCTGCATGCAAAAGGCATCGGCACCGTTATCATTACTCTTGGCAGCCGTGGGGTGTGGGCAAGCGTCAATGGCGAAGGGCGTCGCGTGCCGGGCTTTAAGGTCAAAGCCATTGATACTATCGCGGCTGGAGACACCTTTAACGGTGCGCTGGTGACGGCGCAGCTGGAAGGAAAAGCGATGGATGATGCCATCCGCTTTGCGCATGCCGCCGCCGCGATTGCGGTGACGCGCAAAGGCGCACAGCCTTCCGTTCCGTGGCGCAAAGAGATCGATGAATTCTTAAGTCAGCAGGGGTAACGTTTGGCTACGATGAAAGATGTCGCCCGCATGGCGGGCGTTTCTACTTCGACTGTCTCTCACGTTATTAATAACGACCGCTTCGTCAGCGAGGCGATTCGGGAGAAAGTCGAAGCCGCAGTAAAAGATCTCAACTATGCGCCGTCGGCGCTGGCGCGCAGTCTCAAGCTCAACCAGACGCGCACCATCGGTATGCTGATCACCGCCAGTACCAACCCTTTTTATTCTGAACTTGTTCGTGGCGTAGAGCGCAGCTGTTTTGAGCGTGGCTACAGCCTGGTGCTGTGCAATACCGAAGGCGACGAGCAGCGCATGAACCGCAATCTGGAAACGCTGATGCAAAAACGCGTCGACGGGCTGCTGCTGCTCTGTACCGAAACGCACCAACCCTCGAAAGAGATCATCCAGCGCTATCCCTCTATTCCCACGGTGATGATGGACTGGGCGCCCTTCGACGGTACCAGCGATCTGATTCAGGATAACTCCCTGCTGGGCGGCGATATGGCGACTCAGCATCTGATCGATAAGGGCCATACCCGCATCGCCTGCATTACCGGCCCGCTGGATAAAACCCCGGCGCGCCTGCGTCTGGAAGGATATCTCTCCGCAATGGAGCGGGCGGGGCTTGTCATTCCTGATGGTTACCGAATCACCGGTGATTTCGAGTTTAACGGCGGTTTCGAGGCAATGCAGACGCTGCTGGCGCAAGAGCCTCGCCCGCAGGCGGTGTTTATCGGTAACGATGCGATGGCGTTTGGTGCCTATCAGGCGCTTTATCAGGCGGGACTGCGCGTTCCGGACGATATGGCTATCGTGGGCTACGATGATATCGAACTGGCGCGCTACATGACGCCGCCGCTGACGACCATTCATCAGCCAAAGGATGAACTGGGTGAGCTGGCCATTGATGTGTTGATCCACCGAATGGCGCAGCCCACGCTGCAGCAGCAACGTCTGCAGCTTACTCCTGTTCTGATGGAGCGGGGTTCGGTTTAGCCTTTGCCTTGTGGCGCTCTTTGATCAGGTTGCGGCCGTCTTTCGGTTTTAACAGCATAAAGACCAGCGCCGACACCACGGTAAGCGCGCCCATGGTGATAAAGGTATAGTGGAACTGTTCAACGGTATTTGTGCTATCGAACCCTTCATAAAACCGCAGTACGGCCGCACTGACGGCAACGCCAAGACTAATCGATAACTGTTGCGTGACCGCCAGTACGCTGTTGCCGCTACTTGCGTTCTCGTCGGTCAGGTCCGCAAGGGTTATGGTGTTCATCGACGTGAACTGCGTTGACATCGCCATCCCCAACACAAACAGCGGCAGGATCAGCATCCAGACCGGCAACGCCGCGGATTGCAGCGAGAACTGCGCAATCATCAGACCGATAAAGACCGTCACGCCAACCAGCGTTTTACGATAGCCAAACCAGCGCAGTACCTGCGTGACCGTTGATTTCGCCAGAATGGAGCCCATTGCCGTGGGCGCCATCATGCAGCCGGCAATCAGCGCCGGGTAGCCGAACCCCACCTGCAGCATCAATGGCATCAGGAACGGTACGCAGCCCGTGCCCAGACGTGAGGCAATATTGCCCGCGATCCCGACGGAAAAAGTTCGGGTGTTAAAGAGAGATAAAGAGATAAGCGGTGTCGGGTGACGACGCGCATGACGTATATAAAGAAGGAACAGCAGAATACCGCTGAAGATGACGGCGAGTGCCAGCCACGTTTCAACGAGCTTCTCGCCAATGAGCTCCATCCCACTGGAGAACAGCACCAGGCTCAGGCCAAACAGGAAAAAGCCGCCCATATCGAAGCTGCGCCTGGGCGTGGTGAAGTTCGGCATATATTTGCGGGCATAGATCAGCCCTGCCACGCCAATCGGAATATTAATCAGGAAAATCCAGTGCCAGCTTGCCCAGGTAACCAGTACCCCCCCGAGGACCGGGCCAAGTATTGGGCCAACCAGCCCCGGCATGGTGACAAAGTTGAGCACGGGGAGCAGTTCGCTGCGCGGGTAGGCACGCAGCAAGGCGAGGCGCGCCACCGGCATCATCATCGCGCCGCCAATTCCCTGCAGTACGCGAAAGATAACCAGCTCCGCTAATGAAGTGGAGAGCGCGCAGGCCAGTGAACCGAGCGTAAAGAGCGTTACGGCCAGCATGAAAACTCTGCGGGTACCGAAGCGATCGGCCAGCCAGCCGCTTACCGGGATCAACATCGCTACCGTGAGGGTGTAGCTGATGATGGCGGACTGCATTGCCAGCGGGGAGCGGTTGAGGCTTTGCGCAATAGCGGGAAGCGCCGTATTGAGGATGGTGGCATCCAGTGCCTGCATAAAGAACGCCATGGCTGCAATCCACGGCAATCCGGCCATGCTGCGCGCTTTTTTCTCTGTCATTTATTTACCTGCTGGTGAGTTGGTGCGGTCAGCAATGCCTGGCATGCAGTCAGGGCTCGCTGCCCGTCGCTCTCCTGAATGGCATCCACTATCGCCTGATGCAAATCCAGCTTTACCACTTCGTCTTGTGTAATAGAGGTAAAGTAAGTGTGGTACACCGAATGGAATAACGAAGCAAAGGAAGTGAGGAACGGATTGGCGCTCATCATATAGATATGTTCATGCCAGGCCATATCGACCTCAACCCAACGTTCCCGGTTGAAGTGTTTTTTCAGGAACACCATCTCTTCCATTAGTGCGTTAAGCTGCGCTTTCTGCTCTGCTGTCCCGAGCGTGGCGGCAAGCAGGCATGCCTGAGGCTCAAGGCTGCTGCGCATTACCAGAAAATGATCGACGACCTGATGAAAGTTGTCTTCGGTCATCCACCAGGAGAGCAGCTCCTGATCGAGAAAATTCCAGTTATTCTGTGGCATCACGCGCGTGCCAATACGAGGGCGTGGAAGCACCATACCTTTTGCCGTCAGGGTTTTCACCGCCTCGCGAACCGCGGTACGGCTTACTCCAAACTGCTCACCCAGCTCCATTTCACCCGGCAGGATGCTCCCCGGGGCATATTTACCCGCTAAAATCCGCTGCGCCAGCTTTTCTGCCAGCACATAGGACAGATTTTTTTGGGCGGCCAGCTGTTGTGCGCTTAATGGCATCGCTTTTATTCCTTAATGTTTCATGCTGTTAATTATGCCACCTCGAATGTGATTGTGGTTGCAGATACATCAAATAGAACAATTTGTAGCTTGATATCACCGCTATTGGTGAAAAAAGACACGGATAGAAACTTTTTTTAAATTTCCTCTTGTCACTTAAGAATAACTCCCTATAATGCGCCTCCACTGACACGGAACAACGGCACACACGCCGCCGGGTCAGCAGAGAAAAGCAAAATAAACGCTTGACTCTGAAGCGGGAAAGCGTAATATGC